>CALKUH010000017.1 GCA_937996795.1 uncultured Verrucomicrobiota bacterium | reverse complement strand
CACTCGCCCAGTCCGTGTAGGGCGCAACATGCCCGCCAGAGGGAGATACATAACGAGTAAGCGCATCGACACGGGATGCACACAGCCACATCAAAGCGACCCAAAACAGAGGGCGCAGAAGATCGGAACCTGTTCGATGTGGCATAATCGCCTCGCTTTCATCAACGCAGCGCATAGCTCTACTTGCGCACGTTGTGATTCTGCCGGATCTATGGCGGCCAGGCAATATTGTTTTTGAACAAAACCGATTAGATAAAGACGATTAGCGCTTGGGTTTCAAGGCGGGAATCCGGGCGGAAAACTCGCGCAATTCAGCAATCTCGGCTGAAATCAAAGGATCAGGATGGTAGCCGCGCGGAAGAATCAGGAATCCCCAACTGAACGGCTGGAAGAATGAAAGCGCATAAACGAAAGGCCAGTACCACAGATACTTCTGCATGCATGGAGCGATCAAGACTTCATGGCGGCCCAGTTCAGCCCGCACAACAAAGCGGCACGCAATGTCCCTGAAAAAGCCAACAGAATGGTCGTGATTCCACCCCAACGCATTGAACACCCAGTTCCCGTTGTTCGGAATCGTAATAAACACAAGGGTTCCATCCCTCTCCACGGACTCTGCCATCGCGTTCATCAACTCAAAGTGGTAGTTGATGTGTTCCAGCGTCTCCATGCAGAAGATGACCTCTGGGCGATAGTCGGACAGAACCTGTCGAATTTCCGCAATCGACTCCGGCTTGTTGAAGTCGATCAAATAATCGACCGTCGGCTGCTTCTGGTAATCCACAATTCGATATTCGGAGGCGGCCAGCTCAATTCCAGAATACTGTTTTGCGAACGGACTGTTGGGATCACAGTCCGCCATCTTCTGTCCACCGATGTCCAGCACCTTGCGTCCGCTGGCCAGCTTTTGCGCGAATTTAATGCGATCCACAGTTTTCATTGCACCTCAATGCCCCAGAATAAATCGCTGTGATTCTGCTACGATGTTCAGCAATTATTCAATCTTGATAATCAAAAAGCCCGGCCGAACGGCCGGGCTTTATTGATTGGTAGCGGGGGTTGGATTTGAACCAACGACCTTCAGGTTATGAGCCTGACGAGCTGCCTGGCTGCTCCACCCCGCAGTCAAAAACTGAGGCGTGATAAAAACATTCACACGAGGACATGACAAGAGAAAAGAATAAATCCTTCGTAATTTATCCCCGCAGCGCGGTCTGGATGGCGTCCCAGACGTGGTCGGGGACTTTGAGGCCGGAGGAGCCGCGGCCCATGTGGACGCCGGGGGACATGGTGCCGTGGTAGTCACTGCCGCCGGTGGCGACGAGGTCGAGGTCCTTCGCGAGGGCGGCGAATTCACGCTGCATCTCGTGGGTATGCTCGGAGTAGTAGACTTCAATGCCGCCCAAGCCGGCCGCTTTGAGCTGGGCGATGAAATCCCGCAGCTCTCGCGTATTGCGCTTCAGGGTGAAGGGATGGGCCACCACAGGCAGGCCGCGCGCGCCGCGGATCAACTCGATCGTGGCCGCGGGCTCTAGGCGGCGGCGCTCGGCATAGGCGGGCTTGCCTTTGGCGAGGAAGCGGTCGAACGCCTCCCGTTTGTCCTTCACGATCCCCTTCGCGATCATCGCCTGCGCAAAGTGCGGGCGTCCCACGACGTCGGCGCCGGCATACTTCGTGACCTCGTCCATTGTAAGACGGATGCCGAGCTGGTTGATCTTGTGCAGGATCTCCTGGTTGCGCTCGTCGCGCCCCTGCCGGATCCAGCGGAGATGCTCAATGAGGGAGCGGTCCTTGTGGTCCACCCCATAGCCGAGCATATGCAGGGTGCCGTGATCGAGATCGGCGCTCACCTCGACACCCGTCATCACGGGCATCCGGACCTTCTCCGCCGCCTCGATAAAGCGAGGAACCCCGCCCACCGTGTCATGATCGGTCAGCGCCATGCCCTTCAAGCCGATGGACAGTCCCTCGGCGATCAATTCCTCCGGGGTCATGGACCCGTCGGAGAAAATGGAGTGCATGTGCAGGTCGATCACGAAGGCTGTCTCATCACCTCGCGCGCCACGGCGAGGACGTTGGCCACGGTGAAGCCGAATTTCTCCGCCAGCACCTTGGCCGGGGCGGATGCGCCGTAGTGGTTGATGGTGACCGTGCGGCCCTTCGACCCCACGTACCGATCCCACCCCTGCGCAATGCCTGCCTCCACCGCCACGCGGCGGGTGCAGGACGCCGGCAGGACGGAGGCGCGGTAGGCCTCCGGCTGCTTCTCGAAGAGTTCCCACGACGGCATGCTGACCACGCGGACGTTGACGCCGTCCTCGCGCGCCAACTGCTTGCCCGCGTCGAGCGCCAGCGACAACTCGGAGCCGGTGCCGATCAGGATGCAATCCGGCTTCGCGCCGCTTTCCCACAAGACATAGCCGCCCTGCAGCACACCCGCCGCGGAGGCGCAGGTGGTGCGGTCGAAGACCGGCATGTTCTGGCGCGAGAGGATGAGCAGCGAGGGACCTTTCTTGTGTTGCAGCGCGGCGAGCCACGCATAGGACGTCTCGTTGGGATCGCCGGGGCGGATGACCGTCATGTGCGGAATCGCGCGCAGCGCCGCCAGGTGCTCCACCGCCTGGTGCGTCGGCCCGTCCTCGCCGAGGAAAATGCTGTCATGCGTGAACACCGTGAGCGCGGGAATCTCCATCAGCGCGGCAAGGCGCAGCGACGGGCGGCAGTAATCCGAGAACACGAGGAACGTCGCGCCGTACACCGTGAACCCGCGGTGCAGGCACATGCCGTTGACGATCGCCGCCATGCTGTGTTCGCGCACGCCATAGTGCAGGTTGCGACCGGCGAACGAGCCCGGCGCAACGGACCCGCCGTCCTTGATGAGCGTGCTGGTGCTGGGCGCGAGATCCGCCGAGCCGCCGACGAAATGCGGGATATGCTTCGCGAGCTCCTGGATGACCTTGCCCGAAGCCGCGCGCGTCGCCAGCGGCTTGTCCACCGGGAACACCGGCAGCTTCGCCTCGAGGTCCGCCGGCAGCGTGCCGGCCAAGCCCGCGTCCCACTGCACACCCAGTTCCGGGTTCGCCTTGCGGAACGCCAAAAGACGCTCCTGCCAGGCCTTGTACGCGACTTCATTCTGGCGGCGGCGCTCGGCAAACGCGGCGCGCGCCTCGTCGGACACGAAGAAATCCTCGTTCTCCGGCAGGCCCAGGTTCTTCTTGGTCGCCTTCACTTCGTCCGCGCCGAGCGGCGCGCCGTGCGATTCGTGGCTGCCGGCCAGGTGCGGGCTGCCCTTGCCAATCGTGGTGTGCCCGATGATGATCGTCGGACGCTTCTTCTCCGCGTGCGCGCTGCGCAGCGCCTGCTCGATCTCGGCGTGGTTGTGCCCGTCGATTTCCAGGACGTTCCAGTTGTAGCCCTCGAAGCGCTTGCGGACGTTGTCGCTGTACGCGAGGTCCGTGTGCCCCTCAATCGTGATCCGGTTGCTGTCGTAGAACAGGATCAGCTTGTTCAGGCCCAGGTGGCCCGCGTGCGAGCAGGCCTCGTGCGAAATGCCTTCCATCAGGCAGCCGTCGCCCGCCAGCACATACGTGTAGTGGTCAACGATGCTGTGCCCGTCCTTGTTGAACCGCGCCGCGAGCATCGCCTCGGCCAGCGCCATGCCGACCGCGTTCGCCGTACCCTGCCCCAGCGGACCGGTGGTCGTTTCCACGCCCGGCGTCAGGTGCGACTCGGGGTGGCCCGGCGTCCGGCTGCCCCACTGGCGGAACTGCTTCAGTTCATCGAGCGCGAGATCGTAGCCGGCGAGGTGCAGCAGGCTGTACATCAACATCGAGCCGTGCCCGGCCGACTGGACGTAGCGGTCGCGGTCCGGCCACTGCGGGTCCGCCGGATTGTATTTCAGGAATTTGAGGAAGAGGACGGCGGCGAAATCCGCGGTGCCCATCGGCATGCCCGGGTGTCCGGAGTTCGCTTTTTGCACGCCGTCGATCGACAGCCCGCGGATGATGTTGGCTACGTGTTGTGTATTCATAGGTATAAAGGTGTGAAGGCCTGCTGCACGGTCGGTCCGCTGTAACAAAGCAACACCGGCCTGTCAACGCCACGCGGCGGGGCGGATGGCGGAATATTTTTTGCACAAATCCCGTTGCACCGGAAACGGCGGTGGCTACACTTCCCGCATCGCATGAAAACGACCCGTCCACGCGTGACGCCGCCGATCATCAACTACGGCAAACTGCGCGTCGATTTCCCGAGCCGGTCGCGACCGATGAAGGAGAACCTCAAGTTCTTCATCTTCCTCGCGCTCCTGCTGGTCATTTTCATCGCCCTCTACCAGGTGCAGGCGCGCCTGCTCACGCAGCGCAACGCGCGCGAAGTCACCCCCGACTTCCGCGCCCTGCCCGCGCCCTAGCCGCCCGGTCTCCAGCCGCTTCATCCTCGCCGTCCTTCACCACGGAGTTCACGGAGGCACGGAGAGGCCTGAAGATTGTGGAACATTCTCTTTTAGAATCTGCTCCGTACCTCCGTGTCTCCGTGGTTTTAAAAAAATCCCACAGCGTGACGGAACCGGACTCAGCCCTCCGGCTCGCTGAGGCGTACGGTGTAGGAGACCACGACCTCTTCGCGCGGCGCCAGTTGCAATTCGTAGCGCAGGCGGCGGGCCACCAATTCATAGGGGCGCGAGGAGCGCACCATGTCCCACGCCAGCGGGACCGGCGGACGTTCGGACAGTTCCACCCGCACGGCGCTGTCGAGCCCGTTGGCCACACGCAGTTCGATTGTCTCCTGAACGATGCCGCCCACATCGCGCGTGCGACCGAGGGAGCGGCGCGACCCGGTGACCCCGGGCGCATCGCCGAGATCGACGCGGATCAGCCCCCCGGCCGGCGTGTGGCCCAGCACCGCGTCCTGCCGAACCGGCGAACGCCCGCTGCCCGCCGAGATGCGGGCCGTACCCGCGGGCAGCGGCATGCCGAGTCCCGCGCGCGCCTCGTTGCGGATGACCATCCATTGCCGCAGCGGCCGCCGCCCGTCCGGCGATCCCAGCGGCATGCGCTCGCTATCCATGGTGTAGAGCCGCTCCGTCGCCATGCGGCGGGCCGACGCCACGCGCAATCCGACCACCTGCCCCGGCGGAAGCACCGTCCCCTCCTCCACAAGACTGTAGAGCTGGGGCTCGCGTTGCGGCGGCGGGCCGGGGCGCCACCGGTCGGCCAGCGGGCTGTCGTCATCCAGCATAAGGAACCCCGGCGCCCGCTGCAGGGCGTCCGCATCCGCCGGTCGCTCCGCAGGCCCGCGCAGGAGCAGGCGGTCGGCGCGCACCGCGCGGTCCAGCGCGTTCGACACATGAAGCCGCGCCTCCATGTCCAGCGACAACGGTTCCAGGTGATTGTTGATGTCCCCGCGTATCGTCAGCTCGTAATGCGCCTCCCACGAAAGGCCCGGCACCTGGTAATGAACCTCCACCCGGCGCGGTCGCGCAGCGGCTGAAATCAGGCGGATCGCCAGCGGGCCCTGCACCTGCGACGACGCCTCCGCGCGACGTGGCACGGCGCCGGTAAGCGACCACACGCCATCGAACGCCGGCTGCGGCGGGGGCGTCCGCCGCACATCGAGCAGTCGCACCGCCTGCTCCGCATCGCCCGCCCACACCGTCGCGAGGTCCACCGCCGACGGCAGATCGAGCCACAGGGTGCGCTCGCGCTGCACAAAATTCACCTCGTGCTCCTCGCGCATCGTCGACACCTCGTGGCCGACGATCAGGCGGGTCGAGACGGGGCGGCTGACGTCCTGCGCGCCCACCGGCGCGGCCAGGCTGCACGCGGCCAGCAGGCCCGCACACAGCGCGTCCGCAATGCGGCGTTGGTCCACGCGCGGTCCTCCTACCAGCGGTAGCGCACGGTGTAGTGGATCGCGCGACGCCCGCCCGGCTTCAGCTCGGGCTGGAACTCAATCGTCTGCGGACCGGTCACCTTGTACTCGCTGTCCGACTTGACGATCTCGAATTCCGACCACCGGTACAGGTGTTCCACCACGCGGATCACCGCAGGCTGGTCGGAGTCGTTCGCGAGCCGTATTTCAAACGACTCCTCATACTCGTGCAGCGGACGGATCTCCGTGTAGCCCGTGCGTTCGCGCTCCCCGCGCAGCCCGCGCGCAGGGCCGACGCGCACCTGCCCGCGCGCCTCCGCGGCCACCGGCGCGAGCGTATCAGTGCCGAGCAACTCGAGCGCGCCGTCGATCCGCTGCTGGTACAGGTGCAGGCGGCCCGGCGGCAAATGCAGGCCCAGCCCCGCCGCGCCGGTGTTGTCGAACTCCAGGTGCAGGTCCACCGTCGTGTGATATTCGGTGCCGTAGTTCCAGTCGTTGCGGCGATTCCGCTGGAAGCGGTCGAAACGCACGCCGTCATACACAAAGATGCGGCGCACCGGCAGGTTCGCGATCTGCGCCAGCGGCAGGTACACGCGCTCGCCCTGCTGCAGCGTCACCTTCCGGGGCAGTTCGTGCGTCTGCACCGGCGCGAGGCTCGCCACGGCGCGCTCGTCGCGCGGCTGTTCGAGACCATACGCATAGCGCTGCGGCGCCAGGTCCTCCGCCTCGCCGGACACCCGGCCCCGCTCCGTTTCCAGGAGTCGCACCGTCGCCTCCTCGAACGAGCCACCGCTCTGGTTGTCGAGCCCGATGCGCCCGGACAGCATCGCCTCCGTGCCCGCGGGATTCAGCACAACGTCATACGCCGCCTGCCACGCGAGGCCCTGCAACAGGTAGTTGAAGCGGAAATTCTGCTGGCCCTCGAGCCCGCCGCGCGTGCGCCACACCAGCGCGGGCTTGTCGAACACCGCGCGCGCCGCGCCGGGGAACGTCACGCGCCCCGCCTCCGCCGCGGTAAAGAAGGAGACCAGCCCGCCGTCCGGCATCGCCAGCACAAGCGGGTCCGACGGGAACGGCGGCTCGCGCCACGCCGGCAATCCGACCAGCCGCCCCTCCTTCGCGTTCGCGCCCGCGCCGACCACCAGCGTGCGGTCGAGATAGCGGCCCAACAGGCGCGCCGCGTCGGCCAGGTCATACTCGAACCGCTGCTCCAGCACGTCGAGCCCCGCGCTCCCCGCCGCAGGCAGGACCGACACCGTCTCCGGGTCGAGCCGCGCCGGCACGCCGCGCACCACCACCGAGTCCGCGCCAGGCGGCAACACCACCGACCGCAGTTCGTTCACCAGCGTGAGCCCGTTGTCATAGATCTGGAGCGTCACCTGCCGCGGGGCCGAAGCCTCCACCGCGGCGCGCGCGGGCAAAACCCCGATCAGCGCACCGCACACCATCCACCGGACGAATCGAATACGCATAGCCACCTCGCCCCGCAGTGTAGTCCGCCCGCCCGCCAACTCAACGCGAAAGCCTCATCGAAGAAGGACGAAACTTTTTTAACCAAGGAGAATTCCGATCGAGACGCGGCTTCCATCCGCTCCGTGCCTCCGTCGCTCCGTGGTGAAGTCCTGATTTCGAGGACGAAATTATTCGGCGCCGCGGTCGGCGGACGGGCGGAGCCAGGGGCGCAGGTAGCGTTGGGCCAGCACCGCGCCGCCCACGATGAGGATCACGGCGAGCACGGCGAGGCCGTAAAAGTGAGGCTCCGGCTGTTTCATCACCTTGCCCCATGCCGCGTACATCAGCGACGACGGCAGCATGCCGAGGAACGACGCGAGGATGAACCGGCTGCGGCTCAGCTTCAACGCGCCCGCCAGCACGTTCGTCGCCACGAAACTCGACAGCGGGAACGCGCGCAGCAGGAAAAGGGTGATGAACTGCTTGTCGCGCGGAATGTTCAGATGCTCCAGCTTCAGGCGGCGCCGCATGCGTTCCGACGCCGGCGCCAGCAGGGTCCGCGAGAGCATGAAGTGCAGCCACGCGCCCCCCGCCGACGCGACCGTCGCCAGCAGCGTGCCCCACACCACGCCATACAGCAGCCCCGCGAGGAACGCGATCGGCCAGCGCGGCAAAAACATCAGCGGCGTCAACACGCCCGCCAGCATGATGATGCTGACCCCGTGCGGCCCCATTCGCTCCGCCAGCTCCGCCATCGACCCGGCACTCACATAGTCGCCCAGGTGCGTAAAATGACTCACCGCCACGCCCGCCAGCGCAATGAGCAGAAACAATCCCAGCCGTTTCACCGCCGACCAGACCCCGCCACGCCCCGCGGCATCCTGTTCCGTATGCATCGCGCGAGAATAGCAAACCCCACCCCGGGATTTGCAACGTCTGTAAAAACTCTTTTTGCCACCCGCAACGTCTGTAAAACATTTCTTCCGCTCCCCGCCCCTACGTTCCTCGTGCCCTCGTGTCCTCTCCCCTCGGGTCTCGTGCCCCTCGTCTCCTCTCCCCTCGTGTCCTTTCCCCATCCTTCTCTCTTGATGCCGGGCCGGGGTCGGCCTACGTTCAGCCGCATGACATGGCTCGGACTTACGGTGGTGGATTGGATCTTCGTCGCGTTCGTGCTCGGCGGCCTCGCGGGCGGCGTCCGGCGCGGCCTTTCGGGCGAGCTGGCGCGCGTGTTGATCGCGGCGGGTTGCATCGCGGCGGTGATTTTCCTGACGCGCCCGCTGGCCGATGCGCTGATGGCGCGCTTCGAGTGGGCGCCGCGCCTGTGCTTCCTCTCCGCGCTGCTCATTCTCCTGGTCGGGGCCTACGCGATCCTGACGATCATCCGCCTCGCGCTGTCCGCGATGTTCAGCTTCTCCTTTAAAGGCCGGACCGAGCGGATCGGCGGCGCGCTGTGCGGACTCGTTCGCTCCGGTGCGGTCGCGATCCTGATCCTGCTGCTGCTGAGCCTGATGCCGAACGACACGATGCAGGCGATGATCACCCAGGAATCGCGCATCGGTCGCCTCGTCACCGCGCGCCTGCATCCGCTCTACGAGCAACTCTCCGAAAAAGTGCCGGAGTTGCGCGTGGCGCCGCCCGAAGCGACGGCGGACCCGTCGATCGATCCCTATGCGGAGGAACTCGCCCCCGTCGACGAGCCGCCTGCCGGGCCGTCCGGCGACTGGGACGCCGCGCCGCTGGGCCCGGTGGAGTAGATGGCCCTGCCCCGCCAGATCCTCGACGACATCCGCGCGCGCGTGGACATTGTCGATCTCATCGGTTCCTACATCACGCTGAAGCGCGCGGGCACGGCCTACAAGGCGCTCTGCCCGTTCCACAAGGAGAAGACGCCGTCGTTCACGGTGAACCAGGCGCGCCAGATTTACCACTGCTTCGGCTGCGGCGCGGGCGGCGATGTTTTCAAGTTCGTGATGCAGCACGAGAGCGTGGAGTTCATGGACGCGGTGCGCCTGCTCGCGCAGCGCGCGGGGGTGACGCTGCAGTTCACCGAGCAGGAACGCAGCGAGGAATCGCGCAAAGACCTGCTGTACAAGGTGCACACGGACACGGCGTCGTTTTTCCAGGAGATCCTGCTGAAGCACCCGTCCGCCGAGGCGGCGCGGGCGTACCTGAAGAGCCGCGACCTCGGGGCCGACGTGGTGGAGCAGTTCGGCCTCGGCTACGCGCCGGGCGGGTTCGACGTGATGGAGCGGTTCGCGGAAAAACGCGGCGTGTCGCTGGAGCTGCTGGAGACGGCGGGCCTTATCGCGAAGAATGAACAGGGCCGCCGCTACGACCGGTTCCGCGAGCGGCTGATGTTCCCGATCCGCGACCTCTCGGGGCGCATCGTCGGCTTCAGCGGGCGCATCCTCGTGAAGGACGACCGCGGCGCAAAGTACCTCAACAGCCCGGAGACGCCGATCTTCCGCAAGAGCCGGCTGCTCTTCGCGATGGACCGCGCGCGCAAGCCGATCATCGAGCAGCGGACCTGCCTGCTGTGCGAGGGGCAGATCGACGTCATCCGCTGCCACCTCGCCGGCTTCACGCACGCGGTCGCCGCGCTCGGCACGGCGCTCACGGAGGAACACGCCGCGACGATCAAGCGCCACGCCGACACGGTGGTGCTGGTGATGGACGCGGACACCGCGGGCCAGAATTCCGCGCTGCGCTCCGCCGAGCTCTTCCTCGCCGCCGAGCTGAGCGTGCAGGTGGTGTCGCTGCCCGTCGGCGAGGACCCCGACAGCTTGATCCAGAAACACGGCGCGGAGGCGTTCCGGAAGGTGCTCGACGCGCCGAAAAGCGTCGTCGAATTCCAGTTCGACGTACTCTCGCGGCGGGACGACATGCGACAGGAGGCGGGCCTCAAGCGGGTGTCCCGCGCCGTGCTGGAGACGATCCGCCACGCGCCGAGCGACCTGCAGCGCAGCCGCATGCTGCGCGAACTCGCCTCCCGCACCGGCTCGCCGGAACACGCGTTGCGCGAGGAGTTGCGGCGGACAACGCCGTCCATCCGCCCGTCCGCGGCCGAGCCCGAACCCGCCCCGCCATCGGAGGCGCAGGGCCCGCCGCCCCGCGAGGAGCGCGAGCTGCTGTGGGTGGTCGCGCACCACCCGGAGATCACGGACCTTGTGCGCCACTACTTGCGCCCCGAGCATTTTTCCGATGCGCGCTGCCGGACCCTGCTCGAAGCCGTCGTGCGCGAGGACGGGGTGGAGCTGGCGGAGGCGGCGCGCGACGGCGGCGACGCCTGCCTGAACCTCGCCGCCGAGTTGCTCGCCGACGAGCGGCGCCTCGGGACGGAGGATAACCTGCCCGTGCGCGCCGCGCAGGACCTCATCATGGCCATCCGCCGGAAGAACCTGGAGCGGGCGCTGCGCGACGCCAATCACCGCCGCGCGCAGGCGGGGCCGGAGGAGCAGATGCGGCTGACCGAGGAAATCGCGCACATGAAATACGACCTCGTCGCCCTCCGCCACGGTTGGGACAAGGCCGTGCTGGTGATGGAGTTATAGCGCGAAAAATATCTGGCGCCGGACCTTGACGACCCCCGTTCGATCCTCCATATTCCGTCCCCTTTGCGTACCATTAGGTTAACTCTGCCCATCCTTCGGAACCCGCATGTCCAAAACACCCGCTCCCAAAAAGAAAACAACCCCGTCAAAAAAATCGGACGCCCGCGAGGCGGTTGAGCCCGCGAAGCAGGCGCCGGCGGTGGAGACCAAGCTGACCGCCGACGGCACGGATGTGAAGGTCCAGGTCAACCGGGAGGAGCGGCAGGCGAAGATCCGCGAGCTGGTGAAGATCGCTCAGGAACAGGGCTTCGTCACCTACGACGACATCAACGAGGTCATTCCCGAAACGGTCGTCAGCCCCGAGGAGTTCGACTCGATCCTGATCCTGCTCAAGGGCATGGACATCGAGGCGGTCGAGTCGGATGACGAGGCCGTGAAGCTCAAGGCCGAGCAGGAGGAAAAGGCCCGCGCCACCCAGCGCGTGGACGTGCTCGACGACCCGGTCCGCATGTACCTCAAGCAGATGGGCCAGGTCCCGCTGCTGACGCGCGAGCAGGAAGTCGAAATCTCGATGCGCATCGAGGAGGCGGAGATCAACGCCCGCAAGCTCTTCGGCCTGTTCGGCTACGCGACCAACGCCTACTACGCCGTCGTCCAGCGCCTCGAGGAGGGCCGCGAGCGCTTCGACCGCATCATCAGCGACAAGCATGTGGACAGCCGCGAGCGCTACATGAAGGTCCTCGTGAAGCTGCGGAAGGACACGCAGCGCCAGCACGAGCTCGTCGGCAAAAAGTTCATTGAATGCCACAAGAGCGGCGGCACGAAACAGGAGCGCGACCGCAAGCGCCGCTCCTTCGAGCAGGCCCGCGACAAACTGTCGAGCTGCCTCGACCAGCTCTACTTCAAGCAAAAGGCCATCGAGGATTTTGTCACCGTGGCGGATGAGCGCCACCTCGTGCTGAAGGGCATGCTGGACGAGCTCAAGCGCTACAGCTCGTCGAAGGCGAAGAACGCGCCCGACTTGATCAAGGAAGTGCGCAAGAAGATCCACCAGTTCGAGCTGGACGAGCGCATGACCGCCGAGGAGTTCGAGGCGAACTACAAGGAATTGAAGATGTGGCTCCGCAAGGGGCTGCGCGCGAAGACCGAGATGGTCGAGGCCAACCTGCGCCTCGTGATCTCCATCGCGAAGAAATACACGAACCGCGGCCTCTCCTTCCTCGACCTGATCCAGGAAGGCAACATGGGCCTGATGAAGGCGGTCGAAAAATTCGAGTACCGCCGCGGCTACAAGTTCTCGACCTACGCGACGTGGTGGATTCGCCAGGCGATCACCCGCTCCATCGCCGACCAGGCGCGCACGATCCGCATCCCGGTCCACATGATCGAGACGATCAACAAGCTGATGCGCGTGCAGAAGGCGCTCGTGCAGGAACTCGGCCGCGAGCCGACGCCCGAGGAAGTCGCCGAGGAAATGAACCTGCCGGTGGACCGCGTGCGCGCGGTACTCAAGATGGCGCAGCAGCCGATCTCGCTGCAAAGCCCCGTCGGCGACAGCGACGACACGCATTTCGGCGACTTCATCGAGGACAAGAGCGCGGAGAATCCGTCGGAAATGACGGCCTATTCGCTGTTGAAGGACCGCCTGCAGGATGTGCTGAAGACGCTGACCGAGCGCGAGCAGGAAGTACTGACGCTTCGCTTCGGCCTCGCCGACGGCTACTCGCGCACGCTGGAGGAAGTCGGTCGCAAGTTCCAGGTCACCCGCGAACGCATCCGCCAGATCGAAGCCAAGGCCCTCCGCAAGATGCGCCATCCGACGCGCATCCGGAAACTCGAAGGCTTCCTCGACGGCGGGGAATAACGAGGACGTGACCGGTGATCGGTAACCAGTGACCGGTCACCGATTACTGGTCACTGATCACCTCCCCCATGCCGCCCGCTGATCAACTTCTGCTCATCGCGGCGGTCGCGCTGATCGGATTCCTCTACTCCTCCGTCGGCCATGCGGGCGCGTCCGGCTACATCGCGGTCATGTCCCTGGCGGGCCTCGCACCGGCCGTCATCAAACCGACCGCCCTCACGCTGAATATTTTCGTCGCCGCGATCACCGCGTGGCAGTTTTATCGCGCGGGTCATTTTTCGTGGTCGCTCTTCTGGCCCTTCGCCCTCGCGGCGATTCCCATGGCATTCCTGGGTGGGTACCTCAACCTGCCGGCACAGGTGTTTAAGGTGCTGGTCGGGCTCGTCCTGCTGTTCTCGGCCTGGCGCTTCCTGGTGCGCCCCGCGGATGACACGGTGCGGGGTCCGCCCTCGCGTCCCGCCAGCATCGCCCTCGGCGGCGGACTGGGCCTGCTCGCCGGATTCACCGGCACGGGCGGCGGCATTTTCCTGACCCCGCTCCTGCTGTGGATGGGGTGGGCCCGGGTCAAAACAGCCGCCGCCGTATCGGCGTTGTTCATCCTTTGCAATTCCATCGCGGGCCTGGTGGGCAACTGGAGCAGCACGCGCTCATTTCCGGCGATTGGACTCTGGCTGCTCGGGGCCGCGGTGGCCGGCGGGGCGATGGGCTCCTATTGCGGGAGCCGGCGCTTTAATCCCGTGATCGTGAAGCGACTGCTCGCCATCGTCCTGCTCATTGCAGGCGTTAAGCTCGTCCTGGGGCGCTGAGCCTCACCGCAGCGCGGAACCCCGCTTCAGCGCGTCGCGCCCAAACTGCTCGCGCAGGGTATCCACAACCGTGTCGAGCCGCTCCACCTTGCCCAATTCGGGCTCGCGCGTGAACGGGCCGAGGTTCAGTTCGCCTTGCAGCGGCTCCTCTCCATCCAAGCCGCTCACCCCGAACCCGATCAGCCGGACCGGTCGGGCCGCGTGCTCCCGTTCCCACAGCAGCGTCGCACAGCGCAGCAAGTCGCGATCCGCATGTGTCGGCCGGGCAAAGGCCTGCTGGCGGGTGATGGTGGAGAAGTCCTCATAGCGGATGCGGATATGCCCTACGCGCGCCTTGCGCCCGTCGCGCCGGAGGCGACGGCCCACCTGCTCCACCTGCTCCACGAGCACCTGCCGAACCACCTGCGCGTCGGTGCAATCCTCGTCAAACGTGGTCTCGGATGAAATGCTCTTGGCTTGGTGCTCGGTCACCACCGGCCGGTCGTCGCGTCCCCACGCCAGTTCCTGCATGTGGACCGCGAGCGCCTCGCCGACATACGACGCCAGGGTCCCGCGCGGGATGCGTTGCACGTCGCCGATCGTGCGGAGGCCGCACTCGTGCAGTCGCTTTTCCGTCACCTTGCCCACCCCCCAGATGCGGCTGACCGGGAGCGCTGCCAGCAGGCGCGCAATCGCATCCGGCGCATCCGGCACAACGAAGAGGCCGTCCGGCTTCTTCAGGTCACTGGCGAGTTTCGCAAGAAACTTGTTCGGCGCGACGCCGACGGACGCCGTGAGGCCCGTCTGCTTGCGGATGCGCTGCTTGAGCGCGATCGCCACCGCCTCGCCCGTCTTCCAACGCCGCAACACGCCCGCCACATCCAGGAACGCCTCGTCCACCGAGAGCTGCTCGTAGATCGGCGTGAATGATTCGATGATCGCCATCACCTGTTCGGAGACTTCGATGTAGCGCGCCATGCGCACCGGCAGGAACACCGCGTGCGGACACAGCTTGCCCGCCGTGCGCGACGGCATCGCCGAGCGGATGCCGAATTGCCGCGCCTCGTAGGACGCGGTGGACACGACGCCCCGCTTGTCCGGCGGCGAGCCGATGACAACCGGCTTGCCGCGCAACTCCGGATGATCCCGCACCTCCACCGCCGCGTAGAAGGCATCCATGTCGATGTGCAGGATCGCGCCCATGCCGCCATCGTGGGTCACCGCGGGGATTGCGTCAATGCCCCCCCGCGAGGGCTCCAGCGGATTGGCGTTCACGTTCCCGTACACGTCCCACGTACACGCGCTTCGTGGAACGTGTACGTGCACGTGAAACGTGAACGGCAGCACCACGCGAGGGCGCAAGGGGTGTAATCCCGCGTATCCACTTGCCCGGCGCACCGCGCTCGCGTTGAATAGCCACATGCGCACGTGCCGGCTTCTCGTTTCCCTACTTCTGCTGGGTGGACTTTGCGCCTGCACGCCGCGCACGGAGGATCGCGTGATCGGACGCGAACTCGCGGCGCGTTCGCGCACGCCCGATCCCGGCGCGCTGGCCTGCGCGGAATGCCACCGCAAGGAATACGACGAGTGGCAGGCCTCGCAACACGCGCACGCGAACCGCCTGGTCTCGCCCGGCATCGATCGCGCCATCCTTGAAAACGGCCCGCCGGAAGCGCGCACCGCCGAGGCTGTCATCGGCATCACCCCGCTCATCCAATACCTCATCCCCTTCCCCGACGGCCGCCTGCAGGCGCTCGAATGGGCCTACGACCCGCGCAGCAATGAATGGTTCAACGTCTTCAACAATGAGAACCGCCACGCCGGCGAGTGGGGCCACTGGACCGGTCGCGGCAACACCTGGAACGTGCAGTGCGCCTTCTGCCACACCACGGGATTCGAGAAGAACTACGACCCGGTAAAGGACGTCTATGCGTCCTCCTGGCAGGCGATGGGCGTGTCGTGCACACAGTGTCACCGGATGCGGGAAGAGGAGACGGGTGTCGGGTTTCAGGTGTCGGGGAGGACGAACACCTGCCCGATGATCGAATCCTCCACCCCTGACACCCGACACCTGACCCCCCCCCCCGCCCCCCTCCACATCGACAACTGCGCTTCCTGCCATGCGCGGCGGGAGGAATTGTTCGGCACCTTCAAGCCGGGGGACCGCTTCACCGACCACTTCCGCCTGATCCTGCCCGACACGCCGCGCATCTTCCACCACGACGGCCAGGTGCTCGACGAGGACTTTGAATATGCGTCGTTCATGATGAGCCGCATGGGGCACAAGGGCGTCTCCTGCATGGACTGTCACAATCCGCACAGCGGAAAGTTGAAGCTGCCCGCGGAAAACAACGCGCTCTGCATGCAGTGCCACACGCCGCCCGGCGCGAACGGCGCGACGCCGATCATCCCGAAGGAGCACATGTTCCACGCCGAGGGCATGCCCGGCGGGCGCTGTATCGACTGCCACATGTCCGAACACGTCTACATGGGACGCGACTGGCGGCGCGACCACGGATTCACCTCGCCCGACCCGCGCCTCACCATCGAACACGGCGTGCCGAATGCCTGCAATCGCTGCCACACCGACCAGACCCCGCAGTGGGCCGAGGAGTGGACAACGAAGTGGTATGGCGAAAAAATGGAAACGCGCCGCGCGCGGCACCGCGCCCGCGCTGTCGCGGCCTATCACGAGGGATTGCCGGGCGCGATGACAAACGTGCTGCACATGGCACGGACGGAGGAGATCGACGCCTGGCGCGCGGCACTGGTCGCCATGCTCGCCGAATGGAGCGGCGAGCCGCCGGTGCGCGCGTTTATTGAGGAGCACTTGCTCCATCCGCATCCGCGCGTTCGTTCCTCCGCCGTGCTCGCGCTGGGCGGGGCGCCCGGCAGCGAAGGCATACTGGAAGCCATGCGGTCGGACGACAGCGCGCTGGTACGCGTGGACGCCGCCCTCGGCACGGCCCGCTCGCACCGCGAACCGCACGCCGAACTCGTCGCCTACCTGCGCAACATTTCCGACCAACCCGCCGGCGCCCTCCGCAACGCGCAGGTTGCGCTGGAGACCGGACGTCCCGCGGACGTGATTCCGTGGGCGGATAAGATCACCGCATGGGACGGATCGCCCGACGCCGCGCACACCGCGGGCCGCCTCCAGCACGCCGCCGGCGCCATCGTACCCGCCATCTCCAACCTCGCCGCTGCCGCGCTCGCCGACGCAACGAACGCGGACTACAGCTACACACTCGCCCTCGCGCTGGCGGAGAGCGGGAACGCCCCGCGCGCGCTGCAATGGCTCGAGGAAACCGTCCGCCGCGCCCCGGACTTCGGCCGCGCCTGGTACAACCTCGGCCTCGCCTACGCTGGCGCCGAACGCCTGCCGGACGCGGTCGTCGCCCTGCAACGCGCGGAACCCCTGCTGCCCGGCTCGCCGGACCCCGCCTTCGCCCGCGCCACGATCCACCTGCGCATGCGCGACATCCAGCAGGCGCGCGAAGCGGCGCTGTCCGCGCTGCAGCAGGACCCGGCCCATTCACAAAGCCGGGCCCTGCTGCTTCAGCTCGGTAGCGCGCCCTAAGCGACCGCCCGCATGCGAGGCAGCACGGCGCGCGCGATTTCTTCGATGTGGCGATGGTCCGTTCCGCAGCACCCACCCATGATGTTGAGCTGGGGAAGTCGCGCGAGCAACGACGCATAACGGGCGCCAAGATCCACGGGGTCACCCGCATCCAACTCCGTGGACTCATTCAACTCGGCGTGGCTCTTGCATGACGAATTCGCGCGCAGCCCGCGGATGCGGCGCACCCACCATTCGTCCGCCGGCAGCACGCCGGCAAAATGCGTGGGATGCGCACAGTTGATCATGTAATACACCGGATATGCATCCGTCGCGGCCTCGACCTGCAACAGCGCATCGCGCAAACGCTGCCCCGTTGCCAGGCGCCCATCGGTTTCCACCGTGAAGGAAATGGCCACCGGCATGCCCGCGCGCCGGGCCGCGAGCGCGACGCCCACCGCCTCCTCGGCATAGTTCATGGTCATCGCGGAAAGCATGTCCGCCTCCGTTTCCGCGAGAACCAGCGCCTGCTCCGTGTGATATTCCGTCGCGTCCGACTCGCTCATGATCCGGTCCGGGTTGTAGCCATCGCCGCGCGGTCCGATGCATCCGCTCAGGATGACCGGCTGTTGGTGGCCCGGGACTTCGTCGCGCGCCTCCACCATCAGGGCTATGGATCGACGGTTGGCCTCCGCCAGGGCCTTTCGGTCGTACCCCAGCCGGGCGCCCCAATCACGACTCGCCCGCCAACCGACGCTCTCCAGGATCAGCCCGCACCCGTACCGCTGCGCGAGGGCCAGGTAGGTTCGATAGTACTTTTTCAACACACCCGGTCCCTCCGCGCGACGCAACAGGTCGAACGAGGCAAAATCCGGCAACTCCAGGTGTTCGAGGAACACCATGGTCGTTTCCAACCCGCCGTCGGCGAGAAATAATTCCCCGCTCAGTTGCGGCAGTTCATCGCGGTAGCGGCTCAGCATGGACTTCGTTTTCATTGCGTGGTTCTCCGTTGATGTTGAGTGTTTCAGGCTGCTTGAATCTGGGACGGGGACACGGCCCGGCGATGCATCGGCGTAACAGGCGGTGAGGTCGGCGTGCGGATGACGCCCGCGATTTCGAAGCCCATCCGTTCGTAAAGACAGATGTTCGACGGGTTGGACGACTCCAGATAGGCGATCATGCTGCTGCGTTCACCCGTCTCAAGCGCATGACGCATCAGTGCGCTGCCATGCCCGCGCCCCTGCCGCGCAGGATGCACGCCGATAAACGGCAGATACCAATGCGGCGCCTCCGGATGGTGGTGACCCATCTGCTCCGCCATGCCGAGGACTTCATCCCTCCGCATGGCGGGCACACCGTCTTCGATCACCTGCAGGATTGCGTCGGCGTCCGACTCCACACCGGGCGGCAGCCACAATGCGACCGCGGAATCGTCCGCCATGCGGTACGCCGTCCCAAGCGTGAACGCTTCGCCGCCCATCGCGTGCACGAGGCGCGGAAAGTGACGCTCATAACCGGTTTCCTCGGGAAAAATCCAGCGCACGGCGGGATCCTCGCGAAAGGCCTCCAACAGGACCCGCATGGCCCGCGCCGCATCGCGCGCGTCCGCAATTTCAATTTCAGGAACGTTAATGTGCATGGCTCACTCCTCGTCGTGTCGTTCGCACACCCCGTGCATGCGAATCTGGGAGCCATCGTTCCCGAGATGACCGAATCGCGGAATTCGCAGAATTGCCGTATTCAGGAACGGACGCTACCGTATGTGCTGCATCCCATTGATGCGCACGGCATTGCGCATTCAGCATCCGGACGGATCAGTGCAGTTTTTCGCGCTGCAGCAGCCGCGACACGGCTTCGGCGCGGGAGCGGCACGCGAGGCGGTCGAAAATATGCCGCACATGCATGTCCACGGTGCGCGTGCTGAGGTGCAGGCGGGCTGCGACTTCCTTGTTCGTCAACCCTTCCACAAGGCAGCGCGCGACTTCCTGCTGGCGCGTGCTCAGACAGGTCCACGGGGAATCCGGTTCCGCGGCGGCGGACGGCGCGTCGGACAGGGCGGATTCGATTTGAACAACCAGGGGCCGAGCACCGAGACGGCGCGCGCGGCCCAACGCATCGCGCAACACGCGGCGCCCCTCCTCCGCCGAGCCCTCCAGACACATCACTTCCCCCGAGCGCGCATCGGCCCACAAGCCATCGACCATCAACTCATGCTGACGGAACAGCGCGCAGGCCCGCGCAAAATGAGGCAGCGACTCGTCCGCTTTTCCCGCGCTGAGCGCGGCTTCCCCAAGCACGTAGGCCAGGGTTGCCGAGGCTTCCGGGTTCCCGGAAACGGAGGCAATGCGACCGGCGGCCCGCGCGCAGCGGTTGGTTTCGGCCGCGCGCCCCTGCCGCGCATAAAACGTCGCCGCGGCCCGCAGGCCCGGGAGGACCTCGTGGCGGTCCTCGGTCCGCTCCCAAGTGTCGAGCAGGCGCAGGAAATGCGCATCCGCGCCCGCGGGACGGCCCTCCAGCTGTTCGAGCATCGCCAGTTCCCACAGCGAGAACAGCTCATAGATCAACAGGCCCCCGGCGCGCACCTCCCGGTCGAAGTCCTGCAACACGCGGCGCGCCGTCTTGAGTTCGCCCCGGTGCAGCGCCACGAGGCTGAGCGCGAGCTGCGCGCCGCAGCGGCTGACCGGCGGTGCGTCCTTCCGGCGCAGGACCTGGCGCGCGGTGCGCTGGCACTGGCTCCACTCGCCCGATCGGAACAAGGCGTAGGACAGGCAGCCCATGCACAACGCCTGCTGGGCCTCGAGCCCCCGGCTGCTGCAATACGACAAGGCTTCGCCATACGCCTCGACCTCGGCGAGATAGTTCGACGCGAATTCAAGCGTGCTCGCGAGGCGCCGGTACGCCACGGCGGCTTCCTCCGGCAGGTCATGTTCCAAGGCCAGCATGAGCGCCGCTTCGATGAAACGCCGCGCCTCCTCGGGCTGGGCCAGCGTCGCGCACAGCAACGCCAGCTGGCTGAGCGCGCGCGCCCGCAACGCCGGGCGCTCCGCGCGCGCCGCCAGTTCGACCGCCCGCTCACACGCGGCCCGGGCCTCCGACAGACTCACCGCCACCAGGCCGAGTTCCGAGATGGCGTACCAGTCCTCCGCCGCATCGGCGAGCCGCCCGGCCGCCTCGTAATCGCGCGCCGCCGAGCGGTGCGATTCGATCGACGCCAGCACCGCGCCCTCCTGGACCTGCACGGCGGCGAGCGCGCGCCAGGTTTCCCCGCGCTTCACCAGATCCGCGGCCAGCAGCGGGCTCGCCAACAATTCCGTAAGCCCGCGGGACGCCTCCTGCAGATGACCGCTCGCGCGTGCACACTCGACATACCGGCCCAGCGCCTCGGCCCGCGCCGATTCGTCCTCACCGGGCGCCCACGCGGCCATCGCGCGTTCAAAGGCCCGGAACGCATCCTCGTGCGCATGCAACCCGCAGGCCCGCTCCGCCACGGCGAGCCAAGCCGCGCGGGCGTTCGCCTGGTCGCCCGTCGCTTCGTAGTGACGCACCAACCGGTCCGGCGGCGCGCCTGCCGCCCCGAGGCGCCGGGCCACTGCCGCGTGCAACGCCCTGCGGCGCGACCACGGCAACGCCGCGAGCACCGCCTCCTGGAACAAGGGATGTGCAAACACACCGCGCCCCGCGCCACCCGCGCGCACCAGTCCCTGTTCAATCAGCGCATCTCCGCCCGCCGGCTGGCCAGAGGTCTGCCCGGCCAACGCCCAGTCGAATTCCACACCATCCACGGCGGCCGCCTCCACGAATGCGCGCTCCCCCGACGGCAGGGAATGAAGGCGCAACAGCAACGCATCCTGCAGGCGCTCCGGCAACGGCACCTCGCGGCCCTCGGCCAACTCCAGCCCGCGGCCCCGGTCGAACAGGCAACCGCCCGCCTTCAACGCCGTGCAGAATTCCTCAATGTATAGCGGAACCCCCTGCGTGCGCTCGTGGAGGGCCTGCGCCAGCGCCGGCGCAGGCTCCGCGCCGAGGCACTCACGCATCATGCGGAGACTCTCCTTCAGGGAAAAGGGTTCGACGGTGAACTCCACAAACCGGGGCGATTTGCGCAGCGTGGCGCGCAGCCGGCGCAACGGATGATCGCGCCCCACCTCGTTGGACTGATAAATCCCGACCACGAGCAGCGCGGAGTCCTTCACGCGTAGCCCCAATAGCGTCAGCAACTCCAGTGTCGCCGCGTCCGCGTGATGTACATCATCCAACACCCATGCGGACGGCCTGCGGCGAGCGATCGCCAAGACGGCGCCCACAAGCGCCTCACGCAAAGACTCCACCGGCACGCCCGGCGCAAGGCCACCGTCCAAACACGACGCAACCGGCGCGGCCCGCCCGCCCAGCGCCTTGAATTCCGCGGGCGCCTCCTGCCGCCAGGCGCGCAGGCACTGAAGCACCGGGCCATACGCAGGCGTCAAACCCGCGAGCGATGTCGTGTTGAAGACGCGAACGGGCTGCGTTGCCAGCACCGCCTGCACCAGATGCGACTTGCCCACCCCCGCTTCGCCGGACAGGAAGAGAACCGCGCCACCACCGCCTGTACAGGCATCGGCAGCGCGCGCAGAGAGCAGCGCGGCCTCCGGGCCGCGCCCGATCATTCCGGCATGCTCCTCCATGCCTTCAGTGTAGCAGGAGGAACGATCACCGCAACTTGCGGAAGCGCTGGATCAGCGCATTCGTCGAGGCATCGTGCTTGAGATCCGGCTCCTGCGGCGCGGTCAGCTCGGGCAGGATGCGGTTCGCGAGCACCTTGCCCAGCTCGACGCCCCACTGGTCGAACGAGAAGATGTCCCAGATCACGCCCTGCACGAAGATCTTGTGCTCGTAGAGCGCGATCAACTGGCCCAGCACGTGCGGGGTCAGTTTTTGCGCGAGGATCGTGTTGGTCGGGCGGTTGCCCTCGAACGTCTTGTGCGGCACCAGCGCCTCCGGCACGCCCTCGGCGCGACATTCTTCCGCCGACTTGCCGAACGCGAGGGCCTCGGTCTGCGCAAAGAAATTCGACATCAGTTTCGCATGGTGGTCGCCGATCGGGTTGTGCGAGCGGCAGAATCCAATGAAGTCGCACGGGATCAACTTCGTACCCTGATGGATCAACTGGTAAAAGGCGTGCTGGCCGTTCGTGCCCGGCTCGCCCCAGATGATCGGGCCCGTCTGCCAGTCCACCCGCTCGCCGCCCTTCGTGATGGTCTTGCCGTTGCTCTCCATGTCGCCCTGCTGGAAGTACGCCGCGAAACGGCTCAAATACTGGTCGTACGGCAGGATGGCCTGGCTCTGCGCGTCGAAGAAATTGTTGTACCACACGCCCAGCAATCCCAGCAGCACGGGCATGTTCTTCGCCAGCGGGGCCTCGGCAAAATGCCGGTCCATCGCGTGGAACCCGTCGAGCAGGTCGTCGTAGTTTTCCGGCCCGATCGCCAGCATCAGCGGCAACCCGATCGCCGACGTGAGCGAATAACGCCCGCCGACCCAGTCCCAGAACCCGAACATGTTCGCCGTATCAATGCCGAACGCCGACACCTTCGCCGCGTTCGTGGACACCGCGACAAAGTGCTTCGCGACCGCCGCAGGCTCCTTCAGCTTCGCGAGCGCCCACGCCTTCGCCGTCTCCGCGTTGGTCATCGTCTCCTGCGTCGTAAAGGTCTTCGACGCGACGATGAACAGCGTCTCCTCCGGGTCGAGGTCGCGCGTGCATTCCGCAAAATGCGTCGCGTCCACATTCGACACGAACCGCACCGTCAGCGCGCGATCGCTATACGGCTTGAGGGCCTCGTAGGCCATCACCGGCCCGAGGTCCGATCCGCCGATGCCGATGTTCACGATGTTGCGGATGCGCTTGCCGGTGTGGCCCGTCCACCCGCCCGACCGCACGCGACGCGAAAACGCGCGCATGCGCTCCAGCACCGCGTTCACCTCCGGCATCACATCCTGGCCGTCGACGAGGATCGGCGTGTTGGACCGGTTGCGCAGCGCAACGTGCAGCACCGCGCGGTTTTCCGTCGCGTTGATCTTCTCCCCCGCGAACATCGCGGCAATCGCGGCCTGCAGGCCCGCCGACTCCGCCAGCGCCTGCAGGTAGATCATCGTGCGCCCGACGACCCGGTTCTTGGAGTAATCCAAAAAGAGATCGCCCACCTGCAGCGAGAACTTCTTCGCGCGTTTCGGGTCCTCCGCGAACAATTCGCGCAGGTGCTTTTTCTTGATGCTCTTGCTGTGCGAAACGAGCTTCTTCCATTCCGGGCGTTCATTAAGTCGGGTCATGACGGATTCCTTTTTGCAGGCTCTGCAATTTACAGACGTTGCACGCGCGCGGAAACAGTTTTTACAGGCGTTGTAAATTTGCGTGTGATACGTTCCCCGCATGCACCTGCTGGTTACGGGGGGGAACGGAACGCTGGGAACGGCGCTGCGGGCGGCGGCCTCGGGGCGCGGGGATGGGTTCACGCCGTGGGATCGCGCGGCGTGCGCGCCGGATGACGCTACGGGGCTCACCGCGTATCTGGATCGCATCGCGCCGGACGCGCTGATTCATGCCGCCGTGCCGTCGACGGGCACAGGGCGGCCCGACGAAGGGCGGCTGGTGAACATCGACTGGACGGCCCGCCTCGCGCGCGCGGCGGCGGAGCGCGGTATCCCCTTCCTGTATATCAGCACGGTGATGGTGTTTTCGGACAACGCGAAGGGGCCGTTCACGCCGGAGTCGGAACCTGACGCAACGGGCGGCTACGGGTTTGAAAAGCTGCAGGGCGAGCACGCGGCGCGGGCCGCGAACCCGGACTCACGGGTCGCACGGATCGGCTGGCAGATCGGCGAGCGCGCCACGGGAAACAACATGCTGGTGTTTTTCGCGGAGAAGATGCGGACGGAGGGCGTGATCCGCGCGAGCACGAAGTGGCTGCCCGCCACCTCGTTCCTGCCCGACACCGCGGCGGCGCTGCTGGACCTGCTCGCGAAACCGGCCGGTTTGTATCACGTCAATGCGAACAGCCGCTGGTCCTTCTTTGAAATTGCATCGGCCCTCAATGTCCTGCACGGCGGCCACTGGCGTGTCGAGCCCTCGGAAGACTTCGTCTACGACCAGCGCATGGTCGATCCCCGCGTGCACATCGCCCCGATCGAGCTGCGCCTGCCCTCGTTGCGACAGCATCTTTCTACATAATAACTCACGACAGGAGGCCCGGCGTCACGTAGCATGTGCGCCGATGTCAGATCCGGCTTCCAACAGCCCATTCCTACGCCGCGCCACGGCTGCGCTTTTCCTCCTCGCCGTGGCGGGCGTGTTGCTGCGCCTGTTCTTCTTTGGCATCAGCGTCTCCACGCTCCAACCGAGTTCCGATGAGAGCGTCCTGATGCTGCTCGCGCAGCAGATCCGCGCCGGCGATCTGCCCCTGCTTTTCCTCGCGCAACCGTATCTCTTCCCCATCGAATCATTCGCCATCGCGCCGCTGCTCCCGTTTCTTCCGGACAACGCGGCCGGCGCCCGGATGCTGCCGTTCCTGCTGCACGCCGCGACGCTGGGGTTGCTCCTGCGACTGTTGTTCCGGCAGACCGACTCGCCGCACGGACGCCTCGTGGGCGCGGCGCTGCTGCTCCTGCCCTCGAGCTACGTCCTGATGATCCAGAGCGCCTACTCCATGCCGGGGTACGCCGCCCTGCTCTTTGGCGGCGCGCTGCTGCTCACCTGCGCCGACCACACCGCGCGCGCATCGCGCGGATGGGTGTGGATGCTGGTCCACGGAATCGCCGCAGGCCTCTGCTTCAGCAGCCACCAACTCATCGTCGTCTTCGCGCTGCCCGCCCTGCTGCTCGCACTCCGGCTCACGCCCCGCGGGGCGCTGCTCGAACGCGCAGGCGTTTATGCCGTCGGCCTGTCCGCCGGCCTCGCGCCGTATCTTCTCGCGCGCTGGCGCTTTCCGGGCGCGCATCAATCCGTGGAGTCGCTCGCCTCGCTGACGGAGATTCCGAAGCGCCTTTTCGATATGGCGCTTCCGTACACGCTGCCGGACATCCTCGGCTGGCGCGTGGTGCCCTTCCCGGGTACGGATGCCCTTCCCGGGCCGTTTGACGGCGTGCGCCTGCTGGTTGTCGCCCTGATCGCCGCCTTGCTGCTCGCGCAGTTCGCGAAAAGCGCGCGCCGTGTCGTCCGCGGGTCCATCGGCCTGTCCGACGCGTGGCTCGCGGTGTTGATCCTGAATTTGCTCGCCTTCTCGGCGAGCACGCGCGCGGACAGCACCAGCTATCGCTATCTGCTGCCCGCCGCCCTTGCGGTTCCGTTCCTCCTCGGTGACCTCGCGGGGGGACGGCGCGGACTCCGTGTCGCGATCTACGCCGTGGCCGCGGCGCTGCTGGCGCTCAATACGTGGTCCTCCGCGCGCCTCATCCGCGAATGGCGCACCCCGGATTTCGCCCACCAGCGCGCCGGTGTGCCCGACCTCGCGCCTGCGCTGGAATGGCTGCGCGAAAACGGCATCCGCCACACGGTCGCGTCCTATGGCGTGGCCTACCGCATCGCCTTTCAATCCGGACGGGAGATCGCAAGCGCGCAGCCGTACAACGAGCGGTTCCCGCACTGGCCCTATCCGTTTCTGGAGGATGTCTGGGCCGGGCCGCGCATCGCCTATGTGCTGAACGACCGCACGCGCGGATTGCGGGCGCGCACGTTCGAACGGCACCAGCGCGACATGGGGGTGCGCTGCTCCGTGGCCACGGCGGGGGTGTTCCGTATTTTCCATAACTTCATCCCGGACCCGCCGCGCCCCGACGGCACACGCCTTTCGCCCGCGCGCCTCACCGTGGACGCATCCCCGGGACGCACCGATGTCGCGCTGGCCAACGATGGACAAGCGCACAGCGTCTGGACGACAACAAACACGATGAACGGCAGCGAATGGATGACGGCAACCTGGGACGCGCCGGAACCGCTCAATCGCGTCGTACTCTGGCACGGCGTGTTCACGGACGACACGCCGTCGAAGTATCGCGTGTGGCTGCGCAGGAACGGCGCGTGGACCCTGGCCCGGGAGGCCGAGCGCGGCGGGCTCGACAAGTTCGAGATCGCCCGGGGGCATCCGCGCTACGGGCGCGCGACGCGCTCCTTCCATTTCTTGGGCGAGATCGCGGACGGGGTGCGGATCGAAATCGCCGTGCCGCGCACACATCGGAATTGGACCGTGGGCGAAATCGAAGTATATGTGCAGGACGTCCCGGCCGGAACGTAGGCCCGGACGCGGAGTTTTTGTGTGAAATCCTGGCAACGCCTGCTTTGCGCACTGGTCCTGACCCTCGCCGTCTGGCTGCCCGTCTCGTGGCCGCTGCCGGCGATGTTTAATGACGCCCTGTCGGTCGGCGTCAGCAAGCGCGACAATCCGCGGTACAACCTCGTCCATATGATGCCGGGCGATCACCTGCAATTCCTCTACTACATGTGGATTTTCAGCGACTACCTGTCCGGCCAGACGCCGTTCTTCTACAACCTGTACGAGTTCAACACCGGCGATGACGCGGAGCGGTTCCGGCCCGGCTCCTACTATTTCCCCTACTCCCTCGCCTTCGCCGGATTCCATGCGGTCGGCAACCAGGCGTTCGCGTGGAACGCGGTGAGCCTGCTCGCGCTCTGGCTCGCGGCGTGGTTCACCTGGCTGCTGGCGCGTCGCTACACCGATGACGACTGGATCGCCGGGGTCTGTGCGTTGCTGGCCATCCTGTTCCCGTACCAGTGGATCCAGCTCTATGGCGGCAGCCCGGCGGGCTTCGGCATGACGTTCATACCGCTCCTGCTGCTGGGACTCGACCGCGCGGTGCGCGACGACCGGATGCGCGGGGGCTGGATGGCGGGCCTCGCGGTCTTTTTCGCGAGTTGCACGGATACGCATGCGTTTTTCTTCGGCGCGCTGATGGTGCCCGTCTGGTGCCTCGTCGCCTTCTCGCAGCGCACGTCCTTCGAGTGGCGCAAAGCCGCGGCGTATGGACGCCTCGCGCTGGCTCTCGCACCCACGGTGCTTCTCAGCGTGCTCGCCCTCCTGCAGACCAAGATGGGCACGCGCCACATCCAGAAGTCGCACGCCGCGGATGGCCGCTCGATCCGCGAAGTTGCGCTCTTTTCGCCGAAATCCGAGGGGCTCTGGGCGTGGCACGAAATCGATGTATCGTATCACATTTACCTCGGCTACCTCATCATCGGCGTCCTCGCCATCGGCGTGATCGCCTGGGGCCTTCATGTGACGCGCACGCGCGAACCCGCCGCGCGACGCCGCGCCCTGTTGATGCTGCTGATGGCGCTCGGCGCGACCGGCGTGGTCCTGCTCTCGATGGGGCCGTTCAGCCCGTGGGAGGGACGCCTCTTCACGGCGGCGCGCAAGTATGTCCCCCAATACGACATGATCCGCCAGACCGCGAAGATCTATGTCGTGTTGCCGGCCTTGCTGGCCGTGGGCACGGCGCTGGTTCTTCAACTGGCCCGCGAACGTCTCGGCGCGCGGGCGCGCTGGATCACGCTGGCCGTCGGCGCCGGTTTTGCGATCGAGTATTTTTTCCAAACCAAACTGCTGGTCAGCCTGGTTGATGACTCGAACGCCGCGTATGCCGCCGCCGCGCAGGACGCCGAAGCGCGCGAGCGGAAGCCGCGCGCCATCGTCCTGCCGCTCTGGCCCGGCGACTCGCACTACACCTCGGTCTACCAGTATTACGCCACGCTCTATCGCGTGCGGATGATCAACGGCTACCGGCCGTTCGTGCCGCTCGAATATGTGCAGGATGTCTTCGAGCGCTACCGGACGCTGAACCAGGGCTTCGCCTCCGACGAACAACTGGACAGCCTGAGGGCGCGCGGCATCGAGCACATCATCCTGCACGAGGACCTCTACCCGGAGAAGGTCAGCATCTATCCCGTCGCTACGGCCCTCGCCGGCCTGCTGAACCACCCCCGCCTCGAATCGATCGCACAGGATGGACCCACGTGGGCCTTCCGCATCCTGCCGTCCGCCACCGTGCGCGAGCCGGTGGCGACCAACTGGGTCTTTCACTTCCCCGCGCGCCGCATCGAAGCGGAGCGCCAGGCGCGCACCGATGCCAGCGAAGTGAAGGACCCCTCGGCGAGTGCCGGCGCGTATGTCCGGCTCTCGGGCGCCGCACGGTTGGAAACCGCGCCACTGGGCGCCATCGCCCTTCCGGAGTCGCGCTGGTGGGTGCGGGCGCGCGGCGCGGGCACGATGCACGCCGAACGTCTGATTGGCGGCGCGCCCGCCGGAGAGACCGAAGTGGCGGTCGAGTTTGAGGACTGGCAGTGGATTGAGATCCCGGCCGGCGAATGGACCGGCGTGCCTGCGGTCGCGCTTGCGCTCCGGGCCGGCGAGGGCACGGTGGAGGTGGACATCCTGAAGCTGGCGGCCGGCGAATGGCATGCGCTGGAGCCGGGCGAATCCATGGAGATTCCCGCCCCAACCTTTTTCCACGCCGGGCACATTGATCTCGCGCGCGACGCGGTCGTCTTCAAACCCGCGCGCGAACGGCGCGACCTCATCTTCTACGGACCCAAGCAACCGCTCGCGCCTGGTCGCTATCGCATCGAGATCGACGCCGAGACCACGCACACCGCGAGCGGACGGGCGGGCCAGTGGATCGCCGCCTGCCCCGAGGGCACGGAAATCGGCCGCACGGAGATGACCGCGGGCCGCGAAACCGCCTTCGAGGTGGACATCCCCAACAACCTGCCCTTCCTGCTCGCATTCATCTACGCCGGCGAGGAGTCCGTCGCCGTCCGCACGGTCACCGTGCGGCGCCTGCCGTAGCGCCGGATTCCGCTTGGCCGCCGGGCATCCTTGTTGTTGAATGCGCGGCCATTGCTGGAGGAGTTCCATGGAAAACGCGAAACCCGCCAAACGTACATTTTCAGATTATCTCGGCATCACCGGTGTCGGCATCGCGATGGGCGCGGCTGACGTGGTGCCGGGCGTGTCCGGGGGCACGATGGCGTTTATCCTCGGCATCTACGACGAACTGCTGGCCACGATCAAGTCGTTCAACTGGGGCTTCGTCAAACTGCTGCTGCGCTTCCGCATCAAGGACGCGCTGGAGCATGTGAACTGGAAGTTCCTGCTCGCCCTCGGCATCGGGCTCGGCGGAACGCTTGTCTCGCTCGCGCATGTCATCACCTGGCTGCTGGAGCACCACCCGGTTCCCTTGTTCGCCTTCTTTTTCGGACTCGTCCTGGCGTCGATCGTCTCCGTCAGCACGCATGTGAAATGGACCCCGGCGATGATCGTCACCTGTATTATCGGCGCCGTCGGCGCGTATCTGATCGTGCGCATGGTCCCGATGAACATGCCGAATGATCCGTTGACCTTGTTCTGGTGCGCGGCCATTGCCATCATGGCGATGATCCTGCCGGGCATCTCCGGGTCGTTCATCCTGTTCATCCTGGGCCAGTACAAGTTTGTGATGGACGCGGTGAAAACGCTGGACGTGATCACGTTGCTGCCCTTCGGCGCGGGCGTGGTGGTCGGCATCATTTCCTTCTCTCACGTGCTGACGTGGCTCTTGAAGCGATTCCGTCAGGTCACCATCACGCTCTTGGTCGGGTTCATGATCGGTTCGCTCTGGAAAATCTGGCCCTTCCGGGTGGTGCTGGAGACGGCGACAAATCCGAAGGGGGAAATCATCCCGATCCGCGAAACCGTCGTTTGGCCCGATCTCAACGGACAGTTCTGGCTGTCGCTCGGCCTGTGCATCGCCGGCTTCATCATCATCACGGTCCTCGACAATCTCCAGTCGAAGGCCAATCCGCTGAACAAGATCGTGGCGAAGGAATAAACCGGGCGGCGGTGATCACGGCGTCGTCGCGCGCAGCCGCCACAGCATCTTGATGAATCGCAAGGTGTCGCGCACGGGGCGGATTTTGCTTTTTTCGTCGCCGTAGATCGTGCGGATGGGCACCGAGGCGATGCGGAACCCGCGCCGCGCGAGCCGGATGAGCACCTCGGACTCGGCGTCGAAATGCGTGCTGTTGGAGACCAGGTGCGGCAGCAGGGTCGCGTGGTAGGCGCGGTAGCCGCACTGCGTGTCGGGCACGCGCTGCCGCATGATGCGGCTGAGCCACGCGCTCATGATCCAGTTCGTCGCGCGGCGAATCCACGGCATGTCGTGGACATCCCGCATCCGGTTCCCCACCACGACCTCCGCATCGCCGCGCCGGATCGCCTCCAGGAAAGCGGGCAGATCATCCGGCGCATGCTGCCCGTCGGCATCCATCGTGACGATCCACGCAAAGCCCTGCTCGCGGGCAAAGGCAAATCCGGTTTGCAAGGCCGCGCCCTTTCCCTTGTTCACGGGATGGCGCACGACCACCGCACCCGCCGCCTCGGCGGCTTCCGCCGTGCCGTCGCCGGATCCATCGTCCACGACAACCGGCGCCAATCCCTGCGCGCGCACGCCCGCGATGACCGGCGCGATCCGCGCCGCTTCGCGGAAGGCGGGAATGATCGCGCAGATGCGCAGGGGTTCCATTGATGTCGTCATGTGGAAACCGGCTCCGGAGCCCAGAAGTCGTGGAAGATGAACCATTGGTGCGGACAGGCGCCTATCGCCTCCTGCAGGACATCGCGCAGGCGCAGGCTCAACGAGGTCACGTCGTCGCCCGGCTTCGGCACAATCGGTTCGTGCAGGCGGAACAGAAACGTGTCGTCCTCCTGCCGCAGCAGGAAGGCGGGCAGGATCGGCGCGCCGCTGTGCAGGGCCAGCCAGGCGGGACCGCGCGGCATGTGGACGGTCTTGCCGAAGAGCTCCACCGACTGCTGCTCGTGCGAAAAATCGCGGTCCGCGAGCAAGCCGACCAGTTCCCCTCGCTTGAGCGCGCGCAACAAGTGGCGGGCGGAGTGTCCGACCGGCACGACGTGCATCCCCCGCTCCTCGCGCTGGCGCCGCAACAGTTGTTCAAGACGCGGCAGCCGCGCGGGGGCAACCACCGCCGTCAGTGAATAGCCCATCGCCTTCAACACTGCCGCGCCCATTTCCCAATTCCCCAGATGCGCGGTCGCGATGATGACGCCGCGACCCGCGCCATGCGCCGACGCCAGGCGCTCCGGATGCTCCAGGCTCACCGCGTCCCGCATGCCTTCCGCCGTGAGCTGCGTGCAGCGAAAGAAATCGACCAGATATTTCCCGTAGTACTGGAAGGTCTTGCGCGTCAGGCCCGCCAGCGCGTAACGGGCCGGCTCGACGCCGCGCCAGCGCAGCACTTGCGCGAGGTTGTGGTGCACCGCGCGACGCGAGTTCGACGAAAAAGCAAAGTAGAGGTCCGCAATGCGCAAGCCGACCCAGTAGGCCATCCGCGCGGGCAATCGCCGGCTCAACCACGCGGCCACTCGATACGAAGGATAAGACGCCATGCAGCCCCCGTCAGGAGGCGGCGGACATAGCCTCTCGCGCCGCCTGCAACAGTTCCTCCGCCCGGTACGACGAGCGCACCATGGGGCCGGAGGCGATGCCGAAAAAGCCGAGCGAACGGGCATACGCCTCGTAGCGCGCGAAGGCCTCGGGTTCGACGTAGCGCATCACCGGGCGATGCGCGCGCGTGGGCTGTAGGTATTGCCCGATGGTCAACAGGCGGACCCCGGCCTCGTACAGGTCGCGGATCGCCTCGAGCAATTCCTCGTCCGTCTCGCCAAGTCCCACCATCACGCCGGATTTTACCGCGGGCGCGTGGGGCGAACGGGCGGCCGCTCGCAAAACGGAAAGCGAGCGGCCGTAGGACGCCTGGGGCCGGATGGCGGCCTGGAGACGCTTCACGGTTTCCAGGTTGTGGTTCATCACATCCGGCGCCGCCTCCAAAACGATGTTGAGCGATGCCTCGTCGCCTTGGAAATCGGGAATCAAGACCTCCACCGAGGCCGAGGGCAGTTCCGCGCGGATCGCGCGGATCGTGTCCGCGAAGATGCCGGCGCCGCCGTCCGGCAGGTCGTCGCGCGCCACGCTGGTCAGCACGACGTGCTTGAGGTTCATGCGCCTGGCGGCTTCCGCCGCGCGCTGGGGCTCGTCGCGATCGAGCTTCTTCGGGCGACCCGCCGAAATGGCGCAGAAGCGGCACGCGCGCGTGCATTCGTTGCCGAGCAGCATGAGGGTCGCGGTTCCGTGCCCCCAGCATTCGTGCATGTTGGGGCACTTCGCGCTCTTGCACACCGTGTGCAGGCCGAGGTCCCCGACCAGTTCGTGGACTTTGCTGAAATCGCTGTCCGCATTCATGCGGAGGCGGATCCAAGGTGGAAGGCGAGGCATGGGTCGAATCTAGGAGGATGAGACCGGTTGTCAAATCAAATGGCGCGCCGCGCCCCGCCGCGCTAGCATCGACCCATGCCTGACGAGTGCCCCTCCCTGACCGATGCCTTGTGGACGCCCCGCGCGGACCACATGGGCGTGGCCTTGCGCCAGGCCCGGCGCGCCGCCGAGATGAAGGAAGTTCCGATTGGCGCGGCGATCTTCCACGGCGCCCGCCTCGTGGCCCAGGCCTGCAACCAGGTCGAGACGCTGAAAGACCCCACCGCCCACGCGGAGGTGATCGCGATCACCCAGGCGGCGGCGGCGCTGGGTGACTGGCGGCTGAACGATTGCGTGCTCTACGTGACGAAAGAGCCCTGCCCCATGTGCGCCGGCGCCATCATCCTCGCGCGGCTTCCGATGGTCGTCTGGGGATTGAGCGATCCGCAGCGCGGGGGCGCGGTCTCCAAATTCCAGATCCTGCAGAGCGACACGCTGAATCACCGCTGCCAGTATCGCGCCGGCTTCATGGAGGAGGACTGCCGCGTCATCCTCCAATCGTTCTTCAAGGCGCTGCGCGCGGAGTAGCGCGCAGGTATCGCGCGTACGGCGCCTCGTCGAGCTGGAAATCCGCCCGGCTCGCCTCCGTCCGGAAGACCGGCACCTCGAACTGGACGTCCACATCCACCCCCGGCTGCTTCGCGCGCACGCGCAGGCGCCACGTCACCGGGTGGCCGCTGGGCGGGAGATCCAGCGGGAGGCCAAAGAGGACCGGGACCTGCACGCCGTCCATCCGCGCCGGCAACGCCGCCGGGTCCAGCTCCCGTTCCGCGCTCCACACGGTCTCCGTGCTGGTGTTTTTTCCGCGGCGCACCTGCCGCTCGCAGGCAAGGCTCACGCGATACGATTCGTACGGCTCCGCATAGCTCGGCAGCGCCACGACACCCGCCAGCGAGCCGCCCAGCACGCCGGGCACCGATGCCAGGTGGAAAATCGCGGCGCCGTAGCGTTTCGCCACCAGCAGGCTCCGCACGGACCACGCCAGCAGGGCGAGCCCGATGCACTGGAACAGCCCGATGACCACCCACGCGGGCACCGGCACATCGCGCGGATTTTGCAGCGCGAGGATGAGGAAGACGCTGACAAACACCGACCAGAAAACGGCAAAGCACATCAGGCCGATCGCCGCCGCGCGCGTGCTGGAGCGCACCCGCCCGGCCGCCCAATCCGCGCGCCAGCGCCACGGCTCGGCGGGAAAAGCGGCCGCGAGCCGGCCCGAGGAGCGGCTCTTGATAAACGCCACGACGCCACCCGTCGAGATGCCGAGCCCCGCGAGGGCAAATACGCCGCCAAACAGCGCATAGAACCACAGGAGCTCCCGGCGGGCGCCGGGGAAAAGGACGGCTTGCGAAGGGTCCGCCGGATTCACGTACACGGGAATCGCACCACCCTCGCGCAGCGCCTGCTGCAATTCGCGATGCCGGTCCGCGTGCCAGGCGCCGATGTTGTCCGACCCGCGGTGCAGCCCGACGCGCTCGCCCTCGTACGGGCGTCCATCCACCACGTAACGATAGCGCGCGGTGGCCCTGTAGGTCGTGGACTTGTCGCCGCGTGACGTGACCAGTTCAGTTTCCAGCAGGCGGCCCGTGACCACCTGCCACTGGCGCATCTGCTCGCCCTCCGTGGTGGCGCGATACGCAAGGCTCCCGACAAACAGGCCGACCCCGGCAAAGGGCAGCCCAAAAAAGAGGAGGAAAATCGATGCCGTTCTCGAACGGCTTTTCATGCCGTCGCATCCAGCGCGGAAAGCAACGCATCCATTTGTTCATCGGTGCCGATGGTGATGCGGAGATACTCGCCCGTTCGCGGGCCGGGGAAATGGCGCACCAGGATGTTGCGCGCGCGCAGGTCGTCAAACACCGCACGGGCCGGCTTGCGCGCCGGGCGCGCGAAAAGGAAATTCGCCGCGGACGGCAGGACCGTCCACTGCCGCGCGCGCAGGTCGCGCGCCACGCGTTCGCGGGTGGCGATGATCTTTTCCGCATTCGCGCACATCCACGCCTGGTCCCCGAGCGCCGCCGCGCCGAGCGCCTGCGTCAGCGCATCGAGGTTGTAGGAATCCTTGATCTTGTAGAGCGCCTCGATGAGCGGCGCCGGACCGATCGCATACCCCAGGCGCAACCCGGCAAGGGAATACGACTTCGACAGCGAGCGCGAGACGAGGACATTCGGCAGGCGCAGCGCGAGGTCCGCGAAGGAATCCGGGGCGAAATCGGCGTACGCCTCGTCGAGGACCACAACACCCGCCTGCGCCCGGCAAAACGCCTCCACCCCGGCGCGCGGATACAACAGGCCCGTGGGCGCGTTCGGCGTGGTGAGGAAAAAGAGCGACGCCGGCTGCGCGAGGGGATGCGGGAGGCCGAAGTGCTCATCCAACGGAACCGGCAGCACGCGGACGTCGGCGATCGCGGAAAGCACAGGGTACAGCGAATAGGACGGATCGAAAAAGCCAATGGTTCCGCCCAGCTCCACAAACGCGCGCGTGCACAGCGCCAACACCTCATCGGAGCCGTTCCCGGCAAACACCTGCTCCACCGCGCAACCGTGCAACCCGGCAATCATCGTCCGAAGCTGGACCGCCATCGGGTCCGGATAGAGTCGCAACGACTCGGCGGAGAATCCACGCAGCGCCTCCGCGACCCGCGGCGACGGCGGATACGGATTCTCGTTCGTATTAAGTTTGATCAACCCCGGCACACGCGGCTGCTCGCCCGGCGTGTACGGCGTCAACGCGGCCACGGATGAACGGATGAGCGTCATGCGGGCAACCCTACTTCTCGAACCGGATCTTGGCCGAGCGGCCGTGGGCGGGGAGACGTTCGACGCGGGAGAACTGGTCGATCGCGGGGAGGACCTCCTGCAGGTCGGCGCGGGTGAAGGAAATGTAGCTCGTGCGGCGGCGGAAGGAATCGACCGTCAGGCCGGAAAACAACGCCGCGGTGCCGCCGGTCGGGAGCACGTGGCTGGGGCCCGCGACGAAATCGCCGGCGCATTCCGGCGTCCACGGCCCGATGAAGACCGCGCCCGCGCGGCGCACTTTCTTGAGCCAGATGCGCGGCTCCCGGCACATGATTTCCAGGTGCTCCGGCGCGAAGTCGTTGATCAGGTTCATGCCGATGTCGAGGTTGTCCACGATCGCGATGAGCGTGCCTTCGTTGAGCACGCGGTACACCGCCGCGGAGGCCTCCAGCTCGGCGGCCTGGCGCGGCAGCTCCTCGCTGACGGCATACGCGAGTTGCGGCGAGGACGTCACCAGCAGCGCGCGCTCGTGGCCCGTTCCATGTTCCGCCTGCGCGAGCAGGTCCGCCGCGACGTGTTTGGCGACGGCGGAGTCGTCCGCGAGAATCGCGACTTCGCTCGGACCGGCGACCATGTCGAGGTCCACGTCGCCGTACACCAGCTTCTTCGCAGCGGTCACATACGGGCCGCCGGGGCCGACAATTTTCTGCACCTTCGCGATGGTCTTCGTGCCGTACGCCATCGCGCCGATGGCCTGGATGCCGCCGATGCGGTAGATTTCCGTCGCACCTGCGAGGTCGAGCGCATAGAGCACGTTCGCGTTGAGCTTGCCGCCCTTCTCCGCCGGCGTGCAGGCGACAATCTCCTGCACGCCCGCCGCGCGCGCGAGGCCCACGGTCATCAGCGCGGTGGACGCCAGCGGCGCCGCGCCGCCGGGGATGTAGCACCCGACGCGGTCCATTGGCTGGAACTGCTCGCCGAGCGCCCCGCCCTTCGGCGTGAGGATGTTCCAGTCCTTGCGCAGACCGGCTTTCGCGAATTTCTGGATGCGCGCAAGCGCCTCGCCCGCGGCCTTCTTGAATTCGCCATCCACCTTGTCGAGCGCGGCCATGCGCTCGGCCTTCGTCACGGCGAGTTTCGCGGGCGCGAGTTTGCTGTCGTCAAACTGGGCCGCATATTCGCAGACCGCGGCATCGCCGCGCGCGCGGATGTCGTCGAGCACGCGGCGCGCGGTCGCTTCCGCCTCCGGCAGGACGGAGGGACGCACGATGAAGTCGAGGACGCCCTGCGTGGGGCTGGACGGCGTCCACTTCAGCAGGTTGATCTTCACGACGGGGGTTTCGTTGGACTCGCGGCTCATGGTGTGTCTTTCCGGCCGGCGTCAACGCGCCGGCGCTTCGTTCAAACGGTCGCAATCGGGACAGCGGGACATGGGGACCTGGCGGGGTTCCACATAGATGCGCCCGCAGGAGGCGCACCGGTAGAGGCGGCCCGCGGACCACGGATTGTCCGGCAAGCCCTTGCGGGTCGCGTAATATATCCATGCGCCGAAAATCATCACAAGGGCGAAAACCGGCGGGACCCAGAGCGCGGCGGTGGACCAGTCGGCGTTCACGGCGCCTCCCCCGCGCGGTCGGCGCGCAGCAGCGCCGGCCGTTGCAACATGAGCGCAATGCGCACCTGCTGCGCGCGGCCGGGGTTCAGGCGGATGCGCCGGAGCTGGCGGACCACCTGCTCGGCGCGCTCGCGCGGCACGTTGTTCGGCTCCAGGAATACGCCCTGCACATCGCCGCGCTCGGAAACATACAGCGTGGCGGCAAGCTCCCATCCGCGCTCGTCCGGTGCGGCGGGCGGCGACAGCAGGTCCGGCACGGGGCCGGCGAGATCCGGCGCGCCATCCGGCCATTCGAGATGCAGCACGGCGCCCGTGACCGGGGCCGATGAGAAGGGATCGCCGGGCCGGGGCACACGGGTCCACCGGTTCGCCAGTGCTTCATCGACCTCCGCCCGCGTGCGCGGTTGCAGGGCGGGCACGGGCGGCGGCGCGGAGGGCAGCCATTGCAACAGCAGACCGCCGCCGTCGCGCGAAGCCAGCCACGGCGCCGCCGCAGCCTGTTCGCCGGGCTGACGGGGCGCGCTGAACCCCACCGCCGTCGGCAGCGCGAACAACACCGGCGACCAGAGGGCGCGCGGATCGCGGTCCCACGCCATCGCGCCGGGACCCTCCGCCGCGTCAGGCCAATGCGCCAGCCGCGTCACTTGCGGCGCGGTGCGCGCGTCGGGCGGCGTGGTCCACGTCGCCTCGGCGAGCCAGGCCCACCCCGCCATGAACGCCGCGGCCATCAGCGCGGCGAGCGCGGCTTCGCGCGCGCGTTGCAGCGCGTGGCGGCTCCTCACGGGTGTTTCTCCAGGCGCGAGGCCAGCAACACTTCGCGTATGCCGGAGGCGCGCGCCATGTTGTACAGCGAGACCAGCGTGCCGTGCGCAACGCGCTCGTCCGCCTCAATGATCAAGGCCGCGTCGGGACGGGCGCGCGACGCACGCGCGAGCGCCAGGGAAACGCCATCCATCGTCAGGCGCTCGTCCTGGAAAAAGAACATCCCCTCCTGCGGAACGGTCAGCACCAGCGCATCCGGCCGCATGCCGTCCGCGAACGGCGCCGCCGGCAACTCCATGCGCACGCCGGGGCGCAGGACACTCGCGGACTGCTGGATCAGCACGAGCAGGATGAGCAGCGCGAAATCCACCCAGGGCGCAACGGTCAGGAAGGCGCGCGGCGCGCGGTTCGCCGCCCTGAAATGGCGGCGGAAGATGCACAGCCGTTCCGACGGCATCTCGATCGACGGGGCCATGTCAGGCGCCCTCGCGCGGCTCGGGTAATTGCGTGAGGAAGTGCGCGATCTGCAGGTAGGCGCGCTCCATTTCCGTCACCACCTGGCCCACCCGCGTCACCAGGCACGCGTGGCCGAAATAGCCGATCAACCCCGCGGACAACCCGCCAATCGTCGTCAGCAACGCCATGCGCAGACCGCCGCCGAGATCGCCCGCATGCACCAGCGGGGCCTGCTGGTACAAGGTGTCCACCATCTGCCACATCCCCACCGCGGTGCCGAGCAGGCCGAGCATCGGCGCGAGCTGCGCCAGCGCCAGCAGCAGCGGGAGTCCGCGCTCCAGCCGCGCGATTTCAATGGCGCCGACCTCCTCCATGACCTGGCGGATGCGCGGCGCACCCTGGCGCCGTTCCAGAATCGCGACGCGCGCCATCTCGGACACCGGCCCCGGCGTCTCGTCGCACAGTGCGACGGCCTCCATGTCATTTCCGCGCTGCAGGTTGTTGAAAATGCCGGACAGGAAATCCCCGCCGCGCAGCGAGGCGCGGTGCAGGTGCAGCAGGTTCATCCCGATCAGGAACACGATGATCGCGCAGACCGCGCCGACCACCCACAACACCGGCCCGCCCAATTGCATCACATGCATCATCGCGTCACACTCCCCGCCGGCGCATCGCTCAACAGCGCGGCCCGGCGGCCTTGGATTTTTTGTATCTGTTTCTCCGCGTCGGCGCCGGCCGGAAGCCCGGCGGCGATGACCCGCTCATAGATGCGGATGGCCTCGTCCCACTGCTGCTCCGCCTCCTTCAGCGCCGCGGCGCCAAAGGCCGCGCGCACAAACCAGACCGGCTCCGCGAACTGCCCGCGGTCCCGTGCCGCGAGCCAGCCGTAGACGGTGTTGACGTAATAGCGGAACGCGTCGGCCGTCCGGTCGAGCCGCTCGTAGCAGCGGCCGATCTTGAATTCGGCCTGCAGCCGAAGCGAAAGCGGCGCGGCCGGGTTGTCCAGCAACGCCCGATAGCTCGCAATCGCCTCCTGGTAGCGCTCCGGCCGCTCCGCGCCGAGCATGAACTGGCAGTCGCCCTGCCGCCCGCGCGCGCGGTCCGCCAGCGGATGCCCGGGGAATCGGCGGACCACGTCGTCGAACGCCAGCAGCGCGCCGGCGTATTCGCCGAGCTCGCTCAACGCGTCGCCCTGCGCGAAACGCGCGTCCGGCGCGAGCGCCGAATTGGTGTAGGCCCGCGTCACCTCGTTAAACGCCGTCAGCGCGCGGCGGTACTCGCCCTGCGCGGTCGCCGCCCGGCCCGCCCAGTACAGCGCATCATCGGCCCACTCGCTCAGCGGATGCGCCCGCACGAGGTCGAGCAGGTTCGTCTCCGCCGCGCGATAGGCGCCCTGGTTGAAATGCTGCTCCGACATCCAAAAGCGCAGCTCCGGCACGGCGGCGGAATTCGGATAGCGGTCGAGGAACTGCTGCGCCGCCTGCAATCCGCGACGCGTGTCGCCATTTAAATGCAGCGCCCGCCCGCGCAACGCCATCGCCTGCTCCGTCCACACGCCCTCCGGCTGCTCGGCCAGCACGCGATCAAGCCGCTCCAGCGCGGATGTGAAATCGCCGCCGCGATAGCCGGCAACACCCGCGCGCAACAGGGCCTCGCCCCGCGCGACGGAGGCCAGCGTATTCGTCAGCAGCCCGTCATACAGCGCCATCGCCTCGGGCCAGCGCCCCTGCTCCTCCTGCAGCGCCGCCCGGCGCATCATCGCACGCACCGCCAGCGGGTCCGCGGAAAACCGCGCCGCCACCTCATCCAGCGTGCGCTCGGCCGCCGCGAACTCGCGCAGCCGCGCCTGGCTCTCGGCCACCTGCAGCAGCACCTGCGGCGCGAGCGCGCTGTTCGGGAAAGCCTCGAGCGCGCGCCGGTACATGTCCTCCGCGGACTTGAACTGGTTGTTCGCAAACAGCGCGTCCGCCGTCTTGATCATCGCCTGCTCGCGCGCGGACGACTCCGGCTGGATCGCCGCCGCGCGCTCAAACACCGCCGCGGCCTCCGCGTAGCGCGCCAGATGCCACAGCGCCCACCCGCGCCCCATCTGCGCCCGCGCCTCGCCCGCGTTGTCGTCGAACGCGTCGAGATACCCCTGATAGGCCTCCAGTGCGCGCTCATGCCGCCCCATCTGCAACAACACATCCGCCAGCGCAAGCTGCGCCTCGCCCGCCCCCTCGTGCTTCGCCGCGGAGGCGACCGCCGACTCGAACAGCGCCAGCGCCTGTTCCTGCTGGCCCGTCGCCGCGAGCAGACGCCCGCGCGCGATACGATGCTCAAGTTTGAGCCCCAAGTCGTCCGCCGCCTTCTCGCCGCGCTCATACGCGTCGATCGCCGCCGCGAGGTTCGTCTGCGCCTGCGCGATCCGGGCCAGCGCGAACCAGGCCTCGGCGCGGGTGTCGGGCTCCGTGGCCGGCCCGCGCGCGCGCGCCAGCGCATCCAGCAACTCCAGCGCCTCGGTGTACTCGCCGCGATCCACGAGCAGGCGTCCGAGCCAGAGCCGCGCCGACTGCGCCGCCTCATGCCCCGGATGCCGCGCGACGATCTGCCGCAACAACCGCTCCGCATCCGCGCTCCGCTCGTCCTCCAGCAACAGCCCCGCCCAATCCAGCAAATTGTCCGGCACCTCCGGCGCGTCCGGATACAGCTCCTGGAAATTCGCGAGACTCTTCAGCGCCGCCTCGCGCTCTCCCAACCGCATCTGCGCGAACGTGCGCAGCCGCGCCACCTGCGCCGCATTCGGATCGCTCCGATACTCGCGCTCAAACCGGTGCAGCGACTGCGTCACCGCCGCGTAATCGCCCAGCTCGAATTGCGCCCGCGCGATCCAGAAGACATACGCGCCCTCCACATCCCCGCGCGACGCCCATCCACGGCGCTCCTCCAGCAGCGCCACCGTGTCCGCATACTTGCCCTGCGCGAACAGCGCTTGCGCCGCCATCAGCGTGCCCTGCGCCTTCGTGCTCTTGAAAAACGCCTTGTCGACGAACGTCTCGAACTTCTGGCGCGCCAGCTCGTGGAACCCGTCGCGCATCGCTGCCTGCCCCGCCACCCAGTTCGGATCCTTCTCAAACCGCGCCGGCGCCTCCGCCCGCGCCACGCCGCCGACCCCGCACGCGCAGACGAACGCCAGCAGCGCGACCCCGCCGAAGCGGCGCGCCCCGTTTGCAACGTCTGTAAAAACTTTTTTCAGCGCTTCCAACGTCTGTAAAAACTTTTTGTGCACGTTCGTCAGGCAAGACTAACCGCGAATGGACCCCAATACACGCGAAACTCCCGCTCCTGATTCGTGTTTATTCGTGGTTAAGATGCGGTCGGGGCCAGCACCCCCGCCAGGTAACGGCCGGTGTGCGAACCGGGGGTCGCCGCCACGGCCTCCGGCGTGCCCTGCGCGACCAGCCGGCCCCCACCCTCTCCACCTTCCGGCCCGAGATCAAGAATGTAATCCGCCGTCTTGATGACATCGAGGTTGTGCTCGATGATGACGAGCGTGTTGCCCGCATCGCGCAGGCGCTGGAAGACCTGCACCAGCCGGTGCACGTCGGCGAAGTGCAGCCCCGTGGTCGGCTCGTCCAGCAGGTACACCGTGCGCCCGGTGTCCTTCTTGCTCAGTTCCGCCGACAGCTTCACGCGTTGCGCCTCGCCGCCCGACAGCGTCGTCGCGGGCTGCCCGACTTGCAGGTAACCCAGGCCGACCTCGGACAGCGTGCGCAGGCGGCGCGCGATGGCGGGGATGTTTTTGAAGAACTCGACGGCCTCGTCGATGGTCATTTCGAGCACGTCGGCGATGCTTTTGCCGTTGTACTTCACTTCCAGCGTTTCCTTGTTGTAGCGCCGGCCCGCGCACTGCTCGCAGGTCACGTGCACGTCGGGCAGGAAATGCATCTCGATCTTGAGGATGCCGTCGCCCTTGCACGTCTCGCAGCGGCCGCCCTTGACGTTGAAGCTGAACCGGCCCTTGCCGAAGCCGCGGATTTTCGACGACGGCAGCAGGGCAAAGAGGTCGCGGATCGGGTTGAACGCGCCGGTGTACGTCGCCGGGTTGCTGCGCGGAGTGCGGCCGATCGGCGACTGGTCGATCACGATCACCTTGTCGATCTGGTCGAGCCCCTTGATCGCCTTGTGCGCGCCGGGCCGCTCGCGGCCGCCGTAGAAATGGCGGAACAGCGCGCGGCGCAGGATGTCGTCCACCAGCGTGGACTTGCCGCTGCCGGACACGCCGGTCACGCAGACCATGCAGCCGATCGGGATTTTGACATCGATCCCCTTGAGGTTGTTTTCCTTCGCGCCCTGCACTTCGAGCCAGCCCTGCTTCGTCGGCGTGCGCACCTTCGGCACCTCCACCGAAATGTGGCTGTTCATGTAGCGCGCGGTGAGGGAGGCCGTGGACTTCAGCAGCTCGGGCACCTTGCCCTGGAACACGACCTCGCCGCCGTGCCGGCCCGCGCCGGGGCCGAGGTCGATGACGTAATCCGCCTCGCGGATCGTCTGTTCGTCGTGCTCGACGACGACGACGGTGTTGCCGAGGTCGCGCAGCTCCTTGAGCGTGTGGATCAGTTTCTCGTTGTCGCGCTGGTGCAGGCCGATGCTCGGCTCGTCGAGGACGTAGAGCACGCCGACCAGGCCCGCGCCGATCTGCGTCGCGAGGCGGATGCGCTGCGCCTCGCCGCCGGACAGCGTGCCGCTCTCGCGGTCGAGCGTGAGATAGTCGAGGCCCACGTCGATCATGAACTGAAGCCGCTGGCGGATTTCCTTGATGACCTCCTTCGCGATCTTCTGCTGTTGTTCGGACAGCGCGAGCGAATCAAAAAACTCCGCCGCGCGCCGGATGGAGAGCTGTGTGACGGCGAGGATCGACGCGCCGCCCACGAGGCTGGACAGCGACTCGGGCCGGAGGCGCGCGCCGTTGCAGGTCGTGCACGGGGCGCGGCTCATGAAGGTGGACAGCTTTTGCTTCATGTACTCGCTGTCCGTCTCCTCGTAGCGCCGTTTCAGGCTTGGGATCACACCCTCGAACGGCTTGCGGTACTTGTGCCACGCCCCGCCGCGCCAGAAGCCGAACTCCATCTCCTCCTCGCCGGAGCCCTCCATCAGGATGCGGCGCGCGGATTTCGGCAGGTCCTTGTACGGCGTCTCCACGTCGATCTTCAGGTGCTTCGCGACGGCGCGGATCAGGCCCTTGTAGTAGACCGCCGACCGGCGCCCCCCGCCCTTCCACGCGCGGATCGCGCCGTCCTCCAGCGAGAGCGACGGGTCCGGCACAATGAGGTCCTCGTCATAAATCATCATCGTGCCGAGGCCGTGGCAGGTCGGGCAGGCGCCGTACGGGCTGTTGAAGGAAAAATGGCGCGGGGTGAGCGTGTCGAAGCTGAGACCGCAGTGCACGCAGGCGTTCTTCTCCGAGTACAGCGTCTCCTTCCAGTCGGGGCCCCCGTGCTGGACGAGCGCGATCAGCGTGCCGCCGCCCTGCCGGAGCGCGGTCTCGACGGAATCCGTCATGCGCGTGCGCACGCGGTCGCCGATGACGAGGCGGTCGATCACGACCTCGACGGTGTGGTTCTTTTTCTTGTCGAGTTTCGGCGCCTGGTCGAGGTCCACGATTGCGCCGTCCACGCGGGCGCGCACGAACCCCGCCTTGCGCAATTCGTCGAACAGCTCCAGCTGTTCCCCCTTGCGCCCCTGCACCTTCGGGGCGAGCAGGATGACCTTCGCCGACTCCGGGTGCTTCATCAACTGGTCGACGATCTGCTCCGCGTTCTGCTGCGTGATCGGGCGCCCGCAGGTCGGGCAGTGCGGCGTGCCGATGTTTGCGTAGAGCAGGCGCAGGTAGTCGTGAATCTCCGTGGTCGTCGCGACAATCGAGCGTGGATTCGACCCCGCCGTGCGCTGTTCGATGGAGATCGCGGGCGACAGCCCCTCAATGTGGTCCACATCCGGCTTCTGCATCTGCTCCAGGAACTGCCGCGCGTAGGCGGAGAGCGATTCGACGTATTTGCGCTGGCCCTCGGCGTACAGCGTGTCAAACGCCAGCGACGACTTCCCGGAGCCGCTCAGCCCCGTAATCACCGTCAGCGTATCGCGCGGGATCCGCACCGTGACATTCTTCAAATTATGCTCGCGGGCCCCCGCGACCAAGATCTCATCCAAACTCATAGGTACACGTCCGGAAATGGGTGGTTCGGCAAACCCCGCACTATACCACATCCCACCCCCCGAACACTCCGAAAGTTCCCCCGCCATTCGTCGTCCTGGTCCTCGAAACCCCACCCCGACGCCATTCCGCTTGCAGCACCGCCCGAATCATCTCCATAGTCAATCCGTCCGATTCACACGTCCGCCCATCCTGACGGTGGATCAAGGCATCACGACCCGACAAAGGAGCATCTCATGCGACTCATTCCTGCGACCCTCTTGGCGATGTCCGCTCTCCTGCTGCCGGCTGCGCCGCTGCGGGCGGAGACGTTCTCCGAGGTTGTCGCGTTCATGCGGCAGCACACCGACATTCGCGTGATCCAGAGCGAGGACGGGCTGGCGCAGGCGGCGATTGCGCCGGCGTATCAGGGTCGGTTGATGGTCAGTACGGCGTCGGGCGCGGACGGACGCAGCCACGGATGGATCAATCGCCCCGTCATCGCGTCGGGCGAGCCGCAGAAGCACATCCACGTGTTCGGCGGCGCGGAGCGGTTCTGGCTCGGGCCGGAGGGCGGGCAGTTCTCGATCTACTTCCCGCCCGGCGCTCCGTTTGAATTCGAGCACTGGCAGACGCCCGCCGCCATCGACACGATGCCCTACGACGTCGTGGGCGAAGCGCCCGGCGCACTCGCGTTCCGCAAGGAATTCTCCCTGTTGAATTATTCCAACGTGAAACTCGACGTGCGCGTGGACCGTATTGTGCGCCTGCTGGATCGCGCGCGGGTCGCGGAACTGCTCGGTGTGGAGCTGCCCGGCGATGTGCGCATGGTGGCGGTGGAATCGGAGAACCGGCTGACCAATGTGGGCACGAAACCGTGGACGCGGGAGACGGGCGCGTTGTCGGTTTGGATTCTCTGCATGCTGAATCCCTCCCCGGAGACGACCCTGGTCATCCCATTCCAGCAGGGCCCGGAATCCGAACTCGGCCCGGTGGTGAACGATGACTATTTCGGGAAAGTGCCGCCCACCCGCCTGAAGGTTGGCGACGGCGTCCTGTTCTTCAGCGGCGACGGGCGCGAGCGCGGCAAAATCGGCCTGAGCCCGAAACGCGCCATTCCAGTCGCGGGCAGCTACGATGCGGCGAACGGCATCCTGACACTCGTCCACTTCAACAAACCGGAAGGCGTTTCGGATTACGTGAATTCCGCGTGGCGGATGCAGGACGACCCCTTTGCCGGCGACACGGTCAACGCCTACAACGACGGCCCGCCCGGTCCCGGCCTTGCTCCCCTCGGCCCCTTCTACGAACTGGAAACCTCCTCGCCCGCCGCCTTCCTCGCCCCGGAGGAAACGCTCACGCATTACCACCGCACCATCCACCTGGAAGGCCCCGAAGCCTCCCTCGACGCCATCGCCCGCTCAGTCCTCCGCGCGGGTCTCGACGAGATCCGATCGGCGCTGAAATAGAGTCACGATGAACGACTTCAGCCGTTACACCTTTGGAACCATGTCGCTGGGCAGGCGCCCCGCCTATCCGGAGTCCGATCTGGCCGTGGTGCGGCGCGCGATGGACGCGGGCGTGTGGTTTCATTCGAGCCCCACCTACAACAACGGATTCACCTTCATGGTGCTTCGGATGGCGTTTGACGAGGCGCGGAGCCGGGTTCCGCGGCTCATCATCAAGACTCGCGACGGTTCGGCGCCGCTCATGCGGTTTGAGACGGAGGACAGTTGCCGTCGCCTGGGCCTCGACCACATCGATGTGGGACAGTTGGTTTCGATGCACCGGGAACCGGGCAACCTCACCGACCAGCTCATCAAGGGGGACGGCCCCCTCGTCGAGGAACTCGCTTCTCTGAAGCAGCGCGGCCTGATCCGCCGCGCGGTGATCTTCTTCGATCGGAACAATGCCGATGCCGCCGCCCACGCCGCGGAGCATCCGTTGATCGACGGCGTGACGCTCTACTGGAACGCGCTGCAATGGGATTGCACGCCGTCCGCATGGGAGCGACTGCTGCGGAACAAAACACCCGTCCTCGCGCTGCGTACGATGGGTGGTCCGGCCGACGACAAGGAAACAGCCGCGCGCCGCGACGCACTCCACCGCGAATGGCCCGGCGTGGACGAGACTCAACTGGCCCTGCGCCTCGCCGCCAGCGATCCCCTCGTCCGCACCACCATCGGCGGCACGGCATCCCTCGCCCATCTGGAACAATTTCTAGCTGCCGCAGCCCACCCCGCCCCCCTGCCAGCCGCCGAACTCGCCCTCATCGACAACCTGCGCAAGACATAAGCCACACGCTCTCACCGCGAGGTAGCGTTGCGTTTCAATTGGTTGCGATAGTTCACCGCAAATGGATTTTCCGCGGGTGCCGTGCGGTGGGCGTCTTCGTTGATCATCATCGGGTACACGTCGGCCCACCATTTATCGTAGGCGGTGGCGAGCGGCTCGACGATTTTGGGATGAAGCAGAGCGATGTTGGTGGACTCGCCGGGGTCCGCGACCAGGTCGAAGAGGTGCCACGCGTCGCCCACGCGCACGAGGGAATGACGAGTGTTGCGGATGCTGCACGCGCCGTATGGCTTCGGGGACTCGCCGGGATTCCACCGACCCGCGTGGGTCACGAGCATCCGGTCGGGCCACGATGCGGCGGGATCTCGCAGCAGAGGTACCAGGCTGTGGCCCTCGACTTGCCCTCGGACGCGGGCATCGGGTTCCACCTGCGCCAGCTCCAACAGCGTAGGCATCACATCGAGGTGAGCGGTGAGCGCGTCCACCGTTGCGGGCGCAAAGCGCGAAGGGCAGCGCCACAGTGAAATCGCGCGCACGCCGCCCTGCCACGCGGTCGTTTTTCCGCCGCGCAACCCGGCGTTAAACACCCCGCGTCCGGCGGTCCCGCCATTGTCGGTCATATACACCACCAGCGTTTCTTCATCGATTTCCAGCCGTTTGAGGAGCGCCATCAACCGGCCGACGTTGTCGTCGATGTTGGCGATCATGCCGAAAAATTTCGCCGTCTTCTCCGGCACCCGCCCCGCGAAGGGCGCTTCGTATTCCGGCGGACATTGATAGGGCTCGTGCGGAGCGTTCAGGGCGATGTACGCGAAGAACGGACCCCGCGCGGCTTGCGCCTCAATCCAGCGCGAGGCCTGATCAAAAAATACGTCCGTGCAAAACCCTGTCGTCTGCACAAACATCCCGTTGTGCTTGATGATCGGATTGAAGTAGGAATTCGACGGCACATCTCCGCACGAGCCCGGGAAGGTCTGGCCGATGCCGCCCCCGCCATGAATGAAGACCTCCTGGAATCCGCGCCGGTCGGGCTGATAGGCGTCCTCATCGCCCAGATGCCACTTGCCGAAAATAGCCGTGGCATAGCCACCGGATGCCAGCGCCTCCGGCAGCGTAACGGCGTCCAGCGTCATCCGCTCCCGCTCATAAATCGTATGCGTGACGCCATTTTTGAATTCGTGTCGCCCGGTCATCAGCGCGCTGCGTGTCGGCGCGCACGTCGGACTCACCTGGAACTGGCGGAACCGGACCGACTCGTCATGCAAGCGGTCGAGATGCGGCGTCCGCAGGACCGGATTCCCGTGGCGCGCGAGATCGCCATACCCTTGGTCATCCGTGAGGATCAGAATCACATTCATGCGCTCCGCCCCCATCGCCGACGTAACTGCAATCGCTGCGAACAGTAAATAAATTGCAATACTCTTCTTCATTTCAATATATTGCTTTCTCTGAAATGCGATCTTCAATAATGAAATTACTTGGACTCATCGCACTTATGACCAGTTTGACCGTCGCTGACTCCCAAGGCGCACCCGCGCCGGATCGTCTGGTTCCGTACAAATCGATCGGGAATCTCCAGCTCGATCTGCATGTATTTCTCCCGAACGGGCATCAAGACTCGGATCAACGACCCGCCGTGGTGTTCTTTTTTGGCGGCGGCTGGATGATGGGGACGCCGACGCAGTTCTATTCGCATGCGCGCCACTTCGCCGATCGCGGATTGGTCGTGTTTGTCGCGGACTATCGCGTCAAAAACACGCACGGCACCTCGCCGCGTGAATCGGTGATGGATGCCAAGTCGGCGATGCGATGGGTTCGGTCGCACGCGCGCGAACTGGGTGTCGATCCCGCGCGGTTGATTGCGGCGGGCGCGTCAGCGGGCGGGCATCTGGCGGCGGCCACGGCGATGCTGCGGGACTTTGACGATCCGTCCGACGACCGTTCGGTCTCCTGCCGGCCCGAGGCGCTGGTCCTGTTCAATCCGGTCATTGACAACGGGCCCGGCGGATACGGACACGACCGCGTGCGCGCGTACTGGCGGGCGTTTTCGCCCATCGAGCACATCGGACCCGACACGCCGCCGACGGTGCTCTTCCTCGGCACGGAGGATGAAGAGGTGCCGGTCGCCACGGCGGAACGGTTCAAACGCGCGATGGAGCAACACGGACGTCGGTGCGACCTGCACCTCTATCCGGGCCAGAAGCACGGATTCTTCAATGTCTCGAATCGCGTGTATTTCGAGAAGACGCTGATGGAAATGGACCGATTCCTCGTCTCGCTCGGCTACCTCGCCCCGGCGCGTTGAGGCGGGCCTACTCGCACGGATAGCGCAGGCCGATCTGGCGGCGGATTTCGTCCAGCGTGCGCATCACGCGCACACTCGCCTCGTGCGGGATGACGGACGCCTCGATCTCACCGGCGGCGAAGGCGGCATGGAACGCATCGATCTGATATTCGAATCCGTTGATGCGATGCGGATGCACCTCGCCTCCTTCCGTTTCGTCAGTCTGCAGTTTCACCGAGGTGCAGTTCCAGAAACTGGGTTCCAGCGTGATCTTCCCCGCGTCCCCGTGCAGGACGAACGCGTTGTGCGTATCCGCGCGGAAGGAACAGCAGGCGTGCAGGAAGCAGGTGTTCGGATAGCGGGCCTGCACGATGACATGTTCATCCACGCCGGTCGGTCCGATCAGCGCGTCGGCCCGCAAACCTTCAGGCAACGCGCCGGCAACGTAGTCCGCGATGGAAATGAGATAGACGCCGAGGTCGAGCAGGCACCCGCCCGCAAGCTGCGGGTTCAACATGCGGCCTTCGGGTTTCGCTCCGCGCAAGCGAACGCCGAAATGCGCCTGTATGAAACGCGGGGCGCCGATGCGGCCCTCCGCCAGCCATGCGCGCGCCGTTCGCACGGCGGGCAGATGGCGTGTCCACAAGGCTTCCATTAACAACGTGCGGTTCGCGCGCGAGGTCCGCACCAGGGACTCCGCCTGGGCGGCGTTCACGGTGATCGGCTTCTCGCACAACACCGCGATGCCGCGGTCCAGCGCATGCTGCGCCCACTCGGCGTGCGCGTGATGCGGGGTGGCGATGTACACCGCGTCGATGCGCGCGCGGTCGAGAAGCGCGGAATATCCGTCGCACACATGCGGGACGCCGTGTACGCGCGCGAAGGCAGCGGCACGCGCGCGGTCACGGCTGGCGACGGCTGCAAGCTGTCCGCCCGGGCATCCGCGCAGCACCTCGGCGAACTTGTGTGCGATGCCGCCGGGACCGAGCACGCCCCATCGCACGGCGGGCGGTCGGGCGGAACCGAACCCGGGATCAGGGGACGCGGCGTTCAATGCGCTCCAGCACGATGACGGGCTGCTTGACGCCCTGCACCCAGTATTCGCGGCCGTGCACGATCAACGACTCGTTGAGGAGCGATTGGAGCTGCGCGGAATTGCCGCGCACGTAGCAGACGGTCACCAGTTGGACGCCCTCCTTGCGGACGAGGCGGAACGAACTCGGGCGTCCGAACAGGAAAGGCGCGGGCTTGAGTTCCCCTTCCCGCTTCACGAGGCGTCCCTGCCCCTCCAGCGGCACCAACCGCAAATCGGACGGGGGGCCCACGGCGGCCGGAGCCTGAACAATCGGCGCCGGAGCGGGAACAGGCGTCGGCAACGGCGCGGCGCCCGGCAGGGGCTCCGGTTCCGGCATAGGCAGCGGCGCGGGGCCGACGGGCACGGCGGGCGTCGCGGGCACGGAACCCATGAGCGGCGTCACCAGTTCCACAAATTCGCGGCTGACCCAGAGAGTCACGTTGGTGGGTGCGATTTTCAGCCACTCGCCGAATTGCCCGCGCACCGGCACCGACGCGCCGCGTTCGAGGCGGCCGATGATCGAATAGTTGATGCCCGGCCCGGCGCGCAAATTCAGGTTCTTCACCGTGCTGACGCCGTCCTTGACGAAGTCGCGGTGCGCCCAGGCATCCACCGTGTCGGGCGGCGCGATCTCGACCCAGTCATTTTGCAGGCTCACGACGGCGAGGCGCTCGTCGGCCATCACCTGCGTGACCACCTCCGCCGCCATGTCCGCGCGCGCGCGCACGTTCACGCGATCGCTTTTTACACGCGCCACCAGCTCCTCCGCATGCGACGCCCCGGCGAGGGCGCACGCGGCGGCCGTGACACAGAACGTCCACCATGTCGCTTTGCATTGGCTCATGAGGTCGATACTATGCGGAAATGATTTTGTCGCGAAGCCAAAACATACGGGTGCCTGCGCGGTGATTCGCCTCTTCCCCAGCGCGCCGTGGATGGCGGGATGGCCGCTGTCGCCCCCGTGGAAGCCGCAACAGGCGATCCGTGCCGAAGTGCGCCTCGGCCCGACGCCCGGGCGCCTGCGGTTTGCGACCGTGGCCGGCGGCTGGGAACTCGTGTGGCCATGCACGGGCGCGGTGCAGGTGACGCCGCACGGCGTGGTGGAGGAAGGCGATCCATCGCGACCCGAGCCCGCCTTCTGCCTCGTATGCCCGCACCCGGGCCTGCTGGTCGGTGAAGCGGACGCCACCCATGCGCCGGCGTTGCGCCGGATCGATGCGCCCGATGCAGACGATCCTTCAGACACGCCGCCCATTCCTCTCGAAACACGGACGCACGGCGGACGCGTCCACTTCCATCTACAGCTCGCGCCCGACGCCGACCCGCGCGCGCCCGATCCGATGGAGAGCCTCCGCGAAGCGCTGGCGCCCTATCAACCTTTCGCGCAGCGCCAGGCCACCGTGCAGCCGGAAGACCAGGCGCGGATTTCCGCGGCCGTTGCGGCGCTCGCCGCCGGCCTGACCACCGGGCGCCCAGGCCAGTTGCTCTGGACCCCGCCGGACGGCAGTTCGCCCGGCTTCAGCGTGCGCGACCTGTATGCGTTGGCGCGCGCATGGTGCGAGATTCGTCCAGACATCGCGCGCGCGCTCCTCGACACGGCGCTCGCCGCGCAGGGAACGGACGGCTCGATTCCCGCCCACTTCAACGAACACGGCGCGCCAAGCGAGACGCCGCTCGCCACGCCGCTGCTCACGCGCGTCTTCCGCCACATCTGGCGGATGCGACCGGAGCGCGACTGGTTCGATTTCGCGGTGCCGCGTCTCCGTGAGTATCTCACGGCGCTCGCCGGCGCGATGGATCCCGACCGGACGGGTCAGGTGCTCTGGCCCGCGCCCGAGGCGGCGATTGCGCCAGAGCTTTTCGAGCCGGCCCTCGTGGCCGCCGACCTGCCCGCCCTGCTCATCCGGGAAATCAGCGATCTGGAAGCCTTGTCCCAGGAAGTCGCCGTGCGCAGCGTGGATGTCAGCGCGCTGTTGCGGTGGCGCACCGCGCTGCTGGAGCGAATGCGCGCGGACCTGTGGAGCGTCGAAACGGGCGCGTTCACTGAACGGTTCACCGACGGGCGTCCCATCATCCGCCACACCATCACCTCGGTCATGCCGCTGGTGTGCGCGGAACTTTCCCGCGAGGAAACGGCATCGCTCATCGGCGTCCTCCTGAACCGCCAGCAACTGCTGGGCGCCCAGGGCGTCATGGCGTGGGCGCCGTGGGCGGATGACGTGGAAGCGCCGCCTGTATGGCCTCTGCACCAGTTGCTTTTGCTGGAAGCGCTGGATGACCGCAAAGCGACGGCGGAGGCGGCTGCGATCCGATCAGCCCTGCAAACAAACCTGCCGTCGCGCCCCGCGCCCGCGGACCTCGCGCTGGTGGTGCACCTGCTCGCCGTCCCGACGGAGAACCGGATCAACACGCGGATCATCTCGCCGTTGCTCTTGTGGATGGACCGCCATCGCCCCGCCGTCCTCGGATCGCTCGCCGCCCTCTTCCTCGCGCTGAACGGCGGCATCCTGCTGCACTCCTGCCGCAAGACCACGCTCACCCCGCAGGTCCTTGAAACCTCGGCCGGCATGGCCCGGCGCTACTACGAGGAAAAAGAGTACGCGGCGGCGGAGTCGCTGATGCGTGAAATCATCGAAAGCGGCCAGCCCACGCCGTCTGCCTACCTCGACATGGGAAACATCCTCTTCCGCATGGATCGCCTCGCGGAGGCGGAATCACATTACCGGCGCCAGTCGGGGCCGGATGTCCTGCAAGCGCGGGCGCGCCATAACCTGGCGGTGACGCTGCACGCACAGGGTCGCCGCGATGAAGCGCGTCAGGAGTGGCGCCAGATCGCGGCGGCGTACGCCGTCACCGCCCCGGATATCGCGGCGCGGGCCGCCGCGGCGCTTGAGTTGCTCGGCGAGGACGCCGAACCGGCGCCGCCCCCGCCTTGAAACGTGGCGCGCCGCATAAAAGGGAGAGGGCGCGGCACGCCAAGGAGGTCGGGGTGAGATGCCCCAGTGTAGAACGTGCCAACGCCCTCTCGCATCAACCTAATCCATCCGCCGGATATTTCAAACGCACCGGCGAAAATAGTGTCGATGATTCAGACAACGGGCTGCGCCAAACGTTGACGTAAAATGAGCAAAATCATACGGTGTCGCGCATTCCGGAACGACCGCTCTCACGCAAGGTACGACTCATGATACAATTACGCTTCGCGCTGGCCGCCGCCCTGTTGGGGATCGCCCTTTCCGGCACCGCCTGCTTCAGGCAGGACAAACGCACGATCACCGTGTCCGTGCCGCAGATGAAATCGCCGGAATGTTATGCGGTCATCCAGCAGGCGCTGCGCGATGTGGAAGGCATCGAAGGATCGCGTCCGAATTACGAGCAGCGGACGCTGGACGTGACCTACAACGGCCTGAAGCTCGCGATCAAGAATGTGGAATTTGTGATCGCCGGGGCGGGATTCGACGCCAACGAAACCGCCGCCCCTGCGGACGTCAAAGCGCGCCTTCCGGAAGGCTGCCGCTAACCCATGCGCATCTCGGTCACGACCGCTGCAACGGCCAGGCTGGATGCCATCGTCCTGCCCCTCTGGCTCGCTGATCTCGATCACGATGAGGCGCCGGTTCCCCTTCCGCCCACCGACTGGAAACGCATTCGCGCGTGGGCACGCCAGACGAATTTCCACGCCACACCGCTCGCGCTTTCACGTCTGCACCTGGAGGCCGGGGGAGATTCGCAACTCGTGATGCTCGCGGGGTGTGGTTCGCATCTGGACTATGCGCCGGGCCTCTTGCGCAAGCTCGGCGGAGCCATCGCCGTTCAAATGCGCCAGTTGGGACTGAAATCCATCGGCGTGCGGTTCGACCGGCGGGATCGCCACACGCTGAAGGCCGCGGACCTGCGCGCCTTCGCGACGGGCCTGACGGAAGGCGGCTATGTGCTCAAGCGCGGCAGCGCGCCCGCATCCGCGAACGCGCGCTTCATCGTGCGCGCCGCCGACGCGCGTGTCGTGGCGAAAGCCGTCTCGCGGGGCAGTGCAATCGGCCAGGCCATCAATGATGTTCGCGCGCTCGCCAACCGGCCCGGCAACGAAGCGCCGCCGCGCGCGATCGCGCAATTTGCGCGCGCGTGGGCGAAAAAGCATGGCTTGCGTTGCACGATTTGGGGACGCGCCGCGCTCGCGCGGAGGAAATGCGGCGCCCTGCTCGCGGTCGCCCAGGGCAGCCGCGAGGAACCGTGCCTGATCACCCTCACCCACCGCGGACGCAACCCGAAGCTCAAACCCCTTGTCGTCATCGGCAAGACCATCACGTTCGACACCGGCGGCATTTCGCTCAAGCCGGGCAAGAGCATGGAGTGGATGAAATTCGACAAGTCCGGCGGCATGGCGGTCCTCGGCTTCATGGGCGCCGTCGCGTCCGCGCTGGACCCGGAGCGCACCGTGATCGGCATGCTCGCCGTCGCGGAAAACATGCCGGGTGGCGGCGCAACCCGGCCGGGCGATGTCGTCCGCAGCCGGAACGGCAAAACCATTGAGATCGTGAACACGGATGCCGAGGGACGCCTGGTGCTCGCCGACGCCCTGGACCTCGCGCGTGACCTCGATCCCTGGTGCATGATCGACCTCGCCACGCTCACCGGCGCCGCGAACGTCGCGCTGGGACGCCACGCCTCCGCGCTGCTCGGCAACAACGACGCACTGCAAAAGACCTTGATCGACGCGGGCCTGGCCAGCGGCGACCGCGTGTGGCCGCTGCCGCTGTTCCCCGAATACAACAAGCTCCTCCAAACCCCGTTCGCCGACCTCAAGAACATCGGCGACGGCTCGGCGGGCACCATCGTCGGCGCGGCTTTCCTCCGCGTCTTCGTGCCGGATCGCATCCCGTGGGCGCACATCGATCTCACGTCAGCGTGGGAGGAACGCGCAACCGCGCACGGCCCCGCGGGCGCGACGTTGTTTGGCGTGGCGCTGCTGGCGCAATGGCTTGAATCCGGCGACTTCACGAAAACCTGATATGCACACTCCCCCCGTCCTCACACGCATCGAGCTGCCCGGCATCCCGCATGTGCGCAGCGGCAAGGTGCGCGAAGTTTTTGATGCGGGCGAACACCTGCTCTTCGTCGCCACCGACCGCATCTCCGCTTTTGACTGCATCCTGCCGACCGGCATCCCGGCGAAAGGCCATGTGTTGAACCAGCTTTCCGCGTGGTGGTTCCAGCGGCTGTCCGGCGAGATCAAGAACCACGTCGTCAGCGCGGACGTGGCGGACTATCCCGCCGCCTTGCGTCCCTGGCGCGACCAGCTGCGCGGACGCTCGATGCTGGTGCGCAAGGCGCAGGTCATCCCCGTGGAGTGCGTGGCGCGCGGTTACCTGATCGGATCGGGCTGGAAGGATTACCAGCGCACGCAGGAACTCGCGGGCATGCCGCTGCGCCAGGGGTACCGGATGGCGGATCAACTCGACGAACCGGTCTTCACCCCCGCGCACAAAGCCGAATCCGGCCACGATGAAAACATTACGTTTGAGGACGTCGTTGCGCGCTTCGGCCTCGCGCGGGCCACGGAGTTGCGCGAAATCACGCTGCGTCTCTACGGGAAAGCGGCCGAGCACGCGCGCACCCGCGGCTTGATCCTCGCCGACACGAAATTCGAGTTCGGCCTTGTCGGCGACCGCCTGATCTGGCTCGACGAGGCGCTCACGCCGGACAGTTCGCGCTACTGGCCCGCCGACGCCTATCAACCCGGCGCCTCCCCGCCCTCCTTCGACAAACAGTTCGTGCGGGACTATCTCGAGACCCTCGACTGGAACAAGCAGCCGCCCGCACCGGCCCTGCCCGACGAAGTGGCCGCCCGGACCAGCGCCAAATACATTGAAGCCTTCGAGCGCATCACGGGCGGGAAACTGGTGATCTGACCATGCAGGTCCTGCTGGACCAGTTCCTGGACTACCTGACCCTTGAAAAAGGGTTGAGCCCGAACACGCGTGAAGCGTACGCCCACGACCTCCGTCGCTTCACGGCGTTTATCCAGCGCGCGGGCGTCACCTCGCTCGGCAAATTGAGCCGCCGCCATGTGCTCGACTACCTGATGTCGGAAAAAGACGCGGGCCTCAGCGCGCCGTCCCTCTCCCGCCGTCTCGTCGCCATCCGTGTCTTCCTGCGCTACCTGCAACACGAAGGCCTGCTCGCGGATAATGTCACCGAAAGCATGGACTCACCGAAGTTGTGGAAACTGCTGCCGGACACGCTGACGACGACCGATGTCGAGCGCCTGCTGAACGCGCCCCGCCTTGATCGACCCGCGGGCACACGCGACCGCGCGATCCTCGAAACCTTGTATGGCACCGGCCTGCGTGTCTCCGAGCTGGCCAGCCTCAAGCTGGAGGATCTTCAATTCGATGCCGGTTATCTGCGCTGCTTTGGCAAAGGGCGAAAGGAACGCGTTGTCCCGCTCGGCGGAGCGGCGGCCACCTACCTGCGACGTTATCTCGATGAAGCACGCCCCCATTTTGACAAAGCCGGCCGGCAGCGCGCCGTGTTCCTTTCCAACCGCGGCACGCCGCTCAACCGGCGCACGATCTGGCAGATGATCCGCCGATGCGCGCGTGAAGCCGGCATCGCGAAATCCGTATCGCCGCACACGCTGCGTCACTCCTTCGCGAGCCACCTGCTTGCCAACAACGCGCCGCTCCGCGTCATCCAGGAAATGCTCGGGCACGCGGACATCGCGACGACGCAAATCTATACGCACGTGGACGGCCAACGCCTGCAACACATCCATCAAACCTATCATCCCCGCGCATGATTGGACGCAATCCATACCGCGCGCTTGAACGCGCGCTCGGTTACCGGTTCCGCCGCAAACGCTGGCTGGAACAGGCCATCACCCACCCGTCGTACGCACACGAACAGCCCGACCTCGTCCCGGACAACCAGCGCATGGAATTCCTCGGCGACGCCGCGCTGGGCCTGGTGGCCGCGGCCCGCCTGTTTGAAGCCAACCCCTCCGCCGCCGAGGGCACGCTGACCAAAATGCGCAGCCTCATCACCAGCACCAAGGCGCTGGCGGAAGTGGCAACGCGCATCGATCTCGGCGCCCATCTCCGCCTGGGCCGCGGCGAAGAGCGCGGGGGCGGACGCATCCGCGCCTCCATTCTCGCCGACGCGTTTGAAGCCGTGCTCGGCGCCGCCTATCTCGACGGCGGCTTGAAAGCGGTTGAGAAAATATTCCGCACCTTGTTCTCCCCCGGCCTTGAAGCCAGCGCCAGCGGACACCAGCGCGAAAATCCAAAGGGCGCGTTGCAGGAGTGGTCGCAACGCGGCGGCAGCGGCATGCCGCATTACCATGTGATCCACGAGGAAGGCCCGCCGCACCAGCGGATCTATACCGTCGAAGTCCGCGTGGCCGGCGAGGTGCGCGGCACCGGCGCCGGCCCCACGAAGCGCGACGCCGAGACGCAGGCCGCGATCCAGGCACTCGATGCCATTGATGCGCACCATTAAGAGCAGACCGGCGCGCATCGAATATTATTTATAGTTGCATTCCACGTGCACGATATTACATTCGCCTTATTATCCATTAGATAAGGAGTCCGATATGCCCGCCCAGAAGATCAGTTTGAGTATTAATGAACTGCTTGCCGAAATTAAGCGCCGCCAGAGCAAACTGCCGCGCCTCAGGAAACTCGCCGCGCGCCTGCAGCGCAAACTCGACGCGGTCACCTCGGAAATCGCCGCGCTGGGCGGCGCCCTGTCGTCGAAACCGGGACGCAAGCCGGGGCCCAAACCGGGACGCAAAGCCGCAGCCAAGGCCCCCAAGGCGCGCAAGGGCGCCCGCCGTCCGAAGAACGAGATCACCCTCGCCGAGGCCATCATCAAGGTGCTCGACAAGGAAACCCCGAAGAATGCCGCTGCCATCATCGCGGGCATCACGAAGCTGGGTTATAAATCGAGCTCGAAGAACCTTCCGACCATCATCTACCAGACGCTGGCGAAGGACAAACGCGTCCGCAAGACGGGCCGCGGCCTCTATGCGTTGAAGGACTGAGCGACGCAGGCTTGACATACGGCAGCGGTAGATTATTTTCGCCCGCACTGCCGTTTGTTCCGGTGTAGCTCAATGGTAGAGCAGGGCGCTGTTAACGCCAAGGTTGTAGGTTCGAGCCCTACCGCCGGAGCCATTCTCTTTTGTTGCCCGGGTCGACCGGGTCTGTGATCAAGCGGATGTTTCTTTGTCGCGCATCCGCGCCGCGTTTGCCGGTACGCCGGCAGACGCAGGTGGATCCCGCTGGAAACGCGTGAGCATGCTGACCGTACACTATCGCGACGCGGATTGGAGCTGCGACTGCATCCCTGAGGATGGAGCGCGACTCTCGCGCCTCGCGTATCGGGATATCGACTTGCTCACGGGCCCGCCCTCGACTTTTCGTCCGCCCGTTTCCTGCGGCCTCTACGAGACACGCCCCGTCTACGGCTATGACGATTGCTTCCCCAGTGTAACGGCGGGGCACCACCCGACACGCGACATTCCGGTGCCGGATCACGGCTCCTGCTGGCGGATCTTCGCCCCCACGGTGCTGCTTCCGGATGGGCTCGAATCCACCTTTCACCTTCCGCTGTATGACGCGCGCCTGTGGCGCAAAATCAGCTTCACACCGGCTGGCATCCGCTGGCAGTTCCGTATCGACAACCTCGGGCATGAGGTGCTGCCCTGCCAGCACGTCATGCACCCGCTGATGCCGCCGCAGCGGATACGCGGCCTGCGCCTCCCGCGTTTCGGAGCGTGCTTCGACCTCATCGCGCAGAAGCCCCTCGACCTGCGGGAACCCGCCGCCGTTGAACGGCACTTGCTTGAAACACCGCGTGGCGTGGCGCGACTGCTCATGTTGCGCCAGTTGAGCGAGCACACGTTCACGGTCCAGTTCCGCGAAGGCCTCAGCGTTGCCGTCGACGTGCCCCCGCACCTGTTCCAAACCCTCGGCATCTGGTGGGACCGCGCCGGCTACCCCACCGAACCGGACCTGCAGCGAGAGGAATGCGCGTTCGAACCGATTCCGGGGCCGCGCAGCGCCCTTGAGGATGCCTATGCCAGCGGACAGGCGTTTATGGTCCCCGCCGGCGGCCATCTGGAGTGGGAAATCGGATGGCGGATCAGTTCCGCGTAAGCGTAAGCGGATTGCGCGTCACCAGGCCTGGCGATTTTCCATCGCACGCGCCAGGGTGACGGCATCGGTATAGGCCAGGCCGCTCCCCGCGGGAATACCGCGGGCAAGCCGCGTAACCTTGACCGGCAGGCTGGCCAGCACCTCGTGCAAGTAGGACGCCGTGGCATCGCTTTCCACGTCGGTGTTCAGCGCCAGCACGACCTCCTGGATGCCTTCGCGCCGGACGCGCTCAACCAGTTGCTCCACGCGAAGATTCCGCGCCCCCTCCCCCCGCATCGGCGAGAGGCGTCCCATCAGCGCATGGTAGCGACCGCGGAATACGCCCGCGCGCTCCATCGTCAGGATGTCGGTGGGCTCCTCCACCACGCACAGCAACGCGGCATCGCGCCGGGGATCCGTGCACAGCGCACATGGGTCCTGCGCGCGAGTGGTGATGTTCCCGCAGCCCCGGCACGGCGTGAGTTGTTGAAGGGCGGACTGGAGCGACGCGAGCAGGTCCGCGCCCGTCTGGCCGGGATCGCGCAACAGGGCGAGGGCCATGCGTTCCGCGGAACGCCGGCCCACACCGGGCAGGCGGCCGAGACTGCCGATCAACTTGTCCAGCGCCTCCGGCATTGCGTGCGATTAAAGTCCGGGCAGGCCCATGCCGCCGGTGAGTTTGCCCATCTCGGCGGAGGCGGTATCGCGGGCCGTGGCCAGCGCGCCGTTTACAGCCGTCTGCACGAGGTCCTGCAACATGTCGAGATCCGACGGGTCGACCACCTGGGGCGATATGGTCAGGCGGCGGATGGTCATGTCACCACCCGCGACCGCCGTCACCGCACCGCCACCGGCGGAAAAACTATACTCACGCTGCGCGAGGTCCTCCTGCAGTTTCTGCATGTTGGCCTGCATCGCCTGCGCCTGCTTCATCAATTTCATCATGTTGACCATGTGCTGCTCCTCAGCTATTCGCGAACATCCACGATATCGCCGTTAAACGCATCCAGCGCGCGCTTCACCGCCGCCTCGCTCCGCCAGTCCTTCCGCGAGGACGCGGCGGGGGGCGACGCGCGACCCGGGGCCGGTTCGGGGGCGTGCGATGGATCAGCCCCTTCGCGCGGTGCGATCGTCAGATCGAGGGTCACCGGCCGGTGCAGAAGGTCCTCGATCATTTTCTGCAACAGGCGGATGTTGCGCCCGATGTTCAGCTTCTCGCGACTTTCCGAAAACTCGGGATCGAACGCGATCTGCACGCGATCCGGGTCCACGGCCACCGGACGGGCGTCCTTCATGCTGTTGCGGATGATGGGATTGACGGCGCCGGCCTTGTCCGCGAGCGCGCTCCACTCCTTCACCAGCAGCGCAAGTTCCTCCGCGGGGTTCATCGACGCGGGGGCGGCAGGGCGCGGACGCGCCGCGGGCGGCGCGGGGCGGGCTTCCGCCTCCACGCGCGAGGACGACGGAGGCGGAGGCATTGGCGCGGAAGCCGGAGCGGCACGAAGCGGCGCGACGTCCGGCGCTTCAGCCAGCGCCTGAAGCACTTCGTCGAGCGTCACCGCGGTCGCCGCGCGCGCCGCGCGAACGAGCGCGACCTCCAGCAGGGTGCGGCGCGAGAGCGCGTAGCGGAGCTGTGACTGGAGTTCGACCATCAGATCCGTAATCCGGACGAGGCGGCCCTGCTCCACGCCTTTCGCCTGCGCCTGCAGCACGGCCAGCCGCGCGTCGTTTGCGTCGGCTTCACCCGCGAGGCGGCCCGTGTAGGAAACAACGAGCAAGTCGCGGAAGTATTCCAGCAGTTCGACTGACAGACGCTGGAGGTCCTTGCCGCCGTTGTCCAGCGCCGCAATCTGTTCCAGCAGCGCGGCCACATCCCCCTTGAGCAGGGCGCCGGTCAACTCCTGCAAACTGCGCCAGGAAACAAGGCCGAAGACCGAGAGCACATCCTCTTCCGTCACGGTGTCGCCGCAGAAGGCCATCAACTGGTCCAGCGCGGATTCAGCGTCGCGCATGCCGCCCTCGGCGCCGCGCGCGATGGCGAGCGCGGCATCGCCGGCCAGCTTCACCTTTTCGAGCTTCGCAATCTTTTCCAGCTGCGCGGCGATTTCGCCCGTCGGGATGCGGCGCAAATCAAAGCGCTGGCAGCGCGACAGGATCGTGGCGGGAATCTTCTGCGGCTCCGTCGTCGCAAACACGAACTTCACGTGCGCGGGCGGCTCCTCCAGCGACTTGAGCAGCGCGTTGAACGAAGAACCGGACAGCATGTGCACTTCGTCGATGATAAACACCTTGTAGCGCGCCTGCGCCGGGGCAAAGCCGATGTGGTCGAGAATGATCTCGCGCACGCGATCGACCTGCGTGTTTGAGGCCGCGTCGAATTCGAGGACGTCAAGACAGCGGCCTTCGGCGATGGACCGGCACAGGTCGCACTGGTTGCACGGCTCCGCGGTCGGCCCCTTTTCGCAGTTCAGCGCCTTGGCATAGATGCGGGCCAGCGTGGTCTTGCCCACGCCGCGCGGCCCGACGAAGAGATACGCTTGCGCGATGCGCCCCGACGAAATGGCGTTCGCCAGCGTCTGGGTCACATGCTGCTGGGCCACGACATCGGCGAACACCTGCGGCCGGTATTTGCGCGCCAGCACCTCGTGCGATGTTTTCTTTTTCTCCGCCACGCGTTCCACCTGTTTGGTTGAAAGATGACCGTGCACCCGTGTTCGCCGGCACAAGCCAGGGCCGCCACCGCTTCACGGCTCCCGCCAGGACACCGCGACACCCGGAACGCGTTGGCTTACCGTTGCTACCTTCCGGTCCTGGCGGGGTTCACCTGCATCCGTCATCGCGGGCCCGGCGCTCAACGCCGATTCCCGGCGCGCACCCTGGCCCGATGCCGTCTGGCATGGGAATTCAACCCTGCTACAGCGGGTTGCAGGTCTCCCGATGTAACCACCGGGATCAGAGAACCGCTACCTCCCCGTCTAGCACGGCCATTCAGACCGTACCCCGCGGCCCCGCGCGTAGCAAGCCTTCGGCGGAACACGCGCGGAAAAAGTTTCCCGCTTGTTCGCCGCCGTGTCGCGTGCCAGATTCCACCCATGCGTATTCTTGTCGCCAATGACGATGGCATCCACGCGCCCGGCATCCATGCGCTCTACCATGCGGTGCGCGACCTCGGCGACGTGCATGTCGTCGCCCCGCACGCGGAGCAAAGCGCGGTCGGGCACGCCATCACGATTTCCAATCCCATCAAGTGCAAGCCGGTGGATCGCGACGGGCATTTCTTCGGCCACGCGGTCGGCGGCACGCCCGCGGACTGCGTGAAACTGGCCGTGTACAGCCTGCTCCCGCAGCGCCCGGACCTCGTGGTCAGCGGCATCAACCTCGGGCCCAACGCCGGGATCAGCGTGATCTATTCCGGCACGGTCTCCGCCGCAACGGAGGGCACGATCCTCGGCATCCCGAGCATGGCCATTTCGCTGGCCACGTTCACCGATCCCCTCTGGGACACGCCGGCCCGCGTCGCGCGCGACCTCGTGCCGAAGCTGGCCCGCCACGGACTCCCTCCGGAAACGCTGCTGAACGTCAACGTCCCCAACATCCCCTTCGAACAACTCAAGGGCTATCGCGTGACGCGCATGGGCCGGTCGCGCTTCGTCGAAATCTTCCACCGCCGCACCGACCCGCGGAATAATGTGTACTACTGGATGGACGGTGAGATGGAGTTGCTGGGTGATGGCGCGGGCACGGACATCCAGGCGCTGGAGGAGGGCTACGTCTCCCTCACGCCGATCTGGTTCGACCTGACGCACCACCGCGTCCTGGCGGATTTCAAGTCAACGTGGGAATCGCAGTAACGCCGGACCAGCCCCACCCCCGCGGTCGATTAAACGGAAACAGCCGTCCCGCTCTCGCAGGACGGCTGTTTCACAAACCACCGGGCGTTGATCAGTAACCGCCGCGGAAGCCGCCGCGATCTCCGCGATCGCCACGGTCGCCACCACGATAACCACCGCGGTCGCCGCGATCGCCACCGCGGAACCCGCCGCGATCTCCGCCGCCACCGCCACCACCACCGCCGCCATCGCCCCAGTCACGACGTTCGCGACGGGGACGCTCCTCGCGGGGCTGCGCTTCGTTGACGCGAAGCGGACGGCCCTTGAGGTCTTGGTCATTCAGCGCCGCGATGGCCGCGCGGGCCTCGTCGGCATTCGGCATCTCGACGAAGCCGAAGCCCCGCGACTTGCCGGTAAATTTGTCCAGGATCACGCTCGCCGAGCTGACGGTGCCATGGGCCTCAAATGCGGCCCGAAGGTCCATGTCCGTTGCCCCATAGGGAAGATTGCCAACGAATATGTTCACTACCTGCTCTACCTCTGCTCTTTCTTTTGTCGCTTGTTTTTGTTCCTTCACCCGATGAGCCAGCGACCTTCAACTCCGGCGTGACGGTTGAAATTCATAGGGCCTGCGCCCATCCAAATCAATAGCAAATTGGGCGCTTTGCTGGGGGTATCGGGGCGGGACAGGGTCATTCGTCCTTCAGTTTTCCGCTCAAGAACGACTCATAGGACGACATGTCGAGCAGGCCGTGGCCGCAGAGGTTAAAGAGGATGATGCGGCGCCGCCCCTCCTCCCGAGCCTTGAGCGCCTCCTCCATCACCGAGGCGATGGCGTGCGACGGCTCCGGCGCAGGAATCAGCCCCTCCGTGCGGGCAAAGGTCACGGCACTTTCAAACACCCGCGTCTGCGGATACGCGACGGCCTCAATCAGGCCGAGCTTGCGGGCGTGGCTGACCATCGGGGCCATGCCGTGATAGCGCAGGCCGCCCGCATGGATTTTCGGCGGGATAAAATCGTGCCCCAGCGTGTGCATCATCATCAGCGGTGTCATGCCGGCGGTGTCGCCGAAGTCATACCGCAGCTCGCCCCGCGTGAGCGACGCGCAGGACGCGGGCTCCACGGCGACGATCCGGTAGTCCTTCTTCCCCGCGAGCTTGCGCTGCAGCCAGGGGAACGCGATGCCGGCGAAATTGCTGCCGCCGCCGACGCACCCGATGATGATGTCGGGCTCCTCGCCCGCGAGTTCCATCTGCCGGATCGTCTCCTGCCCGATCACGGTCTGGTGAAGGCAGACGTGATTCAGCACGCTGCCCAGCGCGTACTTCGTGTGCGGGTGCTTGAGCGTATCCTCCAGCGCCTCGCTGATGGCGATGCCGAGGCTGCCGGGACACTCCGGGTCAGCGTCCAGGATTTTGCGGCCGAAGTCCGTGTGGCGCGTCGGGCTCGGGTGCACCGTTCCGCCGTAGGCGTGCATCACCATCTTGCGATACGGTTTTTGCTCGTAGCTGACGCGCACCATGTAGACCACGCACTCCAGCCCGAACAGTTTGCAGGCGAGCGCGAGCGACGAGCCCCACTGCCCCGCCCCCGTTTCCGTGACGAGCCGCTTCACGCCCGCCTCCCGGTTGTAGTACGCCTGTGCGATCGCGCTGTTCGGCTTGTGGCTGCCCGCCGGGCTCACGCCTTCGTATTTATAGTAGATGTGCGCGGGCGTTTGCAGCGCCTTCTCCAGGCGGACCGCGCGCAAGAGCGGCGTGGGCCGCCACAAGGCATAGATATCGCGCACTTCGTCGGGGATGTCCACGTAGCGGTCGGGACACATTTCCTGACGGACAATGTTCTCCGGGAAAATCGCCGTCATGTCCGCCAGCGTCACCGGCTGCCGGGTGCCGGGATGCAGGGGCGGCGGCACGGGCTCCGGGAAATCCGCGAGCAGGTTGTACCACTGCCGCGGAATGTCGTCCTGGCCGAGCGAAAAGCGGGTTGCCGTCATGCGATGCATCCTCCGGTTGGAGCCGCCACGCTATCAACACGCACACGCGCCATCCATCAGGGAAAGCACGAAATGTGCAGCCCGGCTAGACGGAGAGGGCTTCGCGGATGGATGCGCAGAGGTAGTCGAGGTTCGACGGGGTGATGCCGGCGACGTTGATGCGGCCGCCGCCCACGATGTAGATGCTCTTCTTTTCGCGCAGGAACTTGACCTGCGCGTCGCTCAATCCGCTGAACGAGAACATGCCCTTCTGGCGGGCGATGAAACTGAAATCGCCGGGCACGCCGTGCGACGCCAGCGCCTGCACAAACACACTCCGCGTCTTCGCAATATGCTCACGCATCGCCGTCAACTCGGACTCCCATTTCGCGCGCCGCGCGGAGTCGCCAAGGATCGTGCTGACGATCAGCCCGCCATGCGCGGGCGGGTTCGAGTAATTCACGCGCACCGCGATCTCGACATGGCTGAACGCATCCGCGGTCGACTTCGCATCGGCGGCCACGAGCGTCAGCGCGCCGGTGCGGTCCTGGTAGAGGCCGAAATTCTTGGAGAAGGAACTCGCGACCAGCAACTCGGGGCAGGCCGCCACGAGCGACAACAGCCCCACCCGGTCCTCCGCGAGCCCGTCGCCATACCCCTGGTAGGCGAAATCGAGGAAGGGCAACCATCCCTTTTGCGCGGCCAGCGAAGCGATCTCCTTCCACTGCGCCGCCGTCAGGTCCACGCCGGTCGGGTTGTGGCAGCACGCATGCAACAACACCACATCGCCCGCCTGCACCGCCGCCAGCGTCTCCCGCATGCGGTCGAATGCCAGCCCCTTCGTCGCGGGGTCATAGTAGGGATAGTCCTTCGTGGCGAATCCGGCCGCGCCGAAGACGCCCTTGTGGTTCGCCCATGTCGGCGCGCTGACCCAGACCGTCGCGTTGGGCGCGAATTTCTTGAGGAAATCAGCGCCGACTCGCAACGCCGCGGTTCCGCCCGGCGTGTGCGCGGTCTGCGCGCGACCCGCCGAAAGCACCGCGTGGCCCGCGCCGAAGAGCATCTCCTGCACGTGCTGGCGGTACTCCGGCGCGCCGGCGATGGGCATGTACGACTTGGTGGTCGCCGTGCCGAGCAGGTGCGCCTCCGCGTCCTTGACCGAGGCGAGGATCGGCGTGCGGCCCTTCTCGTCTTTGAAGACGCCAACACCCAGATTCACCTTGAGCGGGTTCGGGTCATTTTTCCACGCATCGGTCAGGCCGAGGATGGAATCCGGCGGGGCGGGCGTCACATGGGCGAACATGGGGATCTCCGGAAACGACGGTTAGCGGTAATATTTTTCGGTGTACCAGCGGATCCAATCCTCTTCCGGCTTCACGATGCGCATTTCGCGCTGGGCGTTCTCCGGCGAATCGGACGCGTGGGCGGCGTTGACCATGATGTCGCGGCCGAATTCCTTGCGCACCGAGCCGGGCTCCGCCTTGCTCGGGTCCGTCGGCCCGAGGATCTTGCGGATCTTCTCGACGGCATTCACGCCGGAGTAGATCAGCACGAGGCTCTTGTGGCGGCCGGGCTGCGCCTTCTGCTCCGACGTCAGGCCCGTCGGGGACACGCCGGTCATGAACTCGATGATCTGGTTGAACTGGATGTCGCCGAAGATCGGGCCGAGGTGCTCGCCCACCACATCGCGAACATTCGCGGGGATGTTGAAGCCCATCTCCTTCTCCAGCGCGTCGCCGCCGCGCTTCGCCATCACGCTCTTCATCTTGTTGCGAAGCACATCGCGGACCGGGCCGTAGAACTCCTCCGCCTGCGCGACGGACATGCGGTTCACCTTCGCGGCCACGATGCGAAGGCCGGAGCGCGAGAAGATGTCGATGATGTTGCCGGGGCGCGAGCTCGGGAACGTGAAGTTGTCCGGCTTGATGATGACGAGGGTCTGCTGGACATTCTGTTCGCGGCTGACGTCGTGCGCCTGCGTCACAAGTCCGCCATCGCGATCGGCGAACGAACTCCAGAGCGCCAGCGCGCGGGCCACGGTATCGCGCGAGCCCGCGCTCATGACGGCGGGTTCGATGTAGGACACCTTGCCCTGCTCATCCACGATGAAATCGCCGTAGGTGTCGCGCACCGTCTCGCCCGAGTAGGCGTGCGGGCGAAGCGAGCCGACCGCGTCGCGGACCTTCGCGATCGCGTCCTCCCCCTCGAACAACAGCATCATCACGCGGCGGCGCGCGCCCGTCTTCGTTTCCGGGCTGTACGCCTGCAGCACGTAGTCGGAGAGCAGCTTGCGCTCGTCCGGCGCGATGTCCGGCGCGGAGCGGATCAGGTCCGCGTACTGCTGGACCAGTTCCGCGCTCGGCCCGTACATGCGCGTCGCGACCAACTCGAGGCCGGTGCGCGTCATGATGCGGCCGATGACGCCGCCGGTGCGTGATTTTGCGATCGTGTAGGGATTGATCAGACAGAAGGTCAGTTCGTGTGCCATGGGTTCTCCGGGTAAAGGTCGTAACGTATTAACCTGATCCTTACCGATCAAGCGCGGACTTGCAAAATCGACGTGAATCGCGAGCATCGCCGGGATGCGTGACCGCGCCGTCCAATCCCAGGCCCAGGAAGCCCTCGCCGTGGCCCGCCACGTCATCGAGGCCGTGGAACGCGGGCGCCCCGCCGATGCCGCGCTCGCGGCGTGCTTCCGGGCCAACCGTCGCTATGGCTCGCGCGACCGCCGATTCTTTGGCGCCGCGCTGTTCGCCTATTTTCGCTGGAAAGGCTGGCTGGATGGAATCCCGGACCTGCCGCGCGCGCTCGCCGCCGCCTGCTGGCTCGATGCACAAGACGAGTTCCCCGCCCTGGCGCACTGGGGCGAACGCCCCCCGCACCCGCCGCCCGGCGTCTCCCTGCCCGAACTCGCCCGCCACTTCGCCAACTGGCAGGGCCTGACCACCCCGCCGAGCCCTGAAGCCCTCGTGCCGGAATGGCTGCTGGCCGCCATCCCGGACGATGGCGCGTGTCGGTAGCAAATGATATGGCCGGAGTGGTAGCAAGTGAAGTGGCCGCTGGAAG
>CALKUH010000016.1 GCA_937996795.1 uncultured Verrucomicrobiota bacterium | reverse complement strand
CGGCGCGCGGGCGAAGTGGTGAGCCGCGAGCAACTCGCGGCGGACGTGTGGCGGCAGACACGCCGCGCGACGTCCATCGACAACGTGATCGACGTGCACATTTCCCATCTGCGTCAGAAGCTGGAGGAACGCGGGGGCGCCGCGCCGATTCAAACCGTGCGCGGCGCGGGGTTCGTGTTCCACCCATGAGCAAGGTCCGCACATGGGGCGCGCGAACGCTGGCGGGCCTGGCCCTCGCGCTCGCGGCGTTCGGTTTGTCGCGCACCGATCTTGCCCGCCACATGGAGCGGCGCACGGAGGACCACCGGCTGCGCTGGGCGTCCGCGCGCTGGGCGCCCGCCACGAATGTGGTGGTGATTGCGCTCGATGACGAGAGCCTGCAGCGGCTGGAGGATGCACACGGGCGGTGGCCCTGGCCGCGCGATGTGCTGGCCGACGTGGTGCGTCATTGCAGCGAGGCGCGGGTGGTTGCGATAGATATCCTTCTCGCGGAACGCGATCTGGGCGAACCGACGGACGACCGCGCGCTGGCGCTGTCCGCCGCGGGGCCTGATGCGGTGGTTGCGGCCGCGCTCCTGTCGGACGAGGGCGAGCCGCTGCCGTCCGCCTTCGCGCTTCACGGCGCCGTGACGCCACCGCCTCGTTCGCTGCGGCGCGAGCGGGTGTTGCTGCCGTACGACGAGTTGCTGCGCAGCGTTCGCGGGCTTGGGCTCGTGAACAGCCTGGTGGACGATGACGGGGTTTTCCGCTCGGCCCTTGCGTTCGGATTCGCCGGGGACGCGACCGTCGAGGCGCTGCCCGTCGCCGCCGTGCGGCAGGGCGGGTTGCCGGTGTCGGTTGAACCGGATGGACGGGCGCTCCAGTCCGGCGCGCGCCGTTTCGAACTGGACGACTACGGGCGCTTCCTGCTCATGCCGCGCCGGGCGACGCATCGCTCGCTTTCGTTCGCGGATGTCTGGGAGGCCGCGCAAGCTGGCCCGGGCGCGACCAGTGGCGTGTCGCCCGCCGTGTTTCGCGATGCGTGGGTGTTCATCGGGTCGACCGCCACGGGTTTGCAGGACGACCGTTACCTGACGAGCCGGCGGGAGATGCAGCCGGGCGTGCATATCATGGCGCAGGCTGCCGACCAGTTGATGAACGGACCCGCATTGCGCCGCGCGTCCACCGGGCTGCTGGTCCTGCTGCTGGCTGTGCTGGCGTGCGGCGTTGCCTTCCTGCCCGCGGAGCGGCCCCGCGTGCTGTTGGCGGTGGCGCTTGCCGTGCCCGTCGTGTGGGTGGCCGCCTCGCTGGCGGCGCTGCGGTTCGCGGGTGTCGTGTGGCCCGTCACGCCGCTGGTGGTGTGGGTGGCGTTGTGGCTGGCCGTGCAGGGCGCCCACTCGTGGATCGCCGAGTGGCGGCGCCGTCGCGAGATGGAGGCGCTGGAGCGGGTCAAGCAGCGCTTCACGGACATGCTCGTGCACGACTTGCGCAACCAGACCGGTCCCGTGGTGATGGCCCTGTCGCTGTTGGAGGATCGCGCGGCGAAGCGGGGCGACGCGGAGGAGTTGCGCTGGAGCCGCACGGCGCACGCCAGCGCCATCCGGCTGGTCGGCCAGATCGACAACCTGCTCGACATCCGGCGCATGGAGGAGGGGCGGATGGAGATCCAGCGCCGCCTGCACAGTCTGCCCGGGCTGGTGCGCGAGGCGCTGGATGCGTATGCGCCGGCCGCCGAGCGCGCCGGGATGTCCTTTGCATTCGATCCGCCCGCCGATGCGGCGGAGTGGCGCGTGCCGGTGGACGCCGCGCTGTTCAGCCGCATCCTCGGGAACCTGATCTGGAACGCCCTCAAGTACGGGCGTGAAGGCAGCGCCATTGAGGTGTCGCTCGCGCGGACCGAGGCGGGCGTTTGCGCGTTGAGCGTTGCAAACCGGGGCGAGCCGATCCCGGTGGAGGATCAGGCCGGCCTCTTCGCGCCCTTCCGCGTGCTCGCGCGCCACTCGTCGATGAAAGGCTTCCGTGGCGCCGGGCTGGGGCTCGCCTTCTGCCGCATGGCGGCCGAGGCCCACGGCGGCCGCATCACCCTCGAATCCCCCTGGCGCCCCCACGGCGACGGCGTTCGGGTGACGCTCCAGTTGCCGGATGAGAATCCCCAACATACGCGCGCCAGAACGTCAATATCATCAGGGTCGCCGGATCAGACCTAACCCGGGAAAAGCTGCAAAAAATCGGCCGGTCCATCGGGGAACAAGTTGTCGATCGCACTCTCGCCGTTTCCAGCCTATCGCGCTATTCCCTCCAGGCAGCGCATTCGAGCTGAAAACTCCTTTTTGTGTAACAGGTGCCGCATCCGACGATTATTTTTTACGTCCGCACTCAATTGTAATAAATAATAGAATTATGTTTAGTGCCCGTGTAAAACGAATGGACCGCTCGACACCGGCGCGATCCTATTTGCGAAAAAATGCCATATATGCTATTATACTTCGTCACTTCAAGCGTTTGAATGCGAGGAAATCAGCAAAATAATTGCGCGGTTGAAATACGTATTGGAATTAACTTGTCTGGTCGTGTTTGCGCTTGGTATTCGGTTCAAAAGCTTAGGCGCTTGAGCCCCACCGAGGTCGCCGAACATGAAAAGACATCTCGCCGCAGGAACTGATCGACGCTCCGTTAGCTGGCGATTGATCGCCGGATTTTTTGTCTCCGCGCTGATCGCGCCTGCCGCCTTTGCCGCGGATACCGACGCCGATGGCATGGACGACGCCTATGAGACGTTCTTCGGCCTGCAAGTCGGGACGAATGACAGCGCGGCCAACCTCGACGGCGACAACTGGAACAACCTCGCGGAGTCCACCGCGTGGACCGATCCGCAGGCGTCCGATACGGATTGGGACGGCTGGATGGACCACGCGGACGCGACGCCGGTCAGCCGCGCGGTGCTCGATTGGCGGCGCGCGTTGTTCACGGATGGCAATGCCTATGCCTACACCGCGCCGGCGTGGTGGCTCGGCGCCACGAAGAGCGCGGGGAGCTGGGAAACAAACGGGTGGCGGGTTCTTTCCTCGGAAACCAACGAAGCCGTGGTGCGCATCGACCTCGACCGCGCGACCCTCTCCACCAATCTCGTGCTGGCCCTCTCGTTCGCCGACATCGCCGGGGGCGTATTGACCCTGGATTTAGCCGACACGAACAACCAGCTCGTCGCCACGAACCTCTTCGGCAACCTTGTCACCGGCACAGGCTCCAATCGAATCCTCGGCTCGTAAAGTGATAAAGGGGTCAGTCCGCACATAGTTGCAGAATGTGTTTGACGGGTGGGCGGGGTGAAGAGGACGCTGTGAGGCATGCCAAGAAGCGTGCGAATGGAGTATGCGGGGGCGGTGTACCACGTGATGTGCCGGGGGGATCGGCGCG
>CALKUH010000015.1 GCA_937996795.1 uncultured Verrucomicrobiota bacterium | reverse complement strand
CAGGCGCGCAGGCGCGGCGCGAGGCCGAGCAGGCCGAGCAGGCGCAGTTCCTGCCAGCAGAGCACGGCGGAGGTTCCGCCGCGCGCGGCGAGGTCGTCCAGCGCCGTCTCCAGCCAGTCGAAGACATCGTGCCGCGTGCCCTGCGGCGGCGTCGCGCGACTGACCATGCCGCACAGATACGACGCGACGGCGCAGGCGCGCCAGTCGGTGCGCAACGCGCCGCGCGTCTTCATCGGCGCAACTTCGCGCGTCACCGGCAGCGCCTCGCGGTTGCGTCCGTAGTAGAGCAGCTCGCAGGTGTAGAAAAGGTCGACCTGCCCGAGGAAGGCGCTGCGCGGCCGCATCGCGCCCTTGATCAGCGTGTTCAGGCGGCCCTCCTCCGGGGTGAGCCAGGTGATCACCCGCGACGTCTCCGTGTACGGGTGGATGCGCAGCGCGATGGCGGGCGTCTTGAGGATCACGGGGTTTTGCCGGGCGCGGCGGCGTCGGGGTCCTTGGCCGCGAGTTCGTGGACCAGCTCCACCAGCGAGGGCGGGTTCGCGCTGATTGTTTCGCCGGGGAACACGGCGCCGCCGGACACGATCAGCCGCATTGCTTCGCCGCTGCTCATGTTGAGCACCTGCACCTTGGAACGCGGAACCATGCAGAACCAACCGGACGTCGGGTTGGGCGTGGTGGGGATGAACACCGAAACACATTCCTCGCCCATTGCGGCGCCTGGAACCCGTCGCGCCACTTCCGGCGGCACCACCGCGGTGACGAAACCAACGGATGCAATGCCCGGACGCGGATATTCGATGATCACCGCCTCCTGGAACAGCGTGCGGCGCTGCTGCACCAGCGATGTGATGATTTGCCGCGTCGCGACGTAGATCCGGTTGATGAACGGGATGCGCGCGACGAGGCGGTCGCCGAGGTTGTACAGCCGCTTGCCGAGGATGTTGCGCGCCAGCAGGCCGACCACGAACATCAGGACCAGCACCAGCACCAGCGCCACCAACCGCCAGATCAGCTCCTGGTCGCCGTTGCGCAGATGCTTCGGCAGGAAGGTCATGCCCTGATTCGTAATGAACGTGAAGAGCCAGTTCACCACGAAGGCCGTGACGACGATCGGCGTGACAAGGATGAGGCCGACGAGGATGTTGGAACGGATGCTTTTGAAAATGCCGGAGGCCATGAAGGCGAGAAGGTACGCGCATTCCGGGTGAATTGCCAGCGGCAACCCGGCGCGCTATTCGAGATGCACCCGGATCAGGCGGGCCGTGGCGCCTGCATCGGGCATCGGCAACACGACGCGCGGGTGGCCGGCGGTGAAGACGCCTCCGGGGAGGGGCGACCAACCCCCCGCGTCCGCATGCTCCACGCGGTAGACGAACCCGCTCCCCGCGCCGCCCAACTCCGCCTCCACGCCCGCGGGCGCGACCGTTGCGGCGCGGAAGACCGGCGTGCCGGGGCGGTTGGCGGCATCGCCGAAGAACCCCAGCAGCGTGGCCGGCGGCACCGACGCCAGGACATTCGTGGCGAGATAGCTCACGGCGTCCGCGGAGGGGCGGGTGAAGCGGAAGTAGTCCACGTAGGCGATGATGTCGGGATTGTAGGCGTTCGCGTTGGCCTCGAGGTGCGCGGGCAGCGTCGCGTCGAGGTAGTGCGTGTTGTGCACCCAGACGCCGTCCACATTGGTCACGCCGCCCACGGTGAACGTGACGTTGGGGTTCAGGTAGTCGCCGTATTTTTCCCAGTCCGTATACACTGTCATGCCGACCTGGACCGTGTTGCTGAGCGGATGGGCGCCCCGGTCGTACAGCCCGTGCACCACCCAGCCCTCGCTGTCGGTCCGCCGCATAAAAATGAAGCGCTGCCCGATGCGGGCGGCCTGGATGATCGCCTCGTTGCCCGGCGCGTTGGAGAGCACCAGCGTGGACTGGCCGTTGATCGTGTTCTTGATTTCGTACTGCTGGCCGCTGGTGCCGTGGCCGAGCGAGAGGAACATGAAGTTCGCGACGCCGCGCACCCATTGCGTCGCCGGCACGGCGACCTGCGCCTGGCGGATCATGATGCCGGCGAGCGAGTACTGGCTCGCCGGCACCGGGTTCCCGTTCCGCGCCGTCACGCGCAGCCGCGCGGTGGCGACGAAATCGCCGGTGACGGTCTGAAACGCGAGCCCGCCGATGAAGTCGTTGAAGTAGCCGCCGGTGTGGGGCGCGATGACGCACACATGGTTCGTCTCGTCGATGTAGTACGTCTCCCACGGGTCGGCGGAGCGGTCGGGCACCAGCGCCTCCCAGCCCTCCGCCTCGTGCACCCGCTGCCAGCGCGCCTGCGACGACGCGTCGTCGAATTCATCGCTCAGCGCGGCGAGGTCGTCGCCGAAGCCCGTCAGTCCCCACAGGCACGCGATCGCCCAACATGCGGTCGTTCGGATCATTCGGCTCCTCCGCTCACAACGATACCGGATTGCGCCCCCGGCGTGAACGGAAGGTTCAGTTTTTCCCGCAGCACCGGCGCGATCACCCCGGCGGCGATGGCGTGCCCGCGTGGATTCCAATGGCCGAGGTCGTCGGCATGCACGGGTTCCCCGCGCTGCGCCGCCGCTGCAATCGCGCGCTCCACGCCGGGGATCCAGGTGATGCCGGCATCCGCGCAGATCGCGGCGAAGAAGTCGTCGAACGGCGGGACGTCATCGGTGGCAAAGGCCACCACCGGCACGCCGGCGGGGACCCGTTCCCGGATCTTTTTGCATGCGAGTGTGGTGACGGCGACGGCGTTGAGATAGTGAAACACCGCTTCCTTTTCGCCGCGCGCGAAACGCTGCTCGATGGAATCCCCGCGCCCGGCGCGTCCGCGGTCCACGCGCGAGAAGCACCAGTAGAGAAAGCGCGAGTGCCGGTTGGCGAAATCGCGCAGGCCCGGGAACGTGCGGGGAAATCCGCCGGGGAACGCATGGGCGATGCGGCCGTCGGGTTGCAGGTAGGGGCGGCGCAGGCCGTTGTTGTTTTCCGTGCTGCGCACCTCGAGGTCGTAGCTGTTGTTGACGAAATCATTCCGGCAGAACTGGAGCAGCACCGCCGTCGGCTGGATGGCGTCCAGATACTGGTCCAGCGCCATGAACAGTTGCAGCGTGCCATAGCCGCCGCACCCGAAGGCATGCACCTCCAGGTTCAGGTCGCGGTGCAGGTGCGCGTAGAACGCGTGCGCATCGCCCGCGTCCACCGCCCAGGTGAACGAGTCGCCCAGCACGAGCAGGCGTCCCGCCGGCGCATTCGTGTGGTAGCGGCGGAACCCCTCGCGGTCGACCTGGATGGTGACGGCGTGCCGCACGCCCGCCGCATCCGTGCGCGTCATCGTGCGCTGGAACGACGGCGTGGGACGCCAGCCCAGCGCCTCGTCGAGCTGCATCGCCGCCTGCGCCCGCGCCCCGGGCCGATTCCCCCACGCCAGCACGCCGCGCGTTGCCAGTTCCAGCGCGCCCACCAGGACCAACAGCGCAAACCCGCTGAGGGCCAGGCCGGGAAGGATCTTCCGTGCGCGCATGCCGCTTCAGCGCGACGCGGATTTCTTCGCTGCCCGCTTCCGCTCATCCGTCAGCAGGCCGCCGAATCCCCAGTTGGCCTCGGCGACTTCGTCGATGACGACGTGGGTGTATTCCGGGTTTTTGTTGAGCACACGCACGAGGCTGTCGGTGATGTCCTTCACCAGTTGCGCCTTCTGTTTGCGCGTGGCGCCTTTGAGGATGCGGACGTTGACGTAGGGCATGCAGGTCCTTTCGGGTTGAGGTGTCAGTCGGTTGGGTGTTCCGGCGGATTGGCATCCTGGATGAGGTCACGGATGAGTGCGTGCGCCTGTTCGAAATCGGCCTCGCGTACCCACAGTTCCGGCCAGGCAAAGGTGAGGGCCTGGCCGCCGGGCACGGGATAGCCCACGCCGGTGAACTGGGCGTTGAGGTCGTTCCGCAGTTCCACGGGAATCCCGGATCCTTCAAGGACGCTGCGGACCAGGTCGCAGCGGACCACGCTGGGCGATGACCATAGCCGTTTCATCGTGAAATCAAGCATAGGCGCGCGCACCGGCGCGTGCGATTCTTTTCGAGTCAACCCGCGGTTGGGCGTATAAATGGCGGCATGTTGCGGCAGGTGTCGGGCGTGGCGGTTGTGGTGTTTCCTGCCGATGGGGCTATCGCTCCCGAAAAACGTCGGAAGTCGTGCGTTTCAATCGCGCCAACACCTGCTCCATTCGACGAAGAGTGATGCTCTGTTGCCCGTTTTCCAGACGAAACAACGACGATTCGGTGAGGCCCGTTATCCGCGAAAACTGGGCGTAGGTTAACGACCCCCTGGATTTCCTGAGAAAATCCGCGAACGCACGATCTAGCTTCTGAGCCACTCCGAAAAGATGCGGAAATGTGCATTCTGTATGCGGAATATTTGTTTACTTCGGCGCGCGCCCGGTATAGAGAAGATCGCAGGCGGTTTTCACGCGTATTGAGGCTTTTATGGGAACCCTACTGTTGAAGCGCTGGATGGGCGGACAATACACCTTCCTTCGCGCGCTTCCTTTCGTGGTTTTGCTTCTGGGTGGACTCCTCACGCTCGCCTCCGCGAAGAAGGACAAGGCCCCACCCATCGACCCGACAGCGTACGACGCGTTGGTCAGCAACCGGGTCACAAGCGTAGCCCACCTGCTCAACTGGT
>CALKUH010000014.1 GCA_937996795.1 uncultured Verrucomicrobiota bacterium | reverse complement strand
CGACGGCGCGCGGCGAAGGCCCGTTCGCGCTCGGCCCCCTGCCCTACGCCCCCGAGGCGCTGGAGCCGCACATCGACGCGCAGACGATGGAGATCCACTACGGCAAGCACCACGCGGCCTATGTCAACAACCTCAACAAGGCGGTCGCCGCCTATCCCGACCTGGCGCGCCGCTCGATGGACGAACTCATCACGGACCTCAACGCGCTGCCCGAGGACATCCGCGTCGCGGTCCGCAACAACGGCGGCGGCCACGCGAACCACACGCTCTTCTGGAACAGCCTCAGCCCGAACGGCGGCGGCGAACCGCAGGGCGCGCTGGCGGAGGCGATCCAAAAGGACCTCGGCGGGTTCGCGGAATTCCGCGACGCGCTGACGCGCGCGGCGATGACGGTGTTCGGCAGCGGCTGGGGCTGGCTCTCGCTGGATGCGGACGGCAAGCTGCTGGTCGAGTCGCTGCCCAACCAGGACAGCCCGCTGATGTTCGGACGCAAACCGATCTTCGGCATCGACGTCTGGGAACACGCCTACTACCTCAAGTACCAGAACCGCCGCGCGGAATACGTCGGCGCGATCTGGAACGTGATCGACTGGACCGCCGTCGGCCAGCGGTATGCGGATGCGCTGAAGGCCTGATCCGCCCCAAAGGCCGCAAAAATCTTTCCGTGCGCTTCCGCGCATTCCGTGCTTAATATCATGGCGTGATCCCGCACGAACAACAGATACCCGCCGCGACGGTGCTGGCGCGGCTGCGCCGGGAATACACACGCCACGGTCTCGATGAAACCGAGGCCGGGGACGATCCGTGGGCGCTCTTCGCGCGATGGATCTTCGAGGCGATGGACGCGCAGCTCGTGGAGCCGAACGCGATGATGCTGGCGACCGCGGGGGCGGACGGGCGTCCCGGCGTCCGCACGGTGCTGTTGAAAAATTACGACGAGCGCGGACTCGTCTTCTTCACCAACTACGAGAGCCGCAAGGGCCGCGAGCTGGAGGCGAATCCGCAGGCCAGCGCGCTCCTGTTCTGGAAGGAACTGGAACGGCAGATCCGCGTCGACGGCCCGGTGCAAAAGATCGCAGGCGCCGAGTCGGATCTCTATTTCCAATCGCGCCCGTTCGAGGCCCGCATCGGCGCGCTCGCCTCACCCCAGAGCGAACCCGTGCCCCATCGGAACGCGTTGGAGGAAACCTTCGCCCGCCTGCGCGCGCAGCACGAAGGTCGCGACGTCCCGCGTCCCGCGCACTGGGGCGGCTACCGCATTGAGGCGCAATCGATGGAATTCTGGCAGGGCCGCCCCAACCGCCTGCACGACCGCATCCTCTTCACCCGCAACGGTTCCTCGTGGACCCGCCAGCGGCTCGCCCCCTGAGATGACCCCGCGCGAACCGCTCGCCGCGTCGCGCAAACGGGCCGCTTTCCGCATTGACGCCCCGCCCGCGACCCTTCAGCATGTGCGGCCAGTCAGTCAACCGCGTTCGCGGGGACCGTCCTCTATTCATGGTTAAACGTCTCATTCAAAAAGTCATCCGCCACCTGCGCGGTTCGTCCGAAACCAAATCCTCCTCGAAATCGGCCAAGCCCGAATTCAAGCCCGAGCGCCAGGCCCACAAGCCCGCGCAGGACGGCCACGAGGAATACAAGCCGCGCCGCCGCGAAGGCGAACACCGCCCGCGCAAACCGCAGGCCCATCACCACGCTCCGGCGCCACGCGCGGAACCGGCGCCCGTCGCCGTCGACGCCACCCCGTGGGACCCCGCGAGCTTCCAGGTCCCCGCCGCCGAGGGCAAATCCCGCTTCCAGGATCTCGACCTACCCCCCGAGATCATGCACGCGATCGCCGACCTGCAGTTCCTGTACTGCACGCCCATCCAGGCCGGCACCCTCCCCGAGACGCTGAAGGGCCGCGATGCCCTCGGCCAGGCGCAGACCGGCACGGGCAAGACCGCCGCCTTCCTCATCACCATCTTCAACCGGATTCTCCGCAACCCCGACGCCGAGCCGCGCAAACCCGGCTGCCCGCGCGCGCTGATCCTCGCCCCCACCCGCGAACTCTGCCTCCAGATCCACAAGGACGCCCAGTCGCTCGGCAAGTATTCCGGCCTCAATTGCGTCGCCGTCTTCGGCGGCATGGACTACGAGAAGCAGAAAAACCAGCTCCGCAACCAGCGCGTGGACATCATCGCCGCCACACCCGGCCGCCTGATCGACTTCAAGCGCCGTGGCGACCTCGACCTGCGCCACGTTGAAGTCCTTGTCCTCGACGAAGCCGACCGCATGCTCGACATGGGCTTCATCCCCGACGTCCGCATGATCGTGCACGCGACGCCGCACAAGGACCGCCGCCAGACCCTGTTCTTCAGCGCGACCTTCAACGACGACGTGCGCCGCCTCGCCACCTCGTGGACCCGCGACCCGGTGTCCGTCATCGTCGAGCCCGAAAACGTCGCCGTCGACACCGTCGAACAGGTCATCTTCATCGTCACCACCGACCAGAAATTCGCGCTGCTCTACAACATCCTCCAGCGCGAAGGCGCGCGCCGCGTGATCTGCTTCGTCAACCGCCGCGACAACGCCGAGCGCCTGCTCGACAAGTTGCGGCGCTACAACGTCAACGGCGCCCTGCTCTCCGGCGCCGTGCCGCAGGACAAACGCGTCAAGACGCTCGAGAAATTCCGCGAAGGCGAAATCCGCGTCCTCGTCGCAACCGATGTCGCGGGCCGCGGCATCCATGTGGACGACGTCACCCACGTCGTGAACTACAATCTGCCCGAAGACCCCGAGGACTACGTCCACCGCATCGGCCGCACCGGCCGCGCCGGCGCCAGCGGCACCTCCATCAGCTTCGCCGATGAGGAAGACTCGTTCCACATCCCCGAAATCGAAAAATACATCGGCCGCCCGCTGAGCTGCACGCACCCGGACGACGAGTGGCTCGTCCTCCCCCCTCCGCCCCCAGGCGCCCCCCCCGAATCGCACTCCTCCTCTTCGTCCTCGTACCACGGCGGCCCGCGCGGCGGCCGTGGCGGCGGCGGCGGACGCGGCGGACCCCGCGGCGGTGGCGG
>CALKUH010000013.1 GCA_937996795.1 uncultured Verrucomicrobiota bacterium | reverse complement strand
GTCAACCAAGTGGAGGTCATGAGTGAAGTCTGCATCCGTGGCATTGGTGGTGGCGTCGCTGTTGTTGAGTGTGGCCATCGGCGTCGTGATCAGCCGGCAGGGGGGCGGCTCCGGGGATGTGCGCGCGGAACGCGCCCCGTTGATCGGGGTTTCGATGGATACCTTGAAGGAGGCGCGCTGGCAGCGCGACCGCGACCTCTTCGAGCGGCGGGTCAATGAACTGGGCGGGCAGGTGCTGGTCCAGTCCGCCAACAGCGACGACACGCGCCAGATCCAGGATGTGAACGCGCTCATTGCGCGGCAGGTGGATGTGCTGGTCATCGTGCCGCACAACGGCGCGGCGATGGCGGAAGGGGTTCGCGCCGCCCGGCGCGCGGGCATCCCGGTCATCGCCTACGACCGCATGATCACCGATTGCGACCTCGACCTGTACCTCAGCTTCGACAATGTCGCGGTGGGCGAGAAGCAGGCGCAGTGGCTGGTCGACCATTTGCCCGGCGGACGCGGGCGCATCGTTCGCATCTACGGCGCGCCGACGGACCACAACGCGACGCTGTTTAAACAGGGACAGGACAACATCCTCAAGCCGCTGATCGAAAAGGGGCTGATCGAGGTTGTGCACGAGGATTGGGCGGCGGACTGGGATCCCGGCAACGCCAAGAAAATCATGAACGCCGCGCTGACGCGCATCACCGGATCTTTCGATGCCGTGCTGGCCTCGAACGACGGCACGGCGGGCGGCGCCATCCAGGCGCTGCGCGAGGCGGGCCTGGAGGGGCGGGTGCTGGTCACCGGGCAGGATGCCGATCTGGTCGCCTGCCAGCGCATCGCGCGGGGGACACAGTCCATGACGATCTACAAACCGCTGCCCCGCCTCGCCCTCGCTGCGGCGGAGCTGGCGATGAACATGGCGCAGGGCCGCCCCGTCGTGGCGCGCGAGGTGCTGTCGAACGGCCACCGTGACGTGCCCTCGGTGTTCGAGGAGGTGGTTGCCGTTGACGCGAAAAATCTTCGTGAAACGGTGATTGCCGACGGTTTCCATAGCGAGGCCGACGTGTTCGGTGCGCCGGCCGGGAGCCCCTGACCGGTGTCCGAATCGGCACAACCGCTGCTCCGCCTCAAGGGCGTCACCAAGCGTTTCCCGGGCACGGTGGCGCTTCGGGAGGTCTCGGTGGACTTGCGCCCCGGCGAAGTACACGCCTTGTGCGGCGAGAACGGCGCGGGTAAATCGACCCTGATCAAAATCATCTCCGGCCTGTGGCCCCACGGCTCCTTCGAGGGCGAGCTGGAGGTGGGGGGCGCGCCCGCACGGTTCGCGGGCATCCACGACGCGGAGCGCGCGGGCATCGCGGTGATCTACCAGGAGCTGGCGCTCGTTCCGGGCATGACGGTGGCCGAAAACATCTTCCTGGGCCACGAGCCGGCGCGCGGGGGGCGCCTCGATTGGAATGCGATGCTGGTGCAGGCGCGCGATCTGCTGGCCCGCTACGAACTGGAGGTCGATCCGCAGGCGCCCGTCGGCGAGCTGGGCGTCGGCCAGCAACAGATGGTCGAGATCGTGAAGGCGCTTGCCCGCGACTCGCGCATCCTGCTGCTCGATGAACCGACGGCGGCGCTGACGGAGAAGGAATCCGACGCGCTCCTGAAGATCGTCGAACGCCTGCGCGCGCGCGGCATCGGATGCTTCTACATCTCGCACCGCCTGCCCGAGGTGTTTCGCATCGCGGACCGCATCACGGTGCTTCGCGACGGCCACAGCATCTCCACCCGCGTGCGGCGGGAGATCCGCCGCGAGGACGTCATTCGCGAGATGGTGGGGCGCGACATCCACGACTTTTTCCCGCGCCGGGCCGCGCGGTTCGGCGACCCGCTGCTGGCGGTGGAGGGTCTCTCCGTGGCGCGTCGCGCGAGGGGCGCGCCGCTGCTGCGCGACATCTCCCTTGAAGTCCGTTCGGGCGAGGTGCTGGGCATCGGCGGCCTGATGGGGTCGGGTCGCACGGAATTGCTCCTGCACCTGTTCGGGGCCTTCGGCGTGCGCACCGCCGGAACCGTCCGGCTCCGCGGGCGCCCGTGGGCTTCGACGTCGCCCGCCGGGTCGATCCGCGACGGCGTCATGCTGGTGACCGAGGATCGCAAGGGGAGCGGGCTCGTGCTTGAACAGACGATCGGGTTCAACCAATCGCTGGCCGCCCTGTCGCGCTTCACCCGGTTTGGCTTCCTCCAATCCGGGCCCGAGCAGGTGCAGAACCGGGCGCTGATGGAGGCGTTGTCCGTGAAGGCCGCGCACCCCGAGGTGGAGGTCCAGAGCCTTTCCGGCGGCAACCAGCAGAAGGTGATGCTCGCGAAGGCGATGATGACGAGGCCGTCCGTATTCCTGCTGGATGAACCCACGCGCGGAATCGATGTGGGGGCGAAGGTGGACGTGTACGAACTCATCAACCGGCTCACCGGCGAGGGACACGCCGTGATCATGGTGTCCAGCGAACTGCCCGAATTGATGGGGATGAGCGACCGGATTGTGATGTTGAGCGAGGGGCGCGTGGGCGGCGTATTCGAGCGGGGCGCCGCCACGGCGGAACACTTGATGGCCGCGGCCATGGCCGCGCACGAACAGGAAACGACGGGGTAACGGCATGCAACCTTCAGCGGCGCGGCGGTTTTATTCCATGGGTGTGGCGTTGATCCTGATCTGCGCTTTTTTTGCGCTGCATCCGCAGGGCGACCAGTTCCTCAGCGCGCGGAACCTGTCCAACCTGTCCATCGAGCTTTCGATCACGGCCGTGCTGGCGCTCGGCATGCTGCTGGTCCTGCTGCCCGGACAGATCGACCTGTCGGTGGGCAGCGGGGTGGGGCTGATGGGCGGAATCGCCGCCGTGCTGGTCACGCAGCCGGCGTACCTGTTTCCCGGCGCCGCCTCCGGCTGGCCCGCGCCGCTGGCGCTGCTTGCGACCGGGGTGCTGGCCCTCCTGGTGTGGATGGGGATGGGGGCGCTGATCATGCGCTTCCGGATCCCGGCGTTCATCATCACGCTGGGCGGCCTGCTGGTGTTCAAGGGGCTGCATTGGGCCGTCATCCAGAACTCGACCATCGCGGTTTCGGTCGGCGGAGAGGACAGCGCCTTCTCCCTGCTGACCACCTATTACCTGCCGTCGCACCTCGCGTATGGGCTGCTTGGCGTCGCCGTGCTTGCACTCGCGTGGAACCAGTGGCGCCGACGCGCGGAGCGGCGGGCGCACGGGCTGCCCGTCCCGCCGGCGGTTCAGGAGTTTCTCCAACTATTCGTCGGCGCGCAGGTGCTGTTGCTGCTCGTGCTGGTGATGAACCAGCACAAGGGCATTCCGCTGCCGCTGCTGGTCCTCGGCGCGACGGCGCTTGCGGTGCACATGCTGACGCGTAACACGCCCTTTGGCCGCCACCTGTATGCGATCGGGGGGAACGAGGAGGCCGCGCGTCTCTCGGGCATCGCCGTCAGCCGCACCGCCATCCTGGCCTACACCGTGCTCGGCGGGATCGTCGCGTTGACGGGCTTCATGCAGACGGCCTATGGCGGCTACTCGACCACGACGGTCGGGAACCTGATGGAACTCGACGCCATCGCGGCGTGCGTCATTGGCGGCACCAGCCTGAAGGGCGGCCGCGGCAGTGTGCTTGGCGTCCTGTTCGGCGCCCTGATCATGGCGGTCCTGCTCAACGGCATGACGCTGCTGGCCGTCTCGCCGGAGATGAAGCTGATCGCCCGCGGCATCGTGCTCGTGCTCGCGGTGTGGATGGACGTGGTGTTCGCGCCGCGCCGCGCGTAG
>CALKUH010000012.1 GCA_937996795.1 uncultured Verrucomicrobiota bacterium | reverse complement strand
TGGTCGCGGAGGCCGCGACGCTTGCGGGCACGGATCGATTGCCGCCGGGACAGGAACGGCTGGCCGCGCAGCGCGCAATGGATGAGCAGGCGGCCGGGTGGGCCGCATTCCGCCAGTCGTTGGAGCCGGGCGCCGATGCGACGCTTGCGCGTGTGCTCGCCTCCGCCGGGCGCCCCGGCCTCTCGCTGCAGGTCCTCACGCTGCGCCCCGCATCGCTCCTCATCCACGGCGCGGCGATGGAGTGGAGCGACGGCGAATACCTGGAGCGTGCGCTCACCGCGGATGGCTGGCGCGTAAAACTGGAGCGGCGCGACGCGGGCGCCGACGAGCGCGTGCACTTTACGTTGCAGGGGGAGCGATGAACGGCGCGCGTTCATGGGGCATGGCCGCCGCCGCGGGCCTGTTGATGCTTGCCGCCGTCGCGTACAGTGCGCGCACGCTGGCCGTCACGCCCGAGCGCCTCGCGCTGGTGCAGCGGCGGCACGCGGACTGGCTCCACCTGCGCGCGCAGGCGGCGGAACTCGCCGCGCATCGCGCCGCGCTTGCCGAACGCACCGCCGACGGGCCCGCGGTCCCGCTGGGCGAGTGGCTGCGTGAGCGGCGGCCGGGGTGGACCGTCGATCTGCGCGAGGCCGGCGTCGAGCGGATCAACCGGGACTGGTCGCTGCAGCGGATGAACGTTACAGTGGCCGACGTGAACCTTGCAGATGCAGGCGATACGATGGCCGCGCTCGCGGCCTTGCAGCCGCCGTGGCGCGTGATGGAGGTTTCGCTTGCCGCCGGCGACACGCCGGGGCGGGGGCGTGTGAGCTGGGTGCTGGAGGGGCTGGTGCGCACACCGGCCGCGTCGCCATGAGCCTGGCCGCCGCTTTCACCCGCCACCGCGAGCTGCTGCTCAACCTGACCGGGCGCGAGTTGAAGCTGCGCTACCGCGGCTCCGCGCTCGGCTTCCTGTGGAGCGTGCTGATCCCGCTGTTCATGGCGCTGATCTACGTCGTCTTCCTGCGCTTGCTCGGCGGGCGCGGCGTGCCGCTCGCCGACATCATCATCGGCGTCTTCGCGTGGCAGTTCACCGTGCAGTGCGTCAACGCCGGGCTGACCAGCATCACCGGCAACGCGAACCTCGTAAAAAAGGTCTATTTCCCGCGCGTGATCCTCCCGCTCTCCGCCACGCTGGCCAACGGGGCGACGTACGCGATGAGCCTTCTCGTGCAGTTCCCGCTCGTGGCGATCCTCTTCCACGTGAGCGGCGCGTCGTTTTCCCCGTGGATCGCGCTGCTGCCGGTGGTGCTGCTCGTCCACCTCGTGTTCAACCTCGCCCTCGCGCTGCTGCTCGCCGCGCTCAACGTCGTCGTGCGCGACGCGCAGCACCTCGTCGGCATCCTGCTCAGCGCGTGGTTCTTCGTCAGCCCCGTGATGTACAACCTCGACTTTGTCGCGCGCCATGCGGAGGCGCATCCGTGGGTGCCCGCGCTGTTCCTGCTGAACCCGCTCACGATCATCATCACCGGCTACCGCAGCGTCATCACCGCGGGCACGGCGTTTCCAGCCGAGCCGATGACCTTCCTCACGCTCGCCGCGATCGGCCTGTTCTTCCTGTTCGCGTATCGGCTGTTCCAGCGGCTCCAGAAGGATTTCGCCGACCTGCTATGAACCCGGCCATTGAGATCGAGAACCTCGGCAAGAGCTACCGCCTGCGCGGCGTGGCGAAGGCGTCCATCCGCGACCTGCTGGTGCGCGGCTGGAAGCGCGAGCAGGCGGAGCTGTTCTGGGCGTTGCGCGAGGTCTCGTTCAACGTGCCGCGCGGCGCGAGCGTCGGCGTCGTCGGCCCCAACGGGTCGGGCAAGAGTTCACTGCTCGGCCTCATCGCCGGCACGATCACGCCGACCACCGGCGCCGTCCGCACGCACGGCTCGATCTCCTCGCTGCTGGAACTCGGCGCGGGCTTCCACCCCGACCTGTCCGGCCGCGAAAACGTCTTCCTCAACGCCGCGGTGCTCGGCATCCCGCGCGAGGATGTCGCGCGGCGCATGGACCACATCATCGAGTTCTCCGGCCTGCGCGACTTCATCGACATGCCGGTGAAGAACTACTCGAGCGGCATGTACGTCCGCCTCGGGTTCGCCGTCGCGGTGGAGATGAATCCCGACATCCTGCTGGTGGACGAGGTGCTCGCGGTCGGCGACCTCGCGTTCCAGATGAAGTGCTTCGACCGCATCCGCGATTTCCAGAAACGCGGCAAGACGATCCTGCTCGTCACGCACGACCTCGTCGCGGTCGAGCAATTCTGCGACGAGCTCAAGCTGATCCACCACGGGCGGCTGGTGGCGCAGGGCAATCCCTCCGACGTGATCCTCACCTACCTCAAGACCTACATGGCCCGCATCGGCAACCTCAACGTCGAGGAGCACGGCACGCGCGAGGTCGAGTTCACGGACGTGCGGTTGCGCGATGAATCGGGGGCCGAGACGGGCACCTTCATCACCGGGCGCCGCCTCGTGGTGGAGATCCGCTATCGCGCCCATCGCCGCGTCGAGCAGGCGGTTTTCGGCTTCTCGCTTAAGACCGGCAACGGCTTCTTCATCTACGGCACCAACACGCAGATCATGAACGTCCCCGTCCCGCCGCTCGAAGGCGAGGGCACGGTGCGGCTTGCGCTCGACCCGCTGTCGCTGATGGAGGGCAAGTACTTCCTGTCCCTCGCCATCCACTCGTGGGACCACGCCACGCAGTACCACCGCCGCGAGGACTGGTATCCGTTCGCCGTGAAGAACCCGGGCACCGCCCACGGCGTGTTCCAGCTCCCCTGCGCGTGGACCATCGCGCCGGGGTAGGGCCCATACCTTCCGCCGCGATCGTCGATCGCGGCTACAACGTTTTCGCCGGGGCGCCGCCGCCTTCCATGAATGAAAAATCAACAAAGTGTTTGACTAGCCAATCAAGATGTTTTATATGCCAAACCCTCGCTTGATATGGCGATGTCCGCGCGTGGTGTGCGGCGTAACTCGGGAGGGTTGTGATGAAGCAGTGGAAGATGGTGCGGCGCGGGCTGGCCGCGATGATGCTGGCGGCGGGTGTCGCGGGCGCGGCGGATGAGAACACAATCAAGGAACTCGAGCGCAAGCTGGAGGCCCTGGCGACGGAGGTGGAGCGGCTGAAGTTGCAGGACGTTGCCATCGAGCCGGGCGAGCGCGCGTTCGGGCTGAGCCCGTCGGCCTCGAAGGTCTATTTCAAGGAGTCCGGTGTGTCCCTCGGCGGCTACGGCGAGGCGCTCTATCAGAATTTTGAAGACGACGCGAAGACCGACGAGTGGGATTTCCTGCGCTTCGTCCTCTACGCGGGCTACAAGTACAACGAGCGCATCATCCTGAACACCGAGTTGGAGGTCGAACACGCCTCCACCGACAAGGAAGGCTATGTCTCGGTCGAGTTCGCCTACATCGACTACCTCTGGACGGAGGCGTTCAACCTGCGCGGCGGCTTGGTGCTCGTGCCGGTCGGACTGGTGAGCGAATTCCACGAGCCGACGACCTTCTTCGGCGCGCGCCGCCCGGACATTGAATCGAAGATCATCCCCAGCACCTGGCGCGAAAACGGCGTCGGCGTCTTCGGCGACATCGCCGGGTTCAGCTACAAGGCCTACCTGTTGAACGGTCTCAAGGGCGAGGACTTCACCGCCGCGGGCGTGCGCGGCGGGCGCCAGAAGGGGTCCGAGGCGAAGGCCGAGGATCTCGCCGGCGTGCTGCGCGTGGATTACACCGCGATCAACGACCTGCTGGTCGGCGCCTCGCTCTACCACGGCGACTCCGGGCAGGACCTGCCGTTCTCCCTCGACACCACCATCGCGGACCTGCACCTCGACTGGAATTGGAAGGGCTTCTCCCTCCGCGCGCTCGGCGTGATCGCGGAGATCGACGGCGCGGGCGACTTGAGCGCCTACAAGGCCGCCGCCGAGGAAATCGAACTCTCCGCCTACGACCCGGTGGGCGAGCGCCTGACCGGCTGGTACGTGGAAGCCGGCTTCGACGTGTTCAGCGTGCTGCGCCCCGGCGAAGCCTCGCTGACCCCGTTCATCCGCTTCGAGTCCTACAACACGCAGGACGAGGTCCCCGAGGGCTTCACCGCCTCCGGCAAGAACGACATCGAGCTGACGACCATCGGCCTCAACTTCAAGCCGATCGAGGAAGTGGTCTTGAAGGGTGAGTACCAGATCTATGATGATGCCGCCAACAGCCTCCAAGACCAGTGGAACCTCGGGCTGGGGTACATCTTCTAGTCCGGTTTGCTAAAGTTGTAGCCGCGACCGATGGTCGCGGGGTCCAAAATACAAGGCCCCCGCGCTCAGCGAGCGCGGCTACAGGCCGGATGAAAGCAACCAACATAACGGAAGGGCCAATCTCCCAATGACCAATCGAAGCATCATCCGCGCATTGGTCATTGGGATATGGTCGTTCGTCCTTTTCCCCTCGCACGCCGCCACGTTCCTCACCCAGCAGGAGGCGCTGGAAAAGGCGTTCCCCGGCGCGGAGGTCACGAGGCGTGTGGTGACCATGACCGAGGAGCAGGTGAAAGCGGCCGCGAAGCTGGCGGGCGCGAAGATTCCCAGCGCGCTGGTCTTCGTTTACGAGGCGGCGAAGGAAGGCGTGGTGATCGGCACCGCCTATTTCGACGCGCACCGCGTGCACTCCATGCAGCAAACGTTGATGCTGGTCGTCAATCCCGACGGACGCCTGCGCTCCATTGACGTCCTGGCCTTCATGGAGCCGCCGAAATTCATGGCGCCCGACGCGTGGATGGCGCAATTCCCCGGCCGCGCGCTGGATGACCGCCTCCAACTGCGCCAGGACATCCAGGGCATCACCGGCGCCACCCTGACCGCCCGCGCGACCACCAAGGCCGTCCGCCGCGCCCTCGCGATCCACGCCGTGCTGGCGGAGGGGAAGTAACGGGGGGAGGCGGCGGCTTCAAATTTGCAACGTCTGTAAAAAGTTTTCCAAAAACTTCCAACGTCTGTAAAAACTCCTCCCCGAAACCCGACACCCGAAACCTTCCCCCCCCCGATCCTGCATGACCCCCTTTGACCGCTGGCTGATGATTGTGGCGAACGTGCTGGCGGGCGGGACGGGCGCCGCGTACGGCCTGATTCACTGGCTGGCGGAGCCGGTGGACGAGCTGGCCCTGGTGCATCCGTGGCAGCCGGTGGCGCAGTACGCGCACATCCTCGCCGTGCCGCTGCTCGCCCTCGCGATCGGGCACCTCTTCTATCACCACGGCCTGTTGTCGTGGAAGGCGCAGGTCCGCACCGGGCGGCGCAGCGGGTTGTTCCTCCTGGGCCTCGCGCTGCCGATGATTTTTTCCGGCTACCTCCTGCTGCTCGCGACGGGCGACATCTGGCGCCCCTTCTGGATCGCCATCCACGTCACCACCTCCGTGATCTGGCTCACCGCCTTCACCGCCCACCTCTTCACCCACGCCCGCCACCGCACCCGCCTCCGCGCCGAAGACTGGCGCCCGGAGTAACGGGCCCCGCACGCGGATTTGCAGCGGAGCGATCCCGATTGCTTTGTCCGTGAAGCGCGATAGTCAGGCGGCTTCTTCTATTTTATGACTGGGACTTGCGGGTTCGTGCCCGCCCCCATTCCACTTGTCGCCCAGCAGCCAATCTTCGAAGAAAAACAGCCAAAGAGCTGTCCACGGAAGTATCGTCTCGCTAAGCAGATTCTTCCGAGACCATTCCCTGGCTCTGGGAAGATAAAGGCAAAGCCGTGTAGGCTTTTGAGAATAGACATGCGGTAGATGGCGTCCGCCCGCGAGAGTCACAAGATCGGGCTCCTTAACGAAGACTTCGGGTGGTCCCCAAAGCGAATGGCGAATCTCGACGAGATAATTGCGGCTCAATGGCGTGGGCTGCATCCAGCATTGCCATGTGAGCGTATTGCCACTCAGGCGACCGCAGCCCAAAGGCATTCGCCGCTTCAGGTTGAACAACTGCACCGTAAGCGTCGGCGGGCTTTCTTTGGGGAAAAACTTGGCCATGAGGTTTAGTGACCAAAGAAGGTGTTTGGTCGCACGGGGGTGCCGCCCGCAGCTCCGACGAGGCCGGTCGAACTGACGGGAAGCACGCGGTTGTTCCTGGCCTTTGACGTAATTTCGGTGATCCGCTTGCGAACCGCGCCGATTGCGCGCTCGCCGATCACCTTGCTCAGCAGGCGCTGCGCGGTCTCGTTGTCGGGTGCATCCGCGAGGGCGCGGAAATCGCTCAAAGCTCGTTTGTGCCATTCAAAAAATGCGTCGGGCAGACGCCTGTCTTTGTTCCATTTATCGGCGAAATTTTCCCCAACGGTTGTCTCGTTCGGAATCTCCCATTCTCCGTCGTTCATCTCCGGCTTCTTGATGTGATCCGGCATGCGAGCAAGAATCGCAACAATCACGTCAAACTCGGTGTCGAAGGTGGTTGCTCCAATCGACCCATATGCTTTTGCCGCCAACGTCGTTAGAATCACAGAGATGGGCGCCTCGTCGGGGCGCTTCTCGAAATGCAGACTCCGATGGCGCTTCAGGAGCTGAACCGTGCGCCGCAGGAAATCCTTCATCAGGGGATAATCCGGCAATGGCTCCACAGCGGCCTCCACAAATGTTTTGCGGTTCAGGATATAGCCAATCGTTTTGACCTGTGGGGGCTTCTCTGCAAATCCGTCAAACCAGTCGACGTACCCCTTGGGATTTGAGCGCTCCCACTGCTTGCTTTCCTTATCCGTGACCTGAATCCGGGTTCCACCCAATTCCGTGTCCGTGACTGCGGGCGTGATGTCGAGATGCATGCGTGCATCCTCGGCGTAGTTCAGCCGCCAGCAGCGCTTATACTCCTTGATCATCCGATTGTAGTTCGCGTCCTCCTTCAGGCGATTTCCGACCGCGTCCTTCACGCCGCGCTGGGACAGACCGGGATGGCCACGAACGAGGTGGCAGACGAGGTCGACATCGAACTCGTCGCCCGAGATTGGCTTCACTGTGGTGCCCAACGCGACGGATCCTTGCGCATAAATCTGCGGCTGCCAGAGTTTGAGATTCGGGTCGGCATCCAGAAACGAGCCAACGGCCGTGTAAGCTTCCGCAGCGCGCTTGCGCGCGGTATCGGACAGTTCGAGCTCCTGGCATGCCATTTCCAGCAGGCTGCCGAGGTAGTTGCCGATTTGGTAGCGATTGCGGGGCGGGGGTGGAGGCGTGAACATCATGACGGTTTCTCCGGGATGAATGGTGGGGCGATATGGTCGAGGAACATCTTTTTGATGCGCGGCCCTTCGTGCAGGGAGAGATGGGCTGCGGCGGATTTCAAGCGCTCTGGAATCGCGCGGTCTAGCGCATGCAGACCCGCCGGCACCATCAAATTGAGTCGCAAAACATTATCTGCGCCAAGTATGAGCTTTGCTTGTCCGAGCGCACCCGACGTCTGTCCCTGGAAAGCTTCATCTATCGAGCCTTTTGCCCAGGCCAGCTTTCCGCCATGATCAAGGCGATCCGATGGATAAATCGCCTCGGAAGTCGTGCCGATGCTCAAAACGCGAATGGCTTCGCGGGGCACGTTCAGAACCGCCAGTGCCTCGACGATCCCGACCATGATCGGGTTGTTGGCCCAGATTCCACCATCGATCAGTCGGCGGTCTTCGATACCACGAAACGCCGGGAGGAATGTTGGTGCAGCACTTGTCGCGAGGCCTACTTTCCACGCTGGAACCAGTGGATCGCGGACAAACCGCGCGTGATGGGCGGTCTTGAAAAGTCGCACCTCGCGTTGTCCCAAGTCGTAGCTTGGGATCACAAGGCGCTTGGTCGATGCGCCGAGGGGCCTGTCGCCGAAACACTTTTTCAGCTCCGCCTCCAGGGGTCCCGCCGCATAGGGTGCCCTGAACCAACGCACGGTGTTCCGCCACCACGCCGGCCCGGGGAAAATTCGCTGGCCGAGGTTGGTGTAGACGTCTACGATTTCGCGAGGTTTCAGGCGAAGGCCGAGGCCGATGGCGATGATGCCACCCGTGGAGGTTCCGACGATGAGGTCGAAGTGATCGATCAGATTGACACCGAAATCCTCTTCAAACTTCTGGAGCTGGTACGCGCTGAAAATCCCCCGGATTCCGCCCTCGTCTAGACTCAAAATCTGAAATCGTTCCGTTTTCATGGAGGTCAAAAAAATCCTTGCTTTGTCATATATGCTATAGCATTGTTGTTTTATGTCAAGTCCATCGCTGTCTGATCAATTGCTGCGCATTCGCTCCGCCCGAGGTTGGAGCCAGGAAGAATTGGCGGCGCAGCTCAATGTGTCCTTCGCAACGGTGAATCGTTGGGAGGGTGGGAAATCGAAGCCGCAGCGGCGGCAGCAGGCGGCCATTGATCGGCTGCTTGCGGAGGCGGGGCCGCTTGCCGAAGGGGGTGCGGCTGATTCGCCAACGACCTCGACGCGCACGCGCCGGGGCACCCGGCACAGCAAGGTGCTTGGCAACAAATCCATGGAGCAGATGCTGTGGGATGCGGCGTGCTCCATTCGCGGCGAGAAGGATGCGCCAAAGTTCAAGGACTACCTGCTGCCCATCCTCTTCATCAAGCGGCTCTCCGATGTCTTCGACGATGAGGTGGCGCGACTGGCCGAGGAGTATGGCGATCGCGAGACGGCGCTGGAGGTGATCGAGAGCGAGGTCGAGCAGAACACCCCGCCCGAGGAGCGCGTCGTTCGCTTCTATCTCCCGCCCGCCGCCCGCTGGGCGGTCGTTTCCGGGCGTACGGCCTTCAAGTGGCCGAAGAAGAAGGAACCCAAGACGCTTGGCGAACAGCTCACCATCACCTGCCGACTGGTTGCGCGCAGCAACCCGACGCTGGCCGGCATCGTGGATCTGGTGGACTTCAACCACGTCGGCGCGGGCGGCGAACGCGAGATCAGCGATGCGGCGCTCAAGGGCGTGATCGAGACGTTCTCCGATCCGCGCTACCGCCTCGGCCTGCACGACGTGGAGCCCGATTTCCTCGGTCGCTGCTACGAATACCTGCTCCGAAAATTCGCCGAAGGGTCCGGTTCCAGCGCGGGCGAGTTCTTCACCCCGACCGAAGTCGGCTTCCTGATGGCGGAGTTGCTCCGTCCCCGTCCCGGTGAATCGGCCTATGACTACGCCTGCGGTTCCGGTGGACTGCTCATCAAGCTGCAACTGGTGGCATCACGACTCGACCCCGCCGCGCGCAAGGTGCCGCTCAAGCTGCACGGCCAGGAGTTGCAGGGTCCGAGTTATGCCATCGCCCGCATGAACACCGTCATCCACGACTTGCAGGCGGACCTTGTGCGCGGCGATTCGATGCGCAATCCGAAGTTTCGCACACCGGATGGGCAGGGCCTGCGTGCGTTCGATCTGATCGTGGCGAATCCGATGTGGAATCAGGTCTTCGATACGAAGGTCTATGAAAATGACAGCTTCGACCGCTTCGAGAAGCAGGGCGGGCTGACCACCGGCAAGGCGGACTGGCCGTGGCTGCAGCATACCGTGGCCTGCCTGAACAAGGGCGGCCGCGCCGCCGTAGTGCTCGACACCGGCGCAGTTTCGCGCGGCTCCGGCGGCAAGAGCGAGGACAAGGAGCGCGCCATCCGCAAATGGTTCGTCGAGCAAGACCTGATTGATGGCGTGATCCTGCTGCCCGACAACCTGTTCTACAACACCCCCGCGCCTGGCATTATCATCATGCTGCGCCGCGACAAGCCGAAGGATCGCCGGGGGCGCATCGTGCTGGTGAACGCCAGCGCCGAGTTCAAAAAAGGCACGCCGAAGAATTATCTGACCGAGGACGCCATAGCGAAGATCGCCAAGGCGTTCCAGACCGGACAGGACATCGACGGCTTCGCCCGTGTCATCACTGCGGAGGACGCGAAGGCGGCCGACTACAACCTCGCCCCGTCGCGGCATGTGGTCGTGGTCTCCGAAAACACCACCCGCGAACTCCCGCTCATCCTCGCGGAACTGGAGGCCTTGGACCGCAAGGCGGGGGAGATTGATAAGAATCTCAAGCGCCTGTTGAAGCCCCTGCTGGCGCAGGAGGTCGGGGAATGAAGACCGAAGCCGCCGCGCTGCGCGGCATCGAACACCTGATCCGCGACATCCGCGGACAGAAGGTGATTCTTGACGCCGACCTCGCCCGAATTTACGACGTCGAAACCAAGGCGCTGAATCAAGCGGTGCAGCGAAACGCGAAGCGTTTTCCGGCGGACTTCGTCTTTCGTTTGACCACTCGCGAATCGGCGGAGTGGCGCGCGCAAGAGGCTGCGAATGAGTCGCAACCGATTCATGCTGAATGTGTTGCTCTGATCCGGTCACAAATTGTGACCGGATCAGGCAAGTATCGAATCCCTCGTTCCCGACCTCTTGCCTTCACGGAACACGGTGCGCTGATGGCGGCCAATGTGTTGCGTTCCCCGCGCGCGGTCGAGATGAGCGTCTTTATTGTCCGCGCCTTCGTCCGCATTCGGGGCACGCTGGTCTCCCAGTACGAAATGGCCAAGCGCCTCGACCAGATCGAGAAGGTGCTGCTCGTTCACGACCGCCAGTTGCAGGAACTCTTCGAGCAGCTCCGCCCGCTCCTGCTCCCACCGCCCGACCCGCCAGCGAAACGGATTGGATTTGGCGTGGCGGAGCGGCGGGCGAAATACGGAAGGGCGAAATCGCTCGCGAACGAGAGTAGCGCTGATTCGGTGAAGTGGGGCGAACCAAGGATCGAATCATGAACGCAGGTCGGCCTTTGGGAACAATGCAGTCGCAACAGCATGATGATGGGGCGGTTGCTCCGAACCGGTCACAAATTGTGACCGGTTACCGAGCTGCCATGCGGTCGCAAAATGTGACCGGATCAAAGCGAAGCACGACTCGACCACCAACTTCGATGGTGCAACCGTGACGCCGCCTTGGAAGACAGCGAAATTAGTCGAGCTCTGCGAACAGCCTCAGTATGGATTTACGGCCTCAGCTGATTTTGATGCCAATGGGCCGAGATTCCTGAGGATCACAGACCTGAAGGGTGGTAGCCCTGATTGGACGACCGTACCGCGCTGTCAATGCCCCCCTGACGAGATCGGTAAATACCGGCTGCATGATGGTGACGTTGTAATCGCGCGGATTGGGGCTACGACCGGTCGAACTGCTTTCATCAAGAATCCTCCGGAAGCGGTATTCGCGTCCTACTTGATTCGTCTCCGTGCGAAGCCCGGTTTGGATCCAGAATTCTTTTTCTTCTGCACATGCTCCGAACATTTTGTCAGTTTCATTGACCGGCACAAAGATGGCAATTTGAAGGGAGGCGTAAACGCCAGCATTCTCGCAGAAGCGCCGATTCCTTTGCCCGCTCTCGCCGAGCAAAGGGCTATTGCCGCTTTGCTTGCCGAGGTTCAAGCCGCCGTGGAGACCGAAACCGAACGGCTGCGGGTGGCGCGCGAGCTGAAACAGGCCGCGCTGGCGGAGGTCTTCACGCGCGGGTTGCGGGGGGAGGGAACGGGTGCCGAACGGGAATCGTGGCCTGTCGTTTCTCTGGGTTCATTGGCCAAAATCGGAAACGGATCAACGCCGCGCAGGTCTGATCATCGCTACTGGAGTGGAGGAAAGATTCCTTGGCTTACGAGTGGAAAAATACATGAAGGGGTGATCTATGCTGCCGATCAGTTCGTTACCGAACTCGCAGTACGGGAATGCCATCTTCCACGGGTGCCCGCCGGGAGTCTATTGGTCGCCATAACCGGACAGGGCAAGACCTTGGGAAATGTGGCAAAAACGGAGATCGAGACCTGCATCAGCCAACATCTCGCGTACATCACCTTAACTGAGTCGGCTCATCCGGACTTTTTCCGATATTTCCTGTCGTCACGCTACGACGATTTACGCGCGGCCGCGCATGGCATGGGTAGCACGAAGGGTGCATTGACCTGTGCTTTTCTAAAGTCATTTATGGTTCCATGCCCGAATCCTGACGAGCAACGAGATGTCGCAGCACTATTCCGAGGCATCGACGTCCGAATCGCCCGCCACGAAGCCCGCCAGAAGTTGCTGCGCGAGTTGTTCGCGTCATTGCTGCGCGACCTGATGACCGGCAGGCGGCGGGTGGTGGAGGTGACGCCATGAGCCACGGCGAGCGAGAGATCGTGCAGGAGCCGTTGCTTCGCCATGCGGAGGCTGCGGGGTGGACCCGCGTGCCCGAGGCCGATGCGTTGGCGCGGCGGCGGGGTGAGGACGGGCTGTTCTTCTACGAGGAGTTGGAGGCGGCGCTGGTGCGGCTGAACCCGGGCGTGGTTACGGCGGAGAATGTGGCGGGGATCGTGGATGCGTTGGAGGCGCTGCCGCCGACGCGCGAGGGGAACCGGCAGATGCTGGGCTGGTTGCGCGGGCACGAAAGCGTTTTCGTCGAATCGGAAAAGCGCCGGGTGCAGGTCGCGCTGATTGACTACGCGAATCTGGACAACAACCGGTATCACGTCACCCCGGAGTGGGGGCACCGGAGCAAGTGGAAGAAGGGGAACCGGCCGGATGTGATGTTCCTGATCAACGGCATTCCGGTTGCGCTGGTGGAGTGCAAGAACCCCAAGCGCTCCGATGCGATGGAGAGGGCCGTGGCGCAGTTGAAGCGCTACGAGCTGGAAACACCGGAAATGCTGGTTGTGCCGCAGGTGTTCAACATCACGCACGTCATCGAATACTTCTACGGCGTCACCTGGAACTACGAGCGCAAGGGCATTTTCAACTGGAAGCAACAACTCGCGGCGTCGCGTCCGTTGATGGCGTTGCGGGATGGCGACGGCAAATCGGAGTTGAAGCTGGCCGCCGAGGAGCGTGATCCACAGGGCTACACCACGTATGGCGACGCGGTGCGCGCGTTCTTCGACCGGCCACACTTCCTGATGCTGTTGCGCGAGTGGATTCTGTTCTACGTGAAAGACGACGTCCTGCACAAAACCGTGTTGCGCCAACACCAAACGCGGGCCGTGGCGAAAGTGGTCGAGCGCTGCCGCGACGCGAAGAAGACGCGCGGCCTTGTCTGGCACACGCAGGGGTCCGGTAAGACGTTCACCATGATCACGGCGGCGAAGTTGTTGCTGGAAGGCCGTTACGACGCCGGGGGTGAGGCATGAAAAAGGCCCGCCCTGCGGTGATCGAAGGCACGCCGACGGTGTTGCTCGTGGTGGACCGGACGGAGCTGGAGGGTCAGCTCTCGGGTTGGGTGTCGCGCCTGTTCGCGGAGTCGAAGGATTCGGCGGTGGTGGTGGAGACGGCGCGCTCGCGGGAGCGGTTGCAGGAGTTGCTGGAGGCGGATTTCCGGGGGTTGATCATCTCAATGATCCACAAGTTCGAGGGCTTGCCCGCCGGACTGAATCTTCGGCGCAACATCTATGTGCTGGTGGACGAAGCGCACCGGACGACCGGCGGCGATCTGGGCAACTATTTGATGGGCGCCTTGCCGAACGCGACGTTCATCGGCTTCACCGGTACGCCGATTGACCGGACCGCCACGGGTCAGGGCACGTTCAAGGTGTTCGGGTTCCAAGACGAGTCGGGCTATCTCGACAAGTACCCCATCGCGGAATCCATCCAGGACCGGACCACGCTGAAGTTGCGGCACGCGCTGGCGCCGGGGCAACTGGTGCTGGACAAGGAGTTGCTCGAAAAAGAATTCCTCTCGCTGGCCGACACGGAGGGAGTCAGCGATGTGGAGGATTTGAACCGCGCGCTGGACCGGGCGGTGCATCTCAAGAGTTTTCTCAAGGCGGATGATCGCGTGGAGAAGGTTGCGCGGTTTGTGGCCGGGCACTTCCGCGAGAGTGTGGAGCCGTTGGGCTACAAGGCCTTTCTGGTGGCGGTGGATCGCGAGGCCTGCGCCAAGTACAAGGTCGCGTTGGACAAGCTGCTGCCGCCGGGTTTTGTCGAGGCGGTGTACACAAGCAACCCGTCCGATGTGGTGGACCGTCCGCTGGTGAGCAAGGTTCAGCTTGAGGAAGACGCGGAAAAGCGCGTGCGCAAGGAGTTCCCGAAGGCGGATGGCGGGCCGAAGATTCTGATCGTGACCGACAAGTTGCTGACCGGGTACGACGCGCCCATTCTCTACTGCATGTATCTCGACAAGCCGATGCGCGACCATGTGTTGCTACAGGCCACAGCGCGTGTCAACCGGCCCTTTGTGGATGCGAAAGGCGTGGAGAAACCCTGCGGGGTCATCATTGATTTCGTCGGTGTCCTCAAAGACCTGCGCAAGGCGCTTTCGTTCGATTCCCGCGACTATGCGGGCGTGATCGAGGGGCTGGACGACCTGTATGTGAGATTTGAGGAGCTCATGGCCGGTCCGGTGCAACCCTATCTGTACCGCCGGTCCGGCGCCCAGCCTGACGAGGCGCTGGAAAAGATGCTATACGAGAAGTTGTTTCCGAAAAAGGCGCGCGAGGCGTTCGTGGAGCTTTTCCGGGAATTGCAGAACCTCTACGAAATCCTGTCGCCCTCCCGTCGGCTTCGCCCCCACATCGAAGCGTACAACGAGGTGGCCGACCTGTACGCCGCCCAGCGGGTCGCCTACGCGGGCAGCACGAGTTTTCTCGCGGACCTCGCGCACAAGACGGCGGCGCTGGTCCAGGAAAAGGCCCAGGCGCACGGCTTGGACAAGCTGACTCGGGTGGTGGAATTTGATGAGGCGGCGCTAGACGCCCTTCGGAAGAAAAAGGGTGACGATGAGCGCAATGTGATCAACCTGACGCGCAGCCTTCAGGATGCGTCCTCGGCCGGACAGGAACCGTTCTTGATTGGCATTGCCGAGCGGGCGGCCGCGGTCATGGAAAATCTGGAGGAACGGAAGACCTCCACCGTCAAGGCGCGCGAGGAATTGGAAGCGCTCATGCGTGAGCGGATCGCGGCTCGGAAGGCGCGGGAGGCGAGCGGGCTGGACGCGCAGACCTTTGCCGTTGCGTGGGCGCTAAAAGGAGAGGGCGTTGAACGCGCCGAGGTGGTTGCGCAGGAAATCAGCGTCGCATTCGCGCGATTCCCCAACGCGGCACAGAATCCCGACGAGAAGCGGCAGCTAAAAGCCGCTGTTTACAAGGTATTGATGCCTTTTACGCGCGGACGGCGAATGATCGAAATCGCAGAGCTCGTCATGCGGAATCGTGTGTCATGAGGACCGACTCCAAGCGTCGGGCACTTGCGTTGAGGCGTCGGATTTCCTTTTGGGGAAAGCGGCTCGGCGTGGCGCCGACCAGCGTTATGCTGGTGGACATGAAAAGCAAATGGGCATCTTGTTCGGCGCGGGGCCGCTTGACGCTGTCGAGAGAGGTTCTTGGTTTGCCGCCACGTTTGCGAGAGTATGTGATTCTTCACGAACTGCTTCATCTCCGAATCCGAAATCACGGCAGGCTATATAAGGCTCAGATGCGGGTGTTTATGCCCGACTGGCAACTTCGCCATCAGGCTCTTTCTCGTCGGGTGTGTCCGCCGACAAACGATGAGCATCGAAATTTGCCCCGAGTCTGACGAATAGATCATCACGAGCGTGATGAGAGACATCTCTATGTATGGAAGTGTGTTGGCGTCGGTTGTGCTGTGGGTCGTTCTTGTTGTGACGATGTCCGTGTCGGCTGATGAGGTCATTGGTGTGACGCGATCTTCGCTTGCGGCGCGGGACCGCGTGAACGTGGTCGCGGACCTTGAGCGGCAGGGCTATGCGGTGTTCACAAACAGTTACTTCGACGGAACGGTGCTCTGGCGGCGCGGAGGCGCGAATCGATACCTTGTGGTGGATGTGCATCTCGTTCCGGAGGGTGGCGAAACCAACACGGTGCTCAAACTTGTCGACGCGCAAACGACGCTGATCCTGCGATCCATCACGATTGGTTCGCAACACGCCGGGGGCGCCTGGCTTGAATCCGTTGGGGGCAACGACTCCGGTGGAAAATCGATGCCTCGCCTAACCTGTGGAGTGGGGGGGTATACGCATCTATCGCCGCACAACCAAAGACTTGCGTCGGAGGTGGAGCGCAGCATGGAGCAGGACGGGGACATCGCGCTTGTTGATGGGCCAACGATGCGCCATGTAATTCAACTTCAGGACATGCTGGCATCCGGCGGTGGTCCGACGCACGCAATGATCGCCGGGCGGATTCAGCCTGCCCGGGCTCTCGTGCGGTTCAGTGAGGGTGCGCAGGGAACGTTAGTCGCGAAGGTCTATGATACGTTAGAGGGCGAAACCCTGTTCCGTGTGGAAGTGCCGGACCGCAGCCAAATTCAAGCGCTGCTTCAGCGGATGAAGTCGTCCGTGCCGCTCCCTCCAGCTACGGAGACGCGTTGACGCGGATGTCGCGGATTGCGGGCACGCGGCCGCTTCCGTCGTCGGGGTAGATCAGCCACAGGTAGGCGAGGCTCAGGGAGGCGTTGGTGAGGCTGGGGGTGGTTTCGCTCCACTGGGTGGCGTTTGTGCTGTAGAGCACCATCGCGTTGGTCAGGGAGTTTTCGGCGTACTCAATGGCGAGGTTGGTGAGGGTGATGGACGGGTTGTAGGTCGCGGCGAGCCACCAGCCGCCGGCGCCTTGCTGGCCGCTCCACACGGTGTTGGTGTCGCCGTCGAAGGCGAGCCAGCCCTGCGTGTTGGTCCATCCGCCGTCGCTGACGACGACATCGACGGGCCGAACGGTTGTCGCCGGTTCGCCGGCGACCGGGGGATTCACCGGCGCCGTGTTCGTCGGGACGGGCGCGAGGAGGAAGTGGTCGAAGTGGCCAAGCAATCCGCTGCGTCCGCTCTTCCGCATGTCGAACCGAACCACCTGCCGCCCGGCTGCCAGGCGCACCGTGGCGCGGAGGTTGCGGAAGGTGGCGGTGGAGCGCGTGTTCGGGACCGCGAGGAGACCCGTCTTGTCCGCCCCGTTGAAGGAGACACTGAACGCGCCGCCGGTGTCATTGGCGCTGAGCCGGACGTTCAGGAGGTAGTCGCCCGCGGCGGGCACATCCACGGTGTATTCGAGCCATTCGCCGACGCGGACCGCGCCGACGGCGAATTCGGTTTGCGAGGTGCCGATCCGGTAGATGTCGACCCGCTCGCCGGTCCGGTAGACCCGGCCCGCGTTCGTGGTGTCGCTGTCGGAGTAGCTGACGCTCTGCCCGCCTTCGTCAAAATTCTCGAATTCGATGCGGGTGGAAACGGGCCAGGCTCCGACCTGCGGGCGGAGGGGTCGTTGCAGGTTCACGATGCTGATGGAGTCGAAGGCCGCGATGTCGCCCGAGGCCGGCGAGCGGAGCATGTTCAGGCGCATGATGTGGGAGCCGGCGGTCAGGGCCACATGCGATTTCCGGTGGGTTGCGAACGTGCCCCAGGCGCGCGTCGATTTCACGGTGGTCGCGCCGGTGTTGACGTCGCCGATCCAGACTTCAAACACGCCGCCGCTGCTGAGGGCGCTGATGCGGGTGTCCACGTCGTACAGGCCGGAGGTGGGCACGCGGATCATGTATTCCATCCACTCGCCGGCCTGCGTGCCGCGCACGTGGTGGTTGTTGCCCGCGCCGCGCTGGTAGAAGATGTCGACGTCTTCCTTCGTCCGGTAGGTCTTGCCGCTGTTGCCCGGCGTGGTGTCGTGATAGGCGAGGGCGGGTCCGCCCTCATCGAAGTTCTCGCATTCGATCCGGCCCGGCACCGGCCACGGACCGCCGGTGAAGGCTTCCTGCACGCGCGGGCAGACGATGGCCATGTCGGACGCGCCCGTCACGCCGGTCGCGACGCCGTCGAAGACGCCCGTTCCGTGCAGCGGGTAGGCGCCTTCGGCGCCGGCCACGGTGTACCAGACCACGCGGCGTTCGCGATCCTGGAACGGACCCCAGATGACCTTGCGGCTCGCCGCATCCCAGCGTCCGCCGCTGCTCATCTGCGTGACCTGCAAGCCGGCCGGCACGGATTCTTCCAGCCGGTAGGCGAGCACGCTTGCCGCGGGATTGGCCGTCACGCGGATCGTCACCGCACAGGATCCGTTGTTCTCCACCGCCCGCGTGACCGTGCTCGGCTCGGGCGGGCGTTCCGGCAGTTGGATGACCGCCTGCTGCTCGCCCTTCACGCTGACGCCCGAGCCGTCGAAGACGCCCTGTCCCTGCAGCGTGTACGAGCCCTCGTTGCCGGTCAGCTCGTACGTGAGGGTCCGGCACTGCGAATCGGCGAAGGGGCCCCAGGTGACCTTGCGTCGCGCGTCGCTCCACGTCCCGTTCTCGTTCACCTCGAGGACCGTCAGGCCCGCGGGCACGCTCTCCTCCACCACGTAGGTGTTCACGTTGGTGGCGGGCGTCGCGGCCACGCTCACCGTGACGGTGGAGGAGTTGTTGTTCACCATCGTGCGCGCCAGCGTGCCCGCGTTGCCGGGACTCGCGACGCCGGTGTAGTCAAATACGCGCACGCCGGGGGCCGGGGTCATGTCGGGCGTTTCGCCCGGGGCGAGGCCGCGCAGGGTGATGGAGCGCGCCTTGAACGCGCCGCGGTTGTTGAGGTCCTCGACGGCGACTTCAACGACGCCGGCGGGGAGATCCACGAGCAGCACGTAGGACTGGATGGCCTCGTGATCTATCGTGAACGGGCCGTATTGCAGGCCGCCGATGTGCAACAGCATCTGGCGATTGCCGACATCCCCGGCGGGATAGCCGATGCCGGCGGGGACGGTGACGAGGTAGCGGCCGGCGGCGCGGAAGTTGACGTAGTCGCCGACCTGCGCCCAGCTGTAGAGGAACCAGGAATCGCCAAAAACCTGGCCGGCGGTCTGGATGCCCGCGGCGCGCAAATCAATGACGTGGGTGAGGCCGGGCCCGACGGCGGCGAACGCGTTGGGGTCGTACAGGTCTTCGTAGGTGAGGCCGCGTTGGGCGAGAATCCAGTCCAGTCCTTCGCGGATCGGCGCGAGGCGTTTCTTCGTGACCCAGTAGGACGCGCGAGCCTCGGCCTCGCGCAGGTATTCATCCATGGCCCGCAGCGTGTCGGGGGAGAACGCGCCGACGCGCAGGCCGTAGTCGTAGCCGCGTCCTTGCAGCGTGACGTTGTGGGTGACGAGGTGGCGCTCCAGCGTCGTGTAGTAGGTGCGCATCGCGGCGCCGGCTTCGCGGAAGTAGCCGTGGAAAAATTCGTCGAGCACGCGGTCGGACGTGAGGGCGGGATTCCAGAAGAAGCGGGGATACGCGTAATAGTTCCACGGATTGTAGGGCAGCGTGTACAGGTCGGCTTGCGTGCCGCCGGTCATGTTGAGTTCGCGGAGAAGGCGCGCGCGGTCCTCCGTCGCGCTCACGAGGGGAACGGGCATGCGCAGCGGGCCGGCTTCGCGGTGGATCAGGTCGTAGGCGTAGAAGCGCCGGTGCGTCGCCAGCTCGCTCCAGTCGAGCAGGCGCTGGCGCATCTCGGCGTTTTTCGGCGACGACATCGGGAGGTTGCGCTCGCCGTACAGGCAGACATCCACGGTCACGTTCGTCGGGAGCGGCGTGCGGTCCGTCGGCGGGCGATGCGTGTTGGAATAGGCCATCGCTCCGACCTTCGCCTCCGGCAGCGCGGCGCCGATGCGTTGGGCAATGTCGCGGATGAAGCCGTAGTACTCGTCCGAAACCGAAAACGGGTAGGGCAGCGCATAGGGCACCGGGTCGTAGGTCAGCGCGCCGCGCAGGCTGACTGAGCGCGGATCCTCGCTGAACAGCGCGGAGTCGTCGGGCAGCAGCCAGTAGGTCTTGTGCAGCCACGGAGGCAGGCCGGGCCACCAGCTGATCGCCTTGTCCGTGATGAACTGGCGCAGCTCCGGATTGCTCATGTCCGGCGCGCTCCAGTTCAGGCGGGTCGGCAGTCGCTGGTTGAGCACATGCGCGCCGGGCCACGTCGCCCACATTTGGTTCGTGAGGATGCCGCACCAGTCGGGATTCGCGTTGAGCAGGCGCTCGGGGATCACCGTGCCGAAGTTGTGGGGATAGCCCTCGAAGCCCTCCGCATATTCCGCCGGCGGCGTGTAGGACGCGCGCGGCGCGGCCGGGACTTCCGACTCGCCGAGCGCCTTCGTCTGGTGGTTGCCCCAGGTGTGCGTCCAGCGGTTGCGCCAGTAATGCAGGAACGCGTCGGGATCGCCCTGCAAAAACTCGACGCCGAAATTCGCGTAAATGTAGTCCGAGCCCGGCGTGAACTGGAACGGCGCGACATTGAGGTTGATGCCCTGTCCCGCGGGCACATGGTCGCCGTGCGCGTCGGGATAGAGCCACTTCACGCCCTGCCGGTCGAGGAACTCCCAGACGCTCCACAACACGCACCGATAAGGCCAGGCGCGGAAGATGATCTCGCGTCCCGAGCGTTCCACATTCACCGGCGCCGCGGGGAAGAGCCCGAGCGCCATGTTGTTCGTCATCTGTGCGTACGTCGGCGCGAGCGGCTTCAGGTCCGCGATGCGGAACAGCGTGCCGGGATACTGCGCGGCCTGGTCGGGTGTGACCGTCGGCACCGGGCGTCCGGCGAGTTCGCCGAGGTAGTAGGAGAGTTCATCCGCCGCGAGTTTCAGCGGCGCGGCGGCGCCCGCGTTGAGCACCACGGCGTCCTGCTTGGTCGCGAGCGCGTCGCCGGGCCAGCCGTACACCTCCACCTCGCCCACGTTCCACGCATTCGCCAGCGCGCCGCGCTCCAGTTCGACAACCAGATGGCGTCCGGCAACGGGCTGGAAACGGAAATTCGCCTCCACGCGAATTTCGCGCCCGGTCACGCCGCCGATTTCGCGCGAGGCGAGCAGCGTGCCCTGGCCGGTCTTGATGAGCACACGCACCGTGGCGGGCGTCGCGACGTTCGGATCCGTCGAGGCGGGATTCAACGCGCCCGGCGTCGAGGTGAAATAAATCCGATGCGCCGTGTGTACGCCGCCCAGATCAATCGTAAATCGATCCGTGGCCGTCCCGCTCCGGAGAAGGTGCCCCGTCTCGGGCCGGCCATCCGCCAGCAGCGCCACCGACTGGTTGTGCGCGTCAAAGATCCCGAAGGTCGCGGAGTCCAGCCGCGCCGCCAGCGCCGGGTTCATCGCCAGCATCGCGCCGACAGCAGCCATCACGTTCAACAGGTGTTTCAAGGGGTGTCTCATGGGGTTCTCGTGCTTAAGAGCAATAAACAGGCCAAGCGTCCGGGGATGCTCGTTTTGGGGCCGCGTTCGCCGTGAGGCGCAGCGAAAACGGGGGGTGTGCTCTATCAGAAATGAGAAACCGGAAGGCCCTCGTCCAGTAGAGCCGGGTTTATCCCGGCTATTTTCGGATAGCCGGCGTAAAGCCGGCTCTACTTGGGCGCCTGTGCGCCGCCCATTTCCCTTCGCCAGCCTTCCGCCCTTCGGGTATTGTATGGCGATTGTGCCGGTCGGGATGGCGCCGAAAGGGTGGGGTTATGATGCGATGGGTTGGGTGGGTGGCGGCGGTGGGGCTGGCGTCCGCGTTGACGTCCGCGCGCGGGGAGTTTGTGCGGGGGGACATCAATGGGTGGTCAACCAACCATCCCATGACGCTTGATACCGCCTTTGGAAACATTTGGCGCGTCACCATTCAGGCCACAAACACGAATCCCGATAGCGGATACCTATTCACAAAGCACGATAGTTACGATCCGAAGTGGGCGCGAGGAAGCGATGCCACCCAAAATTTAGCAATAGGTTTGTCGCAAAAGGGCGGTGCTGTTGATCACCGCATGAATTATGCGAATGGGCGCTTCTACACCTTTAATCTTTCGGGATCGGAATCTGATAATGATCGCTCGTATGTGGTCATGTACACATGGGATAGGCCAAATAACATTGATGAGGTGATTGACGATTCTGCAACCACGACGGGTGCAGTCCGTGTATCGGTAAACATGAGCGGAAATTTTAACGGTCAATATGTGATTGTCCGTTACACAACCAATGGCATTTTTGGAAATGCCCCCGAAACATTTCGTGCCGCGACCATGCTCGGAACGAATGCGTGGATCTTCATTCCTGCCCAAATGGCGGGCACGCGGGTTGATTACTATGTGTTTACCACTACGCTCCCGTCTAACCTTGTCTACGCGAGCCCAGACTTGTGTGCATTGAGAACAAGGCGGGCGGGGGCGACGAACTACAGCTATCGCGCGGGGACGATGAATGCATTCCATTTCCCGACGAACCCGGAGCCGACCGGAGCGTTTATGCGGAATCCGCCGACGAACGGCGTGAACCCGGGTACGTCGCTGTTCTTCTATGTCGGAAACCAGTTTGCGGGGAGCGGCAACACGTCCGACATGTCCGGCCTGCGGCTGGTGCATCGACGCGTGGGCGGGAGCGCCTGGTCCACGAACGCCGGCGCGTTCGATGTCGCGCAGGGCAACAACAAGTACTGGGTGGCCGCCCTCACCGGCAACACGTACGCCGCGACGAACGAGGTGGAGTATTATTTCCGCGCCACGGCGACCGACCACAACACGACGTGGATCGGCACGACGAACGGCGGCGCGGGCAATGTGCGGTTCCTCGCCGAGGCGGGCGCGCAGGCCGCGCCGTTCCGCTTCACCTACGGCGGCTTCGTCGCGAACCTCGGCAACAGCTGGCACATCCCGTCGAACAGCGAGCCGCCGGGCGTGACGATGCGGAACCCGCTGAACAAACCGGCGACGAACCAGGCCGTGTTCATCTACAACGGCACGCAGTTCCAGGGCGGCCCCGAGGCGGGCGACCAGTCGGGCGGCTACGTGGTGTATCGCCGCGTGGGCGACAGCGCGTGGTCGAGCAACGCGATGGTGTTTAATGCGGAATCCGGCGAGGTGGGCAACAACAAGTACTGGCGCGGCGCGATCCCGGCGAACGCGTTCGGGCCGACGAACGAGGTCGAGTACTACCTGTGGATCGACTACACCGACCGCGACAACACCTACCTCGGCACGACGAACGGCGGCGCGAGCGTGCGCTTCGCGACCGACGCCGAGGCGAAAACCAATACCTTCAAATACCGCTACGATGCCGCGCCCGGCCTCGCGGCGGCGTTCCTCTGGCACAACGACAACCGCGTGGCGCTCGGCGCGTCGAACGTGCAGTTCTGGGTGAAAATCGGCTACGCCGAGGGCACGGGCACCAACCGGTTCGTGGATTTCGCGCACGTCTACCTGACGACGAACGGCGCGAGTCCGCACGGCTCGTTCGGCGCGTCCACCAACGCGGCGGCGATCCCGATGCAGTTCAGCCACATGGAGGAGGACAGCTACGAGGGCGGCGACGCGATGTGGTGGGTGGGGTACGCGACGAACCTGCCGCAGTTCACGCTGCTGCGCTATCGCATCGGCGCGTACAAGGCCACGAACAGCGTCGAGCGGTTCGCCGACTTCGGCACGTCGGGCACGAACGACAACGTCTTCGCGTTTTCGCTCGGCACGTCCGGCGCGCAGGCGCTGGTGGTGGACGGGCAGAACGCCGACTACACCACGTCGAAGTTCTTCGTGGACGAAATCGCGGGCGACACGTTCGACCTCGTCGTCCGCTACACGCCCGGCGTGGCGGTGACGAACGTCGAGGTGTTCAGCAACCTCGACCGGCGCGACTACGCGGAGGTGGACTATACGAATGCATGGATCGCGGGCGACGGCTATCCCGACGGCATCCGTCCGCCGGACGGCAATTTGCTCACGATCGCGGATACCGGCGCGTATTTCCGGGCGTGGACGATGTTCCCGGCGAGCGTCAGCGAATACGTGTGGACCGGCAAGGTGACGAAGACCGGCGCGTACCGGCTCACCGCGCGCTACCAGGTCGCCGGCAACACGAATTATTTCTGGTACTCCAGCGCCGGTCGCCGCGACCACGCGATTGTCGTGTCGCCGAAGAAGGCGCTCGACATGACGCTGTATGAATTGAACACGCTGACGACGGAGGCGACCGCGCCCTCGTTCGCCGGCCGCAGCACGTTCCGCGACCTGCTCGGCATCGGGAATCCGGGCGGGGACGATGACAGCTTTGACCCATTCAATCTCGAATACCTGAACTTCATCCAGGCGAACTGCCTCTGGTTCCAGCCGATCCACCCGAACGGATTCGAGCGCGGGGAGAACGACCCGCTCACGGGATCGCCCTATGCGCCGGGCAGCCCGTACGCGACGAAAGACTACTGGGCGGTGATGCCGGTGATGGGCGCGGGCAATTCGGAAGCGAGCGCGCTCTCGGAGTTCACGAACTATGTCGCGCAGTGCGACGCCTACACCGGCAGCGTCGGCAGCATCCACATCATGCTCGACGGCGTGTTCAACCACACGTCGTGGGACGCCGTGATGGGGCAGGGCGGCGTGGATCTCGGGTTCTCGCCGACGCCGACGAACAAGATCGGGCACCTGCGGCCGCAATGGTATTCGCTGATGACCGACTACGGCCAGCCGGCGACGTCCTACACGAGCGCGTACCTGAACGACTTCGCCACCGCGCCGGATCGCGGCGACTTCGGCAAGTGGAACGACGTGACCGAGCTGTATTTCGGCAAGTACTCCGCGCTGGTCCGCAACAACCCAGAGAAGAACGGCGACTACCTCAACGAGGACGACGTGTACGACTTCGCCGGGATGACGACGGACATCAAGGATCTCTGGCGCTACTTCGCGTACTACCCCGAATACTGGATCAAGAAGACCGGGCACTCGGGCACGAACACGTGGAATGCGGCCCAGGACGACAAGGGCATCGACGCGTTGCGCTGCGATTTCGGCCAGGGGCTGCCGCCGCAGATTTGGGAATACATCATCAACCGCACCCGCGCGAAGAAGTGGAACTTCGTGTTCATGGCGGAGACGCTGGACGGCGGCAAGCCGGGCTACCGCTCGAACCGGCACTTCGACATCCTGAACGAGAGTCTCGTCTTCCAGTTCACGCAGTCGAAAATCAACGACTCGTCCGCGCTGTCGTACGCGTTCTACCTGCGCAATCTCGCCTACAACAACGGCGCGATCCTGCTGAATGTCACGTCGCACGACGAAGTGATGCCGGACAACGATCCGTGGGTGACCGCGGCGCGCTACGGGGCGATCTCGTCGATGGCCGGCCTGCCGATGATCTTCTACGGACAGGAGCAGGGCATCGGCCTGCACGATGCGTTTAATCCAAACGCGGCGCTCGACGGTTTCGCCGACCACGAGTTGAACTTCGGCAAATACGTGCCGCACTTCAAGCGGTGGAACCAGTTGCAGGTGTGGACGAATCCGCCGCCGAACAGCGACGGGCTGGACCAGTGGTACGGGCGCGTGAACTGGGCGCGGTTGAACAGTCCCGCGCTGCGCAGCCGGAACCACCGCGTGCTCGCGACGATGGCCGGGCCGGAGGATGCGCGCATCTTCGCCGTGGCCAAATGGGAGACCACGGGCGCGGGGCCCGCGACGAGCGATGTCGTGCTCGCGTTCACGCGGTTTGTCGAACACGGCCTCGCGCACAGCGCCGCGGCGAATACGTTCAACCTCCAGCCGGTGTGGAGCGAGCTCGGCCTAGACACCGGCAAGCTGTACTCGGTGCGAAATCTCGCATCAAGCGATGCCGCCTTCGTGTTTACGAACGGGTGGCCGCAAAGCGGCGCCGACTTGTTCAATAACGGGATTTTCGTGGAGTTGAAGGTCGATGTCGGCCAGCCGATCACGAACGACGGCGCGGTCGTGCAGTACCTGAAGCTCGTCGAGCTCGACGCGCCGAACCAGCCGCCGGTGATCTCGCTGCCCGGCCCGCACATCCTTGCGGTCGGGTCGAGCACCAGCTTCCCGGTGACGGTGACGGACGCGGACGGCGATCCCGTGACAACGAACTTCGTCAGCGCCCCATCGGGCGCGACGTACAGCGGCGGCGTTTTCTCATGGACCGCGCTGCCGGTTTCCGTTGCCGGCACGACGAACCTCGTGGTGTTCAGCGCTGACGACCAGCAGGGCGAACCGAACAGCGTCGTGACGAACACGACGACGATTGTGGTGTCGTTCGACATCGACGCCGACGGCCTGCCGGATGGCTGGGAGTGGACGTATTTCACCACCCTGACCAACACGCCGGGCGGCGATGCGGATGGCGACACGGTGCCGAATGTGGACGAATGGATCGCCGGCACGCTGCCGAACAGTTCGTCGTCCTTCTTCCGCGTGCAGGCGCTGGCGCAATCCGGTGGCCGGACGGTGGCTATTCCCACCGTGTCGGGGCGTCTCTATCGGATCTATTACGCGGACGCGAATTACACCAACGGCGTGTCCTGGCAGCCTTTCGCGAACACAAACCTCGGGTTCGGCGCGTGGGTCGAGACCAACGCGTCCGGCACGCGGGTCTTCACGGATGACGAAGGCACCAACTCAACCCTGGGTCCGCCCGCACAGGGACGCCGCGTGTATCGTGTGACGGTGGAGTAGCGGCGAACTCAACGAACAGCTGATCGCCCCTGCAGCATCATTTCTTGATCTGCATCAGCCGGTCGGCGAGCGCCTCCGCGCCCAGCAGCCAGCGGGGGCCGGGGCGCAGCAGCCAGTCGGCGGGGATGTCGTGGATGACGTTGCCGGATTGCACGGCCGGCAGATTCTTCCACCCCGGCCGGCGCGCGAGGTAATCGGCCGTGGGCTCGGCCTGCGGCAGCATGTACGCAAGCACGATGACGTCGGGCTTTTCGAACAGGATCCATTCCGCGCTGACGTGGGCGTAGGGCTGGGCCAGCGTCGAGCCAAGGTTGCGCCCGCCGGCCAGCGTGATGAGGTCGTCGAGGAATGAGTTTTTTCCCGCCGTCGTGAGCGGATCGCTCCAGACCTCCACATACACGCGCGGCCGTGAGCGATCGCCCCAGTGGAGTGCGACGCGTTGTGCCAGCGCGTCGCGGCGCGCGCGTGCGCGCGTGATCCAGCGCTCCGCGCCGTCCGCATCGGCCAGCGCGTCGCCGAGTTGCGCGACGGCGTCGAGCATCTGGCTCCAGCTTTCGCAGGGCAGTTGAAGGAAGGCGATGCCGGCCTGGTTCAGCGCCGATGCGAGGCCCGGGCGTTCGAGGTCCGTGCTGACGACGAGGTCCGGTTTCGTGCGCAGCAGCCATTCGAGATTCGGCCGTCCAAACGAGCCCGCGACCGGAAGCGCCGCGGCGTCCGGCGGGAAATCGCACGCATCCGACCGGGCGATGAGGCGGTCGCCCCAGCCCGCGTCGTAGATCAGCTCCGTGAGCGACGGGGCGAGGCTCACGACGCGGCGCGCGGGCGCGTCGGCGAAGGAGGAAAGGCACAGCGGGACAAAGGCACAGAGGCACAAAGAGAAGCGCATACCTTTTCATACCACTGACACCCGACACCTGACACCTGAAACCGCTGTGCCCGCCTCGTCCGTTGACACCCCGGGGGTGGCGTGCAAATATCACGCAGCTCCAAGGAACTTATCATGGCTGTACTCATGGGCATGTCCGGCGATGTGAAGGGGAAGGCATTTCCCATCGACGGCGACGAGCTGACCATCGGCCGCAGCAGCGACAACACGATCAGCCTCAACAACGCCACGGTTTCGGGGCATCACGCATCCATCCGGCGGGAAGGCGACCGTTATGTGTTGCGCGACCTGGGGTCCACCAACGGCACGCGCGTCAATTCACACGAGGTGAAGGAGTCCGCGCTCCGCCCGAAGGATATTGTCCAGGTCGGGTCCGTGGAGTTCCTGTTTAACGCCGAGGCGATGGGTCTTGATGAGGAGCAGCCGGACACGGTGGCCAAGACCGAGGTGCTGGAGAGCAAGGGGTCGTCGGCGATGCCCGAAACGTTTGGCAACATTTCGCCGTTCGGCGCGCGCCGCCGCGAGAACCTCACGCTGTGGATCCCGGCCATCGTGGTGCTCGGCGTGCTGGCCGTCGGCTTGATGATCTTCCTGTTCTACAAGCTGTTCGCCTCCTGATGAGGGCGCCTCCGGGACGCCGGACACGGGGAACACGCATGCCGTTTCGCAACGCACACCGCGCGGGCTTCACCCTGATCGAACTGGTGCTGGCGCTGGCCATCGCCGTGCTCGTGGCGGCGCTCGCGTGGTCGCTGCTCTTCACCACCACCGACACGGTGGAGCGCCAGCAGGATGCCGCGCGCGGGCCGCAGGCGGCGGCGCGGGCGATGGATCAACTGGCGGAGGACCTGACGCATCTGTTCATCCCCGCGGGCGATGAGGCGTGTGCGCCCGCGTTGCGCGCGGCGGGTGATGAGCCGTTCGAGCTTTCCTTCTGCCGCATGCAGGCGTCCGGCAGCACGCGCGAGCTGCCGTGGACCGAGCCGCGCGCCATCGTGTACCGCGTGGGGGGCGGCGACTCGTTCACGGCGGCGCTGCTGCGCGTGAGCGCGACGCTTTCCGGTGTCGAGCGCGTGGAAACGAATGTGCTCGTCGAGCGCATCGAATCGCTGCGTGTGGAGTTCAGCGACGGCGCCGCGTGGCATGCCGGCTGGCCTCCGCCGGAGGGCGGGGACCTCAAGCCGCGTGTGGCGCGCGTGGAGCTGCGTCTCCCGGGCCGGATCGAACCCCTGTCCGCGGAGTACTGGCTGCCGGCGGGCCATGTGGAAACCTCCCGCATCATCCGGACGGTTGCCCCGGGGAGCTGACGTCCGCGGGGCGTGCGCGCTACTGCACGTCGATGCGGAGCGGTTGTCCGAATTCGCCGGCGGGGTGAAACCACGGGCGCAAGGTCCATCGACCGGGATCCGCGGGCACCCAGTTCAGGTTCATTCGCGCGCCCGGCGGCGTTTCGCGCACGGCGATCAACACGTCGCGTCCGCGCGGGCGCGACGCGCGCACCCAGACACTGCCGACCTGTCCGGTGACGGACGGGGACCAGGTGGACAGGCCGGTGTTGAGGAGGCCCAGCGCGAGGCCTTTTCGCACGCGCGCCGTGATGACGCCGTCGGAATCCCATTCGGCGTTCACGTAGCGGAAGGGCGCGGGGTCGTGGCGTTCCTGTGCGGGGATGAGTCCCTCCGCCGGCGTTTCGCGCGACGGGCGGGCGAGTCCGGCGGGCCGCATTTCTTCCATGCGATCGGCGCGCAGTTCCTCAATGAAGCGTTCGCGCCATGCGGCCCATGCTCCGTGCGCGCCGTCGCTGCTGTCGAATTCGCGCCCGCGCCAGGGCGCCGGGATGCGCTGGTCGCCGCGCCATGACTGGGTCAGGTTGCGCATCCGGTCTCCGGCGGGGCGCCAGGCGCCCGAGGGGTCGAGCAATCCCGCATCCGCGCCATCGGGTCCGGCGGGGCCGCCCACGAGTTGCCGCGCGATCACACCGGCGGCGTGGCTGCGGACGAGCGCGCGCGACTGGCGCTCCAGCGTCTCCGCCTGTTCGCGGAGCGCGGTGGCGGACGGGGGATAGGCGGCGGGTTGCACGGCGTGCATCCACAGCACGGGTTTTCCGCCGCTCATGCCGCGGGCGTACGTCGTGAGGAATCCGCCGCGCTCGGGTTCGCGCGCCTCGCCCTCCGTGGCGAGCAGGGAAACGAAGTCGAGGTGATGCGCGCCGATGGCGGGGTCGGGCGCGGTGGCCGGATCGAAGCCGCTGTACGCGGTGAACAGCATGTTCCATCCGCCCTGTGCGAGGAAGCGCCGGCATGCGCCGTAATGGCGGCTGAGCATATCGCTCCAGAAGCGCCGCGCGGCGGCGTGGAGCGCACCCGCCCGCGGGGAATCCTCCAGCGTGCAGACGGGCGGCGCGTCCTCGGGCGCGACGCCGAGGTTCTTGATCGCGCTTCGGGCGTCCCCGTATTGCTCCGCAAGCCAGGCTTTCCAGCGCTGGTGAAGGGCCTCGCAGTCGGGCTCGTCCGGGCGCATGGGTACGACGCCCGGGGAGAGGGCGAAGATCCGGTGTTGTGGCGGGAGGCGCAGCGCGTCGAGCAGTGCGCGGGCTTTTTCCCAATCCGCCGCCCACGGGTTGAGCGCGGGCAGCTCCAGCATGAGCCACAACTGGCGCGCGGGCAGTTCCTCCAGCAGGAGACGCAGTTGCGGCGCCTGGCGAAGGTCCGTGTAGCGGAGCGCGATCGCGTTGAAGCCGCCCTCCCGGCACAGGTCCAGCAGGCGCAACAACTCGTCCTGCTCAAAGACGTCCGGGTCCAGCAGGCGCGGTGAATCCGCGAGCGCCGCGCCGAGCACGGTGTAGGGGCGGCGACCCAGGGTGAACCCCGCGCCGCGGATGCCGACGCGATCGCCTTCCGGCGCGGCGGGCTCGTCCGGGACCAGGCGCACGCGTTGCTGTACTTCGTCGAAAAGGGTCTGGCCCGCGGCGTCCCAGAGCCGCACCCGCAGGAGCTGGTCCTGCGATTCCGCGAGCGCGCGCGGCATGGCGCCGAGCTCGAGCAGCGCCTGCTGCCCCGGGCCGGCCACGGTGGCTGCGACGCGGCGCGCGACGACACCGTCCTCAAGTTCCATCTCGGCCGTGACGCGCCACGGACCCGCGGCGGCGGGGGGAGCGACGACGGTGGCGCGCGCGGTCAGCATGCTGCCCGGATCAACGAGATGGCGGTCGAATCCGGCCTGCATCAGGAACGGCGTGGCGTGAAGACGGCCCGCCAGTTCGCGCAGCAGCGCGCGCTGGGTGTCGGCGTGGCCCGGCGAGGGATCCCAACCCAGCCATCCCCAGCGCTGCAGCGGCGCGTCCTCCGGCGCATGCACATGGAGGGACGCGGGCCAGCCCCGCGCGTTCGATTCCGGGTCGCGCGCCGTGGCGAGTGGAATCCATCGCGTGCGTCCGGCGAGGTCGCCCCCGGCGCCGGTGGGACGCGGGAGCGGGCTTTGCAGGCGTTCCGCGCTGCGCCGGGTCTCGCGGCCCCGCTGCCAGCCTGTGAACTCCCGCCCGTTGAACGAAAAGAAGTCCCGCGCGGGCCGGAGCAACGGGATGTCCGGCCCGTCGGGCGGCGACGCCGGATCGGTCCCCCAGAACACCGCCGCGCCGCCGCGATTCAGGTGATGCGCCAGCGCCCGCCATTGCGCGGGCGTAAGCGCGCGGACGCGCGGGACCACCAGCACGGAACCGGCTTCGCGAAGCGCGGGGCCCGTCAGCGCGAGCGCATCGGCGCGCAGGCGCGGCGCATCGGGAAAGGCGGCCTCCAACACGGCCCGTTCACCGGCGTCGTCCGCGAGGTCGGGACGGGACAGCACGGTGACCGCGTTGGTGGCCAGGGGCAGGTCGGGCCAGGGCTCATCGCGCGCGCCGCAGCCGGCCGCCAGCAGCGCCAGCAGGAGCAGGGGTCCTCGCGCGCGAGTAAGCCGGCACGCCTTCATGCGCCTCACCGCCTGCCCGCGCCCGATGGACGGTGTGCCGCCTTGACCTTGCCGGAAAGGTCGCGGGCCAGGATTTTCTGGAGTTTGATGAGCAGCAGCGGATTCAGTTGTTCCAGCGACCGGATTTTTTCCTGCGGCCAGACGAGGCACCGCACCCGCCCGTCGGCGATGACGTCCGCGGAGGCGGGTTCGCCCGTGACGAAACTCATTTCGGCGACAAATTTCCCGCGTCCCAGCCGCGCGATCGTCTGGTTCTCCTTGCGCACCACCACCTCGCCGTCCAGCAGCAGGACCAGCGATTCCTGCCGTTCGCCGGCGCGGATCAGTTGCTGCCCGTCCACCTGCTGCGGGTCGCCCATTTCCCACAGGTAGAGAAATTCGCGCCGGCTCATGGAGGTGAAGAGCTGGGTGTAGATCAGTTCCTGGTCGCGCGGCAGCCGGATCGGCCGGCGCTCGTTCAGCAGCGCGATGGCGCGGACGAGGTTGAGGCCGACGAAGATGAAGTTCCAGAACGCCACCGGCGGGATCTGCGCATGCAGGCCATACCAGCCGAGCAGCGATTGCGCGACGACGAGCACCAGGCGCAGCCACAACATGTCGCGCGCGACCAGCGCGACGAGCATCAGGAAGTAGCCCCCATTAATGAGCAGTGAATCGAGCGTGAGCAGATTCATGGCGTGCACGCCAGCTTCGCCCAAACCCGCGGTGGAGGCAAAGGGGAAATCGCGCGCTAAATGTGCAGCGTGCGTCCGTCCACGGCGAGGGCGGCCTCGTGCAGCGCCTCCGAGATGGAGGGATGGGCGTGCACCGTGCGCTGCAGGTCCTCCGTGCTCGCGGCGAATTCCATCGCGACCACGGCTTCCATGATCAGCTCCGACGCCGACGGCGCAAACATGTGGACGCCGAGGATGCGGTCCGTGTTGGCGTCGGAAATCACTTTCACGAGGCCCGCCGACTCATCCATGGCCTTGGCGCGGCCGCTCGCGGAGAGCGGGAACACGCCGGTCTTGAACGCGCGCGCCGACTGTTTGAGCTGGCGCTCGGTCTTGCCGACCCACGCGATTTCCGGCGCGGTGTAGATGACCCACGGGATCGCGTCGTAATTGATCTTCGTCTCCTCGCCCGCGAGGCGCTCGGCCACCATCACGCCCTCTTCCTGGCCCTTGTGCGCCAGCATCGCGCCGCGCACCACGTCGCCGATCGCGTACACGCCCGGCAGGTTGGTGCGGCAGAAATCATCGACGTGGATGTAGCCGCGTTCGTCGAGCAACAGGCCCGCGCCCTCGGCGTTCAGTTTCTCGGTGCAGGGCTTGCGGCCCACGGCCACGACGAGCTTGTCGCATTCCAGCGTATGGTCGCCGCCGGCATCCTGGTACTGGACCGCGACCTTCTTTTTGCCCGCCTTGCCGGACAGCACGCGCGCGCCGAGGCGGATGTCGAGGCCCTGCGCGGCGAATTCCTTGAGCGAGGCCTGCGCCACCTGTTCGTCCACCATCGGCAGGAAGGTGTCCATGGCTTCGAGCAGCACGACCTCCGAGCCGAGGCGCTTCCAGACGGAGCCGAGTTCCAGCCCGATCACGCCGGCGCCGATGATGACCAGTTTTTCCGGCACTTCGGTGAAGTCGAGCGCGCCCGAGGAATCCACGATCTGTTCGCCGTCCTGCCACACATTCGGCAGGTGGCGCGGCGTGGAGCCGGTCGCGATGATGATGTGTTTCGCCTCGACGGGTTCCGGCTGGCCGCCGCCCACGGGCGTCACATGGACCACCTTGTTGGGTTGGAGGCTGGCCTGGCCCGGCAGCCAGGTGATGTTGTTTTTCTTGAAGAGGAACTGCACGCCCTGCGTGAGGGTTTTGACGATCTTGTCCTTGCGCTCGATCATCGCGCGCACGTCGAAGCTCAGGCCCTTGAACCGGACGCCGTGCGTGTCGAGTTTGTGCGTCGCCTGGTAGTAGTGCTCCGACGATTCGAGCAGCGCCTTCGACGGGATGCAGCCGACGTTGAGGCAGGTGCCGCCGAGCGCGGGTTTACCATCCTTGCCGATCCACTGGTCCACCACCGCGGTGCCCATGCCGAGCTGCGCGCAGCGGATCGCCGCGACATAGCCCGCGGGACCCGCGCCAATCACCAACACGTCAAATTTCTTCATCATGCGCCTCGCGAATTAAGGGTTCGGTCAAATCTGCAGCAGCAGGCGCGACGGATCCTCAATCGCTTCCTTCATCGCGACGAGGAACTGCACCGCCTCGCGGCCGTCGATGATCCGGTGATCGTACGACAGCGCGAGGTACATCATCGGGCGGATCACGACCTGGCCCTTCTCGGCGACGGGGCGCTCCTGGATGCGGTGCATGCCGAGGATGCCGCTTTGCGGCGGGTTGATGATCGGCGTGCTGAGCAGCGAGCCGAAGACGCCGCCATTGGAGATGGTGAACGTGCCGCCGCTCAATTCCTCAAGCGCGAGCTTGCCGTCCTGCGCGCGCTTGCCGAAGTCCGCGATCTGCATCTCGATTTCGGCGAGCGACAGTTGCTCCGCGTTGCGCAGCACCGGCACCACGAGCCCGCGCGGCGCGCTGACCGCGATGCCGATGTCAAAGTACTGGTGGTACACGATCTCATCGCCCTCGAGGGACGCATTGACCACCGGGAACCGCGCGAGCGCCTCGACGGCGGCCTTCACGAAGAACGACATGAAGCCAAGCTTGATGCCGTGTTCCTTCTCGAACTGCTCCTTGTAGCGCGCGCGCAGCTCCATGACCGCGTGCATGTTCACCTCGTTGAACGTGCTCAGGATCGCGGCGGTGCGCTGGGATTCGACCAGGCGCTCCGCGATGCGGGCGCGCAGGCGCGTCATCTTCACGCGCGACACCGGACGTCCGTCCGCCGGCGCCGCCGGGGCGGGGGCCGCCGGTTGGGCGGGTTCCGCCGCGACGGGGGCTTGCGGGGCGTCGCCGCCGAATTGACGTGAGAGGTGGGGGGAGTGTTCGAGGTGGCGCAGCACATCGGCTTTCGTCACGCGTCCGCCGCGCCCGTGTCCGGTGATCTCCGTCGGGTTGATGTTGTGTTCCTTGATCAGGCGGCGCACCGCGGGGCTGTACTCATCTTCCGGGAACTCCACGGTCGGGGCCGTCGGTTCGGGCGCCGCCGGGGCGGCCACCGGTTTGGCCGGCGCCACTTTTGGGGCTGCGGCGGGAGCGGCTGCTGCAGCGACGGGCGCGGGGGCGGGGGCCGCTGCCGCCGCGGGTTTGGCTGCCGTGTCGATGGCGCCGATGACTTCGCCGCCCTTGACCGACGAGCCTTCCGGCTTGGGCGATGCGGCGAGCACGCCGTCCGCGGACGCGATGACATCGATCACGATCTTGTCCGTTTCGATGTCGGCGATCTTCTCGTTGGCCTTCACCGGCTGGCCGGGTTTTTTGTGCCACTTGGACAGGGTGCCTTCCTGGACGGATTCCGGGAACGGCGGAACTTTGATTTCAACGGCGGACATCAGGATTTCCCTCCAGACGGTTCAGGATGCTGCACGGCCACGAGCTGCGGTTGCGCGGAAATCAGGGATGTTTCCTCGCCGGGCCGGCGCGCGAGCGCGGTGTCCACGAGGCGCTTCTGGCGCTCCAGGTGCTTGTGGTGGTCGCCGCCCGCGGGCGCGGCCATCGGCATGCGGCCGGCGTAGCTCAGCGTCTGGCCGGGCAGCATGATCGTGCGGATCGTGTCCTGGATCGAATACCACGCGCCCTGGTTCTGCGGCTCTTCCTGCACCCAGTACACCTGCTTCGCCCGGGGGTAGCGCGCGAGTTCGCGCGACAGGTCCTCGGCGGGGAAGGGGTAGAGCTGTTCGAGGCGCAGGATCGCGATGTCGGTGATGCCGCGTTCGCGCCGCGCTTCCAGCAGGTCGTAATACACCTTGCCCGAGCACACGCACACGCGCCGGATGTCCGCCGGCTTGAGCGGGTCGAGTTCGCCGATCACCGGGTCGAACCGGCCGCTGGTCAGGTCCTCGATCGTCGAAAACGAAATTTTGCGGCGCAGCAGGCTCTTCGGCGACATGATGACCAGCGGCTTGCGGTACGGGCGCACCATCTGCCGGCGCAGCAGGTGGAACATCTGTTCCGGCGTGCTGGGGTAGCACACCTGGATATTGTCCTGCGCGCACAGTTGCAGGAAGCGCTCGAGCCGGGCCGACGTGTGTTCCGGGCCCTGGCCCTCCCAGCCGTGCGGCAGCATCATCGTGAGGCCGGTCAGCAGGCCCCACTTCTGCTCCGCCGCGACGATGAACTGGTCAATCACGACCTGCGCGCCGTTCACGAAGTCGCCGAACTGCGCCTCCCAGATCACCAGCGTGTTCGGCGAGGCGGCGCTGAAGCCGTATTCAAACCCGAGCACCGCCTCCTCCGAAAGGATCGAGTCTATCACGGTGAAGTGGGCCTGGCCGCCGGACAGGTGTTGCAGCGGGGTGTATTCATCGCCGTTGCGCTGGTTGTGGAACACGGCGTGGCGGTGGAAGAACGTGCCGCGCCCGCTGTCCTGGCCGGAGATGCGCACGGTGTGGCCCTCCTCCAGCAACGTGGCGTAGGCCATGACCTCGGCGAAGCCCCAGTCGATCGGCAGCGCGCCGGACGCCATCTTGATGCGGTCGTCCACGATCTTCGCCACGCGCGGGTGCAGCTCAAAATCCTCCGGCAGCTCGTTCATGCGCTGGCCGAGCTGGCGGATCAGCGACGCCGGCACCGCCGTCTGGTAGTCGTCCGTCCACTTGGCCTGCCGGAATTTGCTCCAGTTCACGCGGTACGGGTTTTTCTTGCCCGTGATGATGTTCGGGACCACCTGCTGGCCCGCTGCGAGCGCATCGCGATAGGTCTGCACCATGCGGTCGGCGTCGCCCGCCGCGATCACGCCGCCCTTCTCCAGCTGGTCCGCATACACCTTGCGCGTGGTCGGATGGTTCCGCACCTTCTTGTACATCATCGGCTGCGTCGCCGCGGGCTCGTCGGCCTCGTTGTGGCCGTGGCGGCGATAGCAGACGATGTCGATGATGACGTCGCGCTTGAACGTCATCCGGAAATTCACCGCGAGCTGCACGATGAACGCGACCGCCTCGGGGTTGTCGCCGTTCACGTGGAAAATCGGCGCCTGGATCACCTTGCCGACATCGGTGCAGTACAGCGCCGAGCGCACGTCGAGCGGATGGCTTGTCGTGAAGCCGATCCGGTTGTTGACGACGAGGTGGATCGTGCCGCCCGTGCCGTAGCCGCGCGTCTGCGCGAGGTTCAGCGTCTCATACACCACGCCCTGGCCCGCGAAGGCCGCGTCGCCGTGAATCAACACGCCGAGCACCTTCCGCCGCTCGCGGTCGCCGCGCTGCTCCTGCCGCGCGCGCACGGAGCCGCAGGTGACGGGGTCCACGATTTCGAGGTGCGACGGGTTGAAGCCGAGCGCGAGGTGCACCGTGCCGCCCGGTGTCTGCACGTCGGACGAAAAGCCCTGGTGGTATTTTACGTCGCCCGTGTAGTCGCCCTTCCACTGGTGTTTGCCCTCGAATTCCTCGAAGAGCTCCTTCGGCGACTTGCCCATGATGTTGACCAGCACGTTCAGGCGCCCGCGGTGCGCCATGCCGATCACGATCTCCTCCACGCCCTGCGTGCCGGAACGCATGATGATCTCGTCGAGCGCGGTGATCATCGACTCGCCGCCCTCGAGCGAAAAGCGCTTCTGGCCCGCGTACTTCGTGTGCAGGAACTGCTCCAGCCCCTCCGCCGCGGTCAGCCGCTCCAGCAGGCGCACCTTGAAATCGTTCGGGTAGTCGGGATTCGTGCGCGTGCTCTCGAGGCGCGTCTGCAGCCAGCGCTTCTCGTTCACGTCGACGATGTGCATGAACTCCGCGCCGATATGCTCGGTGTAGGTCTCCTTGAGCATGTCGATGATGTCGCGCAGCTTCATCTCCGCCTGGCCGCCGAGATTTCCCGTGTTGAACACGAGGTCGTAGTCCGACTCGCGCAGCCCGTGGAACGCCGGGTCGAGGTCGGGAATGATCGGCAGGCCGCGCAGGTTGATCGGGTCCACCTGCGCGCGGTGGTGGCCGAGCAGCCGGTAGGCGTGGATCAGGCGCAACACGGCCGCCTGCTTGCGCGCCATGTCCGAGCCGCCCGCCATCGCGACGGCGGGCGCCGACGCCTGCGTCGCCCGGCGATGCGCGCGCGTCCGCATGCGCTGGCTGATTTCCTCCGGCGCGGGCGCGTTCAGCAACTCCGCGTCGTGTCCGTTCAGCGATGCGAAGTACGCGCGCCACTCCGGCGCCACGCTGTCCGGGTTGGCAAGGTAGTTGCGGTAAAGCTGTTCAACGAATTCCGCGTTTCCAGCGTATAGATAGGTCGACTCAGATCCAGGCATGATTCCAGACACCGGGTTTGAAGGTTCCCGCAGGCAAGAGTCCTTAAATATGCCGGAACAACAGTGCGCTTCAAGCACCATCGGCACACACAGGGCGCGAATACGCCCGAAAATCGGCGTGCTAGGCCACCGGGGGATGCAGGTAAAGCGGTTCGATCGGGTCGCTGGCGATATCGGCGCGGAGTCGCGACCATGCGACGGCGGCGACCGCGCGGGCGGTGGGAAAACACTCGTGGATCTCCGGCACGTCACCCGTTTTACCGGCCAGCGCGGCCTCCAGGCGGGCCCGGTCGCTGGTAACCAGCGGCGCCCCGTGCGGAATGTGTGCGGGAACGTCCCCGCCCGTCGCGAGGGACCAGTCGCCCGACAGGTGAACGCGCGCGCCGTGTCGCTCCAGGCGGCCATGCCAGATGGAGCCGCGCCGCGCGTCGCCCGCCACGATAAGCGTGCCGCCGGACCCGGGGTGCGCGGCGAACCACTCGTGCGCCAGCGCCTCGCCGCTGCTGACCGCGAGGACGCGATGGCGATCCGGCGCCGCCAGCACGCGGGCGGCGGTGATGGCGGCGCGCAGGCCGGAAAACGAGCCCGGTCCGCGCCCGACCGCCAGCGCCGTCAGCGCAGGCCAGTGCAAGCCCGTTGCCTTCACCAGCGCATCGAGCTCCGGCCAGAGCGCCCCGTGTCGCGCCGCGGCGTCCTCCCATGCGCGTTCCGCGACCACCGCGGTCCCGTCGTGCAGCGCGATGCTGCCGCGCCGCGAGGAAAGTTCAAACGCAAGAATCACGAGGCCGGCTCCTCAATCTCTATCGCGCGTTCTCCGGCTTGCGCGCCCGCAAACAGGCGCACGTGGATCGTCCGTTCCGGCAGCAACCCCGCCGCGCGCTCCGCCCATTCAATGGCGGTCACGCCGTCGCCGTCGAGCGGTTCGAGCAGGCCCGCGCGCAGGATTTCCTCCGGATCGTCCAGCCGGTACAGGTCCGCATGATACAGCGGGATCGGGCCGGGATACTCGTTCAGCAGCGTAAACGTAGGGCTCGTCACCGGCGCCTCGCAGCCCAGCGCATCGGCGAGCCCCTGCACGAAACACGTCTTGCCCGAGCCCAGGTCCCCGTGCAGCGCCAGCACCGTCCCCGGCTTCAGCACCGGCTTCAACGTCGCCGCCGCCCGCCGCGTCTCCTCCGCGCTGTACGTTTCAATTCGCGTGATCATTTTTTTCACCACCCGCTTCGCTGGAGTTCACGGAGAAAGTTTTTGTGGGGGTTCGCCGAAACTCAATCTTCAACTCCGTGGCTCCGTGCGCTCCGTGGTGAAATCCGTCTCTGTGGCGGTTTCCTAACAAATCCGCGGCAATTGTTCGCCGCTGAGCAGGTCGATGATGCGCGTCGCGCCGATCTCGCTGGTCAGCGTGAGCTGGCCGCGCGGTTCGTCGGTGACGCGGCCGATCACCACGGCCTCCGGCCCGATCAGCGCCCGCGCGCTCTCTGCGTCGGACGCGGCGACGATCGCGATGAAGCGGCCCTCGTTCGCCACATAGAGCGGATCGAGCCCCAGCATCTCGCACGCCCCGCGCACGTCCTCGCGCACCGGCACCGCGCGCCCGTCCAGGTGCAGGCGCAGCTTCCGGTCGCGCGCCACCTCGATCAGCGTCGCCGCGAGCCCGCCGCGCGTGCAGTCGCGCAGGCACCGCACCGCCACGCCGGCCTCCAGCAGGCGCAGCACCTCCGCGTTCAGCGGCGCGCAATCGCTCGCGATTTCCGATTCAAACGCAATGCCCTCGCGCACCGCCATGATCGCCGCGCCATGCCGGCCGATGTCCCCGTTCAGCACGATCGCGTCGCCCGGCTGCACCGCCGCCGGCCCTATCGGTTGCAGCGCGACCACGCGGCCCACGCCCGCCGTGTTGATGTAGAGGCCGTCGCCCTTGCCGCGGTCCACCACCTTCGTGTCGCCGGTCACGATCGACACCCCCGCGCGCTTCGCCGCCGCCGCCATCGACGCGACCACGCGCCGCAGCGTGTCCATCGGCAGGCCTTCCTCGATCACAAACCCCGCGCTCAGCCACAACGGTTTCGCCCCGCACATCGCCAGGTCGTTCACCGTCCCGTACACCGCGAGTTCGCCGATGTCGCCGCCGGGAAAAAACAGCGGACGCACCACGTACGAATCCGTCGTGAACGCCATCCGCCCCGCCTCCACCGGGAACACCGCCCCGTCGTGCCGCTGGTCGAGCAGCGGATTCCCGAACGCCGGCCGGAACACATGCTCGATCAAATCCTGCATCAACCGCCCGCCCCCGCCATGCGCGAGCAGGATCTGCGGATAGTGGGCCAGCGGAAGGGGGCATGCTGCGCTGAAATCGGAAGGATGTGAAGGGGTCGGCATCGGACTCCTTGAGGATCAGCAGGGTCGATTGATGCGCACGAGTTGTCCGTGCAGCGAAACGGACGCGTGTAGCGCCTGATGAATGCGATCCGCCAGCGCGGCAAAATCCCGGTCGAAGCTGCAGACGATGATTCCGGCATGGCGCTGGTTCCGCATGTGTAATTGGACAAAGTGGCGGCGGTTGAGCGTGATCAATATGCGGTTGGATGCCGTGGCGTGGTCCAGCACGGCTTGATCCGGCACCGCCTGGCCGCTTTTCCCCGCGTCCTGGGTGGTTTCCACGTCGTGTCCCAAGGCCCGCAGCTTCTCCACGGCGGGTTGAGGGAAGTTTTCGTTCGTGTACAGGCGGCTCAAATCAAGCTCGCTCGTTCGATTCAATTTGGGCACGGATCTCGTCCGCATGCGAGCGCGCGTAAGCCCACGCCTCCGCGAGATCCTGCGCTGAAAGCGCCGGATAGGCATTCAGGATGTCAGCATCCGAGAGTCCGAGCGACCGGGCCTGCACCAGGGTCCACACCGGGATGCGGGTGCGCACAATGCACGCTTCGCCGCCGCACACATCGGGTCGGACGTCAATTCCGGGAAAGCTGTCGTCCAGATCGGATACCACCCATTTCAAGACAAGCGCCTTCTCGGAACGCGTCATTTTCCCGATGAGCTCGCTGGCTTGGGTCATTAGCGCATTCATAGTTCCACTGTAGCCGGATGACCCAGACTTCTCAATCAAGTAGTGCGCCGATACCGGTAATACGCCGCGCAGGCGCCTTCGGAGGACACCATGGTGGCGCCGAGCGGGTGCTCCGGCGTGCAGCGTGTGCCGAAGGCGGGGCACTCGTGCGGCTTCTTCAGGCCCTGCATGATGAGGCCGCTGATGCACTCGCTTGACTCCTCCGTCGTCACGCCGGTGACGTCGAATTTCAGCTCCGCGTCAAACGCGCGGTACGGTTCGCGCAGGCGCAGGCCGCTCCGCGGGATTTCGCCGATGCCGCGCCACTTGCGGTGCACGACTTCAAAAATATCCTGCACCACCCGTTGCGCGGGCCGGTTGCCCTCGGGGCGCACGGCGCGCGCGTACTGGTTCTCCACCTCCGCGCGGCCCTCCTCCAGCTGCGTCACCGCCATCAGCACGCCCTGCAAAATATCCAGCGGCTCGAACCCGGTCACCACGATCGGCACCTTGTACTTCGCGGCCAGCGGCGCGTATTCCTCCACGCCCATGATCACGCACACGTGGCCCGCCGCGAGGAACCCCTGCACGCGGTTCTGGCGCGACGACATCAGCGCCTCGATCGCCGGCGGCACGAGCACGTGCGACACGAGCAGCGAAAAGTTCTTCAGCCCGAGCTGGTGCGCCTGCGCCACGGCCATCGCGTTCGCCGGCGCGGTGGTCTCGAAGCCGACCGCGAAAAACACCACCTCGCGCTCCGGGTGCGCCGCGGCGTACTTCACCGCGTCGAGCGGCGAATAGACGATCCGCACATCCCGCCCGTCCGCCTTCACCGACAGCAGGTCGCGCTCCGAACCCGGCACGCGCAGCATGTCGCCGAACGAACAGAACGTCACCTCCGGGCGGCTCGCAATCGCGATGGCCTTGTCGATCAGCTCCAGCGGCGTGACGCACACCGGACAGCCCGGCCCGTGCACCAGCTCCACGCCCTTCGGCAGCAGCGTGTCGATGCCGAACTTCACAATCGCGTGCGTCTGCCCGCCGCACACCTCCATCAGCGTCCACGGCCGCGTCGTGACGCGGGCCAACTGGTCCGCCAGCTTCCGCGCCGCCGCCGCATCCCGGTATTCGTCGATGTATTTCATGTCGCGAATTACTCTAAACCCGCCCCGTCGTTTGGCGAGCAGGATTCCCGCCCGCGAGGTGCAACGTCTGTAAAAACTTTTTCCGCCGCCTGCAACGTCTGTAAATTTCCGGCGCGCGCTCTTGGCACTGCGGGGCGGGGCGGGGTAGGGTTGGGCCCATGAAATGGCTCCTGGCCCTCTTGATTACCGCGGCGACGGCGGCTGGCGCGGCGGATCCGTCGTTCACACGCTCGGCGAACATGGCGATCGCCGGCAGCGGCGCGGATCGGCTGGCGTTCGCGGAGGGCCCGGCGCTGCTGTTGTCCACCGACCCGGTCTTGCAGGAAATCCACCTGCACCGCGTCGACTGGACCGCGCCGTCGATCGCGGTGGTGGATTCGTTCCCGCCGACCGACGCGATGACGGCCATCCCGACGCCGGGCATCCCGTCGGCGGTGTCCGCGCATCCCGCGCAGCCGCTGGCGATCGCGCTGTCGCGGCCGCTGAATCCCCAGTCGCGCGGGGAGGCGCTGTTTCTCGACCTGCGCGAAAAATCGGCGGGCCGGCTCCTGCGCGCGCAACTCGTCGGGCACCGTCCGGTCCATGTGGCGGTGACGCCGGACGGCCAGTGGGCGCTGGTGTCGAACGAGGGACGCGATCACCGCCGGACACCCGGTTCGATTGGCGTGTTTGATTTGCGCAACCTGTCGGGATGGGAGATCAACCGGCTGGCGGAAATTCCCTACGCGGAGTTGTCCGGATTGGAAACCGTGGCCGGGACGTCGCCGGGCCGCGCCGATCCCGGGTTCATCGCGATGGATCCGAAGGGCCGCCTCGCGGCGGTTTCGCTGCGGCGTGCGGATGCGGTGGTGTGGGTGGATCTCCGCGGCGGCGCGCCGTCGCTCGCGGGCAGTCTCCGCCTGCCGCGTAAAAGCCGCCCGGCCGGTGTCGCGCTGCTCGACCGGCCCGACGGGAGCCTGTTGCTCGCGGTGGCCGAGGAGGAGGCGCAGCAGGTCAGTTTCCATCGCATCGACCTCGTCGGCGCGGAGCCGAAAGCCGAGCTTCTGTCGCGGGTGGACGTGCGCCCGCTGGTGAACCCGGAGCAGCCGCGCAACGCGCGCGACCCGGCGCGGCTTGTGCTCCGGCAGGCCGGGTCCCGCTCGCTCGCGTGGATCGCGTGTGACGAAACGGATCGTGTGTTGATGCTCGACGTCTCGAATCCAACGCAGCCGCGCCTCCTCGCGCGCGCCGCTTCCGCACAGGCGCCGCGCGACCTCGTGCCCGTCGAATCACCCTCCGGCCTGCACCTGCTTTCCGGCAACGGAAACGGCATCATCTCCGTCTTTCGCGTCTCCCCGTGAGGGCGGGCTTGGGCCGGGCCGCCCTACCGCGGCCCGCACGCGGACGTCAAATCCGCCAGCAGTCGTTGCGCGGACTCCGCAAGCGGGCGCTGTAGCGACGCGCGCACCAGCACCTCGCGACCTCCGCACGGGTCGCCATCACGCGCGAGGCTCAGCGCGAGGTTGAACGCCGCCTGCGGATGCGCCGGGTCGAGCGCGGCGGCGCGGGCGAACGCCTCCACGGCCTCGCGGAACATGCCGCGCTGGAAGTACAGCGCGCCCATCGTGTGATGCAGGGCGGCGGAGCCGGGGTCGATCGCGAGCCCGTCCCGCGCCAGCGCAAACGCCTCGTTCGTTCGGCCCGCCTGGATCAACTGCAGGGAGGCGTTGTAGTGGTCCACGGCGCGCAGGTCGCGCAGCTTCACGGGCCATCCGACGATAAGCAGCGCGGCGAGCACTGTGGCCCCCGCGAGGCCGTAGCGCCGCGCCTTTAAGTCGGACCACAGCGGTGCCAGCCCCGCCGCGCCCAGCGCCGCGAGCAGGGGGACGAGATTGAGGCGGTAGCGCGCGGTGATGAAATAGAGGACGAGGCTCGCCATCCCCGCAAGCGCGAGGATGCGCAGCGCGCCCGCGCGCGGCGCGCGCAGCAGGCCGATGAGGCCCAGAACGCCGAACACGCCGAAACCCGGCCAGAGCGGGGAGGCGAACGTGCCCGCGAGCAGACGCGCCTGTTCCACGATGCGCAGGTCATCGACGTCCGTGCGGTTCCAAAACAACATGAACTTGCGCGCGGTCAGCGCGAGTGCGTCGCGCGGTTGTTCGCGCCAGAACGCGCGCGCCTGCGCGGACCACCAGGCGGAGCTTTCGGCGCGCGTCATCGCGCGTCCGGCGTCCTGCTCCGCCGCGCGGTGCGCGTCCTCCAGCAGCGCTTTCGCGGTCATGCGGAAGTCGCGCACGCGCACCGGGTGCCCCGTCGCGCGTTCGTGGTTCCCCATGTAGAGGTTAAACCCGCCGTGCGTGGTCAGCAGGACGAACCGCCCCTCCGCCCGCGAGTTGTGCCACGCGACCGGCAGCAGCGGCAGCGCGAAGGCCAGCGTGAACGCGGCGAGCGCGCGCCATGCGGGCGCATCCGCGGACGCGCGGCGCACGCTCCAATAGATAAGCAGGGCCGCGACCATCAGCAGCCACGCGGCCCAGCCAAGCGCCGCGACACCCGCGAGCAGGCCGAGCGCGAACCACACAGGCCAACGGTCGCGGGGCGCGTGCGACAGCGCGAAAGCGAACGCCGTGGCGAGCAGCGCGTTCAACGTGTTCGGCATCGTTAGCGCGGAATAGGCGATGGCCAGCGGATAGGCGGCGTAGGCGAGTCCCGCGAGCGCGGCGAGGAGGGGGTGCGCGCCGAGCCGCCGCGCAAGCAGGACCAGCAGGAGCGTGGTCAGGACGTCGCACGCGATGCCGAACGCCGCCGCGGCCTTCAGGCTTGCGCCGAAGAGCGCATACACCCCGTGCAACAGCATCGGATAGAGCGGAAGGTGCTCAAACGCCCCGGCCGGCCACAGCGCCCCTTGCGCGGCCTCGTGGTAGAGCGTCCGGTCATGCGCGCCGGCAAGCGGCTGGAAGAGAGGCGATTCCGCAAGCGCCGTCGCGAACCACACGCGCAGGCCCAAGGCCACCAGCGACGTCGCCAGCGCCCACCATGTGAAGTTGTGTCGGGAGTCGGACATCGGAGGAATTAACCACGAATGAACACGAAGTTGCACGAATCATAAACGCCGACCCATTCGTGTCTATTCGTGTTCATTCGTTGTTAATTTGTTTATGCTGCCAGTCCGGAGGGACGCGTGCATGAAAGGCGTGCTGGCGCTGGATCAGGGGACGACGAGTTCGCGGGCGATCGTGTTTGACCGGCGGGGGCGTGTGCTCGGGTCCGCGCAGCGGGAGTTCCGGCAGTATTTTCCGAAGCCGGGCTGGGTGGAGCACGATCCGCTGGAAATCTGGACCTCCCAGCTCGCGACCGCGCGCGCCGCGTTGCGCAAGGCCGGGTTGCGCGCGTCGGACCTCGCGGCCGTCGGCATCACGAACCAGCGCGAGACCACGGTGCTGTGGGACCGCGCGACGGGGCGTCCCGTGCACCGCGCCATCGTTTGGCAGGACCGGCGCACGGCGGCGGAGTGCGACGCGCTGCGGCGGCGCGGACTGGAGCCGCTGTTCCGCCGGCGCACGGGCCTTGTGCTGGATCCCTATTTTTCGGGCACGAAACTCGCGTGGTTGCTCGACCATGTGCGCGGCGCGCGAGCCGCGGCCAGGGCGGGGCGGCTCGCCTTCGGCACCATCGACACCTGGCTCGCCTGGCAGCTGAGCGGCGGACGCCTGCACATCACCGACGCGTCGAATGCGAGCCGCACGCTGCTGTTTAACCTCCGCACCGGCGCATGGGACGACGACCTGCTCGCCGCGCTGCGCATCCCGCGCGCCGTGCTGCCGGAGGTGCGCGATTCGAGCGAGGTCTATGGCGCCACGCAAGCGCGCTGGCTCGGCGCGGAAGTCCCGATCGCCGGCATCGCGGGCGACCAGCAGGCGGCGCTGTTCGGCCAGCTCGGCACGCGCCCCGGTATCGTGAAGAACACCTACGGCACCGGCTGCTTCATGCTGCTCAACACGGGCGCGCATCCCGTGGCGTCCCGCAACCGCCTGCTGACCACCGTCGCGTGGCGGCGCGGCGGACGGCTCACCTATGCGCTGGAAGGCAGTGTGTTTATCGCGGGCGCGGCGGTGCAGTGGTTGCGCGACGGGTTGCGCCTCATCCGCACAGCGTCCGGCATCGAGGCGCTCGCGCGCTCCGTGCCGGACAACGGCGGCGTCTACCTCGTGCCCGCCTTCGCGGGACTCGGCGCGCCGTATTGGGACGCCTACGCGCGCGGCGCGCTGGTGGGCCTCACGCGCGGCAGCACGGCGGCGCATGTGGCGCGCGCAACGCTCGAGTCCATGGCACACCAGTCGGCGGATTTGCTGGAGGCGATGCGGAAGGACGCGCGCGTGCCGCTGCGCGAACTGCGCGTGGACGGCGGCGCGTCGGCGAACAATCTGCTGATGCAGACGCAGGCCGATCTGGCGGGCCTTCCCGTGGTGCGCCCGACGGTGACCGAAACCACCGCCCTCGGCGCGGCCTACCTCGCCGGCCTCGCCGTCGGATTCTGGAAGGACGAGAAGGAACTGGCCGGGCTCTGGAAGGCGGACCGGACCTTTACGCCGAAAACCGCCCCCGCCGTCGTGCGGCGCGAGCGCGCGCTGTGGAAACGCGCCGTCGCCCGCACGCGGCACTGGCTGAAAGAGGACTAACCACGAATCGTGATTCCCATCTGAAGCGGTTGCGCGACGCGTCCCGCGAGTGGGACGTGCTGGTGATCGGCGGCGGCGCGTCGGGATTGGGCGCGGCGGTGGATGCGGCGTCGCGCGGCTATTCGACGGCGCTCGTGGAGCAGTGTGATTTCGCGAAAGGCACGTCGAGCCGCAGCACGAAGCTGATCCACGGGGGCGTGCGCTATCTGCGCCAGGGTCACATCGGGCTGGTGCGCGAGGCGCTGCATGAGCGCGGGCTGCTGCGCCGGCTCGCGCCGCACCTCGTCCAGGACCTCGGGTTCGTCGTGCCGAACTATGACTGGTGGGAGGGCCCGTTCTACGGGCTTGGCTTCAAGATGTACGATGCGCTGGCGGGCGATCTCGGCATCGCGCCGTCGCGTTCGCTGACGCGGCGGGAGACGTTCGAGCGGATCCCGACCGTCAAGCCGGCCGGCCTGCGCGGCGGGGTGATCTACCACGACGCGCAGTTCGACGACGCGCGGCTGGCGTTGAGCCTCGCGCGCACCTGCGCGGACCTCGGCGGCGTGCCGGTCAATTACATGAAAGTCGTGCGGCTGCTGAAGCGCAAGGGCCGCGTGTGCGGCGTCGTGGTCCGCGACGAGGAGGACCCCGCGCGACCGCTGATCGAAATCCGCGCGCGCGCCGTGATCAACGCCACCGGCGTTTTCAGCGATGCGATCCGCCGCATGGACCAGCGCACGGCCGCGCCGCTGTCGCGTCCGAGCCAGGGCGTGCACCTCGTGCTGGACCGTTCGTTTTTGCCCGGCACGAGCGCGATCATGGTGCCGCACACGGAGGATGGCCGCGTCTTGTTCGCCGTGCCGTGGCACGACCGTGTGCTGCTCGGCACGACGGACACCGCCGTCACGCGCGCCTCGTTGGAGCCGGCCCCGCTCGAATCGGAAATCCAGTACCTGTTGCGCCACGCGGCGCGCTATTTGGAGCGGGCGCCACAGCGCGGCGACGTGTTGAGCATGTTCGCCGGCTTGCGCCCGCTGTTCAGCGCGCGGCGCGGATCGCCCACCGCCGCGCTCTCGCGCGAGCATTACATCGAGGTCTCGCCGTCAGGCCTCGTCACCGTCACGGGCGGCAAGTGGACGACCTATCGGAAGATGGGCGCCGATGTGGTGGACCGGGCCGCCCCGGCGGCCGGGCTGCCCGCGCGCGCCACGTGCACCGAGTCGCTGCGGATTCACGGGTGGACGGCCGCCCCGCCGCTCGGCGCGCTTTCGGTGTATGGGTCGGACGCCGGCGCGGTGGAGGCGCTCGCGCGGTCAAGCCCCGCATGGGCGGCGATGCTGCATCCGCGCCTGCCGTATCGCTGCGCGGAAGTCGTGTGGGCGGCCCGCCACGAAATGGCGCGTACGGTCGAGGACGTGCTCGCGCGCCGCACCCGCGCGCTGCTGCTGGACGCCCGGGCCAGCCTCGAGGCCGCGCCGTGCGTCGCGCGCCTGCTCGCAACCGAACTGCGGCGCGACGCGGCATGGGCGGAAGAGCAGGTGACCCACTACACCCGCCTCGCGCGCCGCTACCTGCCGTGAAGCGATTTCAGGCGGTTTTTTGGGCCAGGCGCTCGGATATCCACACCTTGATGATCGATTGCCGTGTGACGCCCAGCCGATGGGCCTCGCGATCAAGGGACTGAATCATCCAGTTGGGAAAATCGACATTTACGCGACGCTGTTCCTGCCCGGGTCTGCGCGCTTTCGTCAGATCCAGATAGGGGGTCATGTCTTCGCCTCGCTCAAACTTGGCGTCAAATTCCTTAGCTTTCATATAGTTTGATCTCCCCGGACCTTGATCTGCGCACAGATATGATCCGGACCTTGTCGGCCCTGTTCGTAACGACGGCGGTCCAGCACTTGTCATTCACACGACCAATCACCAGCGCGCGCGGCTCGTCCTTGCTGATGCCTGGAATTTCCAGGCGGTCAACATCCGCCCATATCGCTTGCGCGTCGATGAAGTCAATACCGTGCTTTCTCTTGTTGCTCGCGCTTTTTACCGGGTCGTATTCAAATTCCATGTTGGTATAAATAATATACCTTTATTATTTACAGAGTCAAACATCGCCGTTGTGGGTTTGTCGTTCTGCGATGGACGAAGGGTGGGAAATGCTTAGAGTCGCCGGCATCGAGGAGGCCTGACATGAAGCTGGTGTTCTTTTGTCCGCATTGGGGGTCCGGGGCGCTTGCGCCGGAGGTGTTTGTTTCACGCGTCCGCGAGGCCGGTTATGACGGTGTGGAACTGGCGGCCACCGACCCGGACCCGGTCGTGGAGCGCCTGGCCGCGCTCGCGCGCGAGGCGGGGCTCCAGCTCATCATGCAGCATTGGGACACCCAGATGCGCGACCTGTCCGCGCATCTCGCGCAGTTCGAGCGGCGCCTGCGGTATGCCGCGAGTTTTAATCCGCTGTTCATCAACAGCCACACGGGGCGGAACCTGTTTACGCTGGACGAGAACCGCCGCGTGTTCGCGCGGGCGTCGGCGGTGGCCGCGGAGACGGGCCTCCCGATCGTGCACGAGACGCACCGCGGCCGCTGCTGCCACACCGCGTGGCGGACGGCGGAACTGCTTCGCGCCGAGCCGTCCGTGCGCATCGCGCTCGACATGTCCCACTGGTGCTGCGTGTCCGAGTCGCTGCTGGAGGACCAGGCGGATTTCATCCAGACGGTCGTGCCGCACGTGGACCACATCCATGCGCGCGTCGGCTGGGCGCAGGGCCCGCAGGTGAGCGATCCGCGCGCGCCCGAGTGGCAGACCGCGCTCGACGCGCACCTCGCGTGGTGGGATCGCTGCGTCGCGCACAAGCGGGCGACCGGCGCCGCGCGCCTGACGATCACGCCGGAATTCGGCCCGCCGCCCTACCTGCCGGTGCTGCCGTACACGCAGCAGCCCGTCGCCAGCCAGTGGGACATCAACGTCCACATGATGAACCTGTTGCGGGCCCGCTATCGCGGCTGACCCCGCCCGCAAGAACCGGCTTTCGCGCTTGAACCCTTCGTGCCGCGCCCGCTAACGTCGCGGGGCATTGGACGCCCCACGGCGCAAAGGAGAGATATCCATGTCGAGTATTTTCAAGGCGTATGACATCCGCGGCATCTACGGCAAGACCCTGAACGAGGACCTCGCGCGCAAGATCGGGCGCGCGTTCGTCACGTTCCTCGGCTGCAAGAAGGTCATCGTCGGGCGCGACATGCGGCCGCACTCGGAGCCGCTGTTCCAGGCGCTGGCGGACGGGATCATGACGCAGGGGGCCGACGTGGTGGACCTCGGCATGGTCTCCACGCCGATGAGCTACTACGCCAACGGCACGCTCGGCGCCGACGCGAGCATCATGCTGACCGCGTCGCACAATCCCGGCGAATGGAACGGGTTCAAGCTGTGCCGCGAACAGGCCATCCCGATCAGCGGCGCGACGGGCATCAAGGACATCGAGAAACTCGCCCTCGCGAATGCGTTTCCCCCCGTCTCGCGCCGCGGCACGCTGTCCCGCCACGACATCATCCCCGCCTACGTCCAGCGCATCCGCGGCTTCGCCGACCTGAAGCGCCCGCTGCGCGTCGCGATCGACTACAGCAACGGCATGGGCATCGTGGAGGGCGAGGTCCTGCGCGGCCTCAAGAATTTCGAGATCGACCCGCTGTTCGACACGCTCGACGGCACCTTCCCGAACCACGAGGCGAATCCGCTGCACGAAGAGACGTGGGAAGCGCTGCGCCACAAGATCACGCACGGCAAGTACGACCTCGGCCTCTATTTCGACGGCGACGCGGACCGCGTCGGGTTCATGGACGAGAAGGGCCAGATCGTGACCAGCGACATGATCACCGCGCTCGTCGCGCAGGTGGTGCTCGACCGCCACCCCGGCGCGGCGATTTTCTACGACCTGCGCTCAAGCTGGGCCGTCAAGGAAGTCATCCTCGAACACAAGGGCCGCCCGATGATGTCGCGCGTCGGCCACGCCTTCATCAAACAGCAGATGCGCGAGGCGGATGCCCTGTTCGCGGGCGAGCTGTCGGGCCACTTCTACTTCAAGGACAACTTCTTCACCGAAAGCTCCGCGCTCGCCGCGCTCTACGTGGCGAACCTGCTCAGCCAGTCCAGCCAGCCGCTGTCGGAACTGATGAAGCCGATCCGCCGCTACCACGCGAGCGGCGAAATCAACTCCGAGGTGCACGACACCAAGGCCGTGCTGCAGCGCCTGCGCGAAAAATATGCGAGCAAGGGCAAGGTCATCGAACTCGACGGCTTCTCCGTGGAGTTCGCCGACTGGTGGTTCAACGTCCGCTCCTCCAACACCGAGCCGCTCATCCGCCTCAACCTCGAGGCGAAGACCGCGGACCAGATGAAGAAACACCGCGACGAAATCCTCGCGTTGATCCGGGCCTGATTCTGTAGCCGCGCACGCCGGGCGCGGCAGGGGGCCGCGCGCCTTCAGCGCCAGGTCGTGAACGGATGGCGGGCGAGGTAGGCGTTGAAATAGCGCGGATCGCCGGTGACTTCCTCGCCGAGCCACGCCGGGTGTTCGACCACGGTGTCGGTGGCGGGCAGTTCCACCTCGGCCAGCAGAAGGCCTTCGTTGTCGCCGTGGAAGACATCCACCTCGAAGACCAGGCCGCCGTAGGGGATACGGTGCCGCGTCTTGTCGATCTGGCCGGGCAGGCAGAGGTGATCGAGCAGGTCCGTCGCGTCGCCGGGCGGGATGGGATATTCGTATTCCGCGCGCGCCGCGCCGTCGCCCTGGCCCTTGATCGTGATCCACGCGCGACCGCCCGCGAGCCGGACCCGCACCGTCCGCGCCTCCTCCGAGCACAAATACCCCTGCCGCATCCGCTCCGCGGACACCGCCGCCGCGCGCCAGGCGTCGGAGCGGACGAGGAACTTGCGTTCGATTTCCTGTTTCATGGTTCGGGCTTGGCGGGGCGTTGAACTTCGCTATCCTAGCCCGGTCATGAAAAAACGCACGGCCCGAATTGATAGAAAAACGAAGGAAACCGACATCGTCATCGACCTCAATCTCGATGGCGACGGCGTGTATAAAAACAAGACCGGGATCGCGTTCCTCGACCACATGCTCGATTTGCTCGCGAAGCACGCGCTGCTCGATTTGAACGTGAAGGCGAAGGGCGACCTCGATGTGGACTATCACCACACGGTGGAGGACGTCGGCCTCGCGCTCGGCGAGGCGTTGAACCAGGCGCTGGGCGACCGGAAGGGCATCAACCGCTACGGCTGGAGCCTCGTGCCGATGGACGAGGCGCTGTGCCAGGTCGCGATGGACCTCGGCGGCCGCCCGTACCTCGTCTATTCGCTCGCGACGAAGAAGCGGAAGATCCGCGATTTCGACGTGGACCTGATGGAGGAATTCTTCCGCGGTTTCGTCACGCAGGGCCGCATGAACCTGCACATCGCGCAGCAGTACGGCCAGGAGCCGCACCACGCGCTGGAAAGCGTGTTCAAGGGCGTCGCCAAAGCGCTGCTCGCCGCCGCGACGCTGAACCCCCGCGTCAAAGGCGTGCCGTCCAGCAAGGGCACCTTGTAAGGATAAGAGGGTGTCGGGTTTCGGGTGTCAGGGAAGAAGTTTTTACAGACGTTGAAAGTCGCGAAAAAAGTTTTTACAGACGTTGCAAACGGTAACGCTCTCCTGCCTGAACCCCGACACCTGACACCGTCTTCCACCTTATGATTGGCATTCTCGATTATGAAGCCGGCAACCTCGGGAGCGTGACGAATGCGTTTCGCTTCCTGGAGGTGCCTGCGCGCGTGGTGACGAAGCCGGACGAGTTGCGCGGCGTCGAGGCGATGGTGCTGCCCGGGGTGGGCGCGTTTGGCGACTGCCTGCAAAAATTGCGCGCGCACGGCTTTGAGGAGCCGGTGAAAAAATGGATCGCGGGCGGACGTCCGTTCCTCGGCATTTGCGTCGGGTTGCAGGCGTTGTATGAGGGCAGCGAGGAGTCGCCCGACGTGCCGGGGCTCGGCGTGTTCCCGGGGCGCATCCGCCGTTTTACGGAACAGCCTGGGTTGAAGATTCCGCAGATCGGGTGGAACAGCGTGCGCCAGTCCAACCGCGACTGCCCGCTGTTTCCCGGCATCCCGGACGAGGCATATTTTTACTTTGTGCACTCCTACCGTGCGGAGGCGACCGGCCCGGAAGTGGTGGGCGTGACGGACTACGGCGGCCCGTTCGGCGCGGTGGTCTGGCGCGACAACGTGATGGCGATCCAGTTCCACCCGGAAAAGAGCCAGAAGGTCGGGTTGATGCTGTTGCAGAATTTCGCGGACTGGGCGTATGAAAGGACGGCGGCGCAATGACGGGTTTCACGATATATCCGGCGATCGACCTCAAGGGCGGGCATTGCGTCCGCCTGCTGCAGGGGCGCGCCGATGCGGTCACCGTGTACGGCCAGGACCCGGTGGCGATGGCGGCGCATTGGGTCGGGCAGGGCGCCGAGGTGTTGCATGTCGTGGACCTCGACGGCGCGTTCTCGGGGCGGTCGGTGCAGCACGAGCTGATCACCCGCATCATCCAGTCGGTGCAGGTTCCCGTGCAGGTCGGCGGCGGGTTGCGCACGGATGCGGATGTCGCGCGCCTGCTTGAGGCGGGCGCGTTCCGCGTCGTGCTCGGCACCCGCGCGTGGGCGGAGCCGGAGCAGGTGCGGAAGCTGGTGGACTGTTACGGCGAAAAAATCGCCGTCGGCATCGACGCGCGCGGCGGGCACGTGCAAATCCGCGGCTGGACGGAGACGACGAACGTGCGCGCGGTGGATCTCGCGCGCCAGGCGCAGGACCTCGGCGTGCAGACGCTGATCTGCACCGACACGGCGACGGACGGCATGCTCGGCGGCGCGAATACGCAGGCGATGGATGAGTTGTGCATGGCCGTGCGCTGCACGGTGCTCGCGTCCGGCGGTGTCAGCGCGGTGGCGGATGTGAAGGCGCTGCGCGCGCTGGGCCGGATGAATCTCGGCGGCGCGGTGGTCGGCAAGGCGCTCTACGAAGGCCGCGTGACGCTCGCCGAACTCAACGCCGCGGCGAAGGCCTGAGGGCGCGGCGGACTAGTCCGACGCGGAGGCCGTGACCTCCCAATCACGCAGCGAACCGCGGTGGGCGTCGCCCGGCTCGAAGTGATCCTTCCAGCCCGGTGTGACCCACAGCTCAATCGGTTGCCGGTCAGGCACGAGCAGGACTTCGCATTCGGGAAACTCGCGCAGGATGTCCTTCCCGCGTTCCAGTCCCAGCACGATCAGCGCCTGTGCGAGCGCGTGGGCCATGGTGCAGGTCGGCCCGCGCACGGCGGCGAGCGCCGTGCCTTCGGCGGGGCGCCCGGTGTGGGGATCAAGGACCCCGCCGTACCGGCGCGGCCCGATGGTGACGCTGCGGTCATACAGCCCGGCCACGGCGAGCGCCGCGCCGTCCGCGAGCGCCACCGATCCGAGTGGCGCGCCGCCGAAGGGATTGCGAACGGGGACGCGCCACGACTCGCCCGGCGCGGGGCGATCCATCGCCCGTGCGAAATCCTCCCAGGCGACCAGCGCCGGGATCAGTTCACGGCGCCGCAGGTCGAGCGCCGCGAGGTCCACGCCATAGGCGAATTTCAGGTCGCCCGCCGCGAGGTGCGTGCCCGGCGTGAGGATGGAGAGGGCGCCCTGTTCCGAGAGCTGCAGGTGTTGCGGGCCGACCAGCGCGCGCAGGGCATTGAGCTCCTCCTCGCCGGGTTCCTCCGCCGGCACGTCGCCGGTGAAGCCCCACGCCGCCAGCAGCGGCGACACGGTCAGGTCATAGGCGTTGCCGGTCAGTTTGCCGTAGTAGTGCGCGAGGTCGATGGCGCGGAAGACATCGAACGAGACCTGGATGCTGTAGGCGCCGGCGAGTTGGTTGATCCGGTAGAGTTCGCTCCGTTTGTCCTGCTCGTTGAACTCGCCCCACATCGTGCCGAGCACGCGCCGCGCGGCGGTCTGCACGGTCGGCAGCTGGGTCGGATTGTCGCGCGCCACGGCCACGCGCGCGGTGGCCGTGCCGACGACGAAGTCGACCTGGCGCGGCGCGCGGTCCGCGCAGCCGGCGCCCAGCGCCAGCGCGGCCAGCAGGGCCGGCAGGATGGCCGTGTTACGTTTCATGCGTGTAGTAATACGCCTCGGTGAACAGCGCAGCCGGGTCGATGCCGCGCTCCTTGAGCAGGTCGCGCATCTCGTAGAACATCTCGTTCGCGCCGCAGAGGTAGAAATGCGCGCCGGCGGGAAAGTCAAACGTGCGGCTGAAATCCGTGACGCGTCCGTGGAACCCGGCGCCCGATTCCGCGCTGAGGCACGGATGGTAGGGCCGACCCGCGAACTCCTCGCGATAGAACAAATCCTCCGCGGTCCGCACGCCGTGCAGGATCGTGAGGTCGAGGTCCGGATGTGTGCGGGCATAGGCGCGACAGGGCGCGATGCCGGTGCCGGTCGCCACGAAGACGATCGGGCGCGCGCGGTCGCGCAGGACGAACTCGCCGCACGGCGCGGACACGTCCACCGCGTCGCCCGCCCGCAGCGCGCGGAGCTGCGGCGTGAGGATGCCGCCTGGGATCAGCCGGTACAGCACGGTCAGGAAGTCGTCGCGCTCCCCGCTCGCGATCGTGTAGTTGCGGTCCTCCGTCAGCTCGCGCCCGTGAATCGTCAGCAACTGCCCCGCGGCGAACGGCACGCCGTCGCGGCTCAGGACCAGCTCGAACGCGGTGCGGGAAAGCGGGCGATGCGACAACACGCGCGCGGTCCACCGGCGGACCGGCGGCGCGTGGGCGGCTGGAGACTCGGGCAACATGGCCGGCAGTGTACGGTGCGCGGTGCGCCGCTGCAATCAGCGGCCTACGAACCCTCGTCCCGCCAGCCCTGCATCAATTCAAGCCGGTTCCCCTCGGGGTCGTTAAAGAAGCAGACCTTGAGGCCGGGCAGGAGCTTGGCGCAGTCGATGATCTTGTCCGTGGCGATGCCGTCGGCGTTCAGCGCGCGGACGGCGGCCTCGATGTCGTCCACGTGGAACGCGAAGTGCTTGGCGCCGACGGGCTGCTCGCCGCCGCGAGCCGCCGCATCCGCGGGATTCACCTGGAACAGTTCGAGGCACATGGCGCCCAGGCGCAGCATGATGAATTCCTGCGGCGTGCCCGCGTTGATGACGCGCGCGCGGCGGAATCCGAAGTGGCGGCTGTAGAAGACTTCCTGTGCGCGCATATCGCGGCAGTTGAGGGCGAGGTGGTGGACGGTGGTCACGGGTTTTCCTTGGGTTGGGTTCAGCGTGAGGGTGGATTGGGGCGTCCGCGTCCGCCCATGAGCGGCCGCATTGCGCGCCAGATGTCGGGATCGATAAACGTCCACAGGTTCACCGACTCGTTCGTGATGTCGCTCCGCCATTCGGCGGGCAGGTTGCGGTCAAGCTCGTCATAGGTGAGCGACACGGCGGTCCCGACCTCCTTCATGGCGCGCGCGCGGATTTCGGCGCGGGACATCAGGCCGGATTCGAGTGCTTCCTGCCAAAGCTGGGTTTGTTGCTGCAGGCGCAGGTTCATCGACGTCACCAGCACGTCAAACCGCACCGTCTGGTCCTCGGACAGTTTTGCCTTTTCGATGAGATTGGAGCGCATGCGATTGACCCGTTCCTCCCGCTCTGCGCGCCGCTGTTCGAGCCACGCTTCGCGATTTGTCCATGCGTCGCGTCCCCACGGCGTATCCCCGCGTGTGTCGTCGATCTCGCGCGCGGGCTCGTCCATCGGCGGCAGGAGCGAGGCCATACCCTCCTCGCGCGAATCGGCTGGTTCGTCAGGCGCGGCGGATTCCGCGTCCAGTGCGCGGCGTTCCCGCCCGCCGGGTTTCGGCGCGGCCTCTTCGCGGGTCTCGCGGGGCGCGGGCGCCGCCGCGATCTCCGCCGGCGGTTCGACTGCGGGCGTATCGATGAAGCGTTGCGCGACCATCCCGGAAACCCATCCGGCGGCGAAGAGCAGAGCAGCGAGCAGCAGGGTGGAGCGGTTCATGGGTACACGGGGCGTCTACAGCTGCGACGAGTGTGCCGCGCGTGGATTTGCTTGGCAAGCCGGGGCTCCCTCTCTAGTGTTTATTCTGCCGCACGGGGGCGACGCGGCTGTGTAAAGATAACGTTAAGCGCCTGCGGATAACCGATATGCACCTGACACCGCGTGAACGGGAAAAGTTGATGGTGGTGGTGGCCGCGGACCTCGCGCGCCGGCGCCAGGCGCGCGGGCTGAAGCTGAACCACCCGGAAGCCGTCGCGATCCTCACCTACGAAATCATGGAGGGCGCGCGCGACGGCAGGTCCGTGGCTGAGTTGATGAATTATGGCACCACCATCCTCAAGCGCGGCGATGTGCTGGAAGGCGTGCCCGAAATGATTCCCGAGGTGCAGGTCGAGGCGACGTTCCCCGACGGCACGAAACTCGTCACCGTTCATCATCCGATCCCATGATCCCCGGCGAATATTTTATCCCCGACGGCGAGCTGCCCGCGAACGCCGGGCTCGCGGCGAAAACGCTGATGGTCGCCAACACCGGCGACCGCCCCGTACAGGTCGGCAGCCACTTTCATTTTTTTGAAGTGAACGAGGCGCTGCGGTTCGACCGCGCCGCCGCGCGCGGCTTCCGGCTGGATATCCCGGCGGGTACCGCGGTGCGGTTTGAACCCGGCGACGAGCGGAAGGTGAACCTCGTAGCCCTTGCCGGCGCGCGCGAGGTGTACGGCCTGAATGGCAAGGTGAATGGCCCGCTCGACTGATCGAGGACGACGACGAGGAAGAACGCTTCGCGAAATCCATGAAACTTACCCGCCGCCAATATGCTGAAATGTTCGGGCCGACGAAGGGCGACCGCGTCCGTCTCGCGGACACGGAACTCATCATCGAGGTCGAACGCGATCTCATCGCGGAGCGGGGTGGATACGGCAACGAGGTGAAATTTGGCGGCGGCAAGGTCATCCGCGACGGCATGGGCCAGTCGCCGACCGCGCTGGACAGCGAGTGCCTCGACCTCGTGATTACCAACGCGCTGATCCTTGATCCGAAACTCGGCATCCTCAAGGCGGATATCGGCATCAAGGGCGGGCGCATTGTCGGCATCGGCCACGCCGGGAATCCCGGCATCCAATCCGGCATCGGGTCCACCTTCATCGACCCGGTATCGGGACAAAAGCACGCGATGGTGATCGGCGCGGCGACCGAGGTCATCGCGGGCGAGGGCCACATGGTCACGGCGGGCGGCATTGACTCGCACATTCATTTCATCTGTCCGCAGCAGATTGACGAGGCGCTCGCCAGCGGCGTGACGACGATGCTCGGCGGCGGCACGGGCCCGGCGACCGGGACCAATGCAACGACGTGTACGCCGGGCCGCTGGAACCTGCACCGGATGCTTGAGGCGGCGGAGGAGTACCCGATGAATCTCGGGTTCCTCGGCAAGGGCAATTGCTCGACGCCCGACCCGCTGGTGGAGCAGATCCGCTCCGGCGCGATCGGGTTGAAGCTGCACGAGGATTGGGGCACGACGCCCGCGGCGATCGACTGCTGCCTCGGCGTGGCGGACGACCTCGATGTGCAGGTGGCGATCCACACCGACACGCTGAATGAAGCCGGTTTCGTCGAGGCCACGATCAACGCGTTCAAGGGGCGCGCGATCCACACCTATCACTCCGAAGGAGCGGGCGGCGGGCACGCGCCCGACATCATCCGCGTGTGCGGGTTGCCGAATGTATTGCCGTCGTCTACGAATCCCACGCGTCCGTTCACGGTGAACACGATTGATGAGCATCTCGACATGCTCATGGTGTGCCACCATCTCGACTCGTCCATCCCCGAGGATGTCGCCTTCGCGGAGTCGCGCATCCGTCCGCAGACCATCGCGGCGGAGGACCTCCTGCACGATCTCGGCGCGATCTCGATGATGTCGAGCGACAGCCAGGCGATGGGCCGCGTGGGCGAAGTGATCATCCGCTCGTGGCAGACGGCGCACAAGATGAAGCTCCAGCGCGGCGTGCTGACGGGGGCCGCGCATCCGGCGGCCGACAATTTCCGGGCGCTGCGCTACCTCGCGAAATACACGATCAATCCTGCGATCACGCACGGCATCGCGCACGAGGTCGGCTCGCTGGAGGTCGGGAAACTGGCCGACCTCGTGGTGTGGAAGCCCGCGTTTTTTGGTGTGAAGCCGGAGCTCGTGTTGAAGGGCGGGTTGATCGCGCTCGCGAACATGGGCGACCCGAATGCGTCGATCCCGACGCCGCAGCCGACGTTCTACCGCCCGCAGTTCGCCGCGCACGGGCGCGCGAAGTACGCGACCAGCATGACCTTCGTCAGCCAGGCCGCGCGCGACGGCGGCGTGCCCGAGCGCCTCGGCCTGCAGCGCCTGATCGGCGTCGTCCGCAACACGCGCCGCATCAACAAGGCCGACCTCGTCCACAACGACGCGCAGCCGGTGATTGAGGTGAATCCCGAAACCTACGAGGTAAAAGCCGACGGCGTCCTGCTCACCTGCGAACCCGCCCGGCAATTGCCCATGGCACAGCGGTATTTTTTGTTCTGAGATGAAGCTCGTCCACCATGCCGTTTCCTGTCCGGCCGGGACCGAACGAATTTCCATCCCGGTGGACCGGTTGACGCTGGCGAAGACGCGGTGGCGGGGGGTGGCGGCGGATGGCGTCGAGTTTGGCTTTGATCTCGCGCATCCGCTCGCGCACGGGGATTGCGTGCATCTGGCCGACGGCAGGGCGTATGTGATTGAGCAGGCGGCGGAGCCGGTCCTGGAGTTTCCGCTCGGCGCGTCACCAGATGAGGCGGCGAAGCTCGGCTGGCTGCTCGGCAACCTGCACCAGGTGATTGAGGTCGAGCCGGGCTTGATCCGCGTGGCCGACGATCCCGCGATCCGCCAGTTCGCCGCCCAGCAGCATGTGCATCCCCACGCCCGCCGCGCGGTCTTCAGGCCTTTCCGCGCCGGCGCGGGACATCACCACCACTAACCGAATGAACGCGACCGCCCTGCTCGCCTTGCTGCAGTCCAGCGATTCGACGTACCCGACCGGCGCCTACGCGCACTCGTTCGGGCTCGAAGGCTTCGTCGAGGCGGGGCTGGTGCGCGATGTCGTGTCGCTGGAGGCGCTGCTGGCCGAGCATCTGTTGCCCGCGCTCGCGTACGCTGAACTGCCGTATGTGCGGCTCGCTCACGCGGCGGCCGCGGCGCAGGATCTTGACCTCGTGTGCGCGCTGGATGAGGAATGCGCGGCCCTGCGCGGCGCGCGCGAACTGCGCGAGGCTGGCTCGCGCATCGGCGCGCAACGTGTCGCGCTGGCGGCGGAGCTGATGCCGTCCGCGTGGAACGCGCAGTTGCAGCGCGCGCACGACGAAGGGCGCTGGCGCGGCCAGCTGCCGGTGGCGTATGGCGCCTTGTGCGCCGGGTGCGGCGCGCGCGCGGAGGACGCGGTGGCGGCCTACACCTACCAGCAACTCGCCGGCGCGATTGCGGCCGCGATGAAGTTGCTGCGCCTCGGCCAGCGCGCGGCCCAGGGCGTGTTGACGCGGTTGCTCGCCGCTTCGATCCCCTGGCAGGAGCGGTCGGCCGCGATCCCGCGCGACGAGGCCGGCTGGTTCACGCCCGGCCTCGACATCGCGAGCGCGCGGCACGAAACGGCGTATACGCGATTGTTCATCAGTTAGGAGTGATCATGAAGACAAAGCGATTTTCCCGCGCGGTGCGCGTGGGCGTCGGCGGGCCGGTGGGGTCGGGCAAGACGATGCTGGTGCTGCGGCTGTGCCAGCAGTTGCGCGACCGCTACTCGCTGGCGGTCGTGACGAACGACATCTACACGCTGGAGGATGCGCAGTTCCTCACACGGCACGAGGCGCTGGCGGCCGACCGGATTATCGGCGTCGAGACGGGCGGCTGCCCGCACACGGCGATCCGCGACGACACGACGATGAACGAACAGGCGGTGCGGACGCTGATCCAGCGGCATCCGGACGTGGAGCTGGTGCTGGTGGAGAGCGGCGGCGATAATTTGTCAGCGACCTTTTCGCCGGAGCTGGTGGATGCGTTTATCTATGTGATCGACGTGGCGGAGGGCGACAAGATCCCGCGCAAGGGCGGACCGGCGATTCGCGGCAGCGACCTGCTGATCATCAACAAGACCGACCTCGCGCCGCTGGTGGGCGCGGACCTCGGGGTGATGGACCGCGACGCGAAGCTGATGCGCGGCGCGAAGCCGTTTCTTTTTTGCGACCTGAAAACCGAAAAGGGGCTGGCCGACGTCATCGCGTGGCTGGAACGTGAAGTCCTCTTCCACAATTGATGCGGCGTCGCTGCATGGCGTGTTCCGCATCCGCTGCGCGGCGGAGAGCGGGGGCACCGTGCTGGCCGCGCGCGAGGTGTCCGCGCCGTTCCACCTGAGCAAGCCCTACTGGACCGGCGAAGTGCTGCTGGTGCAGGCAGTGAATGCGACGGCGGGCGTGTTTGCGGGCGACCGGATGGAGCTGGACGTGGAGGTGGCGCCGGGCGCGCGCGTGTTGTTCACGTCGCCCAGCGCGTCGCGCATCCACGCGATGCCGCGCGGCGAGGCGGTGATGGAGCAGGTGTGCCGGGTGCGCGCGGGCGGGTGGCTGGAGGTGCGGCCCGAGCTGTTCATCCCGCAGGCGGGCTGCCGCTACCGGCAGTTCACGCGGCTGGAGGTCGAGCGCGGCGGCGCGCTGTTTTTCGCGGAGACCCTCGCGCCGGGCCGCGTGGCGCGCGGCGAGCGCTTTGCCTTTGAGGAGGTTCGCTGGGCGATGGACCTCGTGTACGCAGGGCGGCGTGTGGCGCGCGAGCGCTACGCGTTGCGCGCGAACGACGGGAGCGCCTGGGCGCTGAAGCATCCGTTCGGGGCGGGCTACTATGCCGGGTGCTATCTCGTGGGCGAGGCGGCAGCGGCCGCCGCGGCGCATCAGGCCGCGTGGAATGCGATGTCTGATGAGGCGCGGTGGGTCGGCGCGAGCGCGCTCGATCCCGCGTGCTGGAGCATCAAGGTGCTGGCGGCGGACAGCGAGACGCTGCGCCAGACGTTGAGGCGCGTTCGCACAGATCTCGCGGCGGCCTTTCCCGGCCTTGGGGTGGAGGATCGGAAGCTGTAAGGTTCCCGGATCAATCCAGTTCTAATTCAACGAAAACCGGCCAGTGATCGCTGATGCCTTCCGGAACCTCAACCAGCCGTGCTATCGGTTTGCCGAAGCCGCGCGTGAAGATGTAATCGAACGTTGTTGGCTGGAATCGGTCATTGCCTCTCCAGCTCAGCCGGTTGTCGCGCGGAACATCGCGCCATGTGTTGTGAAATCCCTGCTGTGTGAGCAGTTCCGCGACCTGATCCCCGAATTGGTTGTCGTGGTTTGTGTTGAAATCGCCCGCGATAATAACGCCGCGCACCCGGTCTTTAAAGACCAGGCGTTCCATTTCGGCGATATGCTGGAGCAGCTGGATTACACTTTCGTTGCGCCACGCATGGTTGATCATCGCGTCCTCTTCGTCGCGCGCGCGATTGCTTTTCAAGTGGAGGCCGTAGACGAGCACCACGGCGTTGTCTCCGCCGACCTGGTAGGCGGCGAAGCTGAATCCGCGCGGAATGCCGGGTATTGAGCGGCCCCACATTTCCGACCACGCGGCGAGACAGGGTTGCGTGGAGGCGACGCCGATTTGCTGGCGCCAGAGGGCGCCGTTGTCGTGATCGCGGAACGACGAAACCACATTGATGCGCAGCGGGGCGTGAGCCTCAACAAGGCGGGCGAAGGCATCCCAGTGGCGCAACTCCTGAACGATGAGGATGTCAGGTTTGAGCTGGCGGACCACGGATCTCGCGCCCTTGAGCTGGGCCGCCTCCTCTTCCGGTGTCGCATTGTTCATCCGCTTGCCCGGGAACCATTCGATATTCCACGTTGCGACGGTCAGGGTGTCCGCAGCGGCGGTGAACGAGAGGAGGGAGAGAAGAAGTATGGTGTATATGCGGTTCATGGGGCATTCCTTACATAAAACTAATATTCCGGCACGGCGCCGTTTTTTGTCGAGCGCAATCGACCCGGCTCCGTGCGAAGGGCTTGGATGTTGCCGCGGAAATAATGAAGATCAAGGACGACGAGGAGGACGGGCTACTTGGGGAGGAGCCACCAGACGTAGCCGCCGTAGAGGGCCACGAACACGGCGCCTTCCCAACGCGCGAGGCGCAGGCCGGTGTGCATGAGCGGCAGCAGCAGCAACGCCACGCCGAGCATGACGCCGAAATCCACCGGGGTCACGCCGCCGGTTGAGAGCGGTGTGATCATGCCCGACACGCCGAGGATGCACAGGATGTTGAACACGTTGGAACCGACGATGTTCCCGATGGCGATGTCGTCTTCCTTGCGGAAGGCGGCGATCAGGGAGGTGGCGAGTTCCGGCAGGCTCGTGCCCGCGGCGACGATGGTGAGGCCGATGACCGCTTCGCTGATACCCCAGAGTCGCGCCAGGTCGATGGCGCCGCTGACGAAGAGGCGCGCGCCGAGGATGAGCAGCGCGAGACCGCCCGCGACCAGGAGGAGGTCGACGCCCGCGTTCCGGCTCTTGTGGGGGGTGCCTTCCTCGAATTCCTTTTCGACGACTTTGCTGGTTTCGCGCCGCGCCATCACGACGTTGATGACCGTGTAGGCGAGGATGCCGGCGAACAGGAGGGCGGCTTCCGGCCGCGAAAGCTGTCCATCGCGGAACAGCGCCCAGCAGAGCAGCGACACGCCGAGCATCACGGGCATGTCAAACTTGAGCAACTGCACGCGAATGCGCAGCGGGCGGATCAATGCGGAGAGGCCGAGGATCACGGCGATGTTGAAGATGTTCGACCCGACGACATTGCCGACCGCGATGCCGCCCTGGCCCAGATAGGCCGCCTTGGTGCTGACGACCAGTTCCGGCGCGCTCGTGCCGAAGGCGACGACGGTGAGGCCGACGACCAGCGGCGTGATGCCGAGGCGCAGCGCGAGGCTGGAGGCGCCGCGGATGAGGCCCTCCGCGCCGAAGTACAACAGCACGAGTCCCGCAGCCAACGAAGCCAGGATAAGCATCATGGAACGAACCCCTTCCCGTGACGAATGGGCGCACAATAGCGAACGCCCGTCGCCGCGCAAGCGCAACTGGACGGCGGGGATTCGTACCCGTGCGCGTACACGTACGCGTCACTCGTGAACGTGTACGTGTGCGCGGACGTGAACGGGGTGGGGGATCAGGCGCCGGCGCCGAAGCTATAGCGCGTGGGCTGGCCCTTGGTCTGTGCGGCGACGCGGATGCGGCAGTCGACGATGCAGGCGCCCTTGCCGGGTTCCAGCGCAAACACGGGGTTCATGTCGAGCTCCGCGATTTCCGGGATTTCCTCGACCATGAACGACGTGCGGAGCAGCAGTTCCTGCAGCGCGTCCACATCCGCCGGCGCGTGGCCGCGGTAGCCCTGGAGCAGCTTGTAGCCCTTGATCGAGCGGACCATTTCCGAGGCGTCCTGCACGCTGAGCGGGGTGATGCGGAAGTTCACGTCCTTCAGGATCTCGACGTAGACGCCGCCCAGACCGAACGCGATCAGCGGGCCGAAGAGCGGGTCTTCCGCGACGCCGACCATGATTTCGATGCCGCCGCTGACCATCGGCTGGACGAGCACGCCGTGCATCGCGTCCTTCTGGCCGGTGGCGTCGACGCGTTTGCGGATCGAGTCGAACGCCTTGCGGACGGCCTCCTCGTTGCGCAGGTTCAGCAGCACGCCGCCGACCTCCGTCTTGTGCACGAGCTTGATGGAGTCGAGTTTCACCGCGACGGGGTAGCCGACCTGTTCCGCGAGTTTGACCGCTTCGTCCGCGTTGTGGGCGACGCCGCCCGCGGGCAGCGGGAGCTTGAACGCCTTGAGGATGGTGCGGACCTCCTCGGTCAGCAGCCAGCCGCCTTCGCGCTCGGCGATGGCTTTCTGGCAGATCGCACGCGCGGCGGCGGTTTCGGTGTCATCGAAGTCCGGGATGACCGCCGCCGGGGCCTGGCGCCACTCGGCGTAGCGCACGACCTTGCTCAGCACGCGCGCGGCGGATTCGGGGAAGAGGTAGCGGGGCAGGGTTTCCTTGCCGACCTTCATCGGCACGTTGGCGTGGTCCTCCGTCATCATGACCGCGACGACGGGCTTGTCCTTCGCGCCCGCGGCGCGCCCGGCGGCGACGCCCTCGGCCACGGCTTCCATGATCGCCTTGTTGTCCGCCGTGCCGACGGGGATGTAGATCACGATGACGGAGTCAACGCTGTCGTCCTGCATGACCAGTTCGACCGTGCGGCGGAAGTGTTCCGGCGGAGCGGAGGCGATCATGTCCACCGGGTTGTTCAGCGCCGCAGCGGCGGGCAGGAACGATTTGAGCTCCGCGCGGATTTTTTCCGAGATTACCGGCACTTCAAGGCCCGAGGCCTCGCAGGCGTCGGTGCAGAGGATGCCCGGCCCGCCGGCGTTGGTGACGATGCCGACGCGTTTGCCGCGCGGCAGCGGCTGATGCGCGAGCGTGGCGGCGAGGTCGAACATTTCCTCCAGCGTTTCCGCGCGGATCACGCCGGTCTGCTGGAACAGCGCCTCGGTGGCGACGTCGCTCGCGGCGAGGGCGGCGGTGTGCGAACCGGCGGCGCGGGAGCCGGCGTTGGTGCGGCCGCTCTTCACGCAGACGATCGGCTTCGTGCGGCTGACGCGGCGCGCGATGCGGGCGAACCGGCGCGGGTTCCCGAACGATTCGAGGTACAGCAGGATGACGTTCGTCTGCGGGTCGTCCTCCCAGTATTGCAGGAGGTCGTTGCCGGTGACATCGGCCTTGTTGCCGACGCTGACGAAGCAGGAGAGGCCGAGATTCAGCTTGGTGGCGAGTTCGAGGATGGCGATGCCGAGCGCGCCGCTCTGCGAGGACATCGCGATGCTGCCGTGGTTCGGGTAGGTCGGGGAGAACGACGCGCCGAGGCGGACCTCGGGGTCGGTGTTGATGAGGCCGAGGCAGTTCGGGCCGACCATGCGCATGCCGTAGCCGCGCACTTTTTCGACCAGTTCGGCCTGCAGCGCCTTGCCGTCGCCATCCGTTTCCGCGAACCCGGCGGAGATGACGACCACCGCCTTCACGCCGCGCGCGGCGCAATCGTCGATCACGCCGAGGACGAATTTCTTGGGCACGACGATGATCGCGAGATCCACGGGTTCCGGGATGTCGCGCACCGATTTATAGGCGCGAATGGAGCAGATCACCGTCGCCTTCGGGTTCACCGGGTACACGGGCCCGTTGAACTGCTGCGTGGTGAGCTGCTGCATGATGCGATAGCCGATGCTGCCCGGCTCGCGGGACGCGCCGACGACGGCGACGGCGTTGGGTTTAAAGAACGGGCGGATGGACGCGGTGGTGAACACGCGGTCGCGCATTTCGGACTGCTCGACGCTCTCCGCGCGCGGGGTCACCGCGATGTTGATCTGGACAAGCCCGTCCTTCAGCTGCTCCTTCATCTCGAAGCCGGAGCTGCGGAAGGTGTCGAGCATCGCCTGGTTGTTCGGGCTGGTGATGGCGAGGAAATGCACGAAGCCATTCGCCGCGGCGATGACCGCGAGGCGCTCCAGCAGCAGGCCGCCGATGCCCTTGCCCTGGAAGGTGTCGTCGACCGCGACCGCGAATTCCGCGGTGTCCTTGTCGTGCGCGATGTACGAGCCGGTCGCGATGATGCGCTGCGCGCCGTCGGCGATGCGGCTGACCAGCGCGGTGACCTGCTTGCGCGGGTTCGACGAGTCGCACAGCGCGGAAATCATGTCCATGCCCGGCTTGCTTTCGGAGAAGAAGCGGCGGCGTCGCGATTCGGGTGAGAGCTGCTTGAAGAATCCGGCGAGCGCTTCCGCGTCCTCCGGCTGGCTGATGCGCACGGCGGCGGTCGATCCATCGCGCAGAATGATGCGGCCTTGGGTGGCGGAGTCCTGGTAGAGGGCGGGAAGGAACAGGGGCTTGAATGTTTTCATAATGTTTCTACAGAAACGACGGGTATTCGTCTGGCGAACGTCATCCCCTTTTTCGCGGCGGAAAGGCAATCGCAATCGGCGGCGCGCGAAAAAATAAGTGTTTCCCCGATAGTGACGAAAATTTTCCCCGCGATGGGGATTGCCGCCCCGGATTTCGATTGTTAGCGTTTTGTTCAGCCATCATGAACCCGGCACATCCGAAAGGCCGCATCCATGCGGGGCTCTGGTTTGTCTGCGCCCTGCTCGGGTTCGGCGCGGGCGCGGGCGGCTACGTGTTCGTCTATGCGCGCGGGGCGTCGTATCTCTCGAACGACCCGAAGGCCTGCATCAACTGCCACATCATGAACGAGCACTACGACGGGTGGCAGAAATCGAGCCACCACGCGGTGGCGACCTGCAACGATTGCCACACGCCGCACACGTTTTTCGGCAAGTACTGGACGAAGGCGGAGAACGGCTACCACCACTCGAAGGCGTTCACGCTGCAGGATTTCCACGAGCCGATCCGCATCCGCGAGAAAAACGCGCGCGTGCTCCAGGCCAATTGCGTGCACTGCCACGAGACGATGGTGTCGGAACTCGTGGAGCACAAACCCGACGGCGTGAACCCGCCCGACTGCGTGCGGTGCCATGCGGATGTCGGGCATGGGCCAAGGCGATGAGGGGAAGAAGGGGACGAGGCGGAGCGGACGCGAGGGGACGAGGACACGAGACGGCGAGGGGACGAGGACACGAGGCGGGGCGGACACGAGAACTCGAGACAGGCATGGGAGGGATTGGCGATGAAACGATGTGACAAGGCCGGCGGCGTGGTGGGCTATGTGCTCTTCGGCATCCTCGTGGCGGGGTTCACCGCGGGCATTTTTGCGCTGATGTCGAACATCGCGGAGCGCAAGGTCGAGGCGCGGCATCGCTACGTGCGCGTCGTGGAGGTGACGGAGGACACGACCGACCCCGCGGTGTGGGGGCGCAACTGGCCGAAGCAGTATGATTCCTATCTTAAGACGGCGGTGCCGACGCGGACGCGGTTTGGCGGGCACGGCGGCAGCGAGGCGCTGCCGGCGCAGAAGATCGAGCGCGACCCGTGGCTGAAGCGCATGTTCCTGGGCTACGCGTTTTCCATCGACTACCGCGACCGGCGCGGCCACGCCTACATGCTGCAGGACCAGGAGGAGACGGAACGCCTCACGAAACCGCAGTCCGGCTCCTGCCTGCACTGCCATGCGTCCGTCATGCCGCTCTACCGCGCGCTGGGCGAGGGCGACGCGATGAAGGGATTCGTCGAGTCGCACAAGTTCCCCTACAAGGAACTGAACGCGAAGCTGCACGAGATGGGCCACGCGCACCCGGTGTCGTGCGTGGACTGCCATGATCCGGACTCGATGGCCCTGCGCGTCACGCGGCCCGGCTTCATCAACGGCATCCAGGCCTTCGCCGCGTCGGACGCCAACGCCGCGCCGTTCCCGTCCATCGAGCTGTGGCGCAAGGGGGACAAGGCGGTGCCGTACAACCCGAACACCGATTCGACCCGCCAGGAAATGCGGTCGTTCGTCTGCGGCCAGTGCCATGTGGAGTACTACTGCGCGACGAAGATGCCGCTCGAGTTCCCGTGGAGCAAGGGGCTGAAGGTGGAGGACCAGGAGGCGCACTGGAACGCGGTGACGTTCAAGGATGGCGCGCGATTCCATGATTATGTGCACGCCGAGAGCGGCGCGGAGATCCTGAAGGCGCAGCATCCGGAGTTTGAGCTGTGGAGCCAGGGCATCCACGCGCGCAGCGGCGTGTCGTGCGCCGACTGCCACATGCCGTACATCCGCGAGGGCGCGACGAAGGTGTCCGACCACTGGGTGCGCAGTCCGTTGCTGAACGTGAACCGCGCCTGCCAGACCTGCCACAACGTGCCGGAGCAGGAGCTGCTCGACCGCGTCGCGTTGATCCAGGACCGCAACCACGAACTGTTGCAGCGCGCGGGCACGGCGATCATGGGCCTGCTCGACGCGGTGAAGGCGGCGAAGGAGGCCGGCGCCACGATGGAGCAGTTGAAGCCCGCGCTGGAATTGCAGCGCAAGGCCCAGTGGCGCCTCGACTTCATCGCCGCGGAAAACTCCATGGGCTTCCACGCCCCGCAGGAAGCCGCCCGCATCCTCGGCGAAGCCATCGACTACGCCCGTCAGGGCGAGATCGCGGCGCGGGCGCGGTAGGAGGGGCGAGGATCACCACGGAGGCACGGAGAGGGAGGAGCGGACAACCACGAATAGACACGAATGCACTCGAATCTGAACCCAGCCGGTTTCGTGTCTATTGGTGTTTATTCGTGGTTAATTTCCGCTCGTGCTCTCCATGACTCCGCGGTGAATTCCGCGCCGCGCCTGTTGGGGATCAGGTTTGTGGCGGGCGGATGAAGGGGCGGACATGGTCGGCGATGTGCGTGGCTTTTTCGCGCTCGCCGTTGGGGTTCAGGTTTTGCCCTCACGCCTACGCGCGAACTGCAACTAGCAGCCGCAAATGAGGCGACATCCGCGCCGGTGTCCGCTCACGCCTACGCGCGAACTGCAACGATCCTCGTGAACTACAGCAACGCCGTGTTCGAGTGTCCGCTCACGCCTACGCGCGAACTGCAACCGGACCGCCAGGCCGACCTCAAGGAGCAGATCAGGTGTCCGCTCACGCCTACGCGCGAACTGCAACCCCGGCGACGATGGATGCCCTGATGGGACGGATCGTGTCCGCTCACGCCTACGCGCGAACTGCAACAAGACCTGAAGCGCATCACGGCGGCTCGCAAGGTGTCCGCTCACGCCTACGCGCGAACTGCAACTGGCGGCGTCGGCTTATCCCGCATCAAATCCATCGTGTCCGCTCACGCCTACGCGCGAACTGCAACGAGCGCCGGCCACGCAACCGTCATCACCGCCGTGCTGTGTCCGCTCACGCCTACGCGCGAACTGCAACCCGGGGCGCAGGCCCGGCGTGTAGTCCACTGTGTGTCCGCTCACGCCTACGCGCGAACTGCAACGTGGCGGCGCGATGGGACTGGATCGAGATGCAGTGTCCGCTCACGCCTACGCGCGAACTGCAACCAACAACAAATCGCAAACTATTTTTGCCCCCCCGTGTCCGCTCACGCCTACGCGCGAACTGCAACCCCGCGCCGCACGGAACAGGTCGTCACGGCTCAAGTGTCCGCTCACGCCTACGCGCGAACTGCAACATTCAGGACTCATTTGACTCTCCGCATATTGCCAGTGTCCGCTCACGCCTACGCGCGAACTGCAACCCTTGCAGTGCAAAGGATTGAAGCACAAGTGCGCACATCGCCAGTTCGCGAAGCGAAACGCGATTCCCGATCCCGCAAGAGGCGAGCGGAGAACGAGCGTGACAAGTCCTCGTGGGGGCGGTGGTTGCGCCGCCCGCGGACCTCTCTGTAGATGGTTGTCCGCTATAGGTTCGCGAACGTCGCAGCTCGCGCTTCAAAGATCGTAGGAGTGAACGCGCCATGGGTCTGTGCCGCCCCTTCCAGTTGCCCGGAGGGTAAAGTCCCTTCGGCGTGTCGCCTTAGGACCAGCACATCTTGACACTCAAAAACATGGCGCCATGTGGCAACCGCCTGGCCTATAGCCAAATGGTGGAAACCGACGCGACCCGGTCCCTTGCTCCACGCGATCAACGTATGAAAACCTGGGTGCCCAGCGCAAGCTCCTTGAAGAGCCTTAGGGCAGCGGTTCGGCGAGCTTGTGTTCGATTTCCAGTTTTGATCGGAGTTGGGCTTCGATTGATTTTCGCATAGCCTCTTTTTCGGGCTTGGGGCGATGCCACAAGTCCATGGCGGCAGCGATGGCGGTTTCACCAAGGGCGAAGCGGCGCTGCAAATTTACGGCAGCGTTGTGATCGGCGTTGGCGCGGTAGCCACACGCAGGGCAGGCGAACAGTTTTTCAACCTCGCTGAAGCGGATGACATGCGGCGCGGGCCGGAACAGGGGATGCGGATCGGGAACGATTGAATAGCGCCTGCCAAGGGCTCCGCACCGGGAACAGACCTGACTGGTGCCGGCGGCTCCGATTTCAAAGAGACGCAGGCCCACACTTTCCGTCACCAGTTTGAGCCGTTCAACCAATTGTCCGCGGTTCCATTCGATCAGCGCGCGATTGATGCCCCGTTCCTTGTCCGCTTGGGGCACGAGCCCGGCAAGCCTTTCCACGACCAGAATATCGGCGGACGGATAAGGCGTCTCCTGGCCTTTGGGTGAATTCCGATCCGTGTTTAGTGCGAAATCCGTTATCAACCGGGCGGCTTTCTTGAAGCGGTCCTCGGCCATATGATCGATGTGGGCTTGCAACTCGGCGTGGCTTTCCTCGCCCGCGACAGGCCGCCCACGCATCCGGCGCAAGCGACGCAATTCCTGTTTGTGATTCGAGATGTGCGTTAAATCGGGACCGGACGCCCATCGGCCCTCGTGCTTGCCGGTCTCCTCAAAGCCGAGCCACAGGTTTCGGCTCCGAAGAATTCGCGGTTTTCCATCCTCAATGCGCGCAAGGGTGGCGAAGCCGAGGTTGCGGATGCCCAGGTCCACGGTGCACACAACGAGTCCATCCGGCAGCGAGCGACGCCGACTTTTCCTGCCGTCGCCCCCGGGGACATCGTCAACCGACTTGATGGCGGCGGCCAACGGGCTCCAGCGCGGGCTCTCAACATCAACGGTGAAATATATGTAGGGGGTGGCGGATACGAGTTGTCCGGCCTCGTCCAGTTTGATGTTGCGCAGGATAAGCTTGGCCCCGCCGATCTTCGCAGGACGGTCTTTGTGAAGTTGCGGATCGCTAAAAACGTAGGCGGCCTTGTCGGTCTCCTGTCCCTTGATTGCGCCCTTGATGGCCTTGCGTTTGACCATGACCGGCTTAAACAGGGCAAGGCGAGGGTCGCCGCGGAAGCGAATCGTGGTTCTGACCGTCTTGTGCTCGCCCTTCTCCATGGTCCCGGAGAGCAGTTCCAGCTCCATCGACCCTTCGCCGCCCGGCGTGTTGGGCAGCCGTAGTTTTCGGTAACCGGCAGGCGCCGTTTGGGGCGCATTGAAGACAAACCAGCGCGGATGGCGCAATGCGTCGGGAAGTGTAAAGGTGGGGCGATTCTTGAATCCGGTGATCCACGCCTTGCTCCGTTTAGATTTACGGCGCCGGACAAAACGCTTTTCGTATTCCATGTGCCGACGGTGCAGGGCCTCAAGCTCGGGGTTTGCCTTGAAGAACTCTTCGGCAAAAATTTGGTCTTTTTTGCGAAGCCGCGCCCTTTGGATAGCCCGGAGGCCGGCATCTGTAATCGGATGCACGACGGCTGCCCCTCCGCGCCAGGCCGCAAGTTCGGGGTGGGACTTGAGGAATTCGAAATACGCCTTCCAGCGGAAGCTGCGGTGGGCGCTGCGCCCGCTGGACTCCTCAAATTGTTCAAAAATCGGACGAATGGCCAGATAGCGGCGGTTGACCTCGTCGGCTTCCCATTTTGCCTTGTCGTCCGACCATTGCCGCCATTCTGCTTTCCAAAGTTCCACCAGCTCCAGGTGGCTGCGCAGGATTGCCACCGACTCCTCAATCACTTTCCGCTCAATGAAGTTCGGCAACGCATCCAACTGCTGGCGCGAATGAGCCAGCGGGCGATTGCCTTTTCTAAACTCCTCGAACGCGGCGTTGTACAGACGGCAAATCTCCAGTCGATTCGACGCTTCGGCGAACTTTTCGGGATCGCGCTTGGCCTCCGGCACTGCGTTGAGGGCGTCAATGTCCTTTCGAGCTGCGGCCTCCATTTTGGAGAGCGCCTTCGCCGCCGTCGTGTCGCTTCTTGTGGTCTGATTGGTCGCCTTGATTAAGCAGTCGTAGGCATTCTTTGAGGGTTGCGCGAGCACGCCCTTCACGAATCCCGCCCATTGAGCCTTGTCCTGATCGGAGTCGCCCAACTCGCCCCGCATCATGCGGAACAGGGTTTGCGAAAAATGGGGCAAATGTTCGTTGAACGCCCTGTGGGTCAGCCAAAGCTTTTGCAGCAGTGCCTTGTCGGCGACAACTCTGGCCTGAATAGCGCGTGTGGACATGTGCCTGGTTCCTGTTCACAGGATGCCAACGGGTCGATGGATGGGCAAGCACGGGCACTCCGCTCGGCGGCGCAGCCACCGTCAAGTGCATCCGATGAGACATATTCCGTCCGAAAATGCTTATCGCGGAGCGCGGATGAAGGGGCGGACATGGTCGGCGATGTGCGTGGCTTTTTCGCGCTCGCCGTTGGGGTTCAGGTGGCAGTGGTCGGTCCAGTTCCTGGGGGAAATCACGGAGGCGGGGAACGGGGCGTAGCCCAGGCCGTGTTGTGCCGCAAGCTGCTGGAAGATGCGCTCGTGGCGCAGGATCTGGGATAGCTCGAACGGGCGGTCCTTGTAGCCCTTGGGCGCCGCGCGGAAGGGAACGAGGAGGACGTCGCCGCCGCTCCGGGTGACCGCGTGGATCAGCGCCTCGATGTTGTGCAGGAAGGCGAGGTGCCTGGGGGGGATTTCGCGCGGCTCGGTGACCATCCGGCCTTCGGGCTTGAACCACGCCGCGGAGGGCTTTGCGCCTTCGCGGATGACAAACTGTCCGCCGCGCAACTGGTCCGCGTAAAACACATTCAGGATGATCGCGCTGGACAGCCGCGAGGCCGCCATCCAGCGCCAGCCGCGCGGCAGGGGGCGCAGGTTCACCATCGTCTGGCGCCAGTGGCTGTAGTCGGGGTGATAGAACGGCACGGTGTAGGCCTGCGCGTCATTGCCGCCTTCGTTGATGATGACAAGGTCCGGCTGGTAGTAGCGGAACTTGAAGTGGAAGTGCGTCAGCATTTCGGCCGATGTGCCCCAGGTCAGGCCGCCATTGATGACCTCCACGCGCTCGACGCCGTCCGGCAGGTTCGTGTTGAGCATCTGCTCCAGGACGGCCGGATACGCCTGCTCCGCGCGCCCCACCGTGCCGCCGTAGGTGGTGGATCCGCCGAGGCAGAGGATGCGGTAGACGCCGGGCGTGCGCTCCATCGGAACGGCCCGGCCGCGGTAGCCGTCCTCGTTGTGCTGCGGGCCGAAGCGCTCGGACACATAATTCGGCGCGTGTTTGTAGAGCAGGTAGGGCTGGCCGATCGTCTTTTGCATCCGGACCAGATGCTCGTTTTCGCGGCCGAGCAGGATGCGGCGCCCCGTGGCCAGTTCATCGGGCAGGACGAAGGCGGCGAGACCCTCCGCCAGCGCGACAATCAGCGCCAGCAGAATGAATGCAAACGCGCGCCGCCGGGCGGGCGATGGTTGGGGGGCACTCTCCATGCTCCCCACGAGATAGTTTCTACGTAGAAAATAGTCAACGCGTAACTTGGGCGCGCCGGAGCGGGATTATTTTCGAAGCACCGCGGCGAGCAGGGTGCACCAGCCGGCGATGAGGCAGAGGCCGCCGAGCGGGGTCACCGGGCCGAGCCAGCGCCAGCCTTCGATGCCGAGCAGCGAGCGCGTCGCGAGCAGGTAGATCGAGCCCGAGAAGAGCACGATGCCCGCGCACCAGAGGCCGCCCGCCACCAGCGGCAGCGACGACCCGTACCGGTCCGCCAGCCACGCGGCGGCGAACAGGGCGAGGGCGTGGATGAGTTGGTAGCGCACGCCGGTCTCAAACGAGAGCAGGGCGTCGGGCGAAAGCCGGCCCTTCAACCCGTGCGCGCCGAACGCGCCGAGGATGACCGCCGTTCCGCCCGCCACGCAGGCGCTGACGAGGAGGAGTTTGATGCCATTCATGGGTGGATTTACCTCGCGCCCAAGGCGTGTTCCAGCGCCGTGTCCAGCGTGGGAAACGAAAACGCAAACCCCGCCTTGCGCAACACGGCCGCCTCCGCCCGCTGGCTGCTGAGCAACGTTTCCCGCGCCATGGCGCCGGGCAGCAGGTGGAGCAGGAACGACGGCACGGGCAGGAACGCGGGACGGTTCAGCGCGCGGGCCAGTGTTCGGGTGAATTCGCGGTTAGTGACCGGTTCGGGCGCGACGGCGTTCACCGGCCCCTCGATCGCTTCGTTTTCCAGCGCGAACTGGATGAGGGAGGCGAGGTCGGCCAGATCGATCCAGCTCATGTATTGGCGTCCACTGCCGAGCGTGCCGCCGACGCCCAGGCGGAAGGGCGTGAGCATCGCCTTGAGCGCGCCGCCGGCGGGACTCAGCACAATGCCGATGCGCAGGTTCACCACGCGAATGCCGCTGCTCGACGCGAGTTCGGTCGCCTTCTCCCATTCCTGGCACAGCGTGGACAGAAACCCGAGGCCCGGCCCCGCCGTTTCCGGGAGCCACTGTTCACCGCGGTTGCCGTAGTAGCCGACGGCGGAGGCGGAGACGATCACCTTGGGCCGCTGCGTCAGGCCCGCCAGCGCCTCCATCAGGAATTCCGTCGCCTGCACGCGGCTGCGGTGGATGCGCCGCTTCTTCTCGGCCGTCCACAAGCCCGTGATCGGCTCGCCCGCGAGGTGCACCACCGCGTCGAGTTTCTCCAGCCCGCCGCGCTCCACGCGCCCCGTCGTCGGGTCCCACGTGATGTCGCCCCGCGACCGGTCCGGATTCCGCCGCACCATCCGCACGACATAATGCCCGCCCGCCGTCAGCTGCCGCACCACCGCCGACCCCACCAACCCGCTTGCACCGGTAACCAAAATTTTCATCCGCAAAGTGTAGTGTGCCGGGCTCCATCTGTCCAACCGGTGCGCATTGACAGGGGTTTCGAGCTGCGACATTCTTCAATAATGCGTTTGATGAATGCCATGCGATCTTGTGCGGTGGCCGTATTCTGCTTGTCGGCCTTCTCGCCGGCGGCGCATTCGGAACAACACGCCATCTCGCTCACCCATACGAATTTTCAGCTGCTGGCCAGTCCCTTCGCGACGCCTGCGGGCGCGCCGCTGGCCCTCTCCAACTTAATGAACGTCGCCACCGGGTCATTCGACTTGTTTACCTGGAATACTACCAATCAGCAATTTCATCCCATTGCCGTCAATAGAACAGGGACTTGGATCGGTGGATCGACTACGGTCGCGCGCGGTCAGGGCTTCTGGATTCGCAAGAAATTCAGCAACGATTTCAATGTTGTCTTCACGGGTTCACTCGCCACGGCCCTCGCCGTCACCAACCGCCTCTCCCACGAGTTTCCGGGATCCTTTCATCTGGTGGGCTATCCCTATCTTTCGTCCGTCGCCCTCACGAATCTGAACCTGACGAACGACATCCGCCCGTATGTCACCGGCACGATGCTGTATGTCTGGAATCCGGCGGGCACGAACTACCGCACGTTTTTCTATGATGCGGACGGCGGGTTGGGCGGGGGCTGGCAGGATGCGGATGATCCGGGCCAGCCCACTGACTATGTTCTACAGCCAATGGAAGGATTTTGGATTCGGTTGACCGGGCAAACCTCGCTCGTCTGGAGGGCGCTGGCGCCATGAAGTCACGCGTCCTCCGGCAGTGCGTCCAGATCGCGTTCCTGTCTTCCTTGATCGGGTTTGCGCGGGATGCGCGTGCGCAGGGAAGTCTGGGCGGACTCACCCTCTGGGCCGAGGAGTCGAAAGAGGTGCTGGCGCAGTGGCGCACCGGCGCACCCTTGCCAACGAACGCGTTCGCGCAACTGATCGTGTCCGCGACGACCACGGCGGCCCCACCCCTGCATTTCGGCTCCGCGCAAGGCATTGCCAGCAACTGGTACATCCTCGACACCGCGAAGGTCCCGCGCCCCGGCCGCATTATCGGCTATCACCCGCAGGGCGGCTCCAACGCGCTGTACTGTACCGTCCGCGTGTTGATGCCGAATGGGCCGTACGCCGGGGACCGCTTCCGCATCCCGAATCCCACGCCCTCCAACGGCCTGTGGATCGCGCAAACGACGCCGAAACCGTGGACGGGTTCGTTCTACTTCCACATCGACGCTTCCCTGTGGACCAACGTGACGCTGGACCCGAATCAGGATACGGACGGTGATGGGATGACGGATGCGGTGGAGTGGCGTCACTTCAACGACCCCGTTGCGGAGACACCGGCTGGTGACGCCGATGGGGATGGGGTCAACAATGTGGATGAGCTGCTCACGGTCACGGATCCGACCAACGCGCAATCATTCCTGCGGATTGACGCGTGGCCGGATGACGAGGCGGTCACCCTTTCGTGGTTCGCGCAAACGGGATTGGTGTACGGCGTCGAGCGGTCGGTCGGCGGGCCGGGCGATGGCATGTTTGAGCCGATTGTCGGGCCGGTCTCGGTCGAGAGCGCCGGCTTGGTGGCGACCAATCTGCCCCGCCTTGAAGCCGCGGCGACCTATCGTCTGGTCGCGGCTCCGCCGCCCTGATGTGAATGCGCGCTTGGCGCAGCACATATTGCGGGTATCGTTAAACGCACTATGCCTGAATCTTCTTCCTCCTCGAGGCTGTTGCGAACCGCTCCCGTCCATGTCCCGCCCGGCGGACCGCCGCAGGGGCCGGGGCCGAGTCGTGCGATTTATGCGGCGATGGGGGAGGAGGCGCTGTTCCGGATGTGCCGGGATTTTTATGAGGAGATCGGGCGCTCGCCGATCCGCCCGATGTTCGCGGAGGACCTGCCGAAGGCGTCGGAAAAACTCGCGGCGTTCCTCGTTGGCATCACCGGCGGCCCGCCGCTGTTCCACGAGCGCTACGGCAACCCGATGATGCGCGCGCGCCACCTGAGCTTCGCCATTGACGAGGCCGCGCGGCGCGCGTGGCTCGACTGTTTTTTCAAGACGCTGGAACACGCCGACCAGAAATATGGATTCCCCGCCGAACACCTGCCGCACTTCAAGCAGTGGCTGGAGGAGTTTTCCGCCTGGATGGTGAACCGTCGGTAGGCGAGGCGGCGCGTATTCGTCCCGTCACTCGCTCGCGTCCATCGCCCCCGTCCCTCGTCCCCATTTCACCTCATACAACACCGGCCAGTTTTTGCCGGTGATGAAGAGGCGGCGGGTGGCCGGGTCGTAGGCGATGCCGTTGAGGACGGCTTCGGTGGATCGGCGCAGGTCCTTCGGGACCAGCGCGGAAAAATCGAGCCAGCCGCGGACGGCGCCGGTGACGGGGTCGATGCGCGCGACGCGGTCCTCGCCCCAGATGTTCGCGAGCAACTCGCCGTCCACGATCTCCAGTTCATTGAGCCGCGGCACCGGGCGGTCACCGTCGCGCACGGTGCGCTCCGCGATGAGCGTGAACGAGGCGGGTTCGTAGAAGCGCAGGCGCGCGGTGCCGTCGCTCACGATCAGCTTGCCTTCCCACGCCGCGAGCCCCCAGCCCTCGCCCGCGAGCGGGAACGAGCCGACGGTCTCCAGCGTGTCCGCGTCGTACACAAACACGAGGCCCTCGCGCCAGGTGAGTTGATAGAGGCGGTTCGAGTGCAGCGCCAGCCCTTCGCCAAACACGTCGCGCGGGAGCGCGCGCTTGCGCAGGACCGCGCCGGTTTCGGGGTCCACCTCGCGGAGCGTGGACTGGCCGTAGAGCCCGGTGCTCTCGAACAAGAGGCCGCGGTGGAAGATCAGGCCCTGCGTGAAGGCGGATGCGTCGTGCGGGAGCGTGCGCACGACCGTGTACGGCGCGTCCGCGCCGGGCCGTCCCGCGCCGCAGGCCGTCAGCAGGAGCAGCAGGCCCATCCAGCTATGGAACGTTCGCGCGCGCATGGGCGGGGAGATTAACCGCGAACCACGCGAAAGACACGAAATGTTTGGGCGCTGGCGGTTATGGCGCGGGTGCATTGGTGACGCCGAGGCGGGCCTCGATCGCGGCAAGATTGCGGCGCGCGGCGGTGTAGCCGGGGTCCTCGCGCACGATGCGGCGGAGGTGGTCGAGGGCCTCCGCGCTGCGGCCCTGCCGGTGAAGCAGGGCGGCGAGGTTGTTGCGCGCCTCGGAGAAGGAGGGGTCGATCGCGAGCAGGCGTTCATAGGTGCGGATCGAATCCGCGATGCGGTCCGTGCGGCCGTACAGCAGGCCGAGGTTGTAGAGCGTGTAGAGATGGTCAGGGTCCGCGTCGAGCGCGCGGCGCAGCCAGGTCTCGGCGTCGGCGGCGCGCCCGAGGTCCGCGAGTGTGGCGCCGACGGCGGCGCAGGCTTCGGCGCGCGGCGAGGCGGCGAGCGGGGAGCCGAGTTCCATGTGGCGCGCGGCGTTCTCCGCGTCGCCGAGCGTGGCGAGCGCGCGGCCGAGCGACAGGTGCGCGAGCGTGTGGTGGGGCACGGACGCGAGCACGCCGCGATAGACCGTCGCGGCGTCCGCCGTGCGCTGCTGTTCCTCCAGCCACTGGCCCCGGCGCAACGCGAGTTCCACATCGGCGGGCCGCGCGGCATGCGCGGTGGCGATGCGGTCCCGGTGTTCGCTTCGCAGGTCCGGTTGTCCGGCGAGCACGCGCAGCCGCTCGTCGATGCCGCGCAGGCGTTCCGCGTGGTCGGCTTGCTCCGTGTAGGGGCGGCTCGCCATCCGCGCGGCGATTTGCTGGAGCATCCGCGCCTCGTCCATCGGCGTGTAGCCGAGCTGGCGCGCCATGCCGGCTTCGTCCACCGACGCGCCGGGGGCGATGGCGTGGGCGATTTGCGCGGCGAGCCGGTGATTGCCCGCGAAGGAAAGGTGGACGTGGTCGACGAAGGCCCGCGCGTCCGCGCCGAGGATGCGGTCCGATTCAACCAGCTGCGCGCCTGTATCCGCGGCGGCGGCGCGGATCAGGTCGTTGATGCGCGCGTCGGCGCGGAACCGCAGCGTGTCGAGGTCCACGGCCCGGCGATAGGCCGCGCGCGCGTCGTTGCTGCCCTGTTGCGCGAGTGCGCGCGCCTGCCGCCACTGTGCGTTGGCGCTGTCGCCGGCGAACGGCGCCATCGTCTCGTTCACCGCGACGGTGCTGAGCACGACGCGGGCCCCCGCCGCGTCCGCCGCGCGAAGGATCGCGCGCAGGTTTTGGTCGAAGTTCCGGTACACGCCGCGCAGCGTGGGGTCGTTCTCCCCGAATCGGCGCTCGTCGAACAGGCCGAGCCCGTGCCAGCGGCGCGCGGACGATTCGCGTCCGCTCATGCGATCGGCGGCGCGAATGAGCGTCTGGCCGATCCGTGTGCCGCGCGCGCGGAGCTGGAGGCGGACCCACCACGCCGGCGCGGGCCGGCCGAACAGGCTGCCCGGACCGAACGGGCCGAGCACCTCGTTGTTGCCCATGTAGAGCACGACCACATCGGGCCGCAGCAGCGGCAGGTCGTCGGCGATGCGGCGGACAAGGTGCGAGTTGATCGCCGTCATCGCGGCGTTGATGACCTCGACGGGTTCGTTGGTGAGGCGCGCGGCGAGTTGGACCTCGAGCTGGCGCGCGAGGCCGAACGCGGGCGCCGGGTCGCCCATCGCGGCGGACTCGCCCAGCACGACGACGCGGAACGTGTCGGCGTCCGGCGCGATGCGGAAGTGCGGCGCGTGCCGCGCGAGCTGGCGTGGGAACGCGAGCAGCCCGAAGTACGGATTGTCGCGGACGAATCCGTCCTCCTTAAGGAACGGTGTGCGTGGCTGGCCAACCCCGAGGGCGCGCAGCGAAAGTTCCGCGAGCGGCACGAGGGCCAGGACCAGCAGCGGCAGGAGCCATCGCTTGCGCAGGATTGAACGGGCCGGGGACATGCGGGGGAGGATAGTCGGTTTCGAGGACGACGACGAGGACGACGACGAAGCGCAGGTCTTCTCCGTGTCTTTGTGGTTAAGAATCCGCTCTACACCGCGCGCGCGTTGAACGTGCGGTCGCCGGCGTCGCCGAGGCCGGGGACGATGTAGCCGTGATCGTTGAGGTGGTCATCGATGGCGCAGACGTAGATCTGCGTATCGGGAAACGCCTTGCGGACGACGCGCAGGCCCTCGGGGGCGGCGATCATGGAGAGCAGTTTCGTTTTGCGGGCGCCCCAGCTATGGACGGCTTCCAGCGCGGCGACGGCGGAGCCGCCGGTCGCGAGCATCGGGTCGAGTACGAGAGCGACGTCCACCGCGCTGTCCGCCGGCAGCTTCTTGTAGTACTCCACCGGGCGCAGCGTCTTTTCGTCCCGGTAGAACCCGAGGTGCCAGACCTCCGCGTCGGGAATCAACTCCAACACCGGGTCCACCATGCCCAACCCCGCGCGCAGGATGGGAACAAGCCCGATCCGCTGGGCCAGCACGCGGGCCGTGGTTGTTGTAAGTGGCGTTTTGACGGACGTTTCCGTCAGATCCAGATCCTTGGTGGCCTCATAGGCCAGCAGGATGGAGAGGCGGCGGGTGAGGCGTCGAAATTCAGCGGAAGGCGTGTTGGCGTCGCGCAGCCGGTAAAGGTGGTGTTGAACGAGGGGGTGCCGGATCTCAACAACAGCGTCCATGCGATGCGTATAGAGGGAATCCAGCATCTTGTCGAGTGTCGGTGATGTCTGAAGCCCTATTGGGCGTTGTGCGGGTTGAGTCATAGTTGAGTGGTTTGGGCGACGACCTGTGCGTGCCATGTGTGAGCCCCGTTCTGTGTGGTCTCACCGCATTGGCGCTCTAGTTCCGCCCGGGGGAGAGAGCCATCGGATATGTTTCAAAACTTGCGCCGTACATAAATGCGCGGCGCTTACGGGCTAAATTGTCGTCGCGGGTTCGGTCATATTGATGTTGACTGAACGATTTAGTCTCAATACAGATGATATCGCCGTTCTCGGCGTGGCAAAAACTATGGGCCGCGCCATTGATCGCGGTTCCGACGGCCGTGTGGCTGCGGAAGGGTGCAGGCAAAGTAAAAAGTGGGGATAACATGAAAAACAAAATAGCGGTGTTAGCGTGTGCCGGCTTGATTGCGATGTCAAATTTGGCTCAAGCAGAAACAATCTGGAAGATATGCCATTTTGCTCGCCAACAGGGTGTGTATGGCAACTGCGCGGCAATGGCTTGGGGCAAAGTAGAGTTTGGTGTGTGGCCGGTTGCTTCGGGTCATTCCACGGGCTCTGTTTGGACTGAAGACGGCTGGAACACGGTGAACTGGTCCACGGGCGCTTGGTGCTACAATCAGCAGGGCCCGTACGGGAACTGGGATGAGCGCTGGTTCACGATGCTATATGGCGCGGACAATAATCCGAATCCTGGCAGCACGACCTTCTACTACGCGCTTTATGTGGATGCGGGCGGGACGCGGTACTGGGATAACAACAACGGCTGGAACTACTCTGTACAGGTTGGCGGTGGATGCGACCATGTGGATTCGTTCAATGATTCGTGCGGGCAGGGATCGCAGTGGTGCAATTGAGCGGGTGATGTTGAGGGAAGGGGGCGGGTGTTCCCGCCCTCTTCCTTTTATCGCGCGGACGACCAGGAGGAGTTTGTATGAGGGCGTTAAGATTGTTGTGTGCGATGCTGCTCGGCTGCGGGCTATCTGCTGCTCTCGGGCAGGATTCGGATTCCAGTGTCAGTGGCGCCGCGGTGGCCGACATTCGATCTTCAGGAGATTTATCAGGACGCACCAACGTGGTGGCAGACATCGCGGGTGTGGAGGTTCCGTACCCGTGGTTCTTGCACGAGTTTCGCTCGTCGTTCTTTCGATATGGGGAGGGACCTGAGGTCCGGCGAGAGGTCTTTCGCCAGTTCATGCGCCGCATGGTGTTGTATGTAGAAGCGCGGGCTTCGGAGGTGGCTGAAGACGCCGATCTGAAACGCGCAATTGCCTCGCGTGTTGAGACCAAGAAGGCTTTCATGGAATATCAACTCGCCATGACCGAGGTGGAAATGCTTGTGGAGGCTTATCTTGCATCCCGCGGACTAGGTCGCGACATGTTTTCGGTGACCGACGAGGAGGTTGACGCCTTCGCGCAGGAAGAACTGGCTCGCATGGGGCGCAGCGGCGATGTTTCCAATGTTCCGCCGCATGTTCTGGATCAGATGCGAGATCGCTTGGCGATGGACAGGCGTACCCAAGCTGTGAACGACCTAGCGGATTTATTGCTGAAAGAAAAGCCCCAGCAGGTGAATGACGCGCTTGTTGATCAGGTTCCTTTCCCGGAAATCAACCGGACGCCGTGAGCAGTGCTCCGACCCGCGAAAGGGACCATTTGGCGTCAATCCAAGCCGGATCAAAACGAACGGCGTCCCAGCTGCCTCACTGTCCACGATTGAAAATTTTACTCCAGTCGAAATGGGTCTCTCGCATGGCAGCCTCGGTGTCGCGCGTGAAGGCGACGATGGTCGCATCGTCGGTGATGCCGTAGCGGCGGGCGATCTCGCCCAAACGGTAGTTTCGGTGCGCGGCCCCGAGGGCGATGACGCTGCCCATGATCTGCTGCGCTTCCTGGCGACCCTTCGTGCGCGTCGCCTCATCCTGCGCTGAGTCCACTTTGATCCATGCAGCGTCGAGCGCCTTCAGGCTGCTCATGAGATTGGTGACGATGGTTTGTTCCCTAGTGTCTGTATTCCGCAAACAGATTTCGAGTCTCGCGAATTCCCGATCCATGTTCCGGTCAAACTCGAGCAGCAGGGCTTGTTGGCGCGCGTGGGCAGTATCTTCGGACGGGCTGGGGGTGGGTTGCGAAATTTCTTTGGGCGAAGGCGCAACGGTGTTTGATGGGCGATCTCGTTGAAGCTGGTTTAACTGGCGTCGCAAGGAATCCGCCTCTTTTCGCAGCTGAATAATCTCCGAGTCTCTTGAATCGGTTTCTGTCGCAAACGTTATGGGGGCCGGCTGCTGTGGGTTTGCCCTCAGGGTTAACCATCTGGTGATCGCACTTGACCCCGCGACTAGAGCCAGTGCAATCAACGCGTGAGCAGTGAATTTCATTCCGTCCGCCTCCTCCTGAATCGGATGCCTCAAGCGCAGGACCCTGCTACGATATCCCGACCGGAAACTGGAATCCAGCCCGGCCTTCTGTGCAACGTGGGAACGGCTCTATTCCGCGACCGGCGGGTGTTGTGCTTGGCTTGTCGTCCCTGGCGCGCGCGGCATCCGCTTTTCAATTTCGTCCAGACGGTGCAAAAGTTCCTCGCGAGCAGGGGGGGGGGCGGTGCGAGAGGCAATGTGCCGGCGCAGCTTGCCGAGTTGGCCCGGTTCAAAAAATGCGGAATTCGAAGGGCCGGTCAGCATGGCGCGATGGAACAGGGCGGCCACCAGTGTCTCGGGATCCACCTCGTTGCCGTAGGCCCGCGCATGGCGCGCGTCAAGGTAGCGGTCCAGCAAATCGATCGTGTCGGTGGCGCGACCTTTTTTGAGCAAGATCATGGCGGCGAAGAAATACGGCTCGGGGCATTTGGGTTCGATCCGGATGCAGTCGCGAAAAAGGTTGAGCGCGGCCTCGGAATCGCCCTGCACGTCGTGGCGGTAGTGGGCCAGGATGTGGATATTTTCCAGCAATTGAGTTCTCGCGACCGACGCTTCAAATCGCCCGCCGGCTTCCTCGTGCCGCCCTTGGGCCATGAGGCGCAATCCGGTTTCTTTTTCCTGGAACGCCGCCCAATCCTCATGTTTCACCCAGCGTGCCGCCGGGATATTGGCGGCGAAGCTGCCGGCCGCGGACAGCAGGACGATCACGCCGGTTGTGCGGTTCCAGGGAGCGTGCAACAGCCCGACAAATGCGAGGGGCAGCAACGGCAATCTGTAGCGCGAGGTGGGGAAGAACACCACATTGATGGCCACCACCAGCAGGCCGAGCATCAGGAGCGTGCGGGAGGCGCGGTCGCCGGCGCGCCACGCGAGCAGGGCAAGGCCCGCCACCGCGAGGGCGTTCAGTGCGTGCGACCACGGGAGCAACGCGGCGGGACAGGGGATGCCGTTGTCGCGCGGCAATTCGCCGCTGGACAGGGTCAGGACTGTTTTTGCGCCGATCCCACTGGCGAATCCGACGGGGTCTTCCTGGACATATGTGAGCACTTCCCGCGCAAAACGCGGCGAGGCTTCATGCGATGGCACCTCGTACTTATTCACCAAGGCCGACCAGCGCCAGCCCGGAATCATGTTGAAGGTGTCAATCCACGCGGGGTTGTTCCCCAGGAATAAGTTGATACCGCCGTTGGCCGAAACGAACATCGGCCGCTCCGCCGCGCGCGAGTTCGCCCAAATCACGGGTGCCAGGCAGGCGGCATACACCACGAGCAGCGCCGTCGCGTGCCGGCGCATGCGCCACGCCCAAATCGGCACGAACAGCACAAAGGAACTCTCCACCAGGGTGAGCGCCGCAAGCAGCAGTCCCGAGCCCGCGCTGCGGGATCGCGTCGGCCCTCGTGCCAGCAGCCACAATGCGCCGAGAAGAAAAAGAAGGGACCAGACCGGTTTTAGGAGTTTGGTTTCGTAGTACAGCACCGGCGGACAGAGCGTGAACAGGAGGGCTGCGCCTGCCGCCCTCCATGGCGCAGCCGACGGAAACATCGTGCGCCCAATGACGAACACGAGTAGCGTATTAAGCAAGCCGATGGCGTGCTGTAGGAGGATCATGCCCTTTACAGTAAAGCCCAGCGTGATCAACCCCGCATAAATCAGGGTGCATCCCGGCGGCAGCCAAAACGGGAGCTGCCATGTGTCTGAGGCAATCAGGGCTTCAGCCATCCGGACGGCGTTCCGCAAATAATAGCCCTCATCATTTGTGGGCCACCCGAACAGCGGATCCCAAGCCGGGCCCATAAAATAAAACGAAGCGCGGACCCCGACGCCGACGAGGAGGACCCATATCGCCTCCCTTGTGGGTAATGGGTTATCTTTTTCCAGCATAGCGGTACTGTATACGCCGTATAAACGAGGGCGCTGACCCCAATCAAGTAAAACGTTTTATCTTTACCCAATTCTTACGGCTGTGTAATTCTGTACTAGATTGGCCTGCATCTCGGTGTATTGGTTAGCTGCATTGGGTGCTCTGGGCGTTTCGCGAATGATGGGGTGTGATGATGAGAGTCTTCGGCAGCAAATTGCGCATGCTGGCCTTGTTTCTGTTGGCGCTTCCGATGTTGGGGCGCGCGGAAGTGATGATCCAGCTCTTTAACACGAGTTGGCGCGACATGATCGACAAGATGCCGGAGTTGGCGGAGGTCGGCTACGGGTCGATCTGGATTCCGCCGCCGACGAAGGGCAGCGGCGGGCTGTCGGTGGGCTACGATCTCTGGGACCCGTTCGACTTGGGCGGCAAGGACCAGCGCAACACGGTGCGCACGCGCTACGGCACGCAGGCGGAGTTCCTCCGCATGGTGCAGACGGCGCAGCGGTTCGGCATCCGCATCTACATCGACAACATCATGAACCACCGGGCGTTCGACATCCCCGGGTACAACGAGACGACGCCGATTGATTTGTATCCCGGCATGGTGCCGGAGGATTTCCATCTGCGTGTGACGGAGGACGGGTTCTATCGCAAGTGGGACAATGTGGCCGACTGGAATGACGCCTGGCAGTTGCAGAACCGCAACTTCTCGGACCTGATCGACATCGCGCAGGAATCGCCGAATGCGAACTTCGGCCGGTTCGAAGGCGGCACCTATCCGAAGGTCAGCTTCGTTCGACATCCGAACAATCCCGAGTACTACGATTTCCACCCGACGCTCGGCTATTTGGGCTTCGGCAATACGAACATCACGACGGGCCTGATCAACAGCAACCAGTCCTTTTATTCCGAGGATGTCGGCGGCTACCTGATGCGCTCGGTGCGCTGGCTGATGGAGATTTCAAAGGCAGACGGCCTTCGTCTTGATGCGGTGAAACATGTGCCGGACTTCTTCTTCGGCCAGCAGTCGGGCATCGGAAAGGATGAGAGCGACGCGGGCTATTGCGGACAGGCGCAGGTCGCGTTCAACCGCGCGCGCGGGTTCAATGGTGACGGATTGGACAACAACCACCGCAACTCGGTGTTCGACACCGAGGTTCCGCGCGACGACGCGATGATGTTCGGCGAGCATCTTGCCCAGCCGCCAGGATTTTTCGGCTACATTGATGCAGGCATGCGCCTCAAGGATGCGCCGCTGAGAGACCACCTCAACGGCATTCTGGGAGAATCATGGGGTAATCTCTCGGGACTCGATCAGCCCGGCGGCGGCAGCATGTTCAGCGCGGGTCAAGGCGTCCAGTTTGCACACAGCCACGACAGCGATTACGCCAAGGCGCGCGAGCTACAGTACGCCTTCTACATGACCCGCGCGGGGTTGCCGAACGTCTATTCCGACGGCAACTACCAGTCGGAAACGCTCGCGCAATCCGGCGGCGCGTTCCCGCGCCACGCGAACACCGCCTTCCTCGGCCAGTTCGGCGACCAGCGCCTGCCGAACCTCGTCTACATCCACAACCACTTCGCGCGCGGCGAGCAGTGGGGCGTGTGGGGCGACAACGATTTCCTCGCCTATCACCGCATCGACAAGCGCGAGGGCGGGTCGAACGGCAAGGACTGGGCGACGCTGCTGTTCATGATGAACGACAACTATTCCGCCGGCGCCTCGCGCTCCGTCGTCGGCAACGTGCAGTTCGGCAAGACACCGTTTGTGGATGACACGTACCTCTACAACTACTCGACCTACGGCGGCGGGTTCTACGTCTATGCCTCGCAGCTCAATTCCGTGATCGTGCCGCCGGGCGGCTACTTCGCCTTCGCGCCGCGCACGCCGGAGGAGTCCGACGCGTGGCGGACGATCGGCGGCAAGCCGGTCGAGATCTACCAGAACGGCGCGCGCGCGCCGACGGTGTCCTACGATCGGCGCGACGGGCCGAGCGGCGACGCGAACTTCAATCCCTACGGCGTGCCCGGCGACACGGCCGGCGACTTCAAGTACACCTGGACCGTGCCGCGGATCACCTCCGGGACGAACCTGCGGTTCTCGGTGCGCGTGGACGGCTCGGCGAAGGACGTGCTGATGAAGCTCGATGGCGGCATCAACATCAATTCGCAGATGGGCATTGGCGAGACAAACAACGCGGATTGGGCGCTGAACCGCGAGAACCGGCCGGGCAAGGCGACGGACGTGTACCTCGGGTATGAGACCGCGCAGTTTGTGCAGCGCACGGTCGGGCGCGAAAAGTTCGCGGCGAAGGATTCCAACCGCAACCAGTATGGCTCGCCCGGGTCGGAGAGTTACCAGGCCGTGATCGGCACGGCGGGCGTGACGAATTTTGCCGGCACCGGCACGAATGACTGGTCGGACGCCGAGTCGGTCGAGTTCGCCTTCCACGACCCCGCGGCCTTTATCACCGCGACCAACCAGTCGCCCCAGACCCACTTCACGCCCCCGCCGGAGGACGCGGATGGCGACCCGGTGGATATCTGGGTCAAGGCGGGATACAAGTTCGACGCGAACAAGGCGTACGTCTACTACACCACTGACGGGACCTCTTTCCCGGAGGGTGCGGCGGGGCAGGGCGTCGGCAATACGAAGGTTGCCGAGATGTTCTGGGTGGCGGCCGACAATCCGGACGGCAACGTGGATTGGTGGCGCGCGACGCTGCCGGCGATGCCGAACGGCACGGTGCTGCGCTACAAGATCGGGATGTACCGCCGGCAGGACGGATCGGGCAACGCGGCGTGGTATGTGCCGTATCCGGTCAACGCCTCCGTGGTGAGCCTGAAGAAGCGGTTGCTCGGCGAGTGGGAGGTCACGAACTTCAACGCGGCGGCGGTGGCGCACAAGCCGCACTTTGACTACGGCGCGACGCAGGTCGGCCTGAACGAAGGATTCCATGTCCTGCGCGGGCGCGCCTTCCTCGAGCGCACCAGCCAGGCGTCGCTCTTCAACACCTTTGTCCAGACGTTCTACTACGATACGCAGCCGCCGACGGGCCGCATCGTGTTCGCGGCGGCGGACGGCGACACGCTGCCGTCGCAGGAATACGGTTTCGTCGTCCGCACCGACCCGACGGCGCGCGACGTCTACTTCAACATCCAGGATGCCAACCCGCTGAACGACGACGCGAACACCGGCAACCCGAACGGCAACGGCACCAATGCGCTCGGCCAGCTCGCATGGGTGAAGGCGAACGGCGTCACGCCGAGCCTGAACATCCAGAGCGAGTTCCCCGACGAGTGGCGCTTCACCTACCGCAACATCCCGGCGGCGGGCGTCGCGACGGTGCAGGTGCGGCTCGCGGAAATCTCGTCGTCCACGAACCTCACGCTGAACGACTCGAACGGCTGGTTCCGCACGCTGAACCGCATCGTGAACACCGCCGGCCCCACGCAGTCGATGTTCGTCGCGTTCCCGCAGACGGACGGCCAGCTCATCAACGACCAGTGGGACTATGTGATGCGCGTGCGCTTCAGCAAGTCGCTCGCCGACAGCATCAGCGAGGACACGCTGAAGAGCCGCTTCCTCGTCCGCATCAACGGCTCCGCGCAGCCCAAGAACTTCACGGTGGACTGGAACACGACGGCGGATACGCACGACCTGCTGTTCACGCTGCCGGACCTGTTCAACGGCGACACCAACTTCCTGCACAGCATCGAGGTCACGCACCTGACCGGCGGCAACGTGCTGCTGGAGGCGTTCCGCATCATCCGCGCGTTCTCCGAGGCGACGGGCGCGTTCGTGTCGATCGTGAATCCTCCCGAGGTGGATTCCGTCGGCAAGCCGTATGTGATCGTGCTGCCGGATGTCGCGTCGCCGGCGCCGGAGCAGCGGAGTTATCCGATCCAGGTGGACACGGACCTCAACGCGAAGGAGGTCTGGATCGAGTTCGCGAACAACGCGGGCAGCGCCTACAAGCTGACGTCCGTTGAGAACCCGGTGGCCGGGTGGATCGACGTGGTCAACGGCAGCACGCTCGTCGTTGCCCGCGCGAAGAGCCTGGGCAACGTCTCGGTCACCGAATCGAACACGCTGGTCTCCGGCAGCGGCACGACCTTCACCAACGACATCCGCGCGGGCAACACCATCCGCATCGCCGGGCTCAACCTGACGGTCACGCAGGTCGTGTCGCAGACGCAGCTCTACATCGCCGACCCGTTCCCGACCAATTCGGTGACGAATGTCGCCGCGCTGTTGCAGCCGCGCCTCGACGTGGAGCTGCAGACCGGCAGCAGCGTGAAGATCACGACGCACACCCTCGCCGTGGCGCAGGTGCTCAACCCGACGAACGCGGTGCTGACCGCCGGCTACCCGGGCGCGACGGCCACCAACCTCACCGCGTTCCGCGTGGACCCGAACCCGCGGCAGGTGAACGCTAACCGGCTCAAGTGGGACTTCATGTGGACCAACATCACCGCGCCGGGCAGCTACACGATCTTCGCGCGCGTGGACACGAACAACAACGTCGGCACGGTGGAGGCCAGCGCCACGCGCAACGCGACCGTGGTCTTCCGCCAGTCGGTGAACAGCAACACCAACGATTTGGATGACGACGATGACGGGTTGTACGACGACGCCGAAAACAGCGCGACCAACCTGCCGCCGACGAACTCGGAAACGTGGGACAACTCCGATGTCCACATCTGGCGGATTTATGGCAAGACCGACCCGCTGATGCCGGACTCCGATGGCGACGGGCTGCCGGACGGCCTCGAAAGCGGCTGGCGCGCGCCGCTGAGCGCGACGGACACCAATGTGGACACGAACGGCGACGGCTGGCGCAATTTTGCGTCCGACCTCGACCCGCCGTTCTTCAATACGCTCGACAACTTCGGCAAGGTGCCCGGCGTCAACAGCCAGAACGAGGGAGGCGACCGCACGCGGCTCGTGCGCGGGACGATGACCGACCCGAACAACCCCGACTCGGATTACGACGGCATCCCGGATGGCGTGGAGGACGCGAACCGGAACGGCTGGGTGGATGGCGACGGCGCTCCCATTGATCCCACCTGGGATCCGTGGCTCGCGCGCAACTGGCCGGACAACCTCATCAATGCCGGTGAGACCTGGACCGAGACGAGCCCGACGAAAAACGATTCGGACGAGGATGGGCTCAGCGACGGCTGGGGCGAGGACAAGAACTTCAACGGGCGCATCGACGGCGACAGCAACTCGAACCGTATCTGGAATGCCGGGGAGTTGTGGACGGAGACCGATCCGCTGAACAAGGACACGGACGGCGATGGATTGCCGGACGGCTGGGAGGTCCAGTACGGGCTCGATCCGTGGGACAACGGCACGATCGGCCACACGAACATGCGCACCGGCGGGATCATCGCGAACACCGACAACGGCGCGTTCGGCAATCCGGACGGCGACGTGATCTGCAACACGACCAACGCGTACTACAACCTGCTGGAATTCGTGAACGGCACGAACCCGCGGCAGGCGGAGAACTGCGGGCCGCCGCCGGAAGGCTCCATCATCATCGGCCGCGGCACGAACGTGCTCGGGGTCGTGAACGGCGTGACGAATTACGGCGAGTTCATCGACTGGGAGTGGGACGACCTGATCGTGCTCGATGAGTACGAAGGCGACGGCCCGAACAACCAGGGCGGCGACCTGTATCTCGGGTGGGATGGCTTCGACACCTCGCGCGACATCGTGGCGTTCTATGCGCGCGACGGCGGACCGGACACGGGCGAGTTTTACTTCCGCGTGGATATGCACGACCTGCAGCCGCTGGCGGAGGAGGGGTTCCTCGACCTGTACGTGGTCATCGACACCGGCAATCCTCTGTCGGGCGAAATGGCGCTGCCGGACGATGTGGACCTCATCACCAGCAGCCGCTGGGAGGTGGTGGTGGCGGCGTACCAGTCGGGTTCCGGCGCGGTGTACGTGGACACGAACCCGGGGAGCAACTCGACCATCCAGGCGCACGGCGGCAACCTGACGGCGTTCGGCGTCGAGCGGCGCGACCAGAACCATTCGACCGGATTCCGCGCGTCCTACTACAACTCGGAACTCGACGCCGTCGAGTTCAGCATCAACCGCCAGGCGCTGATCGACGCGGGCTGGAACGGCAACATCAATTCGCTGAACTTCCAGGTGTTCAGCACGAAGGACGGCACCTGCAACTCCTGCGGCACGGGCAGCACGCCGGGCGCCGGCGACATTGGCGGTCGCAACGACGTGCGCGACACGATCTACGACGACCACGTCGCGGAGGACTACTGGCAGGCGCAGGGCAGCATCCAGAACGCGCTGGTGAACTACTACAACAAGGGCACGTTCGCGGGCCGTGCGAAGGTCGCCTTCGTGGCGCACGCCAACCAGCACATCCAGCCGGGCAGCGAGATCCAGAAACTGATCAACAACGGCGCGGGCGCCGGCTACCAGCGCATGCTGTTGATCCACGAAATCTACGGCGAGCCCGTGAACCTGCACATCACGCCCACGCTCGCGTCGGCCATCCAGTGGGCGTCGGTTGATCCCGTGCACGGCACGCCGTGGCGCGACGGGCCGGCGTTCAACCAGTGGATCGCGGGCCTCGCGGACGACGGCGTGGTGCGGCTGATGGGCAGCACCTTCTCCGACCACGTGCTGCCGTACTACACGCCGCAGTACAACGTGGACAACGCGAACCTCGCGCGCGAGTTCCTCGAGCACATCTACGGCGTGGACCTCACGAGCAGCTCGATCTTCTGGCCGCCCGAGCGTGTGCTCGACGGCGACTCGTTCAACAAGATCGCGCAGATGGGCTACGACGCGACGCTGGTGGACCAGGACACGCATCTGTTCTACTGGCTCGGCCGCACCGCCTCGCTGGAGCAGGGCGGCTACATGATCAACCGGATCAACGGCACGAAGACGTTCGTGATTAACAACTTCGCGTCGAACTACCGGTTCCAGAACAACGACAACGGCATGAACATGCCACTGCGCGGCATCTTCAACCGCCGCGCCCGCGCGGGCGCGCAGGACCAGGTCCTCGTGCTGCTGAGCAACTGGGAGGACTTCGGGGTGCAGGCGAACGCCGATGCGTACGACCGGAACCTGCGCTGGATCGCAAACCGCCCGTGGATTGAGGTGGTCGCGCTGGAGGATGTGCTGACCGGGCAGGTGGACCTGAACCGCGACGGGTTTGGCGACAACTGGTGGGTCGTCGAGCGCGGCAACGTGGCGACAAACAAGCTGAGCCACAACTACATCCAGCACGCGGCGCGCAACGACTTCGACAACTGGTACGTCGGGCTCTCCGGCGCCGAGCACGGGTTGCAGACCAACCGGTTCGACATCCGGCCCGGCGTCAAGCTCGGTACGGAATACGGCATGCTCTATTTCGGCGGCATCGTGTCGCAGGCGTGGGCGCAGGTGCAGAACGTGGCGGACACGAACCTCGGCAAGCTCGCGCGCGGCGTGATGCACGCGTCCGCGTTCCAGACCGCGTTCCACGACGAGGACAACAACAACCTCGAGCGGTTCAGCATCGGCACCTACGTGTCGCCCGACACGACGTTCGACAACCTGGCATCCTTCTCGCGTCATGCGCAGTCGCAGACGCGGTTCGCGCGGAAGTTCCAGCGCGTGGACGCGTGGGCCGCGTTCGCGGGCTCCGTGACGACGCCGCAGGCGCTGGCGGAGGACGTGGACCTCGACGGCGAGGATGAATACGTGCTCTACAACGACCGCGTGTTCGCGATCTTCGAGCGCATCGGCGGACGCATGGTCGGGGCGTGGACGCGCGATTTATTGAGCGGCCGCATCTTCCAGGTCGTGGGCAACCCGGCCGGCTACTCCGGTTCGGAGAGCGAGTGGGAGGGCGAGTTCAACAACTTCACGAACGGCAACGTGCGCGCCTATCGCACATCGGGCCTCAAGGACTGGTACGCCACGAAGGGCGGCGGCACGAACTATGTGAACCACCTGTACACGTTTACGAACTGGACGAACGGCTGGCGTGCGGTGTCAGCCGACGGCGACATCACCAAGACGATCACGCTGGCGCCGAAGAGCTGGGCCTTCCGCGTGCAGTACGCGCTCGCGGGCGGCATGAACGGCCAGACGCTGTACCTGCGCAACGGGCTTTCGCCGAACCTGTACGACCTGCTGCTGAACGGCCAGCGCACGCTCGGCGCCGAGCAGCATGCGGGCGGTGTGATGCGGCTTGCGAACACGAGCTACGCGTTCACCGTGAATGCCGAGATCGGCTATGCCGACGCCGGCAACAGCGCGAATGCGAACACGAATGCCGTGGATGATGACGGGAACCTGTTCTTCACGCGCCAGATGCGGAACCAGGCGCAGACTCACCAGGTGGAATTGTTCGGCACGGGCACGTTCAGCTTCGACCTCCGCTTCCGCGCGATGATGTCCGACTGGGACGGCGACGGCATCCCGAACACGGTTGAGGACCAGTATGGCTTCCTCAGCGCGACCAACAACGCGGATGCCGCGGGCGACCAGGACGGCGACACGATGAACAACGCGGCGGAATGGATTTCAAACACCAATCCGGGCGACGCCGCCGATTACTTCCGCGTGAACGCGACCAGTCCGACCAACAACGGAATGGTCGTGCGATTCCCGAGCAAGGCGCAGCGCGAATACCACGTGTGGTACGCCAACAGCGGCCCGCTCAACGCGGCCTGGACCCAGGCCACGACGAATGCAATCCCGGGCACCGGCGGCATCCTGACGTGGATTGACGACGGCATCCTCACCACGCCGCATCCCGCCGCCGCCAGCAACCGCACCTACCAGATCCGCGTCGGGTTGCCGCAATAGCGAAACCATTCCGGATATCGGATTGCGGATTGCGCGCGGGACTCAGTACGCGTTCTTCTTCGCGAAGAAGGTGCGGAGCAGGATTTTGAAGTCGAGGGCGAGGGACCAGTTTTCGAGGTACCAGAGGTCGAGCTCGATGCGTTTCTGCAGGTCGGTCTGGCCCCGGTAGCCGTTGACCTGGGCCCAGCCGGTGACGCCGGGCTTGTGGACGTGGCGCCACATGTAGCGGTTGATGTCGTCCTTGAACTGCTCGACGAAATGCGGGCGTTCGGGGCGCGGGCCGACGAGGCTCATCTCGCCTTTCAGCACGTTCCAGAACTGCGGTAACTCGTCGATGTTGTGCTGGCGGAGGAAGGCGCCGAGTTTGGTCCGGCGGGGATCGTCGGGCGCCGTCCACACAGGACCGGTTTCCGCCTCGGCGTCCACGCGCATCGTGCGCAGTTTGTAGAGCGTGAAGACGCGGCCCTTTTCGCCGCAGCGCTCCTGCTTGTAGAACACGGGGCCGGGCGAGGTCGCCTTGATGGCCGCGGCGGCGAACGCGATGACCGGGGCCGAAAGGATGAGGCCGGTGAGCGCGCCCGCGATGTCCTCGCCGCGTTTCAGCATGCGGTTCCAGAAATGGTCGAGCGGCCATTTGCCGACGCCGATCAGCGGGATTTCATCGACGTTTTGCATGTCCACCTGGCTGGTGAGCAGGCGGAACAGGTCCGGCACCATCAGGAAGTCGGCGAGATTCCGCTCGCAGTGCAGCATGAGGTCGACCAGTTGCTCCTGCGAAAGCGCGGAGGGGCGGGTCACCACCACGGCATCCACGGCCTCCTGTTGCAGCAGCGCGGGCAGGTGCTCCAGCGAGGGGGTGACGAGGGAGGACGGCAAATCCGGATCCGGCGTTTCGCCGGGCAGCGCGATGCACGCCGCGACGCGGCAGCGCCGGCGCGGTTCGCCTTCCAGCTTGTGGCGCAGGCGCGCGGCCAGCGGGCCGGCGCCGATGAGGACGATGCGCCGCTTGGCGGCCTGGTATTTCGCCCAATGCCGCTCGCAGGCGAAGAGAATGTTTCGTTCGAGCACGACAAACAGCGTGACCGTCGCCAGCGCGATGGCGGTGGCGAGACGCGAGAACGGCGGGTCGATCTGGATGACGAACGCGAGCGCCATGGCAAGCAGCACGCCGAAGCCGCAGGCGCGCACGATGCGCGGGATCTTGTCGATGAAGTGGCCGTACTGCGGCCGCTGGTAGAGCCCCAGCGAGCGGAAGATGAACAGCAGCAGGATGGTCACCACGATGGCGGCATAGAGATACATGTGGCGCGGGGGATGCCCGCGGGTGACCTCGAGCCAGCCGGAATCGAAGCGGATCCACACCGCGAGCAGGAAGCCCGCGAAGACGGCAATGGCGTCGGCGACGACGGCCACAAGGCTGGTTTTGGCGTCAAAGCTGTCCCGTGTTCGCATAAACCCCACAGTCTAGCGAGTTGCCGCCCGCGCGAACATGGGAAAGCGCGGGCCGGGTCCGGCAAAAAAGTTCCAAGGAATCGGCGGCTCGCGCGTTGTCCTGTTAAGGAGACCAACATGACGGACCATGCGATGCCTGTGAACGCGGGCCGGCCGGTGTGGCGCGGGCGCCTGAAGCGGGCGCTGCCCGGCGCGGTTTCCGTGCTGTTTCATGCGGTGCTGGCGCTCGTGCTGATCCGCTTCGCGGTGGCGCGCGGGACGCTGACGCCGCAGCCGGACGTCGAGTTCGACTATGTGAAGGACGAGCTGTTCGCGTTGGATCCCGCGCCGGAACCCAGCCCGGAGGAGGCGCCCCGGAATCTGGATGAGCTGCCGCGTCCGCCGGAACTCGCCGTCGCACTGGAGTCCGAGATCGAAGCGCCGGCGTTGCAGAGCGACGTGGAAATTTCCCGGCGCGTGTTGTCCGACCTGCCGCTGGTTCCGGATGCGTCATGGGCGGCCGTCGACGCGCGCAAGGGCGGCACGGCGTTCGGGTTCAGCGATCGGCTGGAGGGCGACCTGGTCGGCACGATGTATGATTTGAAACGCGATGCCAAAGGCGCGCTGCGCGTCAGCCGGTCGTATGTGGAAGACGTGCGCACGATCCTGGGCGGCCGCATGAAGCCGCAGGCCTTCTCCGGTTTCCACCGGTTGCCGCGCCGCCTCTATCTCTCGCATTTGTTTGTGCCCTACAGCGCCGCGACGACGGGCCCGGCGGCGTTCGGCGTGCAGGATCTCATGGAGCCGACGCAGTGGGTGGTGCACTACACGGGCGAACTCCAGCCGCGGACCGGCGGACGGTTCCGCTTCGTGGGCATGTTCGACGACCTGCTCGTGGTGGCGATCAACGGGCGCACCGTGCTGGAGTTCCTGTGGACCGGCGATCCGAGTCCGTGGGCGCCCTCGGATTTTGTGGACGCGCACCCCTGTTTCGCAGGCAAGCCGCTCGTGTACGGCGATTGGGTCGCGCTGCCGGATGACCAGCCGACGCGCATCGACATCCTGGTCGGCGAGCATCCGGGCGGCCGCGTGGGCGGCGTGCTGCTGTTGCAGCAGGAGGGTGTGCAGTATCCCGTCGAGGCGAATGGGCGGCCGATTCTTCCGCTCTTTACGATGATGCCGCTGAGTGCGGAGGAGCGCGAACGCGTGCGAACGTTTCCCGCGTGGACGTTCGATCCCGGCTACGTGGTGATGGCGCCGGGCAAGCCGTCGGCGGCTGCCGCCCCGCAGCGGGCGCGGAAGGAAGAGCGCGACGTGACGGTGCGAATCCTGTAGACTGGGGCCATGAAAAAAGCACTCGTGTTGCTGGCCGAGGGGTGTGAGGAAATCGAAGCCGTGACGGTGATCGACGTGTTGCGCCGCGCGGAGTTCCAGGTCGTGGCCGCGGGGTTGCGGGACGGCGCGCTGACGGCGTCGCGCGGCGTGAAGCTCGTGCCCGATGCGGCGCTGGATGCGGTGAATCCGCTGGATTTCGATGCGATCGTTGTGCCCGGCGGGCTGGGCGGCGTGCACAAATTGAGCGCGGATCCGCGCGTGCTCGACGCGATTCGCGCGATGCACCAGGCGCGTCGATGGGTGTGCGCCGTGTGCGCGGGGCCGCTGGTATTGCAGGAGGCCGGCATCCTCGCGGGGCGCCGCGTCACGTGCTATCCGACCGCCGCTGAGCAACTCACCGCGGCGAAGCGCGTGAACGAGCGCGTCGTGGTGGACGATCATCTCATCACCAGCCAGGGGCCCGGAACGAGCATGGCCTTTGCGCTGGAAATTGTGCGGCGCGTGGACAGCGCGGCGACGGCGCAACGTGTGGCCGCCGGCTTGCTGGCGTGATTTTCTCCGCGCCGCTCCCCGCAAAAATCAAAAAAAACGCTTGTTTTACAGGGGCGCGCGCGCAATATGAGCGCGAGTTTAGACGCAAAAACGCGATCTAACGAAACAGGAGGCGAGTACACATGGCACTGACCAAATCGCAGACCGCGGCCAAGTTGGCCGAATCGGTTGGCATCACGAAGAAGCAGGCGGGCGCGTTTTTTGAAGCGCTGGCCACGCTGGCCTACAAGGAAGCGAAGAACAGCTTCGTGATCCCGGGCCTGGGCAAGCTGGTGCTGGTTCAGCGCAAGGCGCGCATGGGCCGCAACCCGGCGACGGGCGAAGCGATCAAGATTCCGGCCAAGAAGGTCGTCAAGTTCCGCGTGGCGAAAGCCGCGAAGGATGCGATCCTCGGCAAGAAGTAAGTCGATCGCTGGTTAAGTGCGCAAGGGATGACGGCAACGTCATCCCTTTCGCATTTAAGCGTGGAGTGACCGCGTCGGAACGCGACCAGCGGTCGCGTCCACAAAGATTCAGCCCACCCGGTTCCGCAAGACGCCCACCCGCTCAACGTCGATCTCGATGATGTCGCCCCCGCGCAGCAGCACGGGCGGGGTGCGGGCGAAGCCGACGCCGGCGGGGGTGCCGGTGGCGATGACGTCGCCGGGGTGCAGGGTCAGCGTGGCGGAGATGTAGGCGATGAGGTGCGCGACGGGGAAGAGCATGTCGCGCGTGTGGCCGTCCTGCAGGAGGGTTCCGTTGAGACGCGAGGCGACGCGCAAGGTCTGCGGGTCGGGAAGTTCATCGGCGGTGACCAGCCAGGGGCCGAGCGGACAAAAGGTGTCGAAGCTCTTGCCGCGGAACCATTGCCCCGCCGCGCGCTGGGCGCGCCGCTCGGTGACGTCGTTGAGCGCGGTATAGCCGGCGACATGGCGAAGGGCGTCCGCCTCCGCCACCCGGTGCGCGGGCGCGCCGATGACGACGGCGAGTTCGGCCTCGGCGTCCACGTCGGTGAATCCCTCCGGGAGGCGGATGGTGTCGTGCGGGCCGATGAGCGTGGTGGGGGCCTTCGCGAAGAGGATCGGCTCGGTCGGCGGCTTGCCGTCGAACTCTGCCGCGTGATCGGCGTAGTTCTTTCCGACGCAGATGAGATTTGCGGGCGGGGCCACCGGAGGGCCGAGGCGAACGCCGGCGGCGGGGATGCGTTTTTGCTGGTGCTCGCGCAGCAGGCCGCGCACGCGGTCGAGGCCCCAGTGTGTAAAAAAATGGGCGTCATAGTCGGCGATGTCGAACGCCATGCCGCGCACGTCAAGGATCTCGGGCGTGCCGCGGTCCTCGAGCCATACGCCCGGCCGCTCCTGCCCGGGATCGCCGAAGCGAACCAGTTTCATGCGCCGGCCTCCCGCTGCTTCTTGCGGATCGCGGCCCAGTCGGCCTTCGGCTGGGAAGTCGCCGCGCCTTCGGGCCCGAGCGCCGCGCGCGACTGGCCGACGGCCCCGAGCACGTCATCCGCCGTTTTGAAGTGGCATTTCGCGATGTCGAGCAGCGCGGTTGCGCCGTGCTGCTTCACGATGCCCTGCGCGGTCTCACGGACCTGCGCCGACGCGCCTTTGGGAATCACGACGCCGAATTTCTTCTGCATGTCGCGCAGCGCGCGCAGGAAGGCGGCGCGCGCCAGGATGGAGGCCGCGGCGACGGCGGGATCGGACTCGGCGCGCGGGCGCTGCTCCAGTTTGATTTCGCGGCCCTTCTTCAGCAGCGCGCGTTCGATCTGCGCCGTCGGTCCGAACTGGTCCGACACGGCGCGCGGCGTATGTGGCACCTTGGCGAGCAGGTCCTCGATGGCGCGCGCATGGCCCCAGGCCAGGATGCGGTTCACGCTGCGCATCTTCGCATACAGGCGGTTGTAGGCGCGCGGCCCGATGGTTACCAGCGCGTAGCGGTCGCCGAGCACGTCCGCGATGGCGTCCGCCAGCTCCTCCGCCTTCCTGTCGCTGGTGATTTGCTTGCTGTCGCGCACATTGAGCTTCTGGAAAACCGGCACGATGCGTTCATCGGTATAGGCGGCGGCGATGACCATCGGTCCGAAGAAATCGCCCTTGCCGCTTTCGTCCACGCCGAGGTGGGGCTGGAACATCTCCGGGGTATGCACCGTTTCGTAGCCGAGCCGGGCTTCCTGTAGGACCTCGGGCTCCAGCGTATACGTGACCCAGTCCTCCGCACCCTGTCCCTGCACGACGCACTTGCCGCTCGTGTAGAGCGCGATGTTGCAATCCGGCCCCTCCACGGACAAGGTCGTATAGGGCGTCTCGCGCGGTCGGTAATTGCCCGAACGCAACACTTCGGTTAAGCGTTTTTGCTGTTCCGGGTTCAGCGGGAAGGTGTACGACGTCTTTTTCGACATGGAGCGGCACGCTAACAGAACTGCACGGTTATAGCAACCTGCGTTGAATCGGGCACTTCCCTCACAAATCCCTAAATTTCAGGCGGATTTAAGCGTTGACCCCTCCCTCCGCCGGGCTGTACGTTCACAGTCATCTTGGGTAGAGTTTATCCAACTGCCGCGAAGCGTGGTGCGGAATGGGTTTTTATTGTGAAGGAGAGCAGGCCATGAAGCGATTTTTGACGTGGCTGATGGTTGCGGTGTGCGGGATTTCCCTCGGACTTCCGGTTCGTGCGGAAGAGGCGCCCGCCGCGGACGAGAAAAAAGCCGAAAAGGCCGAAAAGCCAAAGGCGAAGTCCACCCGGAAGAAAGCGGCGCCGCCGGTTGAAGAAGAACGCGCCAAGCTGGTTACCGAGGGCGAGTTTGCCCAGTGGCTCGTTCGCGTGCTCGGCCTCTCGCGATTCCTGCCGGCCGCCCCCACGGACCTCGAGTGCTTCCAGGTGTTGATGCAGAACGGCATTTCGCCCAAGCAGGGCTGGAGCCAGGAACGCACCGTGACGATGGGCAACCTCGCCCGCGTCATCGTGCTGGCGCTCGGCAAGCAGGCGGAAGTGCAGAACCCGGACGACGACGAGTCGTGGGTGAACTACCTGAAGAGCGTCGGCATTGATTTCGGCACCATCGGTGAAGCTGTTGAGAATCTGGAGCCGCTGCCGCAGCCGGTCGGACCCGAGGCGATCGTGACCTCGACGGACCCGCTGGGCAAGTTGTCCCGCATCAACCCGCCGGACAACCAGCAGATCGGCGCCGACCTTTCGACGTTGGGCCGCGTGTCGGGCCGCGTGCTGACCGAGCGCGATCTTCCCCAGATCCCGCCCATCATCAACCGGCCCAGCCGTCCGCCGGAGCCGCCCCCGATGACCCCGAACTGAGCGATTTGAGAAAACGACAGGTTTCAGACCAGGAGACAGGCGTATGAAATGGCTTACCACCGCGGCCGCTGGCGTGCTGACCGGCGCGATGCTCTCGCAGATCGGCTTTGCCGCCTCCGAGACGGCGCAGAATTTCCAGATCAAGAACCGCTTCCGCGTCGGCTGGGACGACAACGTCTATGAGGTCGAGAAGGACAAAACCGACAGCTTCAAGATCATTGAGGAACTCGAGCTACTCCTCAACATGGACATGGAGCAGACGTTCTTTGGCGCCCGGTACCGCCCCACCTTCATTTTCTGGGGCGACCGCGATCCGGACGACACGGACTTCCACCATGAGGCGGATCTCGTGTTCGCGCACAATTTCACCCCGCGCCTGTCCCTGAACGCAAAGAACACGCTGCGCATCGCCGAACTGCCCGAGTTGATCGACCGTGGCACCGTGGTCCGTGAAAAAGACGACTACACCTACAACCTCATCGACGGCGTGCTGGGCTATCGCTTGAGCGATCCGACCCGCGTCGAGGTCGGCGGGCGCTACACGATCCTGCGCTATGACGAGGACGCGGTGGCGGAGACCGACGACTACGACATCGCGGCGGCGGGCGTGACGTTGCGCCATCAGTTGCAGCGTGAGACGGCCCTGTCCGGCGACCTGCGCCTGGAGCAGACGGACTATACGGACACCGAAAACCGCAGTTCCGAGAGCATCTTTGTCGGCGGCGGGTTGGAGCAGATTTTCTCGCCCAACCTGGTCGGGTCGGTCCGCGGCGGCATCCAGAGCAAGTCGTTCGATGACGACGCGATTGATGACGAAAATGCGCCGTTCGGCGACATCAGCCTCACCTATCTGCCGTCGCCCAAGACGCGCATCACGGGCGGCGTTGGGTACTCGATGTTTGAGGCCGACGTGTTCCCGTTCGCGAGCCAGGACCGCCTGCTCAGCTACATCAGCCTGTCGCACGACCTGACGGCACGCATCCAGCTGTTCCTTGCGGGCAGCTACCAGAACAGCCAATACGACGGCGACCAGACCATCGACGACCCGAACACGGTCCCGACGGACGGGGATGAGGATGTCATGCAGGGCAGCGCGCGGTTGAGCTATATGCTGAACCGTAAGAACTACTTGGAAGCGTCCATCCAGTATCTTGATTTCAACTCGGATCTCCGCAACGACTTCGATCGCACCCGCGTGGAGTTGGGCTGGAGAACGCAGCTGTAATTTCCAACAGGACGAACAGCATCCGGGTCCGCTCCACGTCGGACGGGCCCGGTTTTGCTTTCGTCCCGAAGGCGCCGGGTGACGCATGTCGGCCGAACCACAACTCGATAACAAGCTCCACTTCCTCGACTACTGGCGGGTCATTAAGTCCCGCAAGGAAATCATCCTCGCGGTCCTGCTCCTCGTCGTGCTGACCGGCATCGGCTACACCATCACGATGCCGAAGGTGTACATGGCCAACGCGCGCATCTCCGTGAAGGAGGATGCGCTGGATGTGCCGGTGTTTGAGCGGCAGTACCTGTCCTCCTACAATCCGTTCTTCCTCAAGACGCAGTACGAAATCATCCAGTCGCGCCCCATCCTCTACCAGGTGATCCAGAACCTGGACCTGCAGCAGAAATGGGCGGAAAAGTACGGGCAGGAGGGCGGCGTGCTCCGCCGCGAACTGGCCTACCTGATCCTGGCGAAATCGATCCGCGTCAGCCAGTTTCGCGACACCAACCTGATCGATATCCAGGTGTATAGCGAAGACCGCAACGAGGCGGCGCGCATCGCGAACGAGGTGGCGAACGTGTATCGCGAACAGCGCCTGTCGCTGAAGCGGCGCGAAGTGCAGCGCGGCGTCGACGCGCTCGAAAACGAATTGCGCAAGCAGCAGGAGAAAGTCGATGCCGCCGAGCAGGAGCTCGAGCGCATCCGCCGCGAGGGCGGCGTGAGCATGCTGCAGCGCGGGTTCCGGGTGGACAAGGTGAGGCTCCAGTCGCTGGAAGCCGACCGTATCGCCGCGCGCGTGGACATGCTGATGCGCAAGGCGCGGCTGGACGAACTGGAGGCGCTCAGCGGGCAGGAGTTGATCGATTCCTCCGCCTACATCGTCAACGACCAGTCCCTGCTGGCGATGCGGAAGCAGCTGGTGGATTCCGAGATCCAACTCAAGCTCCTGCTGGAGAATTTCGGCGTGAACCACCCCGAAGTCCGCCGGTTGCAGGCGGGGTTGGATGAATTGAAGGTCAAGATCTCGGCCGCGCTGGACGGTCTCAAGAAGGGCATCCGCGCGGATTTTGCCGTCGCGAAGGCGAAGTATGAAGCGCTGGAGGCGGAGCTGGCCACGGTGCGGGACGCCGACATCCAGTCGGAGGGCGAGCAATATCTCCCGTTCGAGCGCGCGCAGCGAAACGTGGAAATCCAACGCGAAATCCTCACGGCCCTCCGCGCGCGCGTCGCGCAGCAGGGCATCGAAATGGAAGTCCCGCGCACCCCGGTGGAAGTCATCGAGCCGGCCGAACCGCCGAGCGAAGAGCGCTTCGTCAGCCCGCGGTACATGTTCAACATCCTGCTCAGCGGCATCATCGGCCTCGTGGCCGGCATCGGCCTCGCGTTCTTTATCGAATACCTCGACACGTCCGTGAAGACGGTGGACGACGTGGAGCGCCACCTGGGCCTGCCCGTGCTCGGCGTCATCCCGCAGAAGGTGCGTTCCCTGATGGAGGAGGGGCCTGACAGTCCGCATGCGGAAGCCTATCGCGTGTTGCGCACCAACATGCAGTTCGCCCGCAAGACCGGCGGGCCGGGCGGCGCGTTTGCCGTCGTCAGCGGCGGCGCGGGCGAGGGAAAATCCACCACGTTGTTCAATCTGGCCTATGTCTGCGCCCAGCTCGGCGACAAGGTGCTGGTCGTGGATTCCGACCTGCGACGCCCGGTGCAGCACACGTTCCTCGGCATTTCAAACCGCTACGGCCTCACCAATGTGTTGCTGCGCGAGACCGCGGTGGAGGAGGCGATCAAGGCGACCTCCGTGCCGAACCTGCATTTCCTGCCGAGCGGCAAACTGCCCCGCGCGGCGCTGGGCCTGCTCGACTCGCAGCGCATGCGCGAACTGGTCAAGAACCTGAAGGCCCGCTACGACGTGGTCTTCTTCGACTCGCCCCCCATCGTCGGCGTCAGCGACGCCTCGATCCTGGCAAGCGAGGTGGATGGCGTGCTGCTGGTCGTTCAATACCGCAAGTATCCGCGCGACATCTCCACCCGCGCGCGCCGGATGCTCGACAATGTCGGCGCGAAGGTGCTGGGCGTGGTGTTGAACAACATCAACATCCTGCGCGATGATAATTACTACTATTATCATTCCTACTATTCGCATTACGATCAGTCACCCGACTCGAAGCCGGCCACCGAAGTGGCCGCTCATACGGGCCAGGGGAAGGATGCTTTGTAGAATCATGCGCGGACTGAAACGGATCGCAAAGACGGGTGTCTGCCTCGCCGCCGCGGCGTTGCTGGCGTCCGGGTGCGCCAAGCCCAGGGGCGGCAGCGGGCTGGTGGTGGACAACAAACCGCGCCCGCAACTCGCCGCCTCGCCGACCAGCGTTCCGCCGCCTGCCGTGCGTCCGGGCGATCTCCGCGCGGTGGGCACCGTCGATTCCCATGCGCCCTACCGGCTGCGGCCCGGCGACCCGGTCCTGATCTACCTGCGGGGCATCCTGCCGCGCGACGACGAGGTCCAGGACATCGTCGATGAAAAAGGCTACGTCACGCTTCCCTACATCGACGACGTGATGGCGTCAGGCAAGACGGTTTCCGAGCTCGAGCGCCACATCCAGCAGGTGTACATCGAGCGCGAAATCTACCGGTCCGTCACCGTGAGCGTGGTGATGCCGTCGCAGAGCTTTTTCGTGCAGGGCGAGGTCCGCGCGCCCCAGCGCTATCCGCTGGTCACCGGCATGACCATCCTGCAGGCCATCGCGGCGGCGGGCGGCTACAACGATTATGCCGATCCGCGCCGGGTGACGCTGACCCGCGCGGGGATCGCGCGGACGATCAACATGCGCGACATTGAACGCGACCCCAAGCTCGACGTCATGATAGAGTCCGGCGATGTCATCCGGGTTCCCCGCAGCATCTTCTGATCCCGCGCCGGACACGGCTTCGCGTCCGCGCCGCCGTTCCCCCCTGCCGCGTTCCCGCAGCGTGTACGAATGGGCCGCGCTTGCCCTCGTCGGCGTGAGCGCGATCCTCGGTCCCTGGTTGTTTGGCGGCGTGCGGTTGTGGTCCGTCGGCCCGCTGTCCTTCCTCGTATTTATCGGCGCCGCGCTCTATCTGCTGCGGCCGCTTCTCTTTGCGCGGGCCGAGACCGTTCGCTGGCCGCCCGCGATGACGGGGTTGGTCGCCTTCCTCGCCTATGGGGCGCTGATGATTCCGCGCGCCGCCGTTCCGTACGATGCGGCGGTGGAGATGGCGCAATACGCGAGCTATGTGGCGGCATTCCTCGTATGGGTCGGGCTCTCCGGGGAACAGGGCCGCTGGCGCTGGCTGTTCGCGTTGCTCCTGCTCACCGCGACGTTTATGGCGTGGTACGCCATCATCCTGCACGCGCATGAGTCGCGCATGGTGTTGAATCTGGAGCGTCCGGACCAGTATGGCATGCGCGCGAGCGGCGCGTATTTCTGCCCCAATCATTTCGCAAACCTGCTCGCCCTCCTGATCCCGATGGCGGTCGCGCTCGCGCTGCTGCCCGCGGCGGGGTTCCCGCTGCGGCTGTTGTCCGGCTATGCGGTGCTGGTGATGCTGCCCCCGCTGTACCTGTCGGGCTCGCGCAGCGCGTGGCTGGGTGTCATCGCCGGGGTGACGACGACGATTGCGCTGCTCGGGCTGCGGCGCAGCGCCGGTCGCGCCGTAGTGCTGCTGCTGGTGACCCCGCTGCTGCTGGCCGGCCTGGGCGCGGCGGTCTGGGCCTTTTCGCCGATGATGCAGGAGCGCGTCGCGGATGCGCTCCAGGGCAACGTGCGCCTCAACCTCTGGCGCGACACGCTGGCGATGATTGCGGACCGTCCGCTGCTCGGCTTCGGCCCCGCCAGCTACCTGTGGGTCTATCCCCACTACTGGCATCACCTCGCGATCTACATCAACCCGCAGTTCGCGCACAACGATTACCTGCACCTCGTCGCGGAATTCGGCCTGCTCGGCGCCGGCCTGCTGCTCGGCGCGCTGGGGTATGCGGTCGTGCGCATGATCGCCATCCTGCGCGGCGGGGAGAGCGAGCGCGGCGCCCTGCTGATCGCCGGTTTCCTCGGCGCGTGCGCCACCTGCGCCGTGCACGCCTGTTTCGACTACAACTTCCACCTGTACGGCAACGTGCAGATGCTCGCGGCGCTGGGCGGCATCACCGCCGCGTCGCTGTATGCGGGCGGGCACCTGGAGCCGCCGCGCTGGATTGAACGTGTGCCCGGTCGCGGGGCGCTGCTGGTCCTCGTGCCGCTCCTGCTCGCGCTCTTCACCGGCCGCGCCGTGGCGACCTACGCCTATGCGCTCCGCGGTGATTTCCTGCGCGAGGAGATGCGCCTCGACGAGGCCGCCGACCAGTATCGCCGCGCGATCCGCATCCACCCCGGCCATCACGCCGCCCATCGCGGATTGGGCGAGGCGCTCAGCCTGCAAGCCTTCTGGAATCTGGACCGCGAAACCAAGCGCGCCCAGATTGAGGAGGCCATGACGGCGTTGCAGCGGGCGCGGGAACTCAACCCGCGCGACACGGCGGTGGTCTTCGGCATCGGCCGCCTCCACAACCTGCGCGGCGAATCCGAGCGGGCCCTCGAGACCTTCCGGCAACTGGTGGAACTCACGCCGCATCACCGGGACTACTGGGTCGAGCTCGGCCTGCAACTCCGCGGCATGGGCCGCGATGCGGAGGCGCTGGACGTCTTCGAGAAGGCCCGCGCGATGGGCGGCAGCGAGCAGATCGAACTCAACATCCAGTTCCTGCGCAGCCGCCTCGCCGCCCCTCCCCATTCATAGAAAATCCAGCCGTCCTGTTCCTTGACGCGCGGCGGCGGGGAATGGCAGCATCGCCCGTCCTGAACGTGTCAAATGGCGCGGCAGGCGGACGGCACGGCATGTCATTTCGCAACTTTTTGGAACGGTCCGAGGCGTACATCCTCGGCGTTATTGAGGATCGCCTGCAGGGCAGGGGCGCGACGGCAATGCGCGTCTTCCTGCACGTCCTCTCGTTGATCTTCCGCACGCTCGTCCAGTTCCGCCTCTGGCTCTACCGCGTGGGCATCTTCCGCCCGCACGCGCTGGGCAGCCAGGTCATCAGCATCGGCAACCTCACCGTGGGCGGCACCGGCAAGACGCCGATCGTGGAGGTCTTCGCCCGCACGCTGCAGCAGAGCGGGCGAAAGGTCGCGATCCTGAGCCGCGGCTACCGCAAGGAGGAGGACCCCTTCCTGCAGCGCCTCTGGAAACGCCTGACGTTCAGCTACACGGACTCGCCCCCCCGCGTGGTGTCCGACGGCAAACACCTGCTGCTCGACTCGGCCCTGTCCGGCGACGAGCCGTTCATGCTGGCGCAGAACCTGCCCGATGTCGCGGTGATCGTGGACGCGGACCGCGTGAAGGCCGGCAAATACGCCGTGCAGCAGCTCGGGTGCGACACGCTGATCCTCGACGACGGCTTCCAGTACCTGCACCTGAAGCACCGGCTGGACATCGTGCTGGTGGATCGCACGAATCCCTTCGGCAACCGGCGCCTCCTGCCGCGCGGCATCCTGCGCGAACCGGTGCGCAACCTGAAACGCGCCGGGTTCATCTTCATCACGAAATCCAACGGCGACGGCGCGCCCGAGCTGGTCCCGATCCTGCGCCAGCACAACCCGGACGCGGAAATTTCCGAATGCCGCCACCAGGCGAAATACCTGCAGGACATCTTCACGAAGGAACGCGTGCCGCTCGACTACATCAAAGACCTGCCCGTCGCCGCCGTGTCGGGCATCGCGTCGCCCAAGGGGTTCGAGGACGAACTCATCCGCCTGGGCGCGCGCGTGCTGTATCACAAGCGCTTCGCGGACCACCACCGCTACACGCAGCAGGAGATCATCGACGTGATCAACAAGGGCCTGCAGCGCGGGGCGAAGATCGTCGTCACCACGGAGAAGGACGCGGTGCGGTTCCCGATGCTGGAGCGCCGCGACCTGCCGATGTTTTTCCTGCGCGTCGAAATCGAAATGCTGACCGGGGCCGAGGAATTCCGTGCCTGGATCAACCGCATCTGCTTCAAATAACGGCCACTGGCTGGTCGTCGGCGTCAACTGGATCGGCGATGCCATCATGAGCATGCCGGCCCTGCAGGCGTGGCGCCGCGCCCATCCCTCCGCGCGCCTGACCCTGCTGGTGCGCCCGGGGCTCGCGCCGCTGTGGCGGATGCACGCCGCGCCGGACGCCGTGCAGGTGTACACCGAACCGTTTGCCGCCTTGCGCGCCGCCGCCCGCGCGATCCGCGCGATCGCGCCGGACCGCGCGGTGATGTTTCCAAATTCGTTTCGCTCCGCGCTGCCGCCTTTTCTCGCGCGCGTGCCGGAGCGGGTGGGGCGCCCCGGTCATTGGCGCCGCGCGCTGCTGACCCGCGTGAAGCCCGCGCCCGTGAACCGTGCGCACCAGGCGCTGGAGTATTTCGATCTGCTCGATGTGCCGCGCCCCGCGGGCGCGGTCGAACACCCGTTGCTCGCGGTGCCGGCGGAGGTCGCCGCCGCGCAGACCGCCGTGCTGGCGTCCCTGCCCCGGCCGCTGCTCGGCGTGATGCCGGGCGCCGCGCGCGGTCCGGCCAAACGCTGGCCCGCGCCACATTTCGCCGCTGTCGCCGCGCGCTGGCACGCGGAGACCGGAGGCGGTGTGGTGGCGATGGGCGCACCGGGCGACATCCCGCTCGCTGAAGAGATCCTGCGCGGAGTCGGGGAGGGGCTCAATCTGGCCGGGCGCACCGCGCTGGCCGAGTGGGCCGCCGCGCTGGCCGCGTGCGACGCCGTGGTGTGCAACGACAGCGGCGGCATGCACCTCGCGGCCGCGCTCGGGCGCCCGGTGGTCGCCGTCTTCGGCGCAACCGATCCGTCCGTCACCGGGCCGCTCGGTCCGCGTGCCCGCGTGGTCCAGGACGACGGACCCCGCGCCCGCGCCATCGCCCGCGACGATGCGGCGGCGGAGAAAAGACTGGCCGCGCTTTCCCCGGAGCGGATATACGGAGAGCTGCGCAGCCTCCTGCACCGCGGTGAGATGCCCTGAATGAACGAACGTCCCAAAGTGTCCGCCTGCGTCACGACCTTCAACGAGGAGCACAACATCCGGCGCTGTCTCGGCAGCCTGAGCTGGTGCGACGAGATCGTGGTCGTCGACAGCTTCAGCACCGACCGCACCATCGAACTGTGCAAGGAGTTCACCGACCGCGTGTACCAGCACGAGTGGCTCGGCTACATCGGCCAGAAGAATCTCATCCGCAAAATGGCCAGCCACGACTGGATCCTCTTCGTTGACGCCGACGAGGAGGTGTCGCCCGAGCTGCGCGAGGAAATCCAGCGCGAGCTGGCGGCGAACGACGGCGCCATCGCCGGCTATGAATTTCCGCGCATGGTGAACTACATCGGGCGTTGGATCCGCCACGGCGAGTGGTATCCGGACATCAAGCTCCGCCTGTTCCGCAAGGACCGCGGCCGCAGCGGCGGGCAGGAACCGCACGACCAGGTGTTCGTGAATGGCGATGTGAAGCGACTGAGCGGCCAGTTGTACCACTACACCTATGACGGCCTGCACGACCACCTGGAGACGATGAATCGCTTTTCCAGCATCACGGCGCAGGAGAAATTCCGCGCGAAATCGCGCTTCCGCTGGTCCGATTTCCTGCTCCGCCCGCCGTTCCGCTTCTTCAAGGCGTTCGTGATGCGCGGGGGTTTTCTCGACGGCCGGCGCGGGTTCCTCATTGCGCTCGTGAGCGCGTTTGGCGTCTGCATGAAATACGCGAAATTGTGGGAACTCGAATACAGCCAGCGGAACAAGCCGCCGTCCGCGTGACCCGCGCGCCTTCGTGAGCACCATGGGCCTTCCTTCCTCCACCCCGGTTTGCGGCGACTACCGAGGCGCGATCGCGCCCGCGTTCGAGGAGGCCGATCTGCTGGCCTGGCTCGCGCGGCTGCGCGAACACGCCGCGGCGGATGCGACGCCGGGGCAGGGCGGGACACGGTTGCGCGCGCTTGATGCGCCGTGGCGCGGCGGCGTGCTGCCGCTGGTGGTGAAATCTCATCCGCCCGCGGAGGGCCGGCTCAAGCCGTGGGCGGACCGCCGATGGGGCACCGCGGCCCAGCGTGCGTGGCGTGCGGCGCTCAAACTCCAGTCCCGCGGGGTCGGCACGCCGGAACCCGTGGCGTGGCTGGAGCGTTGGGATCACGAGCGCTGCGTGGAAAGCCATTTCATCACGCGCCGCATCGAGGGCGTGTCCTCGCTGCGCGACGAACTGCGCCACCTGTTCCGCCAGGACCCCGATGCGGGACGGGTCATCGCGCTGCTGGAGGTGGTGGCGCCCGCGATCCGCGCCATGCATTCCGCCGGTGTGTTCCACGGCGATCTCGGCAACCAGAACATCCTGCTGCGCCGCGTGCGCGCGGGCGAGTGGCGCGACGTCAGTTTCGTGGACCTCAACCGCGCCCGGCTCTTCCCGAACGGGCCCGTGCCGCTGAAGTGGCGCGCCCGCGATCTCTCCCGCCTCTGGTTGCCGACCGACCTGCTGCGCGTCTTCGTGGAAATCTATTTCAGTGAGCCGCCGCCCGACGGATTCAAGCGGGCGCTGGCCTTTCATCGCGCCCGGTATGCGTTCCACGATTGGAGCCGGCGCTACCGGCATCCGATCCGCGAGGCGCGCCTGCGCGCTGATCCCGCCCGTGCGCCGGATTATCCGCCGCCGCGCGACATCTGGCTCTGGGATGAAAAATCCGCGCAGCCCATCAACGCGTGGGCCAGCTCCGCGCGCAACCGGCTGCACCCGCCCGTCAACTACTGGACGAGCGCCCGCGAGGTGGTGCGCGGCGCGCGCGCGTTGAGGCGCGAATATTGTGCATTGCGCGAGGGGGCCTACGCGCGCCGCGTCGAGATGGACGGGCGCTGGGGCATGAGTGTTGAGCCGCGACCCGGCCTGTGGGAGACGGAGCGCGCCTGGCTGCCCGCCGTCGCGGGACTGCCCGTGTTGATCCGCCTCTACCGGCACACGGGGACGCGCCAGTGGGATCTGGCGGTGCAGGCCGGGCGCGAACTGGCCGGCGCCGGATATCGCGTAAGCTTCGCGCTCTGCCAGGACCGCCGGGCGGTGATCGAGCCCGCCGCGTGGGCCGCGATGTGCGAGCGCGCGGTTCCGCAGGTGGCGTCGTTCGCGGACGAAATCGAGATCGGCCACGCGATCAACCGCGTCAAATGGGGCGTGTGGGACCTGCGCGACTACCGCCGCCTGGTGGAGCCGCTGGCGGAATTGAAGCAGTCGTATCCGAACCTCAAGTGCATGGGTCCGGCCGGCATCGACTTTGAGTACCCCGCGGTGCTCTCCGCGTTGTCCGCGTTGCCGGAGGGCTTCCGGTTCGACGCGCTGTCGCATCACCTGTATGTGGACCGCCGCGGCGCGCCGGAGAATCGGCAGGGCCGTTTCGCCGCGCTCGAGAAGTTCGCCCTCGCCCGCGCCGTGGCCCGCGTGTCCGGACGCTGCGCCGACCGGCTCGTCGTGTCCGAGGTCAACTGGCCGCTGCTCGACACCGGCGTGCATTCGCCGGTCTGCTCGCCGTACATGTACCCGGGACAGTACGTCGGGGCGCCGAACGTGAGCGAGGAGGACTACGCGCGCTTCATGGTTCGCTATCTCCTGCAGGCCGCGTGTTCGGGGCTGGTGGACCGCGTGTTCTGGTGGCGCCTCGCCGCGCACGGGTTCGGTGTCGTCGACGATCGGGCCGACCCGTGGCGTCCGCGCCCCGCGTGGCGCGCGTGGGCACGCCTGCTGGAGGTCGTCGGGGGGACTGCGTTCACCGGCAACCTGCCGCTGCCCGGCGGTGCGGTGCTGCACCAGTTTGAGCGGCCGGACGGGGAGCGCCTCGCCATCGGCTACGCGTGGACGAAGGACGCGCCCGGCTTCGCGATCGCCTGCGGCCATGCGGAAGCCATGAACGGCGAGCGCCTGGATGCGGTGCCCCGCGCGCTGGGGCCGGACCCGGTGTATTTCCGGCAGCTCGCCTGACGCGCGAATTTTGTGCATATCCGCACAACCCGCGGCCATTGTGCGGGCGCGGCTGCTCGGACAGAGTATCGGGATGGCTGCTTCAGCAGGGAGCGGACACAAGAGGGATCGCTCATGACTCCGGAGATACAGGAACCCACCGTCAGCGCCATCGTGATCGCGGAGCCCGCGGGCGCGCAGCAGCGCTTTGCGGCGGCGGAGCTGCGGCGCTACGTGTACCTGCGGACGGGCGTGCTGCTGGACATCGCCGCGAAACGCACGAGTGCGGCGCGGTTCGCCTTTCACCTCGATGCGGAGCTGCCGGCGGAGGCGTACCGCCTGCGCACGCGCGCGGGCTGCCTCGAGATTTCGTCCGCGAACGAGCAGGGCCTGCTCTACGGCGCGTACGCCGTGGCGGAAAAACTGGGCGTCCGGTTCTACCTGCACGGCGACGTCGTGCCGGATGCGCGCATCCCGTTTGCGGTGCCGGTGCTCGACGAGACCGCGCAGCCGTACTTCGCGGTGCGCGGCATCCTGCCGTTCCACGATTTTCCCGAGGGGCCCGACTGGTGGAACGAGGACGACTACCTCGCGTACGTCGGCCAGCTTGCGAAGCTGCGGATGAATTTCATCGGGCTGCACGCGTACCCCGAGGGCGGCGCGGGACCCGAACCGCTGGTGTGGATCGGGCCGCCCGGCGACATCGGGCCTGACGGCGCGGTGGCGCACAGCTACCCGAGCTTCTGGCACAACACCGCGCGCGGCGGGAACTGGGGCTACGAACCGCTGAAGACGGAGGACTTCACGGGCGGCGCGTCGTTGCTGTTCGCGACCAACTACCACGGTCCGGACGTGATGGACGGCCTGGTGCCGCAGCCGGACACGCCCGAGGAGTCGAACGAACTGTTCCGCCGCGTCGGCCTGCAGATGGGGCGCGTGTTCGCGCATGCGCGGAAGCTGGGCGTCAAGAGCTGCGTCGGCACCGAGACGCCGTTGACGGTGCCGAAGGCGGTCCGCGAGCGCTTGAAGGCACAGGGCCGCGATCCCCGCGATCCGGCGGTGGTGAAGGAGTTGTACCGCGGCATGTTCGAACGCATCGCGGCGGTGATGCCGGCGGATTACTACTGGCTGTGGACGCCGGAGGAATGGACGTGGAAGAACAACACGCCCGAGGAATTTGAGCATACGCTGGCGGACATCCGCGCGGCGTACGAGGCCCTGAAGGAATCGAAGGCGCCGATGCAGCTTGCGACGTCGGGCTGGGTGCTGGGCCCGGTGCACGACCGCTCGGCGCTCGACGCGGCCCTGCCGAAGGACGTGGCGATGAGTGCGATTCATCGCCACGTCGGGCACGAATCGATCGACGCCGCCTATGCGCGCGTGCGCGGCCGCTCCACGTGGGCGATCCCGTGGGTCGAGAACGACCCGAACATGATCGCCTACCAGCCGTGGGCGGGCCGCATGCGCTTCGACGCGGTGGACGCGCGGCGGCACGGCTGCGACGGGCTGATCGGCATCCACTGGCGTACGCAGATTCTCGCGGCGAACTGGGCGGCGCTGGCCGGCGCGGCGTGGGACCAGTCGTGGATCCCCGCGGGCACGCCGACCGGGCGCGTGGAGTACGCGGCGCCCGAGGGCAATTTCGGGAAACCCTATACGATCCGCAGCGCCGTCACGGGCGCGGAGACCAACGCGGCGTCGGAGGTGTACAAGACCGGCCTCCACGGCATGGACGCGCTGTCGATCGAGCTTCCGAACGGCGAGTACGCCATCACGCTGCACTTCTGCGAGCCGGAGGGCTTGGCGACGGGGCCGCGCGTGTTTGACGTGGCGCTACAGGGGCGGACGGTGGTTGAGCGCCTCAACATCAAGGAGCGCGTCGGGGTTAATGCCGTGTGCGACGTTGTCGCACCGGGTGTCCGCGTGGACGACGGCGTGTTGAAGCTCGCCTTCACGCGGCGCGAGGGCGAGCCGTTGATCAGCGGCCTCATCGTGGACGGCATGACCGATGCCGCCAACCAGATCGCGAGCGAGAAACTGATGCGCCGGTACAACATCGGCGGCGGCCAGGCGCCGGGCTACGAGGTCTTCCTGCCGGGCCAGATCAAGAATCCCGCTGGACATAAGCGCGGCATGCCGGTGGAGGATTTGTACGTCGATTTCGCGCGCGCCCACTTCGGGCCGGAGATCGGCGACGAGGCGGGACGCCTGCTGGCGCAAATGGATGGCGAGGGGTTCCGCCCGGACCCGAGCGGGTGGATCAACGGGCCCGGCGGCATTCCCGTGGGGGCGAGTTATGCGGAAGCCGCGGAAAAGAAACGGGCGCTGGTGGACGCGTTTGCCGCATTACGGACGAAACTCACATCGCCCGGCGACCGGGCGCGCTTCGACTACTGGCTCAACACGTTCAGGGCGTCCATCACGATGCACGACATCGCATTCGCGCGCCACCGGCTGAAGGCGGCGATGAGCGCCATCGCGGGCGATCGCGGGCGCGCGGAGTCGGCGCTGGCGATCCGCATTGAACTGGCGCGCTTGTGGGACCGGCTGATGGCGGAATTGATCGCGACGGTGAACACGCCGGGCGAACTCGGCACCATCGCGAATGTGGAGCAGCACAACCGCCTCAAGCTGCAGGTGTTGACGGAGCACGATCGCGCGCTCGAAAGCCGGCTCGGGCGTCCGTTGCCTCCCGAGATCGAACCCCGCCGGACGTACGCCGGTCCGGCCCGCCTTGTGCTGCCGACCGTGCGAAACGCGGTGAACCGGGGAGAGGCGCTGGCGTTGCGCATGCTCGCGCTGGATCGCGAAGTTGCCCGGCGTGTCGTGGTCAAGGTGCGTCCGCTCGGCGGCGGTGGCGCGTGGACCGAGGTGCCCGCGGACCACGTGGCCCGGGCGGTCTGGCGCGCGCGCCTGCCGGCGGCGACGGCCGATTTCGAGTATTTCGTGGAAGCGGAATTCGCCGGGGCCGGGACCGTGGTCTGGCCGGCGACCGCCCCCGGCTTGAACCAGAGCGTGGTGGTCTGGCCCGAGTAGCAGGATCGTTCACCGCAGAGGCGCGGAGGACGCGGAGCGCACGCGGGAATCCGTCAGCGCGACGGGCACATCGTGTGGCGGCCATCAGAAATTTCTGAACGCTGCGCGCCCGGGCCATGTCCGAGTTGAGCGGCCCTCATTGGCTTGTGTTGATGGGGCCGCGAGGGCACAACTTGCGTATGCGCGCTACGGTGCAACAGATCCTGGATCCGGAGTCCGCCTTCTGGAACCAGGTGGCCGGTGGGCGCGAGCTCAGTGCGACGATGATGCGGTTGGTGGTGTTTGTGGTGACGGCGAGCGCGCTGTATGGCGCGGTCATGGCCGGATGGCGTTCGCCCACGCTCGCGCTGTATGTCGCGCTTAAGCTGCCGATCCTGCTGCTGGGGACGACCAGCCTCGTGATGGTGTTGAACTGGATGATTGCCAGCATTTGCGGGGCGGGGCTGAGTTTTGCGCAGGTCATCACCCTCACCTGGAGCGCGATGGCGGTGGCGTGCTTCCTGTTGCTCTCGCTCATACCCGTTGCGTTGTTTTTTACGCTCACCGCGGCGGCGTCCGACGGACCACACGCGGAGTTGCAGTTCACGCACAATTGCCTGCTCGTCACGCATATCGGCCTCATCGCGATGGCCGGCGCCGCGGGCAACATGGCGCTGGTTCGGGGATTGCGCCGACTGGTTCCGCAGGGCTGCGCGTTGAGTCCGATATATGCCGGGTGGGTGCTTTCCTTCGCCCTCGTCGGCTGCCAGTTGTCGTGGATGCTACGGCCGTTTGTCGGCAGCCCGTTCTATCCCGTCGCCTTCATGCGCCCCGATGCGCTAGACCGAAATTTTTATGAATTCCTGTTCACGGAAGTAATGCCCTACATCCTGTTTGGAGGACGCTGACATGAGTGAATTGATCCCGCCGCCCGTTCCCGCCCAACCCGCCCCTGCGCCCGCGCCCCGCGCCGCCGATGTGGATGCGCGGTATCGCCGCAACGAACTCGGCGCCTTGCTAAAAGCGCCGTCCTGGCTCGTTGCGCAGATTGACGACGACTGCGGCCTGGGCGGGCGCGCCGCGCGCATGGCCTTCTGGGGCCTTGTCTTTCACGCTATTTTCGGACTGGCGCTCGGCCTCTTTGGCGGCTGGTCCGTCGCATTCATGACGGCGGCCAAGACGCCGCTCATCGCGATCTGCTCTATTGCCCTGTGCTTCCCCAGCATGTACGTCTTCGCCTGCGTGGGCGGCATGCCGCTATCGCTGTCCCAAGCCGCCGCTCTCGCGGGAGCGGTGCTGGCGGTGACGGGCCTGCTGTTGCTCGCCCTCGCGCCGGTGGCGTGGCTGTTTGCCGTGTCCACGACCAATGCGACGTTCGTCGTGCTGCTGACGCTGCTCATCTGGCTCATCGCCACCGGGTTCGCGCGTGGTTTCATCAGTCGGCTGCGCACGAGCGCGACGCTCAATCGCCTCGGTGGTCTGAGCTGGTGGGCGCTGGTCTACATGCTCGTCACATGGCAGATGACCACTTTCCTGCGCCCCTTGCTTGTCGAGGCAAAGGACGGTTGGTTCACCAGCGAAAAAATGTTCTTCCTCGTCCACTTCGGCCGAGCGCTGGCCGGCGAGTAACGACCGAATGCGCCAGCCGGCCCCACGTCCGCCGTAGAGCTGGCTTTGCGCCGGCCATCTGAAACGAGCCGGGATAAAACTCTACCGAGGATGATGTGGCCAGAACTACTCTAGCGGCCCCTCTCTGACCTCAGCGCCTCTGCGGTAAGATTCTGTCCGGGCTAAAACCGGCTGATGTCGCGGCCGAAGAGGCCGGTTTTGAGCCAGTCGAAAATGACGAGTGTCTTGTTTTTGAGGCTGACGAGTTTCGTCAGGTAGGCGGAGCGCCAGAAGAGCCAGGTCGCGAAGCCGTGGCCCTTCACGAACTGCGTGTCGGCCAGCGCGCGCCGGTCGCCGATGTAGGCGAGCATGCCCATGTGGCGGTATTTGAAGGCGCGCTCCGTGCGTCCGCGCGCGCGCCGGTTGAACAATTTCGCGAGGTATTCGCCCTCCTGTTGCGCGACCTGCGCGGTCGCGGGCAGCTCGTGGTCGGAGCGCGTGGCGCAATCGCCGATGGCGAAGATTGAGCGTTCGGGATCGACGGCGAAATAGGCGTCGGTCGTCAGGCGGCCGCCACGGTCCTTCGGGAAGGGCAGGCGCTGGACGAAAGGCGTGGGGCCGATGCCGGTGGACCAGACGACGAGGCCTGCCGGCACGTCGGAGCCATCCGCCAGGCGCACGCCCTGCGCGTGGACCTCCTTCACCAGCGTGCCGGTGCGCACCTCGATCTTCGCGCGCGCAAAGCGTTTCAGGGTGTATTCGCCCAGCTTCTGGTCGAACATGTTGAGAATGCCCTTCGACGCCTCCAGCAGGGTGATGCGCACATCGGGCACGAGTTCGGGGAACGTGTGTTCCAGGTCGTCCTCGAGGAAGTCATGCAGCTCGGCGGCGAACTCGACGCCGGTCGGCCCGCCCCCGACGACGACGAAATGCAGCAGGCGCCGCCGCTCCTCTTCGCTGACGAGCGGCGTGCTCGCGCGTTCGAAATTCTCGATGATGCGCTGCCGGATTGCGCGCGCATCGGAAAGCTCCTTGAGGAACTGGGCGTGCTCCAGGACGCCCGGGATGTTGAATGTCTTGCTCACCGCGCCGACGGCGATGACGAGCAGGTTGTAGCTCAGCAGGAACGTCTCGCGGTCAAAAATACCCTCGCACGTCAGCAGCCGCGTCGAGAGGTCGATGCCCGTGCAGGTGGCCTGGTAGAACTTCACCGGGCCGCGATGTTGCAGCGTGCGGATGGGTTCGATGATGCTGCGGAATTCCAGCGTGCCCACCGTGGTGCTCGGCAGCAGCGGCGAGAAGAGGAAGTGGTTGCGCGGGCTCACCACGCAGACCTCGTACTGGCGGAAATCGAGATGATGCAACAGGCTGAAAGCGGCAAAACCGGTGCCGAGGATCACCAGTTTCGGTTTCCCCGTGGACTCGTGGCGCGATGACATGGACTCCCCCCGAAAAGGGCGAAGATGCGCCGCTCCCCTCCCGCGCGCAAATCAATTCTGATGCCGGTTAGCGCAGCCAGATGCGGTCGATCAGCAGGTGGAAGGATTCGGCCTTTTTGTTCGCGATCAGGAAGCGGACTTGCGCGAGGGTTTCCGCCGGGAAATTCGGGAGATCGAGCCGGTCGCCGCGGCGTTCGGGATACATCTCGCGCAGCGGGATCTCCACCGTTTGCCAATCCCCGCTGGTCGGGAACTCATACACGTAATAGTGGCGAGCCCCTTCCGTCGCTTCGACAAGGAACCGGTAGTTGCGCCCGTCGCCCTTCAGCCGGATGGAGGCGGTGGTGTAGCCGCGGATGTCGCGTTCGGGGAAGAAATACTGGATCGACGAAAAGCCCCCGTTGTTTTCGAGCGAGACGTCGCCGCTGAACACCCCGTGCCCGTCGCCATTGATGGCAAACGAGCCCTTCGACCGACCGCCCATCACCCCGTCGTCCTCCACCTGCCAAGCGTCGCTGCTTTGATTCGCCCCGAAGTCAAAAATCAATGATTCCGATGCGTAGGCTGCGGGCTCCACATTCGAGGAGCGAGGCGCTGCCGCGCAGCCCGCAGAGAATAGTCCCGCCAGCGCCAAATGAATTGCCAGTATTCGGTTAATCATAAGCAGACTTCCGTGAGGGCGATTATTCCTTACATTTTCGACTTAATATTCCGCCCAATTTGCGATAGAGAAGGGCACATGAAATGCATCTGGGTATATGCATGGATTATCGGCGCGGCGCTGAACGCTGAAGCCGGCTTTGAGCTGGCCAAGGGCGTATATTCCCACGAAGCGCTGGCAGAGGCACTGACCGAGGCGAAGACAAAAAACAAGCCGCTGGCCTTCCTCTATTCCAACACCAATTCGACCTGCGGTCTTTGCGCGCACGCCAGCAAACTGTCGATGGAGGAGTTCCGGCGCCAGACCGTTATGGTCTATGTCCCGCACGAATCCTTGCAGCGTCTGCCCCAAGCCGTACAGACGGCGATGAATTCGGAAAAAGCCGGGCCGTTCATCCCCAAAACCGTGATCACCGATGCAACGGCTGACAAGGTGCTGACGATCGTTCCCTACGCCCGCAGCCCTGAATACGACGCGTTGCTCAACCGCGCCGAACGCGAGATGAAAAAAGCCCTGGCGGATCTCTCCGGTGTGCCCGCACCCGGGATGTTGCCGCGCGCCCAGATGCCGGTGGTGTCGGCACCCCCGTCGGAATTGCGCCTGTGGCGTTCCGCCGCGGGCGCGGAAGTGGAGGCCCGCCTGCTTCGGCAGACCGGCGCGCTCGTGGTGCTTGAAAAGGCCGACGGCAAACAAGTCAGCATCCGTCTGAACGAATTAAGTGAAGCGGATCGTGCGCTGTTGTCGGCTGCGCCGACGCGCTGAGCGGTGTGCCCCTTACGGCCGGCATTGAGACTTTCCTTTTCCCGGACATCACGCAAGCTACCGCCATGCCGACACTCATTCTTGCGCTGGTGGTTCCGGTGTTGATCGTGGCAGGGCTCATCGTGGTCGTGATTCGACGCGGTTTGCAGATGAAGCAGCTCTGTGCGGACGGCGTCGAGGCCACGGGCGTTGTGACAAAGAAGATTCAATACGCGACGGCCAAAGGCGCCGCGCGGAATGATCGTTGGATGGCTTATGAATATCGCGACGCGCAGGGCGCCACGCACGCGCACAAATCGTTGGTGACCGCCGAATTCTGGAACGCCCACACCGAAGGCGGGCCGATCGCCATCGTGTATTCGCAGAGCCGCCCGGCCATCAGCGCCCCGCGCCACCTCGTCGAAGACGCCCGTCGGGCGCTAAACAAAGGCCGATAACCCCCGACGCCATTTCGAGCTCCGCGTGATTACGGGGCGAGCTGGATCCCGGTCCGGAAATAACGCGCGGGAGCGTCGTTGGTGTCGGTGAAGTCCGCTAAAAATCCGGTTCCGGGCCATGCGGTTGCGACGGGCAGCCACTCGGGCGCGAGCAGGTTCGTCGCCGCATCGATGCGATACAGGCGGCCCGTTGCCGTCGCGAAAGAGATTTTCCAGACGTTGGAAGCCGGCGCGGGCAGGATTTCCAGGCGTTGGAAATGCGCCGCGTTGGTGGGCGATGTGAGGGCGATGAACTCGGCGTGGTCGGACACGCCGTCGCCATCCGTGTCCGCATCCGCCGCCGCGGCGGTCGTGCAATCGAATCCGTGTTGCGCCTCCCAGTCGTCCGGCAGCCCGTCGCCGTCGAGGTCGTTCGTCGCGGCGCCGCCGGTGGCGTAGGTGACGAGCAGGCGGGGCGGCGTGCCGGATTGGAAGTTGCTCCAGCAGCGCCAGTGATCGCCGCTGCTGTTGGTGGCCGTGAGAACAAGGCCAATGAAGTTCCCCGCCGACCAACCGGGCAGATTCACGACCTCCTGCACGAGCGGTGCGAGGTCGGGACTGTCGTACGCGGCGCCGCTGCTGAACGCGGGCGGGGTCCACGCGACGGCTGCGCTCGTCAGCGGGTGCAGCCCGGTCACCGACACGCCGACGCCGGTGCCGAAAGCGGCGAGGTTGCTCACCGCAAACGCGCGCACCGAGAGTTGTGGCTCGCCAGTGTTGTCACTGTTGCCGCGCACGCGCAGCGCTGCGCTCTGGATGACCGCGCCGGAGGCGACCGCGAGCGGGAACGCCATCGCCGGCTCGTAGCGCAGCGGCGGGCTGTTGTCGCGCCCGGCGCAGAGGCAGTTGGGGACAAACAGATTTTCGAGGCGGTTGGTGCCGGCGTAGGACTCGATGTTCCGGTTGTTCGCGGGCACCGGCTGGTCGAGCGAGCCGCCCGGAACCGCCGCGTACCCCGCGCGCAGTGTGAGGCCGTTCGTCGGCACGAGCAGGGATCGGTTTTGCGCGCCGCCATCCGACCAGCAGCGGAACACGTACGTTGTGCCGTTCAGCGATTGGTTCGTCGGCGCGGCCAGCATCACGAGATTGGTGACCGGCAGCGCGCGCGTGAACGGGGTTGTTTCTGCGACACCGTCGAGCATGACACTGAGGCCCGGCGGTACCGACTCAATGGTCACGTTGGTGGACGGCGGCGGCGGAGCGGGCGGGCCGAGCGGCGCGGTCCAGTTGGTGTTCACGCTGCGCGCCATCCACTGGCCGTTGTTCGTCACGCCGGCGATCAGCCGTCCCACGGGCGAGAGCCCGGCGCTGTCGGTGACATTCGTGCCGCTGCCTTCCTCGAACCGGTAATAGGCGACGAGGCCGGGTGTGTTCGTCGCGATCACGTCGCGGAAGACGTTGCTGATCTGCGCCTGCGACAGCGCCTGCGTCCAGACGCGGAGTTCATCGAGGAACCCGTTGTAGGACGGATAGGCCGGACCCACGTCGTGCTTTTCCGCGCCGAGCACGAGGAAGGGGTCGGAGTTGGTGAAGCTGGTCGGGCGTCCGTTTCGATAGCTCACGTCACCCGTGGGCCCGGTGCCCTCGGCATCCAGGCGACCATCCACGTAAATCCGCAACACGCCGGTGCTTCGGGTCCGGGTCACGGCGACATGCGTCCATGCGTTGTGGCCGACGTTATTCGTGCCGACGATCGTGAGGCCGCCGTTGGTGCTCGCGAGGCCGAAGGCGAGCACGCGGGTGGCGCCGGCCGCGCCGATGGAGATGCCGTAGTCACCGTAATCCGTGGCGCTGTATTGGTCCCGGTCCACGATCACATTGCCGGTGATCCAGCCGTCGCCGTTGAACGTGTCGCTCACCGTGCCGTTGTTTTGCGCCGCCGCGCAACGCATCCAGAATTCAATGGTGAAGTCGCTGCCGACGTCGAGCACGGTGGCCGGGTTGTCGATCCGGATTTTCACGCGGTCTTGCTGCCCCGTGCCTGCGCCATAGAAGCGGAGGGCGTGGTGCGAGACCTGCGCAACGCCGATGGTGGCCATCAAGCACCAAAAGACCGCGAGGAGCGCCGCCAACTGACGTCTGGCACCTGGCACCCGACACCGTCCTTAGTCGTTCAGCAGCGCGCCGACGAGCGGCTGGCGCCAGATGCGCCAGGTGGAGTCGAAGACGCCGGCGTTGCCGCCGAAGTCAAAATAGTTCCACCCGATGCCGCGCGCCTCGAGCGCACGCGCCACGCTCGTCGCCCAGCGCACGTGTGATTGCGGGTCCTCGTGCTCCGCGGCGCCGAAGGATGCGCAGTAGATGGGGCTGTTGCGCTCCCGCGCCCAGCGGGCCACCGCGTCGAGATCCGCCTCGATCCGACGCACGTCCTCCGGTGTTCCGCTCCATGGGCCCGGCGCGTGGGCGGTGTAGGAGAAGACGTAGATGACCCGCGGGTCCGGCGAAAGGCGCAGCAGGCCGAGATGCGCGGGATCATAGCGATGCGCGGGGCCGACGAGCAGGGGGCGATTGGGGTTTGATTCGCGGATCGCCATGCGGAGCCGCTCCGCAAGCGCCGACCATTCCTCATCCGCAAGCGTGTCGTCGGGGTGATCGAGCAACTCAAACAGCACCGTGTCGCGCGCGCCGCGCAGATGCTGGGCCAGCGTCCGCCAGTCGGCTAGGAGTCGCGCTTGTGATGCGACATCGTTGAGATCCGCCGGCGCGCGGGCGGTGAGGATGGTGACAAGGCCGGCGCGGTCGGCGTTGCGTGCGATGCGCTCGATGCGTGCGAGCCAGCGCGGATGAAATGCACCGGCGGGATCGTCGCCCTGTCGCTGGGCGGTGGTGAAGTCGACCGCGATGCGGACGGCGGTGAATCCCGCGCGCCGGATCTCGCGGAACACGTCGTCGCGTTGCAGGTCCACCCATGACGTGTCGTCCGGGCGATCCAACTGGGCGGTCATCGTGACGCCGCGCGCCAGCCGGGGGTCAAGCGTTTGATCCGGTGAGCGCACCACACGGGGGCTTGTGCATCCGAGCAGGGACAAGCCAAGCGCCCCGAAGATCAACCATGCAATGGGTCTCACGCGACTTAATGCGTATCCTACACGCATTCCGCCGCCGCGGATATGCCAAACGCGCGGTGTTCACGCCGCCGGGGCGAGGGTCAGGCCCGTTGCGGCGGCGCGGACCTGGATGGCGGTGAAGCCCGGGGGCGGGTGAAGCGGACGGCCGAGCCCGATGGCGCAGTCGCCCAGGCCGGAGCCCGAGATTTTCGCTCCGCGCACACCGGGGTCCGCGCGCAGCGCCGCGACGATGGCGGCGAGTTCGGGCGTATCGACCCCGAGTGCTTCCATCAGTTTCTGCCCGTGATTCAACGCGGCGCCCAGCGCGGAGAGGTCGCCGGCCTCCAGCGCGTTCCGTCCGTCCCCGGCGCACGCATCGATCCGGTCATACAGCTCGGCGAGCCGCGCCTCGCGTCCCGCCCACTGCGCCTCCACCCGGCGGATGACCTCGGCCGTGGGGGTTTTGTAGCCGCAATAGACGGCGCAGATGTCGAGGGCGGCCGCGAGGGTCCGGACCTCCCGCGGCTCCGCGCGATAGGCGACCACGCCGCCGTGCACGCTGGCGGCGACATCGGCGCCCGAACCGCGCCCCTGCACGGCGCGCACGATGGCGATGGCTTCGTCGCGAATGGCCGCGAGGTCTTCCTCCATGCCGCCATGCCGCCGCAGCGCGGCCACCGTGGCGGCGGTCACGGCGGCGGAGGAGCCGAAGCCGATGGTGTGGGAAAAGTCCGCGTCCACCCGCAGGTCAAACCCGCGCGCGAGGCGGTCCGCCACGCGCCGGATCGCCTCCATGATGAAGCGGAAATCGGGGTGCGGCGCGGGGTTTTGGAGGGTCGTCTGGTGCCGGCCCAGCGCGGAGTCAATCTCGATGCGCGAATCGCGGCGCGGCGTCAGCGTAACGCGGAGGCGCTGGTCCACCGCCATCACCAGTGCGCGCCGCCCGTGCAGGACGGCGTGTTCGCCCAGCAACATGAGGCTGCCGGGGGCGCTTGCGATGATGGAACCCATTCGTCCTCGTTCTCCTCCTCGCCCGCGTCCCCGGTTCGTCAATGTATTCGAGGACGACGAGAACGAGGAGGAGGACGAATCAATGAATCACACGATCCGCGCGCCGAGCGGGTCGCCGCGGACGGTGATCAGCTCGTAGCCGAACTGCTTGCACAGGTCGACCGGCGGTTTTTCGGCCAGCACGAGCACCATGCCGCCGTTGTCGCCGAGCACCGAGCCGGCGCCGCAGATCTTGGCCGCGCCGTCGCGCGCCTCGATTTCGGCCACGAAGCGGCGCACCTTTTCGGGCACGACGCCGATGCGGTCGAGCAGGCGCTGGTTTTCCGCGACCATGCGCTGGAACGTTTCGCGATCATTGGCGCGCAGCGCTTTTTCGAGTTCCAGCGTCACCGCCTCGAAATCATTCCAGATCAGGTCGTTCGCGAATTTCTGCTTCACCGCGACCACGCATTCGCCGGTCGTCGCGGCGGGCGTGCCGGTGTTGACGAGGTACAGGCGGAGGCGGGGCAGCGGCACCGAGTCGGCCACGCCGTTCCGGAAGAGCGCGCAGCCGCCGTGCAGCGAGATGTAGGAATCGACGCCGCTCGGGAAGCCGTGCTGCAGCTTCTCGGCTTCCATGCTGTATTTCAGGAACCAGTCGGGGCGGAATTCGACGCGGAAGTAGTGGCCGAGCGCGCGCAGCATGCTCAGCACCGTCGCGGCGGACGAACCCATGCCACAGCCGATCGGGATGTTCGAGTGCGTCTGCACATCGAGCCCTTCGCCGAACTTCAGGTGCAGGCCGTCGAGCAGCGTGATGAACGCGAATTCGAACAATTCGATCGGCTTGTGCAGCACGTCGCGGATGCCGAGTTCGCCGTTGAGGAACAGCTGGTAGTTGCGCGCGAGCCGGGCGCGCAGCTCGTTCAGCGCGCGCAGCGTGAACGAGTCGTGCTCCTTCAGGTCGAGCAGGTTGAACGAGACGAGGTCGTTGTGTCCCGGGGAAATGATGGACTGGGCGCAGCGATCAATGGCCATCGCGAGCGCGGGCCGTCCGTAGACCACCGCGTGCTCGCCGCTCAAGATCAGCTTGCCTGGCGCGATCGCAATCATGACGCCGTCTCGTATAATCGCTTGTGCTCCTTGACCCCCGCCAGGCGGTAGGGCCCGGTGCGGTACCGGGAGAACGTATGCTCCCCGCCGTCGGTTGGAAAGACCAGATTGTAGATGTCCTCGTACTGGCGGTAGGTCAATTCGGTGCGGTTTTCGAGCAGCGCGCGGTGTTCGTCGCTGAACAGGCGCGCGCGGTAGCCGGGCTGCACGACGCCCGAGAAATACTCGCCGACGCAGCCGGAGCCGTAGCTGAACAGGCCGATCCGCCGGTACGCGAGGTCCGCGGGGTCGTTGTCGAGCAGGCAGCAGAGGCCGACGTAGAGCGACGCGGCGTAGCTGTTGCCGGTGATCTTGTTGTAGCGCAGGGAGCCGCCGACCTGCTCCGCGAGCTGCGCGTCGGTGAGCGCGACGCCGCTGTCCTTCGCGAGGCGCTCGTGCGCCTTCTCCGCCATGCGCGTGAAGGGCAGGTGGTAGCAGAACCGGTGCAGGTCGGCGTAGACGCGGCCGGAGCGCTCGCGGTACTGCTTCCAGCATTCCTGCAGCGCCTGCAGGTAGACGCGCGTGGAATACTTGCCGTCCACCAGCGCCTGGTCGCGGTAGTTCGGGCGCCAGAAATCCATCACGTCGTCCGTGTAGAGGCCGGCCTCCGGGTCGATCGCGAGGATGCGCGGGTTGGCCGTGACGAGCATCGCCACCGCGCCGCAGCCCTGCGTCGGTTCGCCGGGGCTGGCGAGTTCATAGCGCGCCACGTCCGCCGCGATCACGAGCGCGCGCATCTCCGGATTGCGCGCCACGGCCGCGCAGGCGAGTTGCAGCGCCGCGGTGCCGCCGTAGCAGGCCTCCTTCAGCTCCACCGTGCGGCAGCGCGCGGGCAGGCCGAGCATGCCGTGGACGAAGACGCCGCCGGCCTTTGATTGGTCGATGCCGGACTCGGTCGCGAACAGCAGCAGCTCGATGTTGTCCTTGCCGTCGCGGTCGATGAGCGGTTTCGCGGCGGAGGCCGCCATCGTGACGATGTCCTCGTCCGGCGGCGGGATGGCCATCTTTTCCTGGCCGATACCGACCGTGTACTTGTCCGGGTCCACGCCCCGCACCCCGGCCAGCGTGCGCAGGTCGATGTAGTAGTTCGACGAATAGAACCGGATCGCGTCTATGCCCACATTCATAACGTAAGCCCCATAGCTTCCCCCATTTTCCCCCAACTTTCCAGCCCGCTGTTGCGGGACGGCGCGCGGATCAGCCGGCTTCCACCACGAAGCCGAGCCGGTTCAGGCGCGAGGAGAGGGAACGCGACGGGGTGGGGAGCCGCACGGTGAAGGCGGGAAATTCGAGTCGATCCGCATAGGCGGCGCGAAGGGATTGGAAGTGGTGACGGCGTTCCCCGGCGTCGCCGCCGAGGCCCGCGCGCAAGGCGGCGTCGTCCTTCAGGATCGGGTACGCGCGCGCGACCACCTCCGCCAGCACGTCGAGGTCCGTGCGCCCGCGCGGATCGATGACGAGGATGCGCGCCGGGTCGGGTTTCAGCGGCGGCGGCGACCAGCGCGGCTCGATTTCGAGGAAATTGCACGCGGCGCGATAGCACATGTCCGTGCCGCGCACGCGGCCTTCGTAGGAGTAGCCGGCGATGTGCGGCGTGACGAGTTCGGCGCGCGCGGCGACGTCGGGCCGCACGTCGGGCTCGTGGCTGAACACGTCGAGCACCGCGTGGTCGATCCAGTGCTTTTCCAGGCCGAGCAGCAGGGCGTCCTCGTCCACCACCTCGCCGCGCGACGCGTTGATGAAGATCGCGCCGGCCTTGAGGGTCGAGAGGAACCGGCAGTCCACCATCTCGCGCGTGGCGTAGGGGCCGCCGTCCGTCAGCGGGACATGCAGCGTGACGATGTCCGACGCCGCGAGCACCTCGTCGCGCGCGAGCCACATGGGGCCGGGTTCGCGCGCCGCGCGCGGCGGGTCGTTGAGCAGCACGCGCAGCCCGAGCGCGGGCGCCATCGCGGCGACGCGTGTGCCGACGTTTCCCACGCCGATGATGCCCAGCGTGCGGCCCTCGAGGGTGACGCCGTGTTGGTGGTGGAGGTGCAACAGCGCCGTGGCGACATATTCGGCGACGCTGTTCGCGTTGCTGCCCGGCGCGGAGGCCCACGCGATTTGCTTCTCCTCGAGGAACGCGGCGTCGAGATGATCGACCCCCGCCGTCGCCGTCGCGACAAACGAAACACGGCTGTCCTGCAGCAGCGCGCGTGTGAGTTTCACCTTGGACCGCGTGATCAACACATCCGCCTCGCGCACCACCTCCGGCGTGATGTCGCGTTCCGGCACCCACGCTACGTCGCCAATCGTCGAAAACGCTTCCCGCCCGAGGGTTACGCTGGTCGCACAGACAATCTTCATCCCGGAATCATGTATGCAACCCGCTGTATTGCAAGACGTAAAGGGGTGGCGCCGACAGGGTTTTCCGATGCTGCTAAAATTTTTTACACGAAATCTTTACCTATCCCGCCTATTTGGTGTAACGTTTTACTTGGCGGGGCGAATGGCACTGTTTCGGAGGCGGCTATGAAGATCGGATGGATGAAGAAGTCGGTTTGCGCGGCGCTGGCGGGCTTGACGGTTTGGGGTGTGGCGGCGTCTGTGTACGCGAACCAGAATGTGTATGTGTCGCGCTTCTGGCACAACCACCAGCCGCTCTACTGGCCGGATTGGAACGTTGGCGCGCAGGATCAGCGCGGGCAGTATGCGTGGGACTCGATCACACTGAAGCCCAGCCAGAATTTCGGTGGCCTCAGCCCTGTCCAACATCCGGAAAACAACCTCACCGACATTTTTGGCCTCGATGACCGCAAGTCGGCCTACCAGGGGCGGCCGCGCGACTCGCTGCAATCGTTCGGCAGCGCCGGCGGGTTTGCGCTGAGCTATTCCGGCTCGCTCATCGACAACGTGCGCCAGCTCGGCGGCGGCGGACATCTCGGCTACGGTGGGGACTGGGCCAGCGGCAATCGCCAGGCGCGCGGCTGGTTTACGCCGTCGGGTTCGCGCCGCCTTGACCTCGTCGGCTTCACCTATCACCACTCGCTCGCGCCGCTGCTGCCGAAATCCGTGTTCCGCAAGGAGCTCCAGATCTTCAAGCAGGCGTATTGGAAGGCGTGGGACGGCAACTCCGATTTGAGCGACCATTCGAAGGGCTTCTTCCCGACGGAGATGGCGTTCTCGACGCATCTCGTCGACGTGCTGGTGGACGAGGGCTACCAGTGGTCCATCGTGGCGAGCCATCACCTGAGCCGCACATGCCCGACTTATCTCAACTACGCGAATCCGACCGGCTCGTGGAACATCTATTCCAGCCCGCCGAACCGCGCCGACCTGCTCGGCCCGTCGCCGACGACCGGCTGGTGGTACAGCGAACCGAACCCGGGCAACGCCGCGTGGAACGTGTCGCCGTTCTCCTACCAGTTGCACAAGGCGCGCTACGTGAACCCGGAAACGGGGTCGGAGAAAACGATGGTGCTCGTGCCGTCGGACGACGTGTTGAGCTACCGCTTCGGGTACGCCAATGAAGGCATCGGCAAGATCGGGGCTTTCATCTCGCCCTTTGCGACGGACCCGAGCCGCCCGGTCATCGTGATGCCGTCCACGGACGGCGACAACGCGTGGGGCGGCGGCTTTTCGTCGTGGCTCGAAGCGACGCCGCAGTACTTCAACGACAGCGCGAACGCGGGCTACAGGATTTCGACGCCGCAGGATTTCGTGAACGCGCACGGCGCCGCCGCGCCGGTCACGCACATTGAGGACGGCGCGTGGATCTTCCCGGAGAGCGACTACGGCTCGCCATACTTCCTCAAGTGGATCGAGCCGCCGCTGCTCGGCGTCGGCGCGTCGAACCGCTTCGCGAACACGGGCACGGATTTCGAGACGCCGGGCTTCGCGCTCAAGTTCTACAGCTATGCGCCGCTGATGGCGGGCGCGAACTGGTGCGAGACGGCGGAGCAGATCTACAAGGCCGAGAACGGCCCGAACAGCGTGCAGGCGTGGCGCATCCAGGCGCCCTACGACTGGAACGGCGCGTGGACCAGCCCGAACGTCGCGGAGCTCGGCTGGCACATCTACCTGAAGGGCCTCGACTCCGGCTTCAACTACTACGGCGGTCTGGGCAACGACGACGAGGTGAAGCCCGGCCTCGCGGCGAAGAACGCGATCCAGAAGGTGAAACCCTACGTGGACGCGCGCCTCACGCAGGACCAGACGCCGCCCACGGTGCTCAAGCCGCAGCGGTTCCCGTGGAACCCGGGCGGCTGGACGTTCGGCTGGTTCAACCGGTTCGGGTCGGGCACGAACCTGAACTTCCTCAAGAAGATGTCCACGTCCGAGTTCTACATCTGGACGCATGCGTATGACGTGAACGGCATCACGAACATCGTCGTGAAAATCCGCAAGGACAACGACGGCGTGAACACGATGGCGAACAACCAGAACGAAACCTACGCCGGCGGCGGCGATGTCGGCGGGTGGATCACGATCCCGATGAACAAGCGCGAGCTCGCGAAGACGCGCGCGGCGCTGAACGCGAAGGCGGCCAACGGGCAGATCGACTATGTCGTGTTCGACCCGGCCTACTGGGCCGACCCGATCATCGCGGATTACTACTTCGTCCGCATCACCGACGCGAACGTGCCGGCGTTCCGCAACAAGCTGCTCGACTACTACATCGAGGCGCACGACGGCCGCGGCAACGTGCACAAGTCGGAAATCCAGCATGTGTATGTCGAGGACGATGGCGGCGGCGGCGGCCCGGTGCCTTCGGAAACCTCGTTCTCGGCGGACCCGAACGACTGCAATCCGATCACCGTGACCTACAAGGCCAACGGCGGCGCGCTCAGCAACGTGACGCCGGTGGTGATGTGGTCGCGCTTCGCCACGAACGGCGCGTTCACCTCCAACACGATGACCACGACGGGCGGCACCTCGACCTACACCTTCGCCAGCGTGCCGGACAACGCGCCGGTCCTGCAGGTGTATTTCCAGAACGGCAACGGGTCGATCACCGACAACAACAACGGCGCGAACTGGTCGGTGAACGTGCGCGACTGCGAGGCGCCGGTCGGCCCCTCCAGCGTGGCGTTCTCGAACGCCCCCGCGTGCGACCCGGTGACGATCTCGTATTATCCGAATGCGGGCGTGCTGCAGACGGCGACGCAGGTGTTCATGCATCTCGGCTACAACAACTGGGGCCAGGTCTTCCCGACCCAGCAGATGGCGAAGATCTCCAACAACCTGTGGCGCATCTCGGTGACGCCGCCGCAGGGCGTGACGAACATCAACCTGGTGTTCCACAACGGCGCCGGCACGTGGGACAACAACGGCGGGCAGGATTGGAACTACGCATTAAACGTCTGCACGCCGCCGCCGGTGCCGGACGGCATCGTCATCACGAACCCGCCCTCCGACATCGCGGTGGGCAACGAGGTGACGACCTACAACCTGATGGGCACGGCGGGCGCAGGGGTTGTCGGCCTGATGCGCTGGACCAATGCGCTCACGGGTGACAGCGGGCAGCTTTCCGCCAACAGCGCGTGGCTGCTGGCGAATGTCCCGCTGGGCATCGGCGCGAACGTGATCACCCTGACCGGCACCAACAGCGGGTCCAGCATGGTCACCAACGCGGCGGACCGCGGCTCGAATGCGGCCTATGTCGACGGCTGGCAGAATGGCGACAACGGCGGGTTTGGCTTCGGACCGTGGCGCCTGGTGAACACCGCGGGCGATTCCGGGCAGAACGGCCAGTTCATGGCGACGGCCGCCGCGGTCAACATCGGCACGCCCGCGTGGGGCCTCTACGCCAACAATGGGAACGTGGCGAACGCCCGCCGTCCGCTGCCTGCGGCGCTCGGCGTGGGGCAGACGCTGAAGGTGCGCATGGACAACGGCTTCCTCAACAGCGGGGCCGGCACGGGTGTTGCATTGCAGAACGCGAACAGCAACACGCTGTGGGAGTTCTTCTTCAATGGCGGAGACCAGAACTACAGCATCTCCGGCGGCTCCACCGACATTGGCTGGACGTCGGGCGGCCTGGATGTCGAGCTGACGATGACCGGACCCACCAGCTGGGTTGCGCGCCTCACGCCGCTGGGCGGCGACACCCGCACGAACACGGGGCATTTTGTGTCGCAGTCCGACATGTCGGCCACGTTGTTCCGCGCGTGGAACTTCAACGCAGGCGCAGGTTCCGACTTCGACTTCTTCGTCAACGATCTGCAGGTCCTGTCGCCCGGAGGCGGCGTGATTGCCACCAGCGACACCGTGACGATCACCCGCCAGGGCGGCATCACCGATACGGATGGCGACGGCATCCCCGACTCGTGGGAGGTCCTGCATTTCGGCAGCGTCACCGGCGCGACGGCGGGCGCGGACACGGACGGCGACGGCATCAGCAACTGGGAGGAGTACATCGCCGACACCATCCCGACGAACGGCGCCTCGGTGTGGAGCAATGTGATCCAGCAGGTGGGCGGCACGGGGCTGATGAACCTGTGGGTGCCCGCCCCGACGACGAATACCCGCGTCTATGAGGCGTGGTACACGACGAACCTGACCGACGGTCCGTGGGTGCCGATGGGATTCAACCAGCCCGGGCCGCCCAACGGCGCGAGCTTCTCCTTCATGGTGACGAACGATGTCGAGATGCGCGTGTATCGCACGGGCGTGAAGTTGCCTTGAAGAAGGCACAAAGGCACAGAGGGACATAGGCACAGAGGGTGGGGCGGCTTTTGCCGCCCTGACCGTTCAGGAGTCATCATCATGCGTCGCAAATTAATCCTCCCTTTGTGCCTCTGTATCTTTGTCCCCCTGTCCCTTTCTTTTGCCCAGAACCCCGTCCACGTCACCTACCTCTGGCACATGCACCAGCCGGTGTATTTCCCCTATGAGTCGGTGCAGCAGACGGACAGCAACGGGCGGTTCAATTTCAGCGTCGCGGGCGTGCACTACGAGCGCACGGGTCCCTACACCTCGTGGCCGAAGAACGCGGTGCAGCAGGGCGCGGACCGCGGGTTGCCGCATGCGGGCGTGCAGGTCAGCTTCTCCGGGTCGCTCGGCGAGAACCTGAACGGCCTGTGGGGCGGCAGCTGGCACGGCGATTACCGGTGGGGCCGGAACGGGCTGCGCACGTCGCTGAACAACCCGCGCCTCGACCTCGTCGGCATTGCGTATCACCACAGCCTGATGCCGCTCACGTCGAAGGAGTCGATGCGCATGCAGATCCGGCTCCACAAGGAAGTGTACAAGGAGCTGTGGGACACGACGGGCTACTCGAAGGGCTTCTGGCCGCCGGAATGCGCGTTCGCGGTGAACATGATCCCGGCGCTCGTCGAGGAGGGCATCGAGTGGGTGCTCGTGGACAACGGCCACTTCGACCGCGCCTGCCAGAACTACCCGTGGGTGGACGCGACATCGATCCGCCCCAATCCGTCCGACCAGCTCAACCCCGACCCCGCGACCATCGGCAGCCAGTGGGTGCAGCTGCAGAACGTGTGGGCGCCGTCGAAGGTGTCCGCGCCGTGGGGCTACCAGCCGCACTACACCAAGTATGTGAATCCGCACACCGGCGCCGAGCAGAAGATCATCGCCGTGCCCGCCGGGCGCTACGAGGGCAACGAGAACGGGCGCGGCGGCTACGGCGCGTTCAAGCCGCAGAACGTCTGGGGCACGCATGTGAACAACGGCGTGAACAACAACGCGTCGCGCCCGATGCTGATCGTGTGCCACAGCGACGGCGACAACTTCGGCATGCTGAATGCCGACGCGTACAACGGGCAGCACGGCTTCTTCCTCGACATGGTGCAGAGCGACGCGCGGTTCGACCACACGAGCGTGCAGGATTACCTGCAGCTCTACCCGGTGCCCGCGAACGACGTGATCCATGTGGAGCCCGGATCGTGGATCGGCATCGACGGCGGCACGCCGTACTTCGCGAAGTGGCGTGAGGAAAACGCGCGCAGCGGCGAGCACCCGGATTTCTGGTCGTGGTCGGTCATCGTCGCCGCGCAGAACCGCGTGCTGCACGCCGACGCGCTGGAGAACAGCTACTCGATGAACGACGTGCAGTGGGGCATCGGCTCCGACACGGCGCGCGCGTGGCGCTACTACCTGCAGGCCGAGACGTCCTGCCACTGGTACTGGGATTTTGACCGCGCGAATCCGTGGGACGGCAACGCGACGCGCGGCTGCAACCTCGCGATCGCCGAGGCGGACAAGGTCATCGGGCGGCATCCCGGCAACGATCCGGTCGGGCCGAGCATCTTCCCGCCGCAGCGCAACATCTACAACCCCGGCGGCAAGCACTTCAACGAGACGACGAACCAGCCGTCCGACTTCCAGGTGTGGACGTTCATCGACGACGTCAGCGGCGTGGCGCAGGCGCGCCTCTTCTGGCGCACGGACAACGACGGGCAGAACCCGATCGGCGAGAACGACAACGAGGTGTTCGCGCACAACGCCGCGAAGGTCGGCGCGTGGAACCTCGTGATCATGACGAACACCTGGTATCCCACGGTGCGCGGCCCGCAGGTGCCGGAGCCGCTGAACCGGGCGATGAAATACGACGGTACCATCGCCGGGCAGAACAATGTGCTGATTGATTATTTCATCGAGGCCGTGGACAACACCGGCAAGACGAACCGCAGCGACATCTTCCATGTGTGGGTCGGCCAGAGCACGGCGGCGAACCCGGTCACGTTCCAGCCGACGATCCCCGACAACTGCACCGGCTCGACGCTGCGCGTGACGTACAACAGCGCGGGGCGGAACCTGTCGGCCGCGAATCCGGTGACGATGGTGATCCTCTACGCGGGCGCGAACACCTCGAATGAAGTTGCGATGACCGGCGCGACCGGCGGGTTGTGGGGCTACACCAGCGCCATCCCCGCGGGCGCAACGGGCGCGACGGTGTTCTTCAAGAACGGCGGGACGGTGGACAACAACAACGGGCAGTTCTGGACGCGTTCCATCGCGAATTGCGCGCTGCCGCCGCAGGTGACGTTCGACCCGCCGAATCCTGTTGGCTGCGGCCCGGTCCGCATCACCTACACGCCGAACGACGGCCCGCTGGAGGGCGTCAACCCGGTCCGCATCCACGTCGGCTACAACGGCTGGCAGGGCGTCATCACCCCGGCCCCCGCGATGAGCCCGACGGGCTCCTCGTGGACGTTCGTCTACCAGCCGCCCGCGGGCGCCTACGAAATCAATGTCGTGTTCAACAACGGCGGCGGCATCTGGGACAACAACAACGGCGCGGATTACGGCGTCGGCGTGACCAACTGTTCGCCGACGAATGCGCCGGTCGTGTTCTCGCCCGGCGTGCCGCGCCAGTGCGATCCGCTGGTGATCACCTACAACCCGTCGGGCCGCGTGTTGAGCAACGCGAACCCGGTCGTGCTGTACCAGCGCTACAACGGCGCGGGCGGTTCGCCGATCCAGAACCAGATGGCGCCGCAGGGCGCGAACTGGGTCTTCACGAACACCGCGCTCGCGGGCGTCACGAATCTGCAGGTGTCGTTCGCGAACAGCGGAGGCGGGATCGTGGACGACAACGCGGGCGCCTTCTGGATCGTCGCCGTGTCCGGCTGCAACACCAGCGGCCCGGCGAGCGCGACGTGGAGTCCGCAGAATCCGAACGGCTGCGTGCCGTTGACGATCACCTACCGGCCGAACAACGGGCCGCTGGCCTTCGCAACGCAGATCTTCGCGCATGTCGGCTACAACGGGTGGACCGGCGCGGCGTCCGTGCCGATGGCGAACCAGGGCGACGGCTCGTGGACCTACACCTACAACACGCCCGTGGGTGCGTCGCAGGTGAACATCTGCTTCAACAACGGCGCGGGCACCTGGGACAACAACCTGACCCAGGACTGGCTCGTGAACGTCAGTGGATGCGGGGCGCCGTCCGTCCTCAGCCTCGTGCCCGGCACGCCGATCGTGACGCAGGGTCCGACCAACCAGCAGAACCACATCGGCGAGTCCTTCGACTTCAACCTCGCCGGCGGCTATGCCTCCACCTCGAACCAGGGCGGGTTCGGCAGCTTCGGGCGCGTCCATGTGAACTACGACGCGAACAACTTCTACATCGGCGCCGATGGCGTGGACATGGTGGGCAGCAACAACGCGATCGTGCTGTTCCTCGAAGTCAACACGCTGGGCGACAACAAGGACAACCTCTGGAACCAGTCCGGCGCGCCGCGCGCGCTCGACGCGCTGCACAACGTCACCTTCAATCAGCGCGCCGATGTAGCGATCGTGATCGGCGACGAGTGGGGCGACGGGCAGTTCGCGAGCTTCAACCTCGGCAACGGCTACGACATGGGGCAGGGCGCGTGGTACCTGTCCGCCACCTCGTTCTGGCCGGTGGGCGGATTCCAACTGACCCAGTTCGACGGCGCCGGCGCGTTCACGACGGTGTCCGCGGATGACGACGGCAACCGCCTGACCGATCGCTGGAAGGCCAGCATCCCGTGGACCAGCCTCGGGTCCACCAACGGCGTGGCCGGCATCACGAACCTGTGGCTCTACGGCCTCATCGTGAGCGACGGCACCAACGGCGTTGACCGCTACATTTCCGCCAATTTCCTCGGCGCCTCGGCGCAGCCGGCCACGAATGCCAACTACGGCTTCGCCTCCGTCGCGCTCAACGGCATCGCCGTCGGCCTGCCGCAGGCGGACGCCAACAACAACGGCATTCCCGACGCGTGGGAGATGGAACACTTCGGAAGCCTCGGCGTCATGAACGACACCTCGGATTGGGACAACGACGGCGTTGCGGACCGCCTCGAATACTGGGCCGGCACGCATCCGAAGAACGCGTCGTCCCACTTCCGCGCCACGCGCGCCTCCATGGAGCCCGGCGTCGACGGCGTGGTCGTCCGCTGGTTCAGCGTTGCCGGCAAGACCTATGAACTGTACCGCGCGACGAATTTGCTCAGCGGCATCTTTGTCCCCGTCCACACCAACCTGCCCGCCACCCCGAGCGAAAACGTCTACACCGACATCCTCGGCGGCTTCGACGCCGTCATCTACCGCGTCCTGAGCCGGTAATCGCGCGCGATCTGGAGGGGCAGGCTCCGCCTGACCGCGGGCACACGGATGAACCGCGATGCCCAAGACCTCAACTCCGAGCACACATGGTCGTGGACTCACCAGCAGGGCCGGGCTATTTTGTCCCTCAACATGAAGTCGTCCCACACGAGGATTCTTTTTGCGGCCCTCGTCTGCGCGCAGCTTCTCTCCAGAGGAGCGCTCGCGAACGGCAATCTGCTGACGAATGGTCATTTTGAATCGGGCACTTTGGCGGGGTGGACATACACGGCTGCCGTCTGGGCGATCGGCGAGGGTCTCGAGACTACGTCGGAAACGAATGCCGTTGTTTTTCAAACCTCTGCTCTGACGCCCGACTTTGAGCACGTCCTGTATCAGCGTGTTCCTGTCACGGCGGGTGAAAGTTATTCGCTATCCGCTTTAATCAAGGCCACCAACCATTCCAGCGGAACGTGCCGATTGAAGATTGACTGGCTGAATGCCGGGGGATCGCTCATCGGATCGGAGAGCACGCTCGCGGTCAATGGAAATCAGCCCTTTACCCTTGCGGCGATTCTTTGTTATCCGGCCAATTCCGGCGCAGTCACGGCGCGCGTGGGGATTGTCATCGATACCTCCTCCACCCCGCCATCTGCCACGGATCGATTTGCCATTGATGACGTCACCTTCGTCAAGGTTCCGACGGTCCTGCTCACGAATCATGCCTTTCAGATGGGCAATTTGGGCGGTTGGATCCCCATCGGTGGCAGCTGGCAATATCACAACCTTTCCATCGGCCCATCGTTCGCAATGTATACTCGGTTCCCTGAGGAGACGAACGCTTTGGCGTCTCTGACGCAGTGCATCCCCATCATGGGCGGCGGCGCCTATGCTCTGGACGCGGCTGTGGGAAGTTACGATGCCACTACAGCGCCGGGATGGTTTGAAGTGGAGTGGCGCGATGAGGGGGGGCAACTCATTGCGTCCGTTCAATCCCAATTTTATCAGCCCACCAACAGATTTCTGCGCGCAATCATGGATGCTGTTATCGCCCCAACGAACGCAGTGACGGCATGCGTTCGTGCGGTGGTTGACACCGCGCTGAACGCGCACGATGTCATGCTGTTCGGTGATGTGAATTTCATGCAGGTTCCTTTGCTTTCACTGACTTATACAGCGGGACAGCCGGATCTCAGCTGGTCTGGTGCCGCATTGCGCGGATACATTTACTGTACAACGAACGGACCTGGCGGACCTTGGACGCGCCTCGAAATGCTGCCGGGCTCTGTCAGCAACAAATGGACAATTCCGCTGTCGGCAAATGTCAGCAATGCGCTCTATCGCCTCCAATTTCCATGATGGAATTTCCGAGGCGAGCCGTAAAGGTGCAGGGTCAAGGCGCAGGGAAGTTCTTGGTATAGTAACCACTCGCTGGCCGGGCGCCGGTGTTTGACTCGAAACAACCCCTTTTCGACTCGGCGGCTTCGACGCCGTGATCTACCGCGTGCTGAGTCGGTGATCGCGCGCGATCTGGAGGGGCAGGCTCCGCCTGCCCGCGGGAAATGAACGTCATGGGTCGGCGCAGAACCCACCCCGCCCGCGGGGTGGGTCAGTGCTGCGTCGGAATCGCGGCGCGGGTGCGGCGGCGGTGGATCAGGGGGACGGTGATCGCGACGATGAGGAGTTCGGCGAGGACGGCGGACCAGAGGCCGAGGGCGAGGCCGCTGGTGAAGCCGTAGGAGTGGAGGCCGACGCCGAGCAGGTTGACGCCGATCCACGCGAAGAGCACGACGATGATCCCGATGACGCTGCCGGCGGCGATGCCCAGCGGGCCGATCATGCCGGCCCAGCGCGCGTGGAACAGGATTGCGCACCAGAGCACGATCAGCAGCGCGCCGTTTTCCTTCGGATCCCAGCCCCAGAAGCGGCCCCACGACTGGTCCGCCCAGACGCCGCCGAGCATCGTGCCGAGGAACGAAAAGATCAGGCCGAACGCGAGCAGCCCGTAAATCGCGCGGCTCGTGGCGCGCAGCTTGGCGTGGCCGTCCGGCAGGCGCAGCGCCTGCATGAGGTAGATGTGGCCGACGAGGCCGGCCGCGATGCAGCCCGCGTATCCGATGGTGATCGTGACGACGTGGGTGGAGAGCCAGAAGTTCGAGTCGAGCACGGCCACCACCACGCCCAACGTGTCGCCCTGCGCCTCAAAGCGCTGCGAAACCATCAGCAGGGCCAGCCCCGAAAGCGTGGCCAGAAAGGAGCCGAGCCCGTTGCGCTGGTACCATTCCACGGCGAGGCCGAGCAGGACGCATACCCACGAGACGAACAGGAACGTCGCATAGAGATTCGTCATCGGCGGGCGGCCCATGATCAGCATCCGCCAGACCAGCCCGATGGTATGCGGGATCAGCGCGATGAGGATGCCGGCGATCGCCGCGCGCCGCCAGAGCGGCTTCTCGCGCAGCAGGGCGACGAGGCTGACGAGGAAGAACAGGCCGTAGATGATCTGGGCGCGATAGAACGGATCGATCTTGTTGTAGCGCAGTTCGAGGTTGAGGTAACGCAGGCCGCGATTCTCCTCCGCGCGGCCCGTCACCGAGCGCGCCACATCCGTCGCGGCGAGTTTGAAGTCCACGGTGCGGCCCGCGGTCCACGCCTGCGCCATGTCCTGCAGCCGGGTCAGCTCGCGCCGCGAGGCGTCATCGAGGAACCCGAGCGCGAGCTTGTCCCACGGGCTGACCCACTGCTCCGTGCCGTGGGCCGACACGGGGATCATCGGGATGGGCAGGCCCTGGTAGTAGCGGCTCCAGTTGAACAGCGTCGAGGAGAGCGCGAACAGCTCGGATTCGTACGCCGTCCATTCCTCCGGCTTTTTCGCCGCGATCTGCTGCACGTCGTTCGCGAAGCCGTGCGCCTTCTGGAAGATGTCGAAAAAGCTGAACGCGGTTTGGCCCTCCGGCAACGCGAGTTTCGCGCGCAGGGCGTCGTTCGTGACGGTGAAGTCGGGGTGGGGCAGCGCGAACCGGAAGCTCGCGGCGAGCGAGCCGTAGGTGCTGAGGTTGTGATAGACGCGGATGAATTCCTTTTCGACCGGCGTGCGTTCGTCGTCCTTGTGCTCCGACGCGGCGACGGCGAGCTCGCGCAGTTTTTCCATGCCGGGCCGGAGCTGCTCGTAGGAAAAGCGGCGGCCTTCCAGTGTTTCCAGCCCGATGGCTTCCAGGAGCTCCGGATTGTTCACCATGAACACGGAATCCGACTGGCTGTTCTGCGGGTCGAACAGGAGGCGGGCGAGCCACTCGACGGCGGGCTTCTTCTCGAACGTGCTGCGGCCGGAGAACTGCAACAGGCGCAGCCGCGCGAAGGAATCCATCGGCATCACGCGCCCGCCGTCCTGCACCGGAAGCCGCGCGAAGGCGTCGTAGTCGGTGACGTTGGCGGAGGCCGCAAGCGGGGCGAACAGCGCGAGGACGAGGAGGAGGACGCGGACGAGAGGGGACAGGTTCATGCGGGGGCTCCCGTGGCGCGGCGCGCGCGTTTGGCCATCATCGCGACGAAGTGCCAGGCGAGGCCGAACACGATGATGCCGGTGGAGACGTAGGGGATGAGGCGGCCGTAGTTGTGCGTGACGGCGAAGGTGGACCACTGCGTGCCGTCGGGTTCTTCGCGGTAGGACGCCTGGTAGAGCGTGTAGCCGCGGTCGCGCAGCGGCTTGTTCATCGAAATGACCATCGTGCGGTCCACGCCGTCGGCGTTGACGGAGACCTGGCTGGAAAAGTGGCGCGCCATCTCCGTGCCCGGATGCATCTCGCGGCGGAAGTCGAGCAGCTTCACCACGAAGGGCAGCGGCTCGCGCACGCGGCGCAGGGCGACATGGTAGTGCTTGCCGCCGTGCTCGAAGGTCTGCGGGGTTTCATCCTCACCAAACAGGATCGCGCGGACCGGTGCGCCAGCGGCCGGCGTGATGGTGAGGATGGCGCCGGCGATGTTCTCGCCCGGCTCCTTCGCGAGGCGCGCGGAGCGCAGCGAGGTGACGCCGAGGCGGCTGACCGGCGCGTTGGTCTGCGGCGCGGTCGATTGGAAGGCGCGCGAATTGCGGTGGTATTCCTCGATCGCCACCGTCAGTCCCGCCTCGTCAAACCGCAGCACATCGCCCGGTTTCAGGTGGTCGGCGTCATACGCCATCACATCGCGCACCATGCCGTCGTGCGACCAGACGGCGAGTTCCCAGTGCTGGTAGGACGCCGACGCACTGCCGACCTCGCCCTCCTGCAGGGTGAGTTGCGACTCGCTTGCGTAGTGGTGCGTCACCGCGCCGCCGAGCAGCATCAGCAGCAGGCCGAGGTGCGTGACGAGCAGGCCGAACGGGATGCGCTGCTGGAAGACGAGGCGGACGAGATAGACCAGCAGGTTGAGCGTCAGCACCGCCAGCACGAGCTGCGTGCCGGGGAACGGGATGAACCCGCCGATGAGCACAAACCACGAGTCGAAGAATTTGTCCTTCGCGAGGTAGAGCCCGTGTTCGACCTGGTAGAGCGTGCCCCAGAAGGTCAGCACCATCAGGAAGGCGAGGCCGTACACGGTGACCTGCGCGGAGCCGAGCCAGGACCAGACGCTGTTGGATGAGGTGGATTCGTCGTTCATGGGCGCAGCGAACGGCAGAGCGCCGTAAACGCCTCCTTGTGTTCGGCCAGCAACGCGCGCGGCCCGGTCAATTTCACAAACAGCGTGCGGTCATCCAGCGGCAGGATCGCCGCGAGGGTGGAGGGTTCAGCCTCGGGCGCGACGTCCGCAAAGTCGTACACGAGGCAGGGGAATTTGCCTTCGGTCTCGAACGTCTGCGGCGTGCGGGCGAAACGGGCCAGCGCGTCCGGCTCAAGGTTCACATTGATCTGTCCGGCCCACCGCTGCAGATTGCCCTCAATGCCGCCGACGGCGCCGGGGAACGCGGTGAGCGTGCATTCCACACGGTCCGGCCCGACGAGGAAGGTCATGATGCGCATCGGGTTGCCCGGCTGCTCGACCCAACCTGCCGGCGCGGTCCACTGCAGCGAGGTGGCAGCCGACGCGACGGCGGGCGCGCCCGGCGCCATGCGGTCGGTCGCCATGCCGGCGGGCGGTGGTGTTGCGTTGGTGACGACAGGGGCCTGCGCCATCGCCGCGACGTCCGCCGCACGCTCCGCGCGGCTGGGCGGTGGCAGCGAAATTTCGCGATAGCGCCGCAGTTCCGGTTCCGATGGACGCCCGCAGGCCGTAAGGCCAAGCAGCGGGACGACGATCCAATGAAAGGCACTCCAAGTCTTCATGGGGTGGGCAAACGTAGCCGCGCAGGAGGGATAGTCAAGGGAATGCGGGTGCGCGGGGGCGTTCCGTCACGGATTTGTTTCCATCAGGTCTGAGGACCGGTCGGCGGGAATGCGATAGGTTTTCAGGATCGCGTCGCGGCTCGCGAGGGCCTCCGCGCGGTCCAGCACGAGCGAGTGGCCGCTTTCGCTGGCAAACGTGATGAAGGGTCCGGCGTCCGGCCGCTCCACCGCCGCGATCAACTCGCGCATGTTGCGGATGCGCCGGCCGTCCACCGTGTGCACAATCCAGTTGCTGACCTGGTCGTAACCCTGGTTTACATCCGCGGCGAGCGTCTTCAGCGCGAGCACAACCTCCTCGCCGTCCACCTCCGGATAGTTCGACGCGAGGATCGCGGTGAGGTGGCTGGGCGCGCCGTTGAACCAGTTCGGGCCCCACGCCTGCAGCAGGTTCCGCGTGAGCGGCGAGAACACGACGCCGCCGAAGATGTAGTAGGTCGGCATGATGTCGTATTGCTCGTTTGGCACGAGCTGGTCGCGCGTCAGCGGCCGCGTCAGCTTGACGGCAAGCGGAAGGCGCCGGTCTCCGCGCCACACGTCGAGCGACACCGACTCGCCGATCGTCTTCTTCTGGATGAAATACGACAGGCTCGTGCGCTCGCGCGGGCGGAACTCGACCGTGCCGTCGTCCGCCACCGCCGCCCCCTCAATCGCGAGGATGACATCGTTCGTCTGCAGGATGCCCTCCGCCGGGGAACCCGGCTGGACGCGCACCACGCGCATGCCCGTCATGTCCGGCGTCATGCCCGCGCTGCGCTTGAGCGCGCGGTTTTCCATGCCCTGCAAAATGACGCCCAAGCTCGGGAATCCGTCATAGGTCCCGTCCTCGATGTCCTCGAAAAACTGCTGCACGAGCGTCACCGGCACCATGTAGCCGATGTTGTCCGCCTGCCGCATGCCCTGCATCACGACGCCGACGATCTTTCCGTCCTTCATCACCGGGCCGCCGCTGTTCCCGGGGTTGATCGCCGCGTCGATCTGGCCGGCAAGGAAGCTGAACGAGGAGTGCGCGTAGCCCTGGTGCTCGATGCGCGAGATGACGCCCTTCGTCACGCTCAGCGTGTCCCCGCCCATCGGGAACCCGTACACGAACACCTCGTCCTGTGTGTCCGGCAGCACGCCGAGTTCCAGGCCCTCGACATCCGCCCAGAACGCGGGGTCCTCGACCGACAGCAGCGCGAGATCCACCTCGTGCGCCACCGCCAGCACCTTCGCGGGAAAGCGTCGCGCGTCGCCGAACCGGCGCACCTGGATGAACGTTTGATTCCCGACCACATGCGCGTTGGTCAGGATCTTGCGCCCCTTGATGATGGCGCCCGACCCCGTGCCGGCGCCGGTCCCGCGCATGCTCCACGGATTCCAATAATCCGGCGTATTCACGACCGTGTAGATCTTCACGATCGCATCCTTCAAGTCCTCCTCCGCCCGCACCGCGCCCGCCGCGAGGGCCACCGCCAGCATGGTCGAAATCACGAGTCGCATGGTCGCTCCTTTTGAACCGCGAATGTACGCGAATTCGCGCGAACGGGAGTCGGCGATTCCTGTCCATTGGTGTTCATTCGTGGTTGTTTCCTTTGGTCCGCAAATCCAGCCGCCTGTTCAAAATATACTTTTTTTACAGCCGTTGGAAACGCATGATGCGGCGTTTTACAGGCGTTGGAACCATCCATGACTACGGACGACATACAGGCGGTGCTGGCCGAAGCGGTGGCCGAGGTCGCGGCTTCGGCCGACCCGGCGGCGCTGGAGGCGGCGCGCGTAAGGTACTTGGGGCGCAACGGGCGCGTGCAGGACATCCTGCTGGCGCTGCGCGAGGCGCCGCCGGACCAGAAGCGCGAATTCGGCCGGCTGGCCAATGAGTTCAAGAATGGCGTGCAGGCGGCGGTGGATGCGCGACGCGAGGCGATCCAGTCCGCGGCGAGCGTGGCGTCGTTCGATGTGACCCTGCCGGGACGGTGGCCGGGGCTGGGCACGCGGCACCCGGTGACGCAGATCATCGACCGCGCGGTGGAGATCTTCAGCCAGCTCGGGTTCGTCGTCGCCGACGGGCCGGACATCGAAACGCCCTTCCACAATTTCGACGCGCTGAACACGCCGGCGATCCACCCGTCGCGCGACCCGAAGGACACGTTCTATCTCGACGACGGCCGCCTGCTGCGCACCCACACGTCGCCCGTGCAGATCCGCGTCATGCAGTCGCGTCCGCCGCCGGTCCGCATCATCGCGCCGGGCCGCTGCTATCGACGCGACACGACCGACGCGACGCACAGCGCGAACTTCCACCAGGTCGAGGGCCTCTACGTGGACCGCAAGGTCTCGCTCGCGGACCTCAAGGGCGACCTCACGTATTTCGCGCGGCAGATGATGGGGCCCGACGTGAAGATCCGGTTCCGCCCGCACTTCTTCCCGTTCACCGAGCCGAGCGTCGAATACGATTTCTCCTGCCACGTCTGCGGCGGCAAGGGCTGCCGCGTGTGTAAACACAGCGGCTGGATCGAGATTTCCGGCGCGGGCATGGTGGACCCCAACGTGTTCAAGGCCGTCGGCTATGATCCCGCCGAGGTCACCGGCTACGCCTTCGGCATGGGCGTCGAACGCATCGCGATGATCCTGCTCGGCATCCCCGACATCCGGATGCTGTATGACAATGATGTGAGGTTTTTGAAGCAGTTCTAGGTTTCGGGCTTCAGTATTCCTGACACCCGACACCTTCCCCAACCGAAAATGAAAATCCCCCTCTCCTGGCTCACCGACTACATCGACCTCGACGAACCGCCGCGTGCGATTGCGGACCGGTTGACCTTTTCCGGCACCGAGGTTGAGGGCATTGAAACCGTCGGCTCGACGTACGAAGGGTTTGTCGTCGCCGAGGTGCGCGCCGTCGAAAAGCACCCGAACGCGGACAAGCTGTCCGTGTGCCGCGTGTTCGACGGCGAGAACGAGTTGCAGGTCGTGTGCGGCGCGCCGAATGTGCAGGCGGGCGGGCGGTATCCATTCGCGCGCGTGGGTGTGACGCTGCCCGACGGGTCGCTGACGATCAAGAAGGCGAAGATCCGCGGCGTCGAATCCTTCGGCATGCTGTGCGCGGCGGACGAGCTGGGGTTGTCGAGCGACCACAGCGGCTTGCTCGTGCTGGATGCGAAGTGGGCGCCCGGCACGCCGCTCGCCAAGGTGCTGGGTCCGCCGGACACCGTGTTTGAGCTGGAAGTGACGCCGAATCGGCCCGATTGCCTCAGCCTCACCGGCATCGCGCGCGAATTGGCGGCGGTGTATGGGATCAAGCGCAAGGCGCTTGAAACGGAAGACGGAAAACGGAAGACGGAAATCCAGACCCCGGTCACTGATCACCGGTCACTGGTCACGGTCGAGGATTCCTCCGCGTGTGCGCGCTATACGGCGCGTGTGCTGGAGCAGGTGACGATCGGGCCCTCGCCGGAGTGGATGAAGCAGCGCCTTGAGCGCGCGGGCATCCGGTCGATCAACAATGTCGTGGACATCACCAATTATGTGATGCTGGAGACGGGGCATCCGCTGCACGCGTTTGACCGCGATTTGCTCGCCGGGGGGCGTGTTGTCGTGCGCCGCGCGCGCGAAGGTGAGCGCATGGCCACGCTCGACGGGGTGGAACGCGAGCTGGACCCGTCGATCCTGGTTATTGCCGATGCGGAACGTCCGGTGGCCGTGGCGGGCGTCATGGGCGGCGCGGGCAGCGAGATTTGCGAAAAGACCGCGCGCGTGCTGCTGGAGGCCGCGTGGTTCGAGCCCGCGCTGGTGCGCGCCACCGCGCGCAAGCTGGGGCTTTCCACCGAGTCGTCGTATCGATTCGAACGCGGGGTGGACATCGAGGGCGTGGAATACGCCAGCCGCCGCGCCGCGCAGTTGATGGTGGAGCTGGCGGGCGCGAAGGTGGTGGGCGAGGTGGTCGACACCCGTCCTGCGGCCGCCGCACCGCGCCGCCTTTCCGGTCGTTTCCAGGCCGTGCGCGACGTGATGGGCGTGGCGCTTTCCGACGCGGCCATCGCGGACATCTTCAAGCGCCTTGAAATCGACGTGCAGGTTAAGCCGGAGGGCGCGTTTGAGGCGGTGATCCCCAGTTTCCGCGGAGACCTGGAGCGCGAGATCGACCTCGTTGAGGAGGTCGCGCGGATCCACGGGCTCGACAACGTCCCCGTGCCGCATCCGCGCGCGGTGGTGGACCCGACGGCCGGTCGCGAGACCACGGTGCGGGCAAAGGGTCGCCTGCGCGCGGCGCTCGCCGGGCTGGGCGTGTCGGAGATCCTGAACTACAGCCTCGTGTCGGAGCCTCAACTGGATCTGTTCGACGCCGGCAACAAGCCAAATCGCGTTGTGATTCCGCGTCCGATCAGCGCCGACCAGTCCGTGCTGCGTCCCTCGCTCGTGCCGCAGATGGTGGAAACGCTCGGGCGCAATCGCGCGCACCAGGCGGATCAGGCTGCGCTTTACGAAATCGGCCGTACGTTCTCACGCGATGAGGCGGGTGCGGTGGTGGAAACCGACCGGCTGTGCATCGGGCTGATGGGTCCGCTCGGGCGCGCGGCGCTGGACCGGCGGCGCGCGGTTACGTCGGAGGAAATATTCCTGTGGGCCAAGGGGCTGCTCGAAGCGCTGGCGCGCGGGATGGGCCTGGGCGCGTTGGACGTGAAGTCCGCGGTGGCGGCCTATGCCGAGCCCGGGACGGCGGTCGAGTTGTTTGCGGGCGCGACGCGGCTCGGCACGCTCGCGCTGGTGGACCGGCGCATCCGCAAGGAGTGGCGATTGACCGATCCGATTGCCGTCATGGAGCTGGACGCGTCCGCGCTGCTGGCGCGCGCATTAAAGGTGCGCGTGTTCAGCGACATTCCCGCGTTCCCGTCCGTCGCGCGCGATGTGGCGATGATTGTTGCCGATGCGGTCAGCCACGATGACATCGTGCGCGTGATCCGCGCCGCCGCTCCGCCCGAGCTGGAGGCGGTCGAACTCTTCGACATTTTCAAAGGCCCTGCGATCGGCGCCGGCCGCCGCAGCGTCGCGTATTCCCTGACCTACCGATCCGCCCGCCGCACCTTGACGGACGACGAGGCCAATGGGTATCATGATGTTGTGAAGGCGGCGTTGCGCAAGGAGCTGGCCGCCGAGATTCGTGAAAGCTGAATTTACAGCCATTATTGATCGAGCGCCCGAGGGCGGGTTCTGGGCTGTTTGCCCGGAGGTTCCCGGCGCGAATGGTCAGGGTGAAAGCGTCGAGGGGGCTAAAGAGAATCTCAACGCTGCTATCCGGCTGATTCTCGGTGAACGTAAGGTTTGTTAGATCGAAATCGAATATCAATTGGTTGTTGTTCTTTGACGTGATTTCCCCCGGGCGCGGGTCCGGGGGCAAAGAAAATACCCTGCCTGGTTCGACAGGGGCTAAGCTTCTCTGACCCAGTATTAAAGACTGAAAGGGAGCTCATCGTCCGGTCGTGTACCACACGTCCCTCGCGGGAACGTGGGAAACGACCGGCAGGGCACCCACCTCGAAACTCGAGGCGTCAGAGCAACGCCCGCATCGGCCGAGGCGGGGTATTTTTTTTGCCCGTTCATGTTCCTGAGCGCATTCACCCAGACGGCTCGTGCGCGGGACCGGTTGCTGCTATACTGGCCGCCTGCTCATGGACGAACTTTTTGACAGGGATCAACCGGTTTCCCAAACACGCCCGCCGCTGGCGGCGCGGATGCGGCCGCGCACGCTGGAGGACATTGCCGGCCAGCAGCATGTGATCGGGCCGGGCAAGCTGCTGCGGCGCGCGATCGAGGCGGACCGGCTGGGCAGCATCATCCTCTACGGCCCGCCGGGCTGCGGCAAAACGTCCCTTGCTGAAGTCATTGCGCTGGTCACCCGCCGCTTCTTCGAGCGCACGAGCGGCGTGCTGGCCAACGTCGCCATCCTGCGCGCATTGCTGGAGGCGGCGCAGCAACGCAAGCGGTTGCGCGGGCAGGATACGATTCTCTTTATCGACGAAATCCACCGCTTCAACAAGGCGCAGCAGGACGTGTTGCTGCCGTTCGTCGAGGAGGGGGCGGTCACGCTGGTCGGCGCGACGACGCACAATCCGTTCTTTTTCATCAACAGCCCGCTCACGTCGCGTTCGCAGATCTTCCAGCTCGAGGCGTTGTCGGAAGCCGACATCATCGCCTTGCTGCGCCGCGCGCTCACGCATCCCGACGGGTTGGGCGACCGCGCGGTGGCGGCGGACGATGCCGCGTTGGCGCACCTGGCGATGGCGTGCGAGGGGGACGCGCGCCGCGCGCTGAACGCGCTGGAGATCGCCGCGCTGACCACCCCGGCCGACGCCGATGGCGTGGTGCGCATCACGCGCGCGGTGACGGAGGAATCGATCCAGAAAAAAGCCGTGGTCTACGACCACGACGAGGACGGGCACTACGACACGATTTCCGCGTTCATCAAGAGCGTGCGCGGGTCCGATCCCAACGCCGCGCTCTACTGGCTCGCCAAAATGATCTACGCGGGCGAGGACCCGCGCTTTATTGCGCGCCGCCTCATCATCCTCGCGTCGGAAGACATCGGCAACGCGGACCCGATGGGCCTGCAGGTCGCCGTGTCCGCGATGACCGCGGTGGATTTCGTGGGCATGCCCGAGGCGCGCATCATCCTCGCGCAGGCGACGACCTACCTCGCGTGCGCCCCGAAGAGCAACGCGAGCTATTTGGGCGTCGATGCGGCGCTGGCCGACATCAAGGAGGGCCGCGTGCTGCCGGTGCCGAAACACCTGCGGGATTCATCCCATAAAAAAGCGGCGGAAACCTTCGGGCATACCGGCTATAAATACGCGCACGACTACGCGGGGCATGTGGTCGAGCAGGAGTATGTGCCCACGAGCAAGATCTATTATGAACCGACGGACGAAGGTTACGAAAAGCGCATCCGCGAGCGGCTCGCCCGCTGGGCGGAGCTGAGGAGGGGACCATCAACACGCACCACCAGCTGATCAATCCAAAGGCGGTCGCGCGCCAGGCGGCGCAGCGCATCCGCAACAAACTTTCACTCGACTGGATCGCCGGGGCGGGCGAGCGCGCGCAGGCGGCGTTGATCGCGCTGCCGGAATTCCAGGCCGCGCGCGTCGTTGCAGTGTACCGGGCGCGTCCGCGCGAAGTCGGGACCGACCGCGTGGTCGCCGCGTGCCGCGCGGCGGGCAAGACGGTGTTGTTGCCCGCGTGGATCAAGGCGGAGGCCGTGTACGGGCTCGCGCGCTGGGACGACGGCGCCCCGCTGCGCACCGGCCTGTACGGCATCGAGGAACCGGCGAATCCGCAGTGGGTGTCGGGCGACGAGGTTGACTTCATCGCCGTGACGGCGCTGGCGTTTGATCGCTATGGATTCCGCCTGGGCCACGGCGGCGGACATTTCGACCGCCTGCTCGCCGGCGTGCGCGGCACGAAGGCGTGCCTTGCGTTCGAGTGCCAGAAGCTGGTGGCGACTCCCACGGAGTCCCACGACGTGCCGGTGGACGTGGTGGTGACGGAAAAGGCCGTGTACCGCGCCCCCGCGCGCCTCGCCTTCGCCGATCCGCACGAGTTGAAGAAATAAGGCGCGATTAATTCACGCGGTCGATCAGGCCGTCCACGGTGTCCGTGGGCGGGCTCTGGTCGGCGGGTTCCGCTGCATCGCCGGCGCTGGTGCCTTCGGCGTTGCTTTCCTGGCGCTGGGGGCGGTCGGGCCGTCCATTGCGCCGCGGTCGCCGGTCGCGGCCGCCACGTTCGCCGCGGTCGCCTCCGCGTTCACCCCGCTCCCCGCCGCCTTCGCCGCCGGTTTCAAACGCCTTGCGCAGCGTCGAGACGCGGAGCGTTGCGATGCCGCGTTCGTTCATGCGGGTTTCCAACTGCTTGTCGTTCGTGATGACGACCGGCTTGCGGCGCGCTTCACCGATGCATTTCTCCATGCGGTCCGCGAGCGACTGGCCTTCCTCGACGTAGAACACCTTCACGCCATTAAAACTCTCGCCGTGCGCCACTTCGCGCAGCGGGCGGCCGCCGACGACGGCGACGATCTCGACCTTTTCGCGCTCGGAAAAACGGCTCAACTGCTGGATCGCCCGGAAGCGCTCCACCGGCCCCGTGCGGCCCTCGCGGCTGTCCGCCAGCTTTTCCGCGTCCACCACATACACCCGGTCCGCCGCGCGCACGCTCTCCGAGGCGCCGCTGCCGCCGAACATCGATTTGACACTGTCGAGAATGCCCATGCTGCTCCCTTGCAGGCCCGGCTTCCGGGCCGAAAAGCAGGCGAACGTATCCTGCCTGCGTGCCCACTGCAAGCTTGCAAAACGCGTCGCGTGCGCCTGTTTCCTAACCGCATCGTAACGGTCGCCGCTTTGACACGACTCCGCGTGTTTGCTACCTTCGTTGAAAATTTGGCTGGGTTGTTGTCATGAACTCGCTGCTCGAGCGTCCGGTGCTGGTGCTGAATCGGTTGTGGCAGGCGGTCAACGTCTGCTCCGCCGAACGCGCGCTGACCCTGTTGTTCACGGGTCATGCGCAGGTCGTGTACCAGCACGCCGACGGCTTCAACACCTACACCTTCCGCGAATGGTGCGATGTCTCGCGCGCGGCCGCGGAGCAGGACGAAATCGTCCAGACGATCCGGTTCCGCATCCCGGTGCCGCGGGTCATCCTGTTGCTGTTCTTCGACCGCCTGCCCGCGAAGGAGGTCAAGTTCACGCGCCAGAATGTCTTCGAGCGCGACAAGAACATCTGCCAGTACTGCGGGATCAAATTCGACCGCAAGGACCTCAACCTCGATCACGTGGTGCCCCGCCAGCACGGCGGCCTGACGACGTGGACGAACATCGTATGCAGCTGCATCGAGTGCAACCGCCGCAAGGCGAACCGCACGCCGGAGCAGGCGCGCATGCAGCTCATCCGCAAGCCGAAGAAGCCGCGGTGGCGTCCGTTCCTCGAAGTCCAGTTCCACAAGTCGGCGCACCACTCGTGGCGCCACTTCCTCGACTTCGCCTACTGGAACGTCGAACTCGGCGAATAGGCGGGGGGCCGTTTGCAACGTCTGTAAAAACTTTTTTGCGGGCGTCCAACGTCTGTAAAAATTTTTCTCCGCCTTCACTCGACACGGCGGCGCGTGCGTGGGTAGTTAACGTGGTGGAGGACGTCACCATGCCGCCAGCACGAAAACGCCCAACCCATACCTCGGACGAGGAGTCCGACCTGTTCGGTTCCGCGGACTGCGAGGAGTGCCCGGTCTGCCACCAGGAATTCGCCGATGGCGTGTGCCCGATTGCGTCCGCGGACTGCCCGTATCGCGAGGACGAAGATGGGGAGGAGGACGAGGACGACGAGGAGGATTTCGAGGACGTCAAACACCTCCGCCAGGTGTTGAAGGATGACAAGGAGGCGGACCGCCTGATCGAGGAGGCGGAGGATTTCGAGGGCGAGGAAGACGACAAGGATCGCTGAGGTCCGCCGCCTTCACGGCTCGTCGACGCGGATCCGGTAGTAGCGGTCGGCTTCGTTCGTTGAGACCGGGGCTACGAATTCCACCCACGCATTGCTGGACGCGTAGAACGGCTGGTTGCCGGGCAGGTCGAGCGTGGTCCACGCATCGCTGACGAGGTCGGTGCTGGCCTGAACGGTGAATCCACGGTTCGCGATGCGTTCGTAGCCCACGGAGAAGGCGCCGTTGTTTTCCGCCGTGGCGCTGATGCCCCAGGCGCTGGCCGGATTGGTCGGCTGGGTGCCGGTGAGGTATTCCAGCCGGTTGGCGGCGCCGTCGCCGTCAAAGTCGTCGAACGGCCCCGTGCCCGCGGCATTGGTGGAGCCGAACTGCGCGAGCTGCCACTCGGCGAAGGTCTGGTAGCCGCCAAGCGAACCGATCCACGCGGCGAGCAGCGCGACGCCCTGGGTGTCCACCAGCGAAGAGGCGAGCGGCGGCATCTGGCCTGCGCCACGGAGCGCGATACGCGTGTGTGCCATCGAGCGCGGGACGTCGGCGCGCGCGATGACGCGGTTGAGGGGGTCGCCCTGTGTGTTGTTGAGCGGGCCATCGACGAGATTGGCCTGCGGAAGCGGTGGCAGGAGGCGCGCGTCGAAATTGCCGGGGGACGGGCCGCCCGGGAAATGGCACTGCGCGCAGTTCGCCTGCAGCCAGGAGCGCGCGCGGAATTCGACGCTGACCGCATCGTTCGTTGCATGCGCCATCGCGCGCAGCGTGTGGAGGCTGGCCGGCGGCGACGCGAGATAACCATTTGCCGCGAGCGCCGCGATCTGGTTCGTGACGCGCCCGCTGTAGTCCATGTCGCGATTCAGCTGAGGCGCGCTGAAGCCGAGGCCGAAGCCCGCGCCGGTATTGTGGCAGACCAGGCATTCGGCGCGGCTGGGGTAGCGCCAGACCTGCGTGCGAATGACGCCGGCGTCGTTGATGACGAACGGCTCGTCGAGGCCACCGGCGGGCACGAGCGTGGCGTCGAGCAGTGAATTGCCCCATCGGTACGTCACGCCATATCCGCCGTCGCCGCCCGCGTTCTTGACGAGGATGCGCGTTTCAAGGCGGCGCGCGGAGGAGGGCACGCCGCTGGTGAGTTCGAGGTCGAAATGTTTGATCCAGACCATGCTGGTCGGGAAGGTCCATGGCGTTTCGGCGGCGAACGTCATGGTGAGGTTGGTGGACGGCAGCGAGAACCAGCGGCGTTTGATCGCGTTGTCCGACCAGAACGGCACGTTCAATTCGTACGGGATCACACCGGGGTGCGGGGTCAGCGTCTGCAGGTCCGAGAAGACGCCCGCCGCGGAGAGGGTTTGCGGCAGCGTGCTGGTGGAGGCGTTGGGCACGAGGCGTTTCACCTGGTTGGCGATGAGGTCGCACATCAGGACGTCGCCGTTGCGCGGGTCGCGGCCGAAGCCGACGAGAAAGGCGTCGGTGGCGAGCCACTTGAACGCCGTGTTGGTTGTGCCGTTGTCGGTCATGGCCCATAGGTGGCCGGACTGGTAATCGGCGAAAATATAGTGGCCGAACAGCGTTGGGATGCGGTCGCCGTAGTACACGATCCCGCCGGTGACGGAATTGCCCTGGTTGGTTGCGCTGCCGTGCCCGTAGGCGAGCAGCGGCGGGGTGAAGAGCGAGAGCGGCTGGCCGGCGGTTTTAGGCCCGGCGACAAAGCCCTCTCGGCGCGCCCAGCCGTAGTTGCCGCCATTGGTGATCCAGTTGATTTCCTCCCACGCGTTCTGTCCCACGTCGGCGCAGAGCAGGCGCCCGTTCACTGGATCGAAGGTGAAGCGGAACGGGTTGCGCAAGCCGGTGGCGAAAAATTCGGTGCGCACCTGCGTGGGAGAAATATTGGTGCCCATGAAATTCGTGGCGCCGATGAACGGGTTGCCTGCGGGAATGGCGTAATTCGTGCCCGCAGCGAGCGCCGGGTGCGGGTTGGGCGGAATGCTGTTCGTCCGGAAGTCCACGTCGACCCTCAGCATCGCGGCGAAGAAGTCGCGGGTGATGGTTTGGGAGTTGTTGAGGTTGTCGTTGAAGTCCCCTTCGTCGCCGGTAGCGATGTAGAGCAATCCGTCCGGCCCGAAATGCAGGTCGCCCGCATTATGGTTGTCGCGCTCATTGAACTGGCTGAAGAGCACCCCTTCAAATGCGGGGTCAGCCGTGTTTGCATTGGTTGTGCTCGCGCGGAATTCCGAGGCTCGGGTGTGGAAGCCGGTGCCCGTGCCGTTGGTGGCGGTGGTGGCGTAGAAACAGAAGAAGCGCCGGTTGGTGGCGTAGCCAGGATGGAAGGCGAGGCCCAGCAGGCCGCCCTCACCCGATGCGTTCACGCGCGGTTGGATATTCATGAACACGCTGCGCGTGGGCGCGGCGAGGTTGGTGATGACGACGATGAGGCCCGCGCGCTCCACGACGAACAGTCGGTTCGTCTCGCCCGGCGGCACGGCCAGGGCGATGGGATTGGTAAACGCGACGGTGGGAAGCGCATTTTCAAGCGAGAAGCTGTCCGCCTGTGCGGGCGGGGGCGTTACCGGCATGGAGATTGTGGTGTTGGCGACGCGCTGCGTGAACGGGTCCGCGGGCGCCCCCGCCGACACTTCAAAGCGGTGGAAATTGGAATAGACGATCGAGCCCGATGTATAGAACCCCGGATTGGTGCTCATCCCCAAGGCGGGGATGGCCTCGTTCGAGAGGAACCCGGTTTCGCTCAGCGCAATGGCCACGAGTTCGACTGCGCCAGTGCCGCCGAGGCCGAGCGCGGCGCGCGAGACTCCGAATTCCGGCGTTGGCGTGCCGCGGCCCGCCGCGTAGTGCGCGATCTCCACATGCGCCGTGCCCGCGCCACGCAATTCATACAAGCGCGAGAATCCGTTGGTGCGGTTCAGGATCACGAGCGCGAAGTCCGCGCTGTTGCTGACCGCGCCGTCGCGAAAGATCACGCGTTCCGGGGCGGTGGCGGAGAGGAACGTGGCGTTGCTACGCGATGCGTCCGTGACGTCGCTCATCTGGCCGTTTGGCTGGAAACCGCCGGGGCGCGTGTGCAGATAGACGACGACGCGGTCCGGGTTGCCGCCCGGCACGCCGAGCGATGAGAATCCGAAATACACGTGGCTCGCATCGCTCTTCACGTAGAGCGTCGCACTGCCGAGCATGCCGCCGAATCCGGCTCCGCCGCCGGTGAACGCGTAGCTGTTCGCGGGGCCATACTCATGTGCCGCCAGCGTGCCGTTCACCACGGCGCCCGCGCCGCCGGCATCGGTGTGGGCGGTGATGAGGGTGGCCCGGGCTGCAAGCGGGCACAGGACAACCAGGACGCAGGCAAGAAGGTGACGCATGAGCGCATAATGTAGCAGGTTTCAATCTGCTTGTTTACACGTATAAGTAAATTGAACTCGCCGCGGCGGCGGGCGCTGGCAAAAGTACCGGCATGTCATTTCGACCGGGTGTAGATCGATTGGTGGCGGATCGCGCCGTCCTCCTGCGGGGCCGCGTTGGCCTGCTCGCGCATCCGGCGAGTGTGGATGCGCGGGGCTGTCATGCGTCCGTGCGCCTGCGCGATACGTTGGGACGCCGCCTCGTTGCGCTGTTCGGCCCGGAGCACGGGTTCTATGGCCGCGGCGGCGCGGGCGAGGAAATTGCAGACACCCGGCATCCGGCGTGGGATATCCCGATCCACTCGCTGTATGGCGCGTTTCGCAAGCCGACGCCGGAGATGCTGGCCGGGCTCGACACGCTGGTCTTCGATCTGCAGGACATCGCCGTCCGCTGCTACACCTTTGTCACCACGCTGCGCTATGTGATGGAAGCCTGCGCGGAGCAGGGGAAGCGGCTCGTGGTCTGCGACCGCCCCGTGCCGCTGCCCAACGTTGTCGACGGCCCGTTGCCGGAGCCCGGTCTCGAAAGCTTCGTCGCCGGGGTTCCGATGCCGCTGGTCTACGGCATGACGCCGGGCGAGGCGGCGCGCTTTTTGCAGCGCGCGTTGAAGCTTGAACTGGACCTGCACGTCGTCCCGATGCGGGGCTATGCGCGGCGGGCCGTTGTGTCGCCCCCGGTCTGGATCTCGCCGTCGCCCGGCATCCGGTATTGGGAAACGGCGTGGACTTATCCGATCACCGTCTTCACCGAGGCCCTCGCGTCGCTCGACTGCGGACGCGGCGGCACCGAGCCGTTCCACGTCCTGACCGCGCCATGGATCGATGCGGAAAAATCCGCGCGGGCTTTCAATCGGCTCGCATTGCCGGGGCTGCGCGCCGCGCCCTATTGGAACCGGCAGCCCGGCCTGCGCTTCATCGTTACCGCACCCGACCGTCTCCGCCCCTTTGCCGCGGTTGTTCACGTGCTCGCGCTGCTGCAAAAACAATACGGCCCGGAGGTGTTGTGGACGGCGCCGGGCACGCGCCCCGAGTGGTTCGACAAACTGATGGGCACCGCCACGGTGCGCGAGGCGCTGCAGCGCGGCGCATCCCCGGCCCGTCTCATCACCCGCGCGAACGCCGCGCTGCCCGCCTTCCGCCGCGCGCGGGCGGCGGCTTTGTTGTATTGAGGGAACGTCCATGCCCCGCACGCCTCGAAAAGCCTTCATCCTTGCCGCCGGGTTCGGCACGCGGCTGCTGCCGCTGACGCGGGAGACGCCGAAGCCGCTGCTGCCGATCTGGAACGTGCCGAACCTTGAGCGCGTGCTGGCGATGGTGCGCGGGTGGGGCGTGCGCGAAGTGTTGGTGAACGTGCATCACCGCGCGGATCGGATCTTTGAACACCTGCGCGCGCGGGAACCGGATGGGTTGCGCATCGCGGTCTCCTTCGAACCGGAGATTCTCGGCACTGGCGGCGCGTTGCGGAAGGCTGAGTGGTTCTTCGGCGGCGACGAGCCGGTGTGGGTGGTGAATGGCGATGTGGTGGCCGATGTCGACCCGCGCCCGATGCTGCGCGCCTATCATCCGCGCCGCACCATCGCCTCCGCGTGGGTGCATGCGGAGTTCGGACCGCGCACCGTTGAGGTGAAACGCGGGGCGATCACGGAGTTCAACAGCGTGCGGCGCGGAAGCCATGGCACGTACACGTTCTGCGGGGTGCAACTCGTCAATCCGCGGCTGCTCGACAAGGCGCGCGCGTACCTGTCGCCCGTGCCGGCGTTCGAGTCGGTGATCCGCGGATACCTGCGCGCGCAACAGGACGGCTGGCGCGTGGCGGGGGTGGAGGCGCCGGGCTCGTTCTGGGCCGACGTTGGAACGCCCGCGCAACTGCTGGCGTGCCATCGTGCGCTGCGGGGCGGTCGTGATTTTGCGGCGATTGATCCCGCGGCGCGGGTGGATCCGCGGGCGGTGATCCGGAATTCCGTCGTCTGCGCGGGGGCGGAACTCGGGCCGCGCGCACGGGTGGAGCACGCGATCGTGGCGGCGGGCGCGCGGGTGGATGGCCCGGTCTCCTATCTGGCGCTGCCCGCGGCGGCGGCGTTTGATGCGCCGGAGCTGGCGGCGATTCGCGCGATGAAGTGGAGCGTTGAGCGCACGACCGCGCTGCCGCTGGGCCCGCGCGGATCGAGCCGGAGCTATACGCGGATCGTGTGTGGCCGCGAGCGGGCGATCCTCGTGCGCTACGATGCCGCGCGGGTCGAGAACACCTATCACGCGGGCCACACGCGATTCCTGCGGCGTCTCGGCCTGCCCGTTCCGCGCGTGCGCGTGGATCGTCCGCGCGACTGCGTTGCGGTGTTTGACGACCTGGGCGATGCGTCATTGCTGGCGTGGCAGCAGGGGCGTTCCGCCGCCGCGGTGCGGCGGATGTACGAACGCGTGCTGGATCACATGGTGCGTTTCCACGAGCGCGGAGAGGACGCCGCGCGCGCGGAAAAGCTCACGCTCATGCCGGCGTTCCGCCCGGTGTTGTATCGCTGGGAACGGAACTATTTTGCGGACGAAATGCTGCGAAAACGCGAACGCCTGCCGGACGCGCTCATCACGCGCATCAAACGCGAACTCGCGGGGGTGGGGCGCCGGCTGAACGCCGCGCAGCCGGTGCTGGTGCATCGCGATCTGCAGTCCAGCAACATCCTGCTGCATCGCGGACAGCCATGGTTTATCGACTACCAGGGCATGCGCCACGGTCCGGCGGCGTATGACCTCGCGTCGCTGCTGTGCGATCCCTATGTCGAGCTGCCGGACGCGATGGTGCGCGCATTGCTTGAGTATTATGCAACGAGCAGCCGCGACGGCGAACGGGTGCGCGCGCTTTTTTGGTGTGGCGCCGTGCAGCGGCTGGCGCAGGCGCTGGGCGCGTTTGCGAAACTAGGCGCACAACCCGAAACACGCGCCTTCGCCAACCACATTCCCGCCGCGCGCCGGATGATGGCGCGCGCACTGCGCGAACTGCCCGGTTGCACCGCGTTGCGCGCGTGGTGCGAAGAGGCGGATGCCTGACGGCTTCCATTCGCTGCATTTGCGTTCACGTTCGCGTACACGTACACGATGCCGATTCCGTCAACGGGAACGTGAACGTGTACGTGAACGGTAAGAGGGGCGGCGCTACCGCGCGCGCGCGCTGAAGAGCAGCGTCACCGCGGCGAGCAGCAGGAGCGCGGCGTTCACCTGGTGGGCGACGCCGAGCCAGACGGGGACCTTCAGCAGCAGCGTGGCGACGCCGAGCGCGAACTGCAGCAGCGTGAGTGCGCCGACCGCGTGCAGCGCGTGGCGCTGGGTGGCGTTCACCGCGCCGCGCAAGCCGTGCCACCAGACGTGGCCCGCTGCCGCGACCAGCAGCCAGCCGAGCGCGCGGTGGATCCACTGCACCGTCGCGGCGTTCTCGAACAGGTTGATCCACGCCGGCTGCATCGCGAGCAATCCCGGCGGAAAGACCCTGCCCATCATCAGCGGGAACGTGTTGTACATGTAGCCCGCGTTGAGACCGGCAACCAATGCGCCGTAGAAGATTTGCGCAACGAGCAGGAGCAGGAACAGCAGCGCATTGCGGCGGAAGGGCGGCGACGCGACCGCGCGCTCGACGCCGGACAGGCCGAGCCGCAGCCACCAGAGGAACGAGAGCACGAACAGCGCGAGGCCCAGGTGGATGCCGAGACGGAAGGGGCTGACGTACGGATTCTGGCTCAGCCCGCTCTTGACCATCCACCAACCGACGAAGCCCTGCAGGCCGCCGAGCGCCAGCCCGATCAGCAGCAGGCCCGCCAGCCGCCCGCGCGCTGCACCGCGCCAGATGAACCACGCCATCGGAAGGGCATACACCAGGCCGATCAGCCGCCCGAGCAGGCGGTGCAGGTATTCCCAGAAGTAGATGAATTTGAATTCGGCCAGCGTCATGCCCTTGTTGATGAGCTGGTATTCGGGGTAGGCGCGATACTGGTCGAAGCGCAGCTGCCACTCGGCCTCCGTGCGCGGCGGGATCGCGCCGAGAATCGGCTCCCACGTCACCATCGACAGGCCCGACTCCGTCAGCCGCGTCACGCCGCCCACAAGGACCATCAGCAGGATGAGGAGGCAAACGATGTCGAGCCAGCGAACGATGGAGTTGGGTGCATTCATGTGGGGGGTGAAGAGGAACAACTGCGGAATACGCGGAAGGAGGGCGGTTCCCGCGCCATCCGCGTTTCCTACTCTTTCTTGGTGCTCTCGGGAATGGGTTTGCCGAGATGGGTGAGCACGTTTTTCATGTCCTCCCAGACCTCGCGCTTGGCCGGCGGATTGCGCAGCAGGTAGGCCGGGTGCAGCGTCGGCATCGTGTCGATGCCCTGGTACTTCATCCAGGAGCCGCGCAGCCGGGTGATGCTGATTTTCGGATCGTTGAAGAGGCCTTTCACCGCCGTGGCGCCGAGGGCCACGATGACCTTTGGTTTCAGCAGGGCGATCTGGCGTTCAAGGTAGGGCACGCAGGCGGCCATTTCGTCGGGCATCGGCGTGCGGTTGTCCGGCGGGCGGCATTTGACGACATTGCCGATGAAGACCTGGTCGCGCGTGAGGCCCATCGCCTCGATGATGCGCGTGAGCAACTGGCCCGCGCGCCCGACGAAGGCGAGGCCCTGCAGGTCTTCGTCCGCACCGGGGCCCTCGCCGATAAACATGATTTCAGGCTGCGTGTGGCCCTGGCCCGGCACCACATTCGTGCGCGTTTTGCACAAGCGGCATTTCTCGCAGGCGGCGACTTCGGTGGCGATGTCCGCGAGGCCGTCGATCACCGGGTCGCCGGTGCGCGCCGGGCGCGGGCTGGCGGGAGCCGCCGCGCGGGGCGGTGGCGGGGACGGGGGCGCTTCGGTCCGGATGGCGCGCGGTTTCAGGCCGAGTTGGCGCAGGGCCGCGAGCTGTTCGGCGGAGACATCCACTTCGCGCACGCCCTCCTCCTTGAGGTGTTCGAGGTGCGCGCGCAGTTTTGAGAGGGCGAGGGGGACGTTGGTCATGGCGTGGTGCGTGTCAGCCTTTCAATCAGATCGCGGTGGGCGGGGTATTGCGCGCAGAGCGCGTTGCGTTCCGCGAGTTCAAAGTCGGCGAAATCGAAACCCGGCGCGACCGTGCAGCCGACCATCGCATAGGCGGCGTCCGCGGCGGGACGGGCGGCGAACCAATGGCCGCGTGGGAACATCGCCTGCCAGCGACCGGCGACCGGCCCGAGCTGTTCCGTGTGCAGGCGTCCCTGCGGATCAATCCGCCAGAGGTCAAGCGTGCCGCCCGCCTCGTGGAACCACAGTTCGTCGCTGTTCAGGCGGTGGAACGCGGAGAACTGGCCCGCTTCCAGCAGGAAGTGGATGGCCGTCGAGTGCGCGCGCGGGCCGCTGTAGCGGGCCGGGAGCGCGGACGCGGGGATGACCTCGCCGGCGCGATACGTTTCGCGGAACCACCCGCCCTCGGGATGCGGGATCAACTCAAGCGCGCGGATGAGGTCGGCGGCGGTCATGGGTGGAATCTCTGACTTCAGGCGCGCGATTTCAAATGGTTAATCAACGCCGTGAAGTCCGCGGGCATCGGCGCGACGAAGGTCATGGGCGCCTTGCTGCGCGGATGCACGAGCGTGAGGCGTTCCGCGTGCAGCATCTGCCGGGCGGCGGGCGCCTCGTCGTGGGCGCGGCCGTACACGAGGTCGCCGATGACGGGATGGCGGATGTGCGCGAGGTGGACGCGGATCTGGTGCGTGCGCCCGGTTTCGATGCGGACGCGCAGCAGGCTGACGGGCCCGAGGGTTTCGAGCACTTCGTAGCGGCTGATCGCTTCCTTCCCCTTCGCGTCGTCGTCGCCGTCCTCCGCGCTGAACGCCGCCATTTTTTTGCGGTCGCGCTCGCTGCGTCCGATGCGCGTGTGGATCTTCCCCTCGGCGGGCCGCGGCGTGCCCCACGCCAGCGCGAGGTATTCCTTCTTCGTCACGCGGTCCTTGAACTGGTGTGCCAGCGCGTGCAGCGCGCCGTCATTTTTCGCGACGACCATCACGCCGCTCGTGTCGCGGTCGAGCCGGTGCACGATGCCGGGCCGCTGCTCGCCGCCGATGCCGGGCAGGTTGGGGCAGTGGTGCAGCAGCGCGTTGACCAGGGTGCCGCCGGGGTGGCCCGGCGCGGGGTGGACGACAAGGCCGGGCGGTTTGTTGATGACGATCAGGTCGTCGTCCTCGAAGAGCACGTCGAGCGGGATGTCCTCCGGCAGCGTTTCGACCGGCGTCGGCGGCGGGCGCGTCCAGTCGATCACATCGCCCGGCCCGACGCGCATCTTGCAGCGGCCGGGCAGGCCGTTCACCGTCACGCGATCGGCCTTGATCTCCTCCTGCCAGCGCGCGCGCGACAGCTCGGTGCGCGACCGCGCGAGCACGGTGTCGAGCCGCCCCGCGTCGCCCTCCCCGCACACATGCTGGCCGCGTTCATCCATCGACGTGGGGCCGGCGCGTGCGCAGCCAGAGCGCGAGGCCGAGGCCTACGGCGACGAGCGCGAGGCTCAGCGTCTGCGCCGCGTTGAGGCCGGCCCAGCCTTCCATCCGCGCGTCGCCGCGGAGGAATTCGATGGAAAAGCGCCATGCCCCGTAGGCGAGCAGGTAGGTGGCGACGACCCAGCCGGGGCGCAAGCGGCGGTTCAGCAGCGCGCGCAAGCCGACGTAGAGCGCGAGGTTGAAGAGCGTTTCATACCCCTGCACCGGGTGCCGGTGCGCGCCCGCGGTCTCGACCGCCCACGGCAGGTCGCACGGCGCGCCGTAGCAGCAGCCGTTGAGCAGGCAGCCGAAGCGCCCGAACGCGTGGCCCAGCGGGAGCGCGGACACGGTGAAGTCGCCGAGCTGCCAGACCGGGATGCGGCGTTTCCACGCGAGGCCGATGACGCCCGCCGCGGACGCAAGGAACCCGCCGTAATAAATGAGGCCGCCCTGGTCGATGCGGAAAATCTCCCCGGGATGCTCCGCGAAATAGCCGAAGTTCGACACGACGTAGAGCGCGCGGGCGCCGAGGATGCCGCCGATCATCACGATGAACGCGAGGTCGGAGCCGATGCCCGGCGGGAATCCCAGCCGGGGACTCATGGCGTTCCAGTGCACCAGGGCTGCGAGGAATCCGAGCGCGACGAACACGCCGTACCAGTAGATCGGACGCCCCAGGACTTCGAAGGCTACAGGATCAATCATGCCCCGGTGATACACGTGGCGGGGAAACGACGCAATGCCGCAGTGCGGCCTTGCGCGCCATCGGCGAAACCCCTACACTGCGCACATGGTCGAGCGAGCCGCAGTCATCCGCAACTCCGCCGGCATCCATTGCCGCCCCTCCGCCTGCATCGTCAAAGCCGTCACCGGCTACCCCGGCAACATCACCGTGATGTCGCCCGCGGGGGAGTGTGATCCGCGCTCCATCATGGCCCTGATCGCGATGGGCCTGGAGCCGGGCACGACCATCACGATTCGCGTCGAGGGACCCGATGAGGAGGCCCAGTGCGACAAGCTGGTCGAGCTGTTTGAAACGCACTACGACTTCCCGCACCGCCACCCCGGCCAGGACACGCAGGTGATCCTGCACGACCTCGGCGCGCGCACGCCCGCCCCCGAGCGCTAGGTCGCCCCCTCGTCCTCCTCCCCGTTCTCGTCGTCGTCCTCGACCGGGCCGTGTTGCCGATTTGGCCTCCCCTTTTGCACCCCATTCGTCGCCGCGATTGCGTTGCGCGGGGCGGGCCGGTAGAGTCCCCGCAACTTTCGTGCCATGTCCCAACCCTACCTAGGCCTTTCCCAGCAGCAGCGCCTCTCGATGGTGCTGGCGCCGCAGTTGCGCCAGTCGCTCGAGTTGCTGCAGGTGCCGATGCTCGAGCTGCGCACGCTCGTGCGGCAGGAGATGGAGCAGAACCCGACGCTGGAGGAGCAGCCGCAGGAGGAGATCGAACAGATCGAGATCGAGCCCTCCGCGGAGAAGGCGGCCGAGGAGGAGGCCGGGTTCAAGGATGAGTTCGACAAGCTGGCGCGGCTCGACGAGGAGTGGCGCGACTATTTCAACCAGAACCAGTCCACGCAGCGCTACTCGTCCGAGGAGGCCGCGCGACGCCAGTATTTCCTCGATTCCCTCACCACGCCGGAATCGCTGCAGCAACACCTGATGAACCAGCTCGCGCTGGCCGGCCTCTCCGAAACGGATCAGCAGATCGGCGAACTGATCATCGGCAGCGTGAACGAGGACGGCTACCTGTCCTCGCCGCTGGAGGAGCTGGCCTCGTCGACGGGCTTCCCCGTCTCCGAACTCGAGCGCGTGCTCGCCGTCGTGCAGGAGTTCGACCCGATCGGCGTGGCGTCGCGCGATTTGCGCGAGTGCCTGCTGATCCAGCTGCGCCGGCTCGGCAAGGAGGACTCCATCGCCGCGTCGGTCGCGGGCGGGCACCTCGACGACCTCGGCGCGCGCCGCTTCGGCGACATCGCGCGCTCGCTCAAGATCACGCCCGAGGAGGTGCAGGAGGCCGCGCGGCTCATCGCCACGCTGGAGCCGAAGCCGGGCCGCATCTTCGTGTCCGACGCCGCGTCCTACGTCACGCCCGAGGTCGTCGTGCAGCGCATCGATGGCGACTATGCGATCATCCTGAACAACGACCAGCTCCCGCGCCTGCACATCAGCGACCAGTACAAGCAGTTGATGAGCGACAGCGGGACCTCGTCCGAGGTGAAGTCCTACATCCGCGACAAGGTCCGCGCGGGCCTCTTCCTCATCAAGAGCATCAACCAGCGCCAGCAGACGATCTACAACATCGCGAAGGAAATCGTCGAGGTGCAGCGCGAGTTCCTCGAGCACGGCGTCACGCACCTGCGTCCGCTCACGATGGCGCAGGTCGCGTCGATCGTCGGCATCCACGAGACCACCGTCAGCCGCGCGATCGCGAACAAATACATGCAGACGCCGCGCGGCACGTACGAGATGAAGTATTTCTTCACGCCCGGCTATCGCAACGCCGACGGCCAGTCCGTGTCGAACAAGGCCGTCAAGGACGCCATCGCGAAGCTGGTCGCCGAGGAGGACCCGACGCATCCGCTCTCCGACCAGGTCATCGTGGCGAAGCTCGGCGAGCAGGGCTTCAACGTCGCCCGCCGCACGATCGCCAAATACCGCGACGAGCTGAAGATCCTGCCCTCGCACCTGCGCAAGGGCTTCGCGCGTCCCTCGCCGGCGCCATGAACACGCTTGTCCTGTTCGACATCGACGGCACGCTGCTCGACACGCACGGGGCGGGGCGTCGCTCGTTCATGCGCGCGGTGGAGCGCGCGTTCGGGTTTGCCGACGACCTGGCCGGGCTGACCTTTGCGGGCGCGACCGACCTGGACCTCGTCGAGCAGCTCGCGCGCCGCAACGGGCGGGCCGTCGAGCTGCGGGAAACCGAGGCCTTCTTCGAGTTGCTGCCCGCGTTGCTGCGCGAGGAATTGCGCCGCGAGCCGCCGCATGTGTATCCCGGCGTGCGCGAACTGTTGCACGCGTTTGGCGAGCAGCCGAGCGTCACGCTCGGCCTCGTCACCGGAAACATCGAATCGTGCGCGTGGGTGAAGCTCGAGGCGTGCGGCATCCACGAGCATTTTGAACTCGGCGCATTCGGCCACGAACACGCGGACCGCTGTGAAATCGCGCGGCTCGCGCGGCGGCGCGCGGAGCGGGACGGCGCGTATGCGCGGTGCGTGTTGATCGGCGACACGCCCTCCGACATTCGCGCGGCCCACGCCATCGGCGCCACCTCCATCGCGGTCGCCACCGGCGGATATGCGGCCGACGCGCTGGCCGCCGCCGGCGCGCATCATGTCCTGGCGGATCTGGCCGACAGGCCCGCCGTGCTCCAACTCGCCGGCCTCGCGGCCGATCCGGCCTGAAATTCCCCTCCGCGTGCACATTGCGGCGCGTCGGCTGCAACCACTTGGTTCTACAGGCGTTGCATTTTTCAGACGTTGAAAACGGCTGTGGATAACTTTTTCAGACGATGCAAAACCGGGGGTGCAACGGGTTGATTTTCAGGCGATTAGAGAAAGTGAAAAAAACATCTTGCGACACACAACCCCTAGCGGTAGTTGTTTGGAACTTGTTAGGGGTACACCTACAGATAGTGGTATTCGACACGCGCCTTTCACCCCCCTAATCCACGCCGCTTCAGGGTTTTACGTCGTTCATTTTCACGGAGGAGGAGTCTTCACATGTTGGATAGTCGTGCATCGTCCGTTGTGTCGGAGGAGAAACGGGGTGGGGCGGGTCGTCGCAAGGTGGCGGCGGGCCGTGTTCGCGGGGGCGCGAAGGGCGGGCTGGCGGTGCGCCGCGTGTTCAGCACGGCGGGGGTCAGCGCGTTTGACCAGTTGCAGTGGGAGCGGCGCAAGGCGGCGATCACGGACGACAAGGGCAAGGTGATTTTCGAGCAGCCGAACGTCGAGGTGCCGGCGAACTGGTCGATGCTGGCGACGAACGTGGTCGCCTCGAAATATTTCTATGGCGACGTGACGAAGTCGGAGCGCGAGTTCTCGGTGCGGCAGTTGATCCACCGTGTGGCGCGCACGATCGCGGACTGGGGGCTGCGCGACGGCTACTTCGCGTCGAAGGAAGACGCCGAGGTGTTCTACGACGAGCTCGTGTTCCTCTGCGTGAACCAGTACGGCGCGTTCAACTCGCCGGTGTGGTTCAACTGCGGCCTCTACCAGCAGTACGGCGTGGGCAAGGACGCGGGGCCGGGCAATTTCTTCTACAACCGCGCGACGGCGCAGGTCGAGATCGCCCCGTCGCAGTACGAATATCCGCAGTGCTCCGCGTGCTTCATCCAGCACGTCGACGACACGATGGAGGACATCATGGAGCTCGCGCGCTCCGAGGCGATGCTCTTCAAGTACGGCTCGGGCAGCGGCACGGACCTCTCGACGCTGCGCTCCACGCGCGAGAAGCTGTCCGGCGGCGGGCGCCCCAGCGGGCCGCTGTCGTTCCTGCGCGTGTATGACGCGGTCGCGAGCGTCGTGAAGTCGGGCGGCAAGACGCGCCGCGCGGCGAAGATGAACACGCTGAAGATCTGGCACCCGGACATCAAGGAGTTCATCGAGGCGAAGTCGAATGAGGAGAAGAAGGCCTGGGCGCTGATCGAGCAGGGCTACTCCGGCGACTTCAACGGCGAGGCGTACGGCTCCGTCGCGTTCCAGAATGAGAACCTGAGCGTGCGCGTGACGGACGAGTTCATGCAGGCGGCGATTGACGGGCGCGACTGGACGACGCGGTACGTGACCGACCCGCGCAAGGCGGGGCCGACCTACAAGGCGCGCGACCTGATGAAGGGCATGGCCGAGGGCACGTGGATTTGCGGCGACCCCGGCGTGCAGTACGAGGACACGATCCAGCAGTGGCACACCTGCAAGAACGACGGGCCGATCAACTCGTCGAACCCGTGCAGCGAATACATGTTCCTCGACGACACGGCCTGCAACCTCGCGTCGCTGAACCTGATGAAGTTCATGCCGGAGGGCGGCGCGTTCGACGTGGAGCGCTTCAAGGCCGCGGTGGAGGTGTTCATCACCGCGCAGGAGATCATCGTCGACAACGCGAGCTATCCCACGAACGACATCGCGCGCAACAGCCACATCTACCGCACGCTCGGCCTCGGCTACGCGAACCTCGGCAGCCTGCTGATGTCGCAGGGCCTGCCCTACGACAGCGACGAGGGCCGCGCGACGGCCGCCGGCATCACGGCGATCATGCACTGCCACGCGTATTCGCAGTCCGCGCGGATCGCGGAGAAGATGCAGCCGTTCGAGGGCTACGCGAAGAACCGCGAGCCGATGCTGCGCGTGATCGAGCTGCACCGCGACGCGACCCGCAAGATCGGCGCGTCGTGCCCCGGCTACCTGCGCGACGCCGCGCAGCGCTGCGCGGATGAGGCGCTCGACCTCGGCCAGCGCTTCGGCTACCGCAACGCGCAGGTCACGGTGCTCGCGCCGACCGGCACGATCGGGTTCCTGATGGATTGCGACACGACGGGCGTCGAGCCCGACATCGCGCTGGTGAAGTACAAGCTGCTCGCCGGCGGCGGCATGCTCAAGATCGTCAACCGCACCGTCAGCCAGGCGCTGCGCAAGCTCGGCTACGACACGAAGACGATCGAGGGCGTCATCAAACACATCGACGAGAAGGACACCATCGAGGGCGCGCCGGGGCTCAAGGACGAGCACCTGCCGATCTTCGATTGCGCCTTCAAGCCGCGCAACGGCAAGCGCTTCATCGCCTACCCGGCGCACATCAAGATGATGGGCGCGGTGCAGCCGTTCCTCTCCGGCGCGATCTCCAAGACCGTCAACATGCCGAACGAGGCGACGGTCGAGGAAATCATGCAGACCTACGTCGAGGGCTGGAAGCTCGGCCTCAAGGCGCTCGCGATCTACCGCGACGGCTGCAAGCGCAGCCAGCCGGTGAACACGGGCAAGGACGAGAAGAAGGCGGAGCCCGCGAAGGCGGTGGCGCCCGTCGAGGAGCATGGCCCGAACGGCAACGGCTCCAAGGTCCGCCCGCTGCGCCGCCGCATGCCCAGCACGCGCCGGTCGGTCACGCACAAGTTCGACATCGCCGGCCACGAGGGTTACCTCACCGTCGGCCTCTATGACGACGGCGCGCCCGGCGAGCTGTTCATCACGATGGCGAAGGAAGGCAGCACGGTCGGCGGCTTGATGGACGCGTTCGGCACGGCGATCTCGATGTGCCTGCAGTACGGCGTGCCGGTGAAGTCGCTCGTCGAGAAATTCGCGCACACGCGGTTCGAGCCGAGCGGGTTCACGAAGAATCCGGACATCCCGATCGCGAAATCGCTTCCGGACTACATCTTCCGCTGGTTCGGCACGACGTTCCTCGACGGCTACAAGGAGCCGTCCGCCGCGAAGCCGCTGGCCCTCGAATCCGGCGACACGCACCACGGAACCGTTGTCGCCACGGAGCCCGCCAGGGCGCCCGCCGCGGCGGCCCCGGTGGAGAAGCGCGCCGCCAATCCGCAGCGGCTGGACGAGCAATTTGAACACTTCCAGGGCGACGCCCCGGCGTGCGACAACTGCGGTTCCATCACCGTCCGCAACGGCGCGTGCTACAAGTGCTTCAACTGCGGCAACTCGATGGGCTGCTCGTAAGCCGGTCGAACAGCAGAAATGGAAAACGGGATGGCCGGACCTCCGGTCATCCCGTTTTTCGTTAAGCCTGACGAATGGGCGCTGTTATGCGCCGGCCGCGAGGCGGCGCGCTTCCTCGGCGAGGCGGGTGATGCCGGCCCAGTCTTTTGCCGCCACGAGTTTCTTGTCCACGAGCCACGATCCGCCGACGGCGGCGACCAGCGGGTGGGCGAGGTATTCTTTCATGTTCTGCGCCGTGATGCCGCCGAGCGGGATGAGTTTCAGGCCGGTTTGCGCGTACGGGCCCGCGAGGGCCTTGATCATCTCCAGGCCGCCGGCGACGGCGGCGGGGAAGAATTTCTGCAAGGTGCAGCCGAGCTCCAGCCCGTGCTCCACGTCCGACGGTGTCATCACGCCGGGATAGAACGGCAGCTTGCGCACCTTGGCGACGGCGATCACGCGCGGATTGAGGCCGGGCGCGACGGCGAAAAACGCGCCGGCTTCGGAGGCCTTGCGCACCTGCTCCACGGTCAGCACCGTGCCCGCGCCGACGATCATGTCGGGCACCTCGCGCCGGATGGCGGCGAGCGCGTCCAGCGCCACGGGGGTGCGAAGGGTCAGTTCCAGCGTGGTCAGCCCGCCGGCCATCAGCGCGCGCGCCACCGGGACGGCATCCTCCACGTTTTCAATGACGGCCACGGGCACGACGCGTTGTTCGAGGATTTCTTTCATGGGGTTCCTTTCGGTTGGGCGGGGTGCAGGTAATCAAGCGCCACGAGACAGATGTCGTCGCGCGAGGCGCCGGCGCGTGGGGCGGCCGCCTGGGACAGGAGCTCGTGCAGCAAGTCGGGCGTGGGCGGCAACGGGCGCTCGCGCAGCCAGTCGCACAACTCCTGCTCGGGCTCCGTCTCCGAATGCGGATCGATCCAGCCCTCGATGGCGCCGTCGGAAAACACCAGCAGCGTCACCGGCGACGGCAGCACGCATTCCTGTTCGGGATACTCCGCGTCGGCGAAAAGGCCAAGGCCCGGCCCCTGGCCCTGGCCGGTGTGCAGCATCTGGATGCGCGCCTGGGCGCGGTCGATGAGCAGCGGCGCCGGGTGTCCGGCGCTGGCATAGCGCAGGCGGCCGGTCGCGGTGTCGAGCACGCCGCAGAAGGTGGTGGCAAAGCGCAGCAGGTCGGGCTTGGTGAACAGCCCGCGCAGGCGCCGGTTCAGCGAGGCCAGCAGCGCGGAGGGATGGGTCTCCGCGCGGATCAACTGGCCGACCCACACGCGCATCACCGCGGCAACCAGCGCCGCCGACACGCCGTGGCCCATCACGTCACACAGCAGGACCAGCACGGACGAGGCGCCAAACGGCGTGACGACATAAAAATCGCCGCTCAACGCGTCCGCCGCCGAATAGCGATAGTGGCAGCGCACGCGCGGGTCCGCGTCGTGCTCGGGATAGGCCTCGAGACGGACGGCCGACAGCGCATTCATCACCTCGGCGGCCAGGTCCAGCTCCTGCTGGTACCGCGCGTTGCTCTCGCGCAGGTCCTCCGCGTAGCGCGCCAGTTGTTCGTCCTTCAGGTGCTGCTCCGTCACGTCGCGCGAAATGCCGAACGTGCCGATCATCCGGCCCTCGCCGTCGCGCAGCGGGAGCTTCGTGCTCGAAACCCACGTGCGACGCCCATCCGGCCAGGTTTCCTCCTCCACCTTGCCGACGATGGGTTCGCCGGTTTGCAGGATGTGCTCCTCATCCCGCCGCGCCTGACGCGCGTGCTCCTCGGTGAAAAAGTCGCCATCGGAACGCCCGACCGCGTCGGCGGGATCGCGCAGGCCGAACCAGTTCGCAACCGCGCGGTTCACGCGGAGAAAACGCCCGGCTCGGTCCTTGAAGTAGATGTGATCCGGATTGACGTCGAGCAGCAGGCGGAGCAACGCGCTGTCGTCCAGCGCCTGACCCGACTGGTCGATGGGAATGCTCCTCATGCCACGTCCAAGATACACGCGTCCGCCGCCAATTTCCACCCTCTCGCAGGCGCGCATTTATTGGGGGACGTCCGCTTCATTTTTTTACCACCCGCTTCGCTGGAGTACACGGAGATCACGGAGAAGTCATTTTTTGGGGAGGGGCTGGCCGAAACATCGCTTCCCCCTCCGCGTCTTCGTGCGCTCCGTGGTGAAAAAGTACCGCCTAGCGCTGCACGCGCGCCGAGCCGCCGCCCGCGAGGCTCTTCACCTCGGCGAGGGTGGCCATCGACGTGTCGCCCGGCGTCGTCATCGCCAGCGCCCCGTGTGCCGCGCCATATTCGACACAGGCCTGCGGATCGAGGCCCGAGAGGAATCCGTAGATCAACCCCGACGCGAAGCTGTCGCCGCCGCCGACGCGATCGAGGATCTCCAGCGTGCGCGTCTGCGCCTGGTGGAACTGACCCTCCGTCCACAGCGTCGCGCTCCAGTCGTTGATCGTTGCGCTCTTCACATGGCGCAGTGTCGTGGCGATCGCCTGGAAGTTGGGGTAGGCGGCCTTCGCCACCTCGATCATCTTCTTGAAGTTCGCCGGGTCGAGATTCGAGCAGTGCTCGTCGAGGCCGGGCACCTCGAAGCCGAGCGCCGCGGTGAAGTCCTCCTCGTTCCCAATCATCACGTCGATGAACGGCGCGAGCGCGCGGTTCACCTCAATCGCCTTCTTTGACCCGCCGATCGCCTTCCACAGGCTCGGGCGGTAGTTCAGGTCATAGGAGACGATCGTGCCGTTCTCCTTTGCGCACTCCATCGCCTCGCGCGCGACATCGGGCGTGGTCTCCGACAGCGCTGCAAAAATGCCGCCGCAATGGAACCAGCGCGCGCCCTCCTCCTTGAAGATGCGCTTCCAGTTGATGTCGCCGCGTTTCAGTTGCGAGACCGCCGTGTGGCCGCGGTCGCTGATGCCGACCGCGCCGCGCGCGCCGTAGCCGCGCTCGGTGAAGTTGAGGCCGTTGCGCGCCGCGCGCCCGACGCCGTCGAACGGCGCCCATTTGACGTGCCGCATGTCCACGCCGCCCTGCAAAATGAAATCCTCCAACAGGCGCCCGACGGCGTTGTCCACGAAGGCCGTGACCAGCGCCGTGCGCAGGCCGAAGCAGCGGCGCAGGCCGCGCGCGACGTTGTATTCGCCGCCGCCCTCCCACGCGCGGAACGTGCGCGTGGTATGGATGCGCTCCTCGCCGGGATCGAGGCGCAGCATGACTTCACCCAGTGAAACCTCATCCCAGAGACAGGAACCCGCCGGCTTGATCTTCATCATGTGGACCCCTCGTTGCGCATCCCGCGCGTTTATTCTTTGACAAGCATTACATGCTGTATAATTATTGTCAAAGAAATATGAGCGCGCGCCCAAAACGAAAGCAGCGCCCGGCGCAGGCGGGGGAACCGGCGGGGCAGTATGACTTCTCCGTGCTGCGCGAGTTGCGCAAGCATCACCTGCTCACGATCGCCGACGTCTCGGAGCGCTCGGGCATTTCGCCCGCGGTCATTTCCAAGCTGGAGCGCAACCAGAGCCTCGCCGAGCTGGACACGCTGTTCCGGCTCGCGCGCGTGTTCGGCACGAATGCCGCGGACCTGCTCGCGCTCGCCGAATCGCGCACGGCGCACAAGAAGGACAGCGCGCGCCATCTCTCCGGCGGCTTCACATTTGACGAGGTGGACTACGCGAACGTGCGCCTGCTGCACGGCGTCGCGCGCGCCGGCGGCGCGGTGTCGCGGCCTGAAATCCACCGCGACGACTACGAGGTCTGCTGGGTGATGAGCGGACACCTCCGCATCCAGCTGCCTGACGAGCGCCATGACCTGCGCACCGGGCAGGCGCTGCAATTCGACGCCATCCTTCCGCACAGCTATGAGGCCGTGACCGATGTCGAAGTCCTGATCCTGCACCTCGCCAAACCCAAACGGTTCTAATCCCATGCACATCCGCAACCCGAGTCCCCGCGCGCTGGCCCGCCAGATCGACAACCTCTGGAGCGTCTCGGCGCAAAAGATCCTGTCGCTTGAGAAAACGTGGAAGCCGGCCGACGGCTCGCCCGTGTTCACCGTCGCGGGCCGCTACACCTCGAAGGGCTGGACCGAGTGGACGCAGGGTTTCCAGTTCGGCATGGCGCTGCTGCAATACGACGCGACGGAGGACGTCCCGTTCCTCGAGATCGGACGCCGCCATACGCTGGAGCAGATGGCCCCGCACCTGACGCACACCGGCGTGCACGACCACGGCTTCAACAACGTCAGCACCTACGGCAACCTGTGGCGGTTGATGAACGAGGGGCGCATCGCGGAAAACGCGTGGGAGCGCCATTTCTACGAACTCGCGCTGAAGGCGAGCGGCGCAGTGCAGGCGTCGCGCTGGACGCCGCTGCCGGATGGCCTCGGCTATATCTATTCCTTCAACGGCCCGCACTCGCTCTTCGTCGACACGATCCGCTCGCTGCGTGCGCTCGCCGTGAGCCACAAGCTCGGCCACGTGCTGCAGGCGGAAAACGACGTCCGCATTTCGCTGCTCGAACGTGCGAAGGCGCACGCCCGCGCGACGGCGCGTTTCTCGATCTGGTATGGCGAGGGGCGCGATGCCTACGACCTGCGCGGCCGCACGGCGCACGAGGCGGTGTTCAATACGAATGACGGCGCGTTCCGCTGCCCGAACTCGCAGCAGGGCTATTCGCCGTTCTCCACGTGGACACGCGGCCTCGCGTGGGCCATGTGCGGTTTCGCGGAGCAGCTGGAATTCCTCTCCGATATCGGCGACACCGACGCCACCGCGGAGCTGCTGAAGGCGGCGTCCGCGACCTGTGATTTCTACATCGACTGCGCGACCGCGCGCGACGGCGTGCCCTACTGGGACACCGGCGCGCCCGAGCTGCACCGCCTGGGCAACTGGCAGGCGCGGCCGGCCGATCCGTTCAACCGGTGGGAACCCGTGGACAGCTCCGCCGCGGCGATCGCGGCGCAGGGGCTCATGCGACTCGGGCGCCACCTCGACACGAAGAAGGCCCCGGGCGGGCGCTACACCGGCGGCGAGTATGTGCGCGCCGGGCTCACCGTCCTCGAGACGCTGCTGGACGAGCCGTACCTCAGCACGAAGGCGAAGCACCAGGGCCTGCTGCTGCACTCCGTGTATCACCGTCCGCGCGGCTGGGACTACATCCCGAAGGGCCGGCACGTGCCCTGCGGCGAGTCGAGCATGTGGGGCGACTATCACCTCATGGAGGCCGCGCTGCTCGCGCAACGCATCCTGCGCGGCGAGCCGTATCACACCTTCTTCAACGATCCCCGGAGCGGAACATGATCATCTCCGATATCAACCAGATTCCCGGCCGCCGCTATCCCGCGCGCCGCTGGACACGCAACGTCGTCGGTGGCGCGGCGCCGATCCAGGCCTCGAACTTCGCCGTCGGTTTTGTCGTGCTGGAGCCGAAAGGCGGCCAGGTGCCGTGGCACAACCAGGAGCAGGAAGAGGTCTATTTTGTCCTCGAGGGCACCGGCGAGATGTGCCTCGGCGGGGAACGCAAGACGGTGACGAGCGGGCAGGCCGCCTACATCCCGTCGGGCGTCTTCCACCAGCTCACCAACATCGGCGATACGCCGCTGAAGATGATGTATATCTATGGCCCCGCGGGCGATGTCGCGCACTGGAAGCAGGAACTTGAAGGCACGCTGCCGAAGGCCGGCATCGATGTCCCCGCGCTGCCCGACGGCGCCTGGCCGCAGTGCACGGAGAAGCCGAAGTAATCCCCCCGCATCTGACACCCGAAACCTTCCCCCCCAAAAAAAGGACTCCAGCATGTCTGATCTCAAGATCCACACCATCGGCATCATCATGAACGGCGTCACCGGGCGCATGGGCACGAACCAGCACCTGTTGCGCTCCATCGCGGCGATCATCCAGCAGGGGGGCGTGAAGCTCAACGCCAGCGAGGTGATCATGCCGGACCCGATCCTGATCGGCCGCAACCCGGTGAAGCTCCAGGCCCTCGCCGCGCGCGCCGGGGTGAAGCGCTGGTCCACCGATCTCGACGCCGCGCTGGCCGACCCGCACAACGTGATCTATTTCGACAGCCAGACCACCGATCGCCGCGCCGAGGGCGTAAAGGCCGCGATCAAGGCGGGCAAGCATCTCTATTGCGAGAAGCCGACGGCCGTGGACACGAAGACCGCGCTCAACCTTTACAAACTGGCGAAAAAGGCGGGCGTGAAGAACGGCGTCGTGCAGGACAAGCTGTGGCTGCCCGGGCTGATGAAGCTCAAGGAGCTGATCCATCGCGGATTCTTCGGCAAGATTCTCTCCGTGCGCGGCGAGTTCGGCTACTGGGTGTTCGAAGGCGACACGATCCCGCTGCAGCGCCCGTCGTGGAATTACCGCAAGGAGGACGGCGGCGGCATGATCGTGGACATGTTGTGCCACTGGCGCTACGTGCTCGACAATGTGTTCGGCCCGGTCAAATCCGTCTCCTGCCTCGCGGCGACACACGTCGACAAGCGTTGGGACGAAAATGGAAAGCCGTACAAATGCACGGCGGACGACTCCGCCTACAGCACGTTCGAGCTCGAAGGCGGGATCATCGCGCACTTCAATTCGTCGTGGACGGTGCGCGTGCGCCGGGACGACTTGCTGACGTTGCAGGTGGACGGCACGCACGGGTCCGCGGTCGCGGGCCTGCGCGATGTCTGGGTGCAGCCGTACGGCGCGACGCCGCGCGCGGTGTGGAATCCGGACATCCCGCAGCCGATCAACTTCCTCGACGGCTGGCAAAAACTGCCCGATCAGTGCACGTATGACAACGCGTTCAAGGTGCAGTGGGAGCTCTTCCTGCGCCACGTCGTGAAAAACGAACCGTTCCCGTGGAGCCTGCTCGAAGGCGCGAAGGGCGTGCAGCTTGCCGAGCTGGGCCTCGTGTCCTCCGCGAAGCGCTCGTGGGTCAAGGTGCCGGAGCTGAAATGAAGCGCGTTGCGATTGTCACCGGCGGCACGCGCGGCATCGGGTTCGGCGTCGCGCAGGCCCTTGCGCGCGCCGGGTTCGATCTTTGCGTGAGCGGCCGCCGAGAGGCCGCCGCCGTGGCGGACAGCCTCAAGGCGCTGGAGCAGCTCGGCGCGGACGTGCTGTATGTCGCCTCCGACGTGGCGAGCGCGCCGGATCGCGCTGCGCTGCTGGAGGCGGTGCGCCAGCGCTTTGGCCGCCTGCATGTGCTGGTGAACAACGCCGGCATCGCCCCGCGCGAGCGGCGCGACGTGCTGGAGGCGACCGAGGAAAGTTTCGAGGAGCTCATCAAGGTCAACCTGCAGGGGCCGTATTTCCTGACGCAGGCGGCCGCCCGCTGGATGGTGGCGCAGAAGAAGGCCGATGCGGCGTGGGCCGGGGCGATCATCAACGTGTCGTCGATCTCCGCGACGGTCGTCTCCGTTTCGCGCGGCGAATACTGCGTCTCGAAAGCGGGCGTCAGCATGGCGACGCAGTTGTGGGCGGCGCGGCTCGGCGAATTCGACATCCCTGTATACGAGGTGCGGCCCGGCGTGACGGCGACCGACATGACCGCGGGCGTGAAGGAAAAGTACGACAAGTTGATCGCGGACGGCTTGTGCGTCACGCGTCGATGGGGCGTACCGGACGACGTGGGCAAGGCGGTGGCCGCGCTGGCGCGCGGCGATTTCCCTTATTCCACCGGGCAGGTCATCATGGTCGACGGCGGCCTGACGATGCCCAGGCTCTGAGCATGAACGCGCGCGACAACCTCATTCCCGGATTGGTGTCGATCACCTTCCGCGCCCTCGCGCCCGACGACATCATCGCGCTCGCCGCGGCCAACGGGTTGCGCAGCATTGAGTGGGGCGCCGACGCCCATGTGAAGGTGGGCGATCTCGACTCCGCGCGGCGCATCGGCGAACGCACGCGGGCGGCCGGGCTGATCGTTTCCTCCTACGGTTCGTACTATCGCGCGGGCCACGACGAAGCGACGTTCGAGCCCATCCTGCAGACCGCTGTCGCGATGGGCGCGCCGCGGATTCGCATCTGGGCGGGCAAACAGGATGCCGGGGTGGCGGACGCCGCGTATCGCGCGGAGGTGATGCGCGATGTGCGGCGTGTCACGGAACTGGCGCGCCGTGCGGGCCTGCGCGTCGCGCTTGAGTTCCACGGCGAAACCCTGACCAGCAACGCCGCCTCTGCGGCGGCGCTGCTCAACGACCTGCGCGACGTGCAACTGGAGAGCTACTGGCAGCCGCGCGTCGGCGCCACGCCTGACGAGGCGCTCGCCGACCTGCGCTTGCTTGCGCCGTGGATCCAGCACGCCCATGTCTTCGCGTGGTGGCCCGCGCTGGAGCGACACCCGCTTGCCGACGGCGCGGAGCGTTGGACGCGCTACTTAACCGCCCTCGCATCCCTCGGACGCCCCATCCACGTCCAGCTCGAATACGTAAAAGACAACCGCCCCGAACAGCTCCCGGCCGACGCCGCCACCCTGCTTCGGCTGATTCAATCGATCAGCGCATAGCGTGGTTCGCACAACGGTTCATCCCGACTTACAGCAATCGGGACCAAACAGCATGGCTTCGACCGAAAGAGAGGGCGTATAGGGCGCAGCCGCTAGATTTCAAAAATCTTTTTTCGATTACCGTCTTTCGATACGCTCCGTTCGTAGGAAATGGCGTTGCGACTCGGACGGCAAGGTGCTTCAGGAGTCCGTGATGCAAGCGTGCGAAGGCCGGTAACGATGGCTTGGTGTGTCTTTTGAGCTGGGCTTCCAGAAGAGGTTTTTTGATTTAATCGCGACAGAGAGGTCGTGGTCTCGGATAAGGCGAGGTGAGGGTGTGATCACTCAACAACAGGCGGATGCGCTGATCGCTATGGCCAAGGAGGCCGACCGGGACGATGTCTTTGTCTGGGAAATCAACCAGAGCCAGAACGAAACGATGGAGGCGGTGGAGAATCGGAAAATCCAGTTCGTTTTGTCGTTGAAGAGAAGTCCCTATCGGATTCGACTTCATTGCCGCACGCGGGATCGGGACATTGGATTGGTTCGCGTTGACGATTCACTTCATCATATCAATCCGGATGGAACAGAGATCCGAAATCAGCCGCATATCCATATTTACCGAGAGGGGTATCCTGATCTTGTGTGGGCCGAGCCGATTGATTGGTACGATGTCCACAACCCGATGGCGACGCTCCAGCGATTTCTGGACGAGATTCGAGGCCGGTTTCCGAATGGATATCAACTATCACTGCTCTGAATATGCCTGCTGAAATTCAAGTCGATTTGGTGCGGGATTACGGCCACTGGCTCAAGGAGCGATTGGTGTCCGCGCGCCGTGGGGATGCTCATGTTCTGAGTACGCCCTTTCTTGATCCCTTCAACGACGGCATTTGCATTCATGCCGAGCCTCGTGGTGGCGAGTGGGTGCTTCATGATAACGGAGACACTCTGGATACGCTCGGTGTGCTGGGTGTGAAGATCGAGGATTCGGAGCGCCGCCGGAATCTGATCCAACGCGCGATTGCCGGCTGCGCCGTGCAGTTCGATCAGGGGCGCTTGATGACAACCGCCACAATGGCCAATTTGCCTCAGCGCATACACTTTTTGCTCACGGCGATTATTCGGCTCAACGATTTGTGGATGAGTTCCGTGCCGCACCGTTGGACGGACTTCTTCGAGATGGTGCAGGAGTTCTTCGACAGCAAGGGCGTCCTCTACACCGCGAATGTGAGCATACCGGGCAAGACGGTGGAGCATTCGATCGATTTCGTGATCCCACTGCCGAAGCGTCGTGAGCGGTTGGTAAAGCTGATCGCGGACCCGAAGCCACAGACGGCGAAGGTGATCTCCTTCTCCTGGATGGAGTTGCGGGAGTCGCGCCCTGACGCGGACCGAATCGTCTTGCTGAATGATCTTCGCGCGCCAGATCCCTTGGATCAGGAGAGCGAGGACGAACATCGGCGCATCAGTGAACAGACGGATTCGATCTTGCGTGGATACAGCAATTCGCTCTTCAAATGGAGCGAGCGCGACCAGCCCGGGTTTGACCATCTTTGGCGGGTTGCTTAGGCCCGGCCGAGGGTGCGGAGGGTTTCCAGGATTTCCTGGATTGTCGTGGTGGGGGCGCGGAGGAAGTGTTTGGCGAGGGCTTCGGCGGGGAGGGGGCCTTGGGTGGCTAGGGTGGATTCGATGGCGCGGACTTGGTCGGCGAGTTTTTTGGGCCAGGGTTGTTTGACGGGCTTCTTCTTTCCGGTGGGCTTTTTCGCTTTGTCGGTCGTCAGGCTCAATTGGCCCTGGGCCTTGGGTGTCGTGCCGGCGGGGTTCTGGTAGTCGGGGCGCAGCCAGCGGATCAGGCCGGTCGCTTCCTCGGCGGCGCGCTCCTGGTTCAAGGCGACCACACGCTCCAAAATCTCCGCCTCGCTCATCGGCCACGGCCAGCCGTACGCCTCCGCCACCGCCGCATCCAAATCATCGTGCAACTGCTTCAACGTCCCAATCAACGCCCGCTCGTGCAGGATCTTCTCCTTGTCGCTCAAGGCCGCGCCCGCCCGCACCTTCTCCAATACGTTGTACATGTCGGTCAGCCCGATCCCATGCTTCGCCTGCGCCCGCTTCCGGTGCGCGTCCAACTCCTCAGCAATCGCGCGGATGCGCGCTTGCTTGGCCGCCGGGGCGACGGGGAAGGGGAAGGGGTCGAAGCAGCGGGTTTTGTTGTAGATGGGATCATTCCCGTAGCCCATCCGTCCACCCGCGGCCAGTGAATACGTGACATGAATTCGACTGCTCAAAATCCCTAAGCAATATGCACTATCCAATCCAAAGACCACGAGTCGATGTTCGGGTTTGTTGTCCACAGAGAGGAATTGAAATGTTCGGTGTTTGGCTGTCTCTGGCGTTACGATGAATCGAGTTAACCCCTTTATGGCTGAACGAACTTGCTCATTACTACGCCGGAACAGCCACCAGAATTTGCGAAGTTTTGGGTCTCGGTTGGATTGGCGCTCAGGAAACACGGAGCCGAGGAGATACTGATAAACAGCAGGTACACGCTTGCGCAACTCTTCTTCCGACCAGCCATGCGTATCGATCACGAATACGTTTCGGGGCTGATCGGTCAGATCTTCGCCGTTCCGTAGAGGGAAAATCAGCTTTTTTGCTTCCGGCTCGCGACGGGCAAAACGCTCGGCGTCTTTCTCTGTAAGAACAAAACCTCGCCCGCCCAGAATGAGGCCTGTGCTGGATATTTGGTCGTTCGCTTTGAGCGCTATCGCACCCTCCAATTCGGCTCCTATATTCAAGCCGGACCCAATTCGTCCGCGGAGGTGTTCCAGTGTCACGTCGCTCGACCCGTCGTCCCGAGGTGTTTCTCTCTTAACCACATACAAATCACCCGCCAGAGCGGAAGGGTCGGGCGCTGGCGGTTCTTTGAGGATGCCGCGAGGCGATAGTTCATACGTGGTGGCGCCAACCGTCATGGCAATCCGCACCGATGCCCCGTCGGCTGTATCCACCCAAGGATGGTCGGGAATGGCAAATCGAAGTGAGAGACCGCGGTCCAATGCGAGCTTGACGATGCGTCGGTTGAATGTTTGGCGGAGACTGTTGGTCGTTATAAACCCAAAGCGTTTGCACTTTCCGTTCAAAGCCAACTCGGCGGCTTTGTACCACCAGTACATCACGAAATCGGCCGATTCTGGAACTTCTGGATAGGCTGCACGCAGGGTCTCCGCGTACCCGTCGCCCAAATCCTGGCGAATCTTCAATTTCCCGAGGAAGGGCGGATTGCCCACGATGTAGTCCGTTTCGGGCCAGGTGGCGGGGCGCGGGTTGGTGTAGCGGCGGAGGGTGGTGCGTTTGGATTCGTCGGGTACGTCGCGGCCGGTGACGGGGTCGGGCTTGAAGGTGCGGCGGTCCCAGATGTCGACCATCTTGTGGCGGAACTTTTCGGGCGCGGCGCGGATTTCGTCGGCCCGTTTCTTGAGTTCGTCGCGCACGGTGTCGGGCAGGCCGGGCAGGTCGGGGTGTTCGGCGGCGAGCAGCCAGGAGACGTGTTCCTCCTGGTCGTAGGCGAGCACGGCGTCGCGGCATTGGATGTTGGCAAACTTTTTGAGGACCGGTTCGGCGGGCAGGGTTTTACCGCGGGTGCGGAAGTGCCATTGCAGGTAGCCGATCCACAGGACGAGGTCGGTGACGGCGGCGGCGCGCGGGTTGATTTCGAGGCCGAGAAACTGGTGCGGGTCCACGGTGACGCCGGCGAGGTCGAGCAGGACCTGGCGGTCGCCGAGTTCCTGGAGCTGGTCGAGCACATCGCCTTCGAGTCGCTTCATGTGTTCGAGGGTGACGTAGAGGAAGTTGCCGGAGCCGCAGGCGGGGTCGAGGACGCGGACGTGACAGAGCCGGTCATGGAAGGCGCGTACCTCGGCGATGGCATCCTTCATGCGTCCGGCGCGGGCGTGGGTGACGGCGGCGGCCTGTGCGTGGGCCCATTCCTCGCGCAGCGGTTCGATGACGGTGGGAAGGACGAGGCGTTCCACGTAGGCGCGCGGGGTGTAGTGGGCGCCGAGTTTGTGGCGTTCGTCGGGGTTGAGGGCGCGTTCGAGCAGGGTGCCGAAGATGGAGGGTTCCACGTCGCGCCATTTGAGTTTGGCGGCGCGGCGCAGCAGGCCGAGCTGGGTGCCGTTGACCTTGAGTACGGTGCAGTCCTCGAACAGGCCGCCGTTGAAACGGAGCAGTTTTTTCCGGAGCACGGTGGAGTAAGCGCCGGTATTCATTTCCCGGAAGAGGGATTCCATGAGGGGGACGAAGCCGCCGGGGTCGCCCTTCACGTCGTCGAGCAGGCGGGTGAAGCTGTCGGCGGGCAGCAGGCCCACGTCCTCGGCGAACATGCAGAAGAGGCAGCGGGCGAGGAAGTCGGCCACCACGCGGGGTTCGTGTCCGGACTTCTCGAACGACTTGGCGAGTTCGGCCAGATGGGCGGCGACTTCGCGGGTGACTTCCGCGCTGCGCTTGGCGGGGTCGAGGGAGGCCGGATTGGTCCAGACCGCGCGGAGGCGTTCGCGGATTTCCTCCTGGGCCAGATCCTCCAGCTTGATGCGGTGGGACGTGGGGTCCGGGAAGGCGAGGTAGGCTTTGCCTTTTTGTGAAAAGTCGGCGTAGAGCTCGAAGACGTGGCCGACGTCGCAGACGATCAGGAACGGAGGCGGCTCTTCGTCGCGCGGCAGGGCGCGGGCATAGCGTTCCGCCTGGCCGCGCGCCTTGAGCATGGCGTCGTCCCATTGCGCGGTCCCGCGCACCGCGCCGGCCTTGCGGGCGGCGGGTTCGTCGGAGAGGGCAAATTCGGATTGGTCCGCGGTTTCCCGGTATTGCTTGGCCTCGAGGACGAAGCAGCCCTTTTTGTACAGGTCAATGCGTCCGTTGCTGTGGGGTTTGCCCGCGTCGAGAAATTTTACGGCGCGCTCAAAGACGTAGGCGTTGTCCTTGGTGTCCGTGCTGGCCGGGTCGGGTTGGGGCAGATCGAGCGCGTCGCAAAACTCTGTCAGAAAAAGGACGTAGTTGGCGCGTTCGGCGCCCTGCTTGCCCTTCCAGCGGGCGATAAAGGTCTGAATGTCCTGCGCTGCCATCTTGTGACCGGAGCGTATATGGGAACGGGTACGTGGGCAAGCGCCTCTCCGGGAACTTGTTGGTAGCAAATGATGTGGCCGTGGTGGTGGCCCTTGTTTGCAGGTGCCGACCTTATAGAACCGGGGAGCAGAAGTAGAGTTTGTTGCCTTCGCTGTCGAGGAAGCTGCCGACGTGGAAGGCGTCGTATTGGTGGACTTCGTCGGCGAGGGTGACGCCGTTTGCGCGGAGCCAGGCGGCGGTGGCGTGGGCGTTTTCGGAGGCGAGGGTGGCGCGGAAGTTGGGCTGGGCGGTGGGGTTCATCCAGTCCGGCTTCAGCATCAGGATTACGTCGCCGAGGAAGTAGCCGACATGGTCCGTTCCCTCGTATGCCGGTTTCAGGCCGAGCAGCTCCCCGTAGAAACGATGCGCACGTGCGGAATCCCGTACGGCCAGTGCGAGGACTTTGATGCGCAGCAACCCGTGTCCCGATTTCATGGCAGGCCTCCGTTCCGTCACGGGCATCGTAGTAAAATCCTTCGAAGTGCTCAATCCGGTTGAATTAAATGGAACGGGCGCGGATTGCTCCGCGCCCGCTCGGTTGAACTCTCCGCGGTCGGCGACCGCGGCTACAGTTATTTCTTCGCCACCTTGAAGGCCTTGAGGCGGCCGATCTTCGGCAGGGGGCCGACGATGGGGGCGGCGTAGGTGATGAAGGCCTTGGTCACGTCGTTGCCGGAGGGGGCGATCCACTCGTCGGGCATGTGGCGCGTTTCCTTGGCGACGTTCTTCAACTCCGTGCGCTCGATCCACGTCATGTACTTCTTGCCGGGGGCGCGCTTGATGGCGGTGGAGCCGTTGGCGTATTCACCGCCGCAGGCGAATTTGACCGCGGCCTGGCCGGCGGCGCGGGCTTCCTTCTGGTCGATGGCGGAAGCGACACCCGCGAAGGAGCGCTGCAGGTAGCCGAAGGTGTCGGCGCGCACGCGGCTGATCTGCGCCTTTTCCTTGATCTCCTTCGCGAGCAGGTCGCCCAGCGCGCCGGAGCCGGAGAGCTGCACGTTGCCGTGGCTGTCCACTTCCTTGATGAACTTGCTGGCGATGGCCTCGCCCTTCTCGTCGGCGATGCCCTCGGACACGGCGACGACGCAGCGCTTGTACTTCTCGTACACGCCCTTCACGTCGGCGACGAATTTCTCCAGCGAGAACGGCCGCTCGGGCAGGTAGATCAGGTGCGGGCCATCGTCCGGATACTGGCGCGCGAGCGCGGCGGCGGCGGTCAGGAAGCCCGCGTGCCGGCCCATGATGACGTTGATCTTCACGCCGGGCAGGGCGCGGTTGTCGAGGTTGTCGCCCATGAACGCCTGCGCCACGAACTTGGCCGCGCTGCCGAAGCCGGGCGTGTGGTCGTTCTCGCGCAGGTCGTTGTCGATCGTCTTGCAGATGTGGAAGCACTTCATCTCGTAGCCGGCGGCGATCGCAGCTTCGTTGACGATGTGCGTCGTCTCGGCGCTGTCGTTTCCGCCGATGTAGAAGAAGTAGCGGATGTTGTACTTCTTCAGGACTTCAAAGACCTTCACGCAATCCTCCGGCGTCGGCTTCTTGCGGACCGAGCCGAGGGCGGAGGAGGGGGTGGCGGCGACGAGTTCGAGGTTGGCCTTCGTCTCCTTGCCGAGGTCGCAGAGGTTTTCCTCGAGGATGCCCTTCAGGCCGTGGAGCGATCCGTAGATCTTTTTGATTTCCTTGTGCTTCTTCGCTTCGAGCACCGCGCCGACGAGGCTCTGGTTGATCACAACGGTGGGACCGCCGCTCTGCGCGATGATCATGTTGCCGACGAGTTTCTGCTTCTTCGCTGCCATGTGGAGACCTCCGGGAGGGTTAAAAGTGCCCAGCGAATGTAGCGAATCGGCCCCGGCATGCAAGCGCGGGAAACCTCAGGGAAACCACGAAGATCTACCACGCACGTCACGGAGGAAACGAAGAGGCCCCGGGAAAATCCCCTCCGCGAACTCCGCGCCTCCGTGGTGACCTTACTCCGCGTCTTCGGCGCGCTGGTTGGCGCGTTTTCGCTGGTTGGCGTTCAGGACCTTTTTGCGCAGGCGCAGGCTCTTGGGCGTGGCCTCGACGAACTCGTCCTGGGCGATGTATTCGATGGCGTGCTCGAGCGACAGGATGATGGGCGGTTCGAGCATGATGCCCTTGCCTTCGCCCTGGCTGCGCATGTTGGTGAGGTGTTTTTCCTTGGTCGGGTTGACCGGGATGTCCTCGGCGCGCGGATTCTCGCCGACGATCATGCCTTCGTACACCTCGTCGCCGGGCTTGATGAACAGTTTGCCGCGCTCCTGCAGCGTATCGAGCGCGAAGGCCGTCGCGATGCCCTTCTCCATGGAGACGAGGGTGCCGCTGGTGCGGCTCGTGATCGGGCCGCAGTGCGGCGCGTATTCCTTGAACATGTGGCTCATCACCGCGCGTCCGCTGGTGATGTTCACCATGTCGGTCTCGAGGCCGATGATGCCGCGGGTGGGGATGACGGCCTCCAGGTTCACGCGGTCGCCGTGGTGATGCATGTTGGTGATCTGCGCCTTCCGGCCCGCCATGTTCTGCATCAGGTCGCCGAGCTTGTCCTGCGGCGTGTCGACCCACAGGGTCTCAAAGGGTTCGTGCTTCTGGCCGTCCACGCGCTTCATGATCACTTCCGGGCGCGAGACCAGCATCTCGAAGCCCTCGCGGCGCATCTGCTCGACGAGGATCGCGATCTGCAATTCGCCGCGCGCGCTGACGAGGAAGATGTTCGGGACGTCGGTGTCCGCCACCTGCAGCGAGATGTTGGTGCGGGTTTCCTTGTACAGGCGTTCGCGAAGCTGGCGCGAGGTGAGGTATTTGCCTTCGCGTCCGGCGAGCGGGCCGTCGTTCACGCAGAACTGCATCTGCAGCGTGGGCGGGTCGATGTCGACGAACGGGATCGGCTCGCGCGATTCGTTGTCGCAGAGCGTTTCGCCAATGTCCAAATCCTCGAAGCCGGCGATGCCGATGATGTTGCCCGCCTCGCCGGCGGCCAGCTCGGAGGTGCGCATGCCGCTGAACTCGATGACCTTGGTCACCTTGGCGCGCTCGCGTTTGCCGTTCTTGTGGATGCAGACGATCGAGTCGCCCGCCCTGACCGAGCCGGCGATGACGCGGCCGATGCCGATGCGGCCCACGAAGTCGCTCCAATCGAGGTTGCTGACGAGCATCTGGAACGGCGCCGTCGCGTCGCCCGTCGGCGGCGGAATGTGCTCGATGATCGTATCGAGCAGCGGACCCATGCCGGTGCGCGGGTCCTCCAGGTTCTTGATGGCGAAGCCGTCGCGCGCGCTGGCGAAAATGAACGGGCAGTTGAACTGCTCCTCGTTCGCGTGCAGGTCCAGCAGCAATTCGAGCACGAGGTCGTGCACGCGGTGCGGGTTGGCGTGTTCGCGATCAATCTTGTTGATGACGACGATCGGCTTGAGGCCGTGGTGCAGCGCCTTCTGGAGCACGAACCGGGTCTGCGCCTGCGGGCCGTCCACCGCGTCCACGAGCAGCAGCACGCCGTCCACCATCTTCATGATGCGTTCGACCTCGCCGCCGAAATCCGCGTGGCCGGGCGTGTCGACGATGTTGACCGTGACGTCCTTCCAGTGAATGGAGGCGTTCTTGGCCTTGATGGTGATGCCCTTCTCGCGCTCGAGGTCCATCGAGTCCATCGCGCGCTCCTCGACCTCCTCGCGGACGTTGAAGGCGCCGCCTTCGCGCAGCATTTTATCGACCAGGGTGGTTTTGCCATGGTCGACGTGTGCGATGATGGCGACATTGCGGTATTGGGTGGTGCTCATGGGAAAGGCGGCGGAGTGTAGCGGGGTTTGGGGGTTTGGCAAGCCGGGTATCAGGGTTTTCAATGTCTGTTAAAACAATGTTCAGGCGGTTCCAACGGCTGTAAATTCCGGCGTTCGAGGACGGGGACGAGGAGGGGCGGGATGGAGACGCGGCGGCCGGAGGACCGGCCTTACTTTTTTGATTCGGGGTTGCGCTTCGGCTGCACCGGGTGCGGGCAGTGCTGCACCGGCGCGCCGGGAACTGTCTTCATGAACGAGGCGACGTCGGCCCGCATCGCCGCGCACCTCGGCCTGACGCGCGCAGCCTTCCTGAAGCGCTACGCCTATCCGCTGCGCAACGGCCACTCGCTCAAGGAGAAGGCCAACGGCGACTGCGTGTTCTTCGCGGACAACAAGTGCACGATCTATCCCGTCCGCCCGACCCAGTGCCGGACGTATCCGTTCTGGCCGGAGACGGTGCGCTCCGAGGCCGCGTGGCGGCAGACCTGCAAGGAGTGCCCCGGCATCGGCGAGGGGCGCGTGTATGACAAGGAGGAGATTCTCGCCCTGGTCCAGGAGTCGCTGGACGCGGAAAAGACGGATTAACCACGGAGCGCACGGAGACACCGAGGGGGCGTTTGGTCCAGCTCCCCCCCAAGAAAGCCCCCTTCGTGAACTCCGTCTACTCCAGCGAAGCGGGTGGTAAGAAAGAATTTTATCACATGGTCATGGTTGTCCAGACGGACGCCACGGAGAGGCGATCCAACTGTCCGTCCGGGGCTTGGACGACGGTGACGTGGGGGCCGCGGGGCGCCCAGCGGTCGGCGCGGGAGGGGCCGAACAGGGCGACGGTGCGTGTGCCGAGGGCGGCGGCGAGGTGGGAGATGCCCGAGTCGTTGCCGAGATAGCCCGCCGCGGCGGCAAGGACCTGCGCGGCTTCGCGCAGCGGCAGGCCGTCGAGTTGCGGCAGGTCCGGCGCGTTGCGCTGCAATCCCTCGCGCGCCTCCGCATCGGCCTCGCCTGTGAGGAAAACGGGCGCGAATTCCCGGGCGGCGTGCAGGCGTCGCGCGATTTCGATGAATTGGCCGGGCGGCCAGTTTTTCTTCGGGCTTCCGCTGCCGGGGTGGAGGATCCACGCGGGGCGTCCGCGGGTGAGCGCCGCCAGCCGCGCGCGACCGGCGGCGAGGTCCGCTTCGGGCAGGGGCAGCGCGGGGATCGCGCCCGCTTCGTAGATGGCGAGGCGTTCCAGCGGCTTCAGGAAGTGGTCCACGGCGTGCAGGTCGGCCACGAGGGGCGATGCGCTGATGACCTGTTGCGCGCCGGCGGTTTCAAGGTTGATGTGGACCGTCTCCTCCGGGTCGTGGAAGAAGTTGAACACGAGTTCGAACGAGCGCATGTGCGCGCGCTGGCTGTCGGGAATCTCCGGGCGCAGCGCAAAGAACCGCGCGATGCCCGCGCCGTGCAGCGACGCCACGTGGTCCACGAGCCCCGCGACCCGCGCGAGGTCCGCGATGTAGGGATAGCCGACGAGTTCGATGTAGGCGTTTGGCCACCGCCGGCGCAGCGCCGCGAGGACGGGCAGCGTGACGATAAAATCCCCCAGCGCGCCGCCGCGGAGGACGAGGATGCGCGGATGACCGGTGGAGGGCATGGGGAGGTTTGAGGTGTCAGGTTTCGGGTGTCGGGGAGGAGGCTTGGGTCGCATGAGGCTGCGTGTTCATGGCTTTCATCGGTCCCGACAACTGAAACCCGACACCCTCTTCCCCCCCTAATAGACCTTCCACGCAAGCGCGAGCAGGGCGAGGCCGGCGAGGGCTTTGGCGAGGCCGGTGGCGCGGCAGCGGGCGTCGGTGGCGACGAGGGGGGTGACCCAGCGGCGCCAGAGGTAGGGGCTGAGGACGAGGGCGATGCCGGCGATGGCCCAGCCGTAGGCGAGCACGGTCATGACGTAGCGCCAGTCGGAGTCGTGCCAGCGGGCGGCGTTGAGGATGGGGTTGGCCATGAGCAGCAGCAGGCCGCCGAGCGCGCGGGCGGCGAGCAGGTCGTCGAGGAACTTGATGAGGATGAGGAACGCAGCGGGCACGAGGATGTAGAGGCCCGGCTTGATCGCGTCGAACCGGCCGAGCGCGGTGTTGTTGATCATCCAGCCGACCCAAAGCAAATCGATGGCGACGAGGCTCCACGCGAGTGGCTCGATGCGGCCCATGCGCGGCAGCAGGTCGCGGCACTTCGCCGGCGCGGCGAGCAGCGCAATCGCGGCGATCAGGCCGAGCGCGCCGACGAAGGCCGCGGCCTGTGCCAGTTTCAGGTCGAAGAAGAACGTATCCATGAAAACACCAAGCCTCCCCATTCGCCGTCGCCGTCGCGCGCGACTTCCTGTCCGCCCTGCGCCATAAACGCCTCGGCGACGCTGTCCAATTCAAACTCCCGGATGCCGCTCAGCACGAGGTGGCGCCGGGTGGCGCGGGCCAGGGCCGGCGCGGCCTCGATCAGCAGGCGGCTATATACGTTTGCGGTGACGACGTCAAAGGGTCCGCGCGGCAGCCCGTCCTTTTCCATGTCGCGCACGGAGAGGCGGATCGCGGCGGAGGCGCGGTTGCGCCGCACGTTTTCGCGCGCCTGCTCGAGCGCCTGCGCGTCGTGGTCGAAGGCGGCGATGCGTTTTACGCCGAGTCGCGCGGCGGCGATGGCGAGGATGCCGCTGCCGGTGCCCACGTCGAGCATCGTCTTCACGCCGGGCCCGCAGAGGCGGTCGAGCTGTTCGAGGCAAAAACGCGTGGTGAAGTGTTCGCCGGTGCCGAAGCTCAGGCCGGGGTCGAGCCACAGGGTCTTGCGCCCGCGCGGCGCCGCGCCGCCCTTTTCCCAGACCGGGCGGATGCGCAGCCGGCCGCCGATGTCGCGCGCGCGGAAATGCAGTTTCCAGAACGCGAGCCAGTCGCGGCCGCGGCAGACGCGCGGCTGCGCCGCGTGCACGCCCTTCCAGCGGCGCACGGCGTGGGCGGCGAGCAGGGCCTCGAGGTCCTTGTCGAAATAGACCTCGATCCACACGCGATCGGCGTTCGGCCGCTGGATCTGGACGACCGGCCGTTTCCAGCGTTCCTCCAGCGCCGCGGCGAGGGCGTCGGCGTGCGCGGCATCGGTTTCAACGGTGAGCACCGCGGTGTCGCCGGCGGAGGAAGCAACTTTTTTTGTGGGCATGGGCGTGGGGTTCCGTGGGCTGTGGGTCAGTCGAAGATCAGGAACAATTCCTTTGGCAAATTAACCGGCCGCCACTTGGGCTCGTCCACCGTGCCGGACAGCTGGAACTCGAGCAGCTTGGTCACCGGCAGCGTAATGAAGCGAAGGATCGCGGCGAGCGGGCCGCGGCGGAGCAGTTGCACCTCGACGCGGCAGTCCACCCGCCCGTCGAATTCGATTTCGCCGTCCGCGCGCATGCTGATGACGTCGCCCGCGAGCATCAGGTCGTCGGTGAAAATCGCGCCGTCGGCGATGATAAACGAGCAGGTGAGATCCGTCTGCGCGGCGAACCCGAGGCCGGGCACCATGCGGGACAGCAGGTCCGACAGGCCGCCGAGCAGGGGCAGCCGGAACAGCGCGCCGTCCTCCACCGCGAGGGTTCCGCTTCCGCGCGTGGCCGGTCCGAACGCGTCGGTGACGAGGCCGGTGATTTGCAGGTCCAGCGATACGCGACCGGAGGGCGGCGGCTCGTCGCCGCGCAGGCGGTGCGCGGTGATGCCGGCGAGCTCGGCGTTGGTCAGCGTCGCCCGGACCACATAGCGGTGGTCGGGTCCGGCGGGCAGCGGCTCGACCGCGACCTGTCCGGCGAAGGCGCCGCCATACGCGCGGCCGGCGAGGTTCGTGACGGTGTAGCTTCCGCCGAGGGCGTGCACGGTGAACTGCGCCGTTTCGCTGATCCAGCGCCCGCGCCCCATGTTTTCGCCCGAGGCGTCGAGCGTGAGATCCGTTTGCGCCTCGCCGGGCGTCGCGTCGATGCGTCCGCGCGCGCGCAGCTGCGTCGGGCCGTCGAACCGCCAGTGGCTGACGGCGGCGTGGAGGCGCGGGCCGACCAGCCCGGCGATGGCGACGGGGTTCATCGTGCTGTCCAGCGCGACGTCGATGAGGTTGTGCTTGAGGTCGATGGTGAGCGAGCCGTCGGTCACGCCTTCGGGCCGTGAAAAATGCCACGGCGCGAGCGTGAGGGCATTGGTCGCGAAGCGGAGGGTCGCGGTCATCGCGCCGACCTCGACGTCGCGATAGGTGAAGCCGTCCGCCGCCAGCCGACCGGCGACGTGCAGGTTGGTCCGGCCGGGTGACACGCTGAAGGTCCCGTCGAACCGCGGGCGCGTGGCGGGGAACGTGAAGCGTTGGACGAGGCGCGTCTGGTTCGACGTCAGCAGGGGGACGAGATCCGTGGGATCGACCTCCATGTGCAGTTCGCCCTCGAGGTGGCGGTGCGCCGAGTGCCAGGTGAAGGCGCCGTGCCCCGCGCCGCGTTCCCCCTCCGCGCCGAACCGGGTGCGCGCGTCGCGGGCCTCGAAGCCGTCGTCGGTTCCGCGCAGCGAGGCCGCCCCGTCGGCGAACGGGACCCCGCGAATGCGGAGACGGCTGAAGGCGGCATCCGCGTGGAACGTCGGGCGCAACCGGCCCCAGGGGGCGGGCCCGACGCGGGCGTGGAAATCCAGTTCGCCATCCGACTCCACCGCCATCGTGGAGAGGGCATCGCGGTAGGGTTTGAAGAGCAGGCTGCGCAAATGGGCGGGTGGCAGATCGCAGGTGATCTGCGCGGCGCAATTGCTGGTGGCGAAATCCATCGAGGCGCTCAGTTCCGCGAGGCCGGTGGCGGTGCGCAGGCGCGCGTTGGTGAGCGTGAGGGTCTGGCGCTCAAGCTGGAGCGAGGCGGTGATGTGGTCGAACGGCGCGCCGTGCAGCGCGAACGGGCCGCCCTCCAGGCGGGCCGTCGCCACGGCGCCGGTGGGGGTGGCGTCGAATGAGCCGGTGAGACGGATGCGCGCATGGCCCTGCATCGCATTGAGCAGGTTCACGCCTTCCGCCAGCGCGCGCGGCGCGCGCTGCACGGCGCGCAGCGTGTCGGCGACGCGTCGCGCGTTCCAGCCGGGGCCTCCAGCCGGGCTCAGGACCCACCGACCCTGTGCATGCACATCCACCTGCGCCAGCGCGCCCGACAGTTCGCGCAGCCGGATGTCGCGCCCGTCGAAGGCGAGGCGGAGCTGCATGTTGGAGACGACGAGCGGGTCGTCGGCATATCCCTCGCTCGGCGTGGTCCACGGTGGCGCGACGAGCGTGGCTTCGCGCAGGTCCGCCGATTCGAGACGGAACCGGCCCAGCAGGAGCGGGGCGAAGCGGGGTTTCAGGGCGAGCGCGCGGGTTTGGATCAGCGGCGCGGGTCCGAATTCGGCGGACCGGAGCTCGGCGTCGTGCAGGAGCAGGCCCAGCCGGGGATCGAACGTCAGGCGCTCGACGTTGAGTTCGAACGGCGCGAGGTCGAGTCGCGCGAGCAGGCGGTTCGCGAGCGGGCCCGGCAGGCCGATCATCCACGCGCCGAGCAGCAGGATGAACGCGAGCGCCGCGCATTGCCAGAGCGTGCGGCCGCACAGGTGTGCGCGGCGGAAGAAGCGGTGCCAGCCCGATTCCGCGCGGGGCGGCTCAGGGGGCGGCGGCGGGTTGGGCGTTGGCTTCGGCACTCGGCGCATCCTTCGTCGTGGTGGCGCCGTTATACAACGATTGCAGCAGCTTGTCCCGTGTCTCGCGCGGGATCGCGAACACCACGTCGCCGCCGCGCAGCATGGCGCAGGTGCTGCCGTCCGCGCGCTCCGCGCCCAGCAGCAGCGTGCGCGCGGGGGTGGCGCCGCCCTGCAGGCTGACGGTGACCTGCGCCTGCGGCTCGGCGAGCCCGTAGTCGGCGGGTTGCGCGACATTCTCGGCGAGGTACTCCTGCGCGTGCAGCGCGGACAGGAGGCCGAGAATCTCGCGGACGGCCGCGGGATTGACGGCGGCGCGCGCGGCGGCCACGAACTCGTTGGTGGCGGAATCCCGCGTGACGCGCTCCTCGCGGCCGGCGCGCTGGACGGCGAGCCCGCGCACGGCCTCCTGCTCGAAGGACAGCACGCGCGGGTGGCGGAAGAAGAGGGGCGACATCGGGAGCGAGCCCAGCGTGTCCGCGGATACGCGATAGAGGGTTTCGTCGGAGGCGAGCTTCACCAGCGCGAGCTGGTTGGAGGCCGGCAGGGCCGACACCCAGACGGCGGTTTCGCCGTCCGCGCGCGCCGCGGCCGTTCCGTTGGTCGCGGGTTCGGGCGGCCTGCGCGCAAACACGATGCGGCGCGCGGGCGGCTCGAAGCCCCATTCGACGAGATTCGTGCCCGGCTGGTCCACGAAGGCCTCGATCCGGAGCCCGGTCCATTCGGCGATCGCGGCTTGCAGGCGCGCGTCGTCCGCCTTGCCGCGCCACGGCTCCAGCAGCTCCCACGCGCCCGCCTCGCCGCGCGCGAGGTGGATGGAGCGCTCGCCCTCCTCGACGCGGATGTAGCCGATCTCATGCGCGGGCAGGGTCAGGAGGCGCCGGTCGCGCACCGTGTCCGCCTTCAGCTGCAGCGCATCCAGCAGCGCGCGGTCCACGGTGAAGATGAAGCCCTCCGGCTGGAGCGTCGCATACACCTGGTTCGTGTTGCGCTCCACCGGCTTGCCGAGTTGCAGCACCTGTTCGCCGTGCCGCCGGTCGCCGATGAGCGACACCTGGGCGGCGGGCTCATCGAGCCCGTACAGCGACGCCGCGTCGAAGGACTCGGCGACGAACTCCGCAATCCGCGTGGTGAACAGCGGGTCGAGCAAGCCCTTCACCGCGTCGAGCGCCGCGCGCCCCGTCCACGGCTGCTGCATCCGCCAGCCGCCGCCTTCCGTGCGCACGAGGTTCAGCAGGCCCTCGCGGCGGCGGATGTCGAGTCGCGTGACCTCGCCGGGGAATCCGAGGAAGAGGCGGCGGTCGCGCAGCACATCGACGCCCGCGGGCAGGTCCGCGAGCAGGTTCGTGGAGGTGACGAAGACCGTCGTGTCGTTCTCCTCCTTCAGGAACAGGTTTTCGCCCACCGGCGTGTCGCGGCCGACGAGCAGGGTCCACGTCTTTTCCGGGCTGGCGAGCACGATGCGCGCGCGGGGCGGGTCGAGTCCGAAGTCGGACAGGGTGAGGCCCTGCTTGCGCTGTTCCTTCGCGCGGATCACGTCGCTGCGCTCCAGCAGCTCCAGGTTGTCGATCAGGCGGGCGACCGCGCCGGCGTCCGCGCGCGCGGCGAAGGGGCTGGAGAGGCGCCACTGGTCCTCGCGCTTCTCCAGCGCGAACTGGAGGCCCTCGCGGACGACGCGCACGCCGGTGATGCGCGTCGGGTCGAAGCGCAGCACGCGGCGCGCGATCTCGCGCTTCTTGTCGGTGGAATCCATGCGCCGCTCGAAGAGGCCGATGTAGAGGCCGAGCGCCAGCACCGCGAGCAGCAGGAGGAGGGTGCTCGTCCTCATCTCATGACCTCCGCTGCCACCAGATGCCCGCGCCGAGGATGGCGAGCAGGCCGGGCAGGATGACGACGACCGTCCAGAAGACGCGGCGCACCTGTTCCTGCGAGATGACGAGGCGCAGGTCCTCCAGCGGCTTCGGCGCGATGGCCATGAGCTGCTCGCGCTCCAGCAGCCAGTTCAGCGAATTGAGGAAGAGGTCCGTGTTGCCGCCGCTGAGCGCGCCGTTGGAGAGGAAATCCGTGTCGCCGATCACGACGAGGCGCGACGGGCGCAGGTCCATGTCGAGCGAGGGCGCCGCGCCGCGTTCCGCCGCCGCGGCGAGCGAAACCGGCCCCTGCCGGTCGTAGGTGCGGTCATATTTCATGGGCTTTTGTTCGAGGTCGGTCTCCGCCCAGCTCTCCGGCGAGCTGCGGGCGAGCACGCTCACGCGCGGCCGGTCGGCGGCGGGCGGTGCGCCGTCGGGCGGCGGGATCGGCTCGACCGAGCGCGGCAGGTAGAACACCGACGTGACGTCGCCCAGGTTCCGCGTGATCGGGTGGACGCCGTAGTCGTTCACGAAGAGGTCGAGTCCGGTCAGCGTGCGCGTCGGGTCGACGACCACATCGTCCTGGATGCGGATGTTCCAGGTTTCCAGCAGGCCGCGCAGGCCGGGGGCGGGCCCGGTGTCGAGCAGGACGAGCAGGCGCCCGCTGTTGTTGAGCCACGCGCGCAGCAGGTCGATTTCCTGCGGCGCGAGCGGCTTGGTCGGCCCGGGCAGGACCAGCGCGGCGGCGTCGGCGGGGATCTGCTGCGCCTCCGCGAGCAGCAGGTCGCGCACGTCCACGTTGTCGCGCCGCGCCTGCTGCGCGATGGCGGAGTAGCCGGTGTAGGGGTCGCGGTCGTTGATGTCGCGCTCGCCGTGGCCGCGGATGAAATAGACCACCGGCTGCTGCGCCTGCGTGAGGCTGTGGATGGCGGAGGAGAAGGCGAGCTCGCCGCGGAACGTCGTCGCCTGCGGCGGGCCGCCGTAGCGGACCGACCCGTAGTCGATGTCGTTGAGCTCGTCCGCGCCGACAAACTTCACGCGCCCGCCGTGGGCGAAGACGACCACGTTGAGTTCGTTGACCTCGTATTGGCGGACCAGCGCCTCCGCGCGGCCGAGGTCGCGGTTCGGGTCCACGCGTTCGACCGAGACGTTCGGGCTCGCGTGCTGGTATTCCTTGAGCAGGTTCAGCACGTCCTCATACGCCGCGTGGTCGGGCTGGAAGAAGACGACGACATCGACGCGGCCCGTCAGCGAGCCGAGCAGCGAGCGCGTCTTGTCCGACAGCGTGTAGAACCCCGCGCGGCTGAGATCGAACCGCGCGTAGTGGCGGTGCGCGAGGTAGTTCACCATCACGGTGAGCGCGAGGGCGAGCAACAGGCCCGCGCCGGTGTTGAGCCCGAAGGCCACGCGGCGGCGCGTGCTGCGGCGGATGCTGCGCTGCGCATCGGTGGGGGGGTGGGCGCTCATGCCGTGGCTCGAGGGTGATGGGACGTGCCCGCGCCGGCCGCTTGCTGTAGCCGCGCTCGGTGAGCGCGGTCAGCGACCGCGCCTGCAGTGTGCTGCCGATGGCGAATGGGCGTGCTCATTTCCAGGCCCGCGCCTCCACGATCTTGACGGTGGAAAACAGCATCAGCGCGGTGCCCGACAGGTAATACACCAGCGGGCGCGTGTCGATCGTGCCGCGCGAGAACTCCAGCATGTGCGCGTAGGACGAGACGTGCGCGCTGAACGCCTGCACCGCCTCGCCGCGCGCGACGTAGTCGAGCAGGCCGGCGAGGAACAACACGAACATCACGGCGAACGTGATGATCGCCGCGACGATCTGGTTGCTCGTCAGCGCGGAGCAGAGCAGGCCGATCGCGATGTAGAACATGCCGACGAGCAGCGCGCCGAGGTAGCCGCCCGCCAGCAGGCCCGGGTCCAGCGGCGCCATCTCGGAGCTGAAGTGGCTGAGGATGAACACATAGGCCGCCGTCGGCACCCACATGAACGCGTAGAAGCTGAGCGCGCCGGCATACTTCGCCAGCACGATGGCCGTGTCGGTGACCGGCGCCGTCATCAGCGTCTCAATCGTGCCGGCCTTCTTCTCCTCCGCGAACAGCCGCATCGTGAGCACGGGCACCAGCACCAGCATCGTCATCCAGTAGAACGGCGAGCCGAACAGCACGTTCATCACCGTGATGCCGCCCGGCGCCTCCGCGAGCGCGGAGACGAGCAGGGAGAAGATCGAGCCCATCACCACCAGGAAGAAGATCATCACGATGTAGGCGATGGGCGACAGGAAGTAGCCCGTGAGTTCCTTGCGCCACAGGGTGAGGAATGCGCTCATGGCCGCGTCTCCGCCTCGTCGCCCTTCGTGAGGTTCACAAAGATGTCCTCCAGCGTGGCGGCCTCCTGGTGCAACTCGCGCAGGGCCCAGCCGCGCTGGGCCGCGAGCGCCGCGATCGCGGGCCGCGCGTCCGGTTCGCGCGCGGCGCGCACCGTGTAGC
>CALKUH010000011.1 GCA_937996795.1 uncultured Verrucomicrobiota bacterium | reverse complement strand
CGGGCGCGGGGGTCTCCCCGCCGGCGGGCGCGGGCGATTGCGCGCGCGCGGCGGCGCCGGTCGTCGCGGGGCCGACGGGGATCTCCACCATGCGCACCACCTTGATCTCCCGCTCCCCGCGCGCCAGCGGCTCCAGCGTCAGCTCCACGCGGACCAGCGCGGGCACGGCGTTCGTGTCCTCCCACTCATCGTCCCAGGTCTCGGTCTCCGCATCCCACACCTTGCAGTCCAGCGCCTTCACGCGGCTGGAGATGAACCACGGATCGATGTCGTCGGCCTCGATGTCCTTGGCGAAATGCGGATAGGCGCGCACGGCGAACGCGTCATCCCCGTCCTCATTCGCCTCGATGCCGACCCACAGGCGGTGCAGGCCGCGCGCGAGCGGATCGTCAGGCTTCATGAACGCCGTTGCGGAGGTCACCCAGCTGACCTCGTCCTGGCTGCCTTTGTTTTCGAGCCAGAACCCGTATTTGTCCGGCCGCGAGCTGAAGAAGGCGGCGGAGCGCATCGCCGCGACGAGTTGCTCCATCACGAAATCGCCGTGGTGCAGGCGATCGAGCGCCACCTGCCCCTTGCGCCAGCCGCTGAGCGAGACGGAAAAGGTCGTCCAGATGATCGTAAACGCCGTGGCCAGAATCAGCACCGCGACCAGGATCTCGATCAGCGTAAAGCCGCCGCGGCTCGGCGATGGCGGGCGCGCACTCATGAATCCGGCTTCCGATACACGAGCGTCACAACCTGCTCGTTGCGTGTCTGGCGGTTTTCCGTCCACGAAATCGTCGTGGTGACCCGCCACAAGCCGTCCTCCTCGTCCTCGCCCTCCTGCTCGACGGTGCGCACCCAGCTGAAATTGGAGTGCGGCGGATCGAACGTGCCCTGGCCGGCGGCCTCCTCGATCTCCTCTTCCACCGGCAGCGGATTCTCCGCCTCCAGCGTGCCGAGCAATTCGCGCGCGGTGTCGTAATTCATCGCAAGGCGCGGAATCGACAAACAGCGCGACACGGCGGCGACCAGCGCGACGAGCCCCGTGCCGATGATCATCAGCGCGAGGATCACCTCCACCAGCGACAACCCCGCCCGGCTGCGCCGCCGTTCCGCTCGACACCGGTCACCGGTCACCGGACACTGAACACGGGTCGCCGCCCTCACGGCTCCCACTCCACTTCCGCCACGCCGGAAATCCCCTCGGCGGTGATCAGCGCCCAGCGTCCGTTCGCATCGACGAGGCGGATCTTGAATCCGTCGCACATGCCGTTCGGATGATAGTTCACCCAGTAAATGCCCTCGATTTCATCGGGCTTCCGGCTGCCCACCGTTTCAAAGGAATCCACCTTCACGTTCCGCCCCAGCGGGCGTCGCAATTCGCTGGCGATCGTCGCCGCCGAGGCCGGCGTGGCCGCGGGCTCGCCCCCCGGCACCTCGGCTTCCGGCGCGTTCGCGCGCTCGCGGCGCGCGTCGAGGAATCCGTCGCGATTGCGCAGCGCGCGCCGACCCGGCTGCGACACCACCTCAATCTCCATACCGACGGTGTCCACGAGCAGCGCCATCGGCACCTGTTTCAACACCGCGGTGTTGCGCGCATACTTGTGCGCCATCGCCAGCGTGCGCGCGGACGAGCGCAGCTCGGCGCCTTTCATCGCGCGCGAGAACCCGGGCATCGCCACGCCGGCGATCATCCCGATGATGACCACCACCACCAGGATCTCCATCAGCGTGAACCCGCCGCCGCTGCGCATCCGATGCCGGATCGACCTGGAAGCGGTAGAGCGCATGACCCGGGCCGACGCCGGCTATTTCGAGCCGGTCTTCTCGTTCAGGTTCCACGTCCCGATCTGCCTGCCGTTCTCGCCGTTCGAATAGACATCGTAGCGATGGCCGGCGTGGGAGCTGGGGACGTTGTACTGGTATTCGTTGCCCCACGGGTCGCGCGGCAGCGTCTTCAGGTAGGGGTCGGTCCCCTCGGTCAGCGCCGAGAGCGAGGCCGGATACTTCCCCTCCACCATGTTGTACGCCTCGACCGCGGCCGAGATGCTGTTGAGGTCGGCCTTGACCTTGCCTTCGCGGCCCTGGCCCAGGAACTTCGGCACGTTGATGGCCGCTATCGTGGCCAGCATGCCGATGATCACCACCACGAGCAGGATTTCCACGAGGGTGAAACCCGCCTGCCCGCTGCCGCGTGTACGCCGTTCGCTTTTCATGTTGTCGTCCTCCATTAACGAATCGCCCAACTCACACATTCAACCCGCTGGTCAAACTGAACACCGCCATGAGCATGCTCATCGCGACGAAGCCGACGCCGAGCGCGATGCCGAGGATCATGACCGGTTCGAGCACGGTCGTCATCAGCTTGATGCTGCGGTCCAGCTCGGCCTCGTACCGCTGCGAGATGTGCTGCAGCGCGCCGCTCATGTCGCCCGCCTCCTCGCCCACGGCGAGCATGTCCGTCAGCAGGCTCGGGAACACCTGGCCCTCGGCTAGCGGTCCCGAAATGGTCGAACCGTCCGTCACGCGTTCGCGCGCGTTGTGGATTTCCTCCGCGATGATCCGGTTGCCGACGGTGTTCTCCACGATCGACAGCGCCTGCAGCACCGGCACGCCGTTGGTCAGCAGCGCGCCGAGCGTGCGGGCGAATTGGGAAAACGCGTTCGCGGTCACGATCTTGCTGACGACCGGGATCCGCAGCATCAGCGCGTGCCACTTCCGCTCGCCCGCGTCGGTGCGGATGTAGCGCTTCACGAGGATCGACACGCCGACGACCACCAGCGCAAGCAGCCAGCCCCAGACGACGAAGAAGCGGCTCATGCCCATCAGGATGCGCGTGGGCAGCGGCAGCACCGCCCCCAGCTCCGCGAACACCGTCGAGAATTTCGGGATCACGAAGGTCATGGTGAAGATGATGGTCAGCAGGCCGACGATCAGCACGATGGCCGGGTAGATCATCGCCCCGATGATCTTTTCCCGGGCCTCAATCACGCGTTCGTAGTGTTTGACCAGCCGCCCCAGCGCATCGTTCACCGCGCCGCTCGCCTCGCCCGCCCGCACCATGCTCACGAACAGGTTGGAAAAGGTGTCGGGGAACCGCGCCAGCGCGTCGGACAGGCTCGCGCCGCGCACGATTTCGTCGCGCAGCTCGACCACCATCCGGTCCTGGTCGGACTTCGTCTTGCGCCGCGACAGCGTATGCAGCGCGTTGCCGAGCGTCATGCCGGAGGACAACAAATCGCTCAATTCGCGCGCGAAGAAGAGCGTTTCGCGCAGGCTCATGCGCGGCGCGCGGGGCCCGCCGATATTCCAGGAGAACTTCGCGGGGCTCGCCGGCGCGGAGGGCTTCTTCGCCGCGGGCGCAGGCGCTTTCGCGGCGGGCTTGCCCGGCGCCGGGGATGCGGCGGGCGCGGCAGCCCCGGCCGCCACCTCCGTCACGGAAATCGGGAACAGCCCCTTCCGCTCCAACTGTACGAGCGCCGAACGCCGGTCCGAGGCCTCGACCACACCGGACAAACGGTCGCCGCTTCCGGACCGGGCGTTATAGGAAAAACGGGGCATGGGGAGGTTTCAGGTGTCGGGTTTCAGGTGTCAGCAGGCGGTTCCTTTGTGCCTCTGTGCCTTTGTCCCTTTGTGCCTTCGCTTAGGTCTCCGCCAGGGCCTCGTCCTCTTCGGTCACGCGCAGGACTTCCTCCAGCGTCGTGACGCCTTTCAGCGCCTTGGTCCAGCCGTCGTCGCGCAGGGTGCGCATGCCGTGGCGGATGGCCTCCTGCTTGATGGCGCTGGACGAGGCGCGGCTGACGACGAGCGGGCGGATCGCGTCGGTGATCGGCAGGATTTCGTAAATGCCCGTGCGCCCGCGGAACCCGGTGCCCCGGCATTCCTCGCAGCCGGCGGCCTCCATGATCGTGCCCTCGGACAGGCGCTCAAGCGGGAAGCCGATCGTGTTCAGGAACGGGAGATCCACCTTCCACGGGCGCTTGCAGTGCGGGCACAGCCGCCGCACGAGGCGCTGGGCGACCAGGCCCTCCACGGAAGACGCGATCAGGAACGGCTCGATGCCCATGTCGGTGAGCCGCGTCACCGCGCCGGCGGAGTCGTTCGTGTGCAGCGTGCTGAACACCAGGTGACCGGTAAGCGCGGCGCGGATCGCGATTTCCGCCGTCTCCTTGTCGCGGATTTCGCCGACCATGATCACGTCGGGGTCCTGGCGCAGGATGTGCCGCAGGCCGACGGCGAACGTGAGGCCGATTTCCGGCTTCACGTGGATCTGGTTCACCCCCGCCATCTCGTATTCGATCGGGTCCTCAATCGTCAGGATGCGCAGGTCCACCGAATTGATCGTGTGCAGCCACGCGTAGAGCGAAGTCGATTTGCCGGACCCCGTCGGGCCGGTGACCAGCAGGATGCCGTGCGGCTTGTTGATCAGCTTCAGCAGGATCTGCGCGTCGTTCTCCTCCAGCCCGAGCTTGTCCATGCCGAGCATGCCGCTCGACCGCATCAGCAACCGCAAGCTCACGCTCTCGCCGTACACCGTCGGCATCGTGGACACGCGGACGTCGATTTCCTCGCCGTGGATGCGCAGGCTGATGCGCCCGTCCTGCGGCAGCCGCTTTTCGGCGATGTCCATGTTCCCCATGACCTTGATGCGGGAGATGATCGACGCCTGGAAGCGCTTCAACTGCGGCGGCACGGGCGTCTGGTGCAGCACGCCGTCCACGCGGTAGCGGATGCGCAGGTCCATCTCCTGCGGCTCCAGGTGGATGTCCGTCGCGCGGTCCTTGTACGCCTCCCAGATGATCTGGTTGACGAACTTGACGACCGACGCCTCCTGGTCGAGCTCGCTGAGATCCTGCTTGCCGAGATCCTCCTCGACGGAGACTTCGATGCGGTTGTCCGCGATCATCTTGTCGAGCGTCTCCGCGCCGACGCCGTAGAGCTTCTTCGCCGCCTTGTCGATGTCCGCCGAGGTGCTGAGCGCGAGGCGGATGCGGTGGCCCGACGCGAGCCGCAGCGCGTCGATCAGGCCGGGCATGAACGGGTCGTGCGCCGCGACGCGCAGCGCGCCGTTCTCCAGCGCGATGGGCATCACGTTGTACTGGAAGATCGCCTTCGTCGGCAGCTTCTCGAGGACCGCCTTTTCAATCGTGAGGTCGCCGGGCCGCACATACGGCACGCCCATCGCCGACGCCAGCGCCTTGAGGAACTGGTCCTCGCGCGCGTAGCCGGACTCGGCCACCAGCTCGGTGATCGACCGCGCCGACTGCTGCTGGCGCGCGACAAGCTCCTCGACCTGTCCGGATTGGAACAATCCGGTTTTTTCGAGCAGCATCGCGAGTTTGGTTGGGGCGGCTACAGTCATGAGTGGCGCGTCAACGGTTCAGGATACCATAATCCCGAAGGACCCAAGGGGTCAAATGGGATGACGGCCGAAAAACCCGCGCCCGGTGCGGGCGGGGCTTCCCCGCCTACCTCAACGCCTGCTCAAACCGCGCGCGCAGGTCGTCGGCGGGTTCGAGGCCGACGGAGAAGCGGATCAGGTGGCGCGACACGCCGCAGCGCTCGGCCCAGTCGAGTTCCCCGTAGTGCGCCAGCAGCGTGAACGGGCAGGCCAGCGTGAACGTCGTGCCGAGGTTCGGGCCCTTGCAGATCCGCAGCCGGTTGAAGAACGGCTCGCTTGTGGCCGCCGCGTCCTTAAGAAGGAGCGAGAAGAGCCCGCTGTACCCGCCGCCGGGCCGGCGGAACCGGTCGTACAGCGCGCGGTCGCGGAACTCGGGATAATACACCTCCGCCACTTCGGGCTGCTCGCGCAGCCAGCGGGTCAGCGCGGAGGTCGTTTCGTTGGTGCGCTTCATCCGCTCGACGAAGTCCGTGGAATACGCCTCCATGCAGACCGCGTCGCCGCCCCAGATCACCGGGTCCACCTCGGCCTCCAGCGCGGCGCGCAGGCGGTCGGCCAGCGGGCGGCGCGGATTCAGCACCACGGCGCCGGCCATCACGTCGCCGCGCCCGGTGAAGAATTTCGTCAGGCTCGTGGCCACGAGGTCGCACGCGGGCAGCGGATTGACGTTGGCGTAGGTGGAGATCGTGTCGTCCACAATCACCGGCACCTCGCGCGGGCCCGCCGCGGCGCAGAGCGCCTCGAGATCGGGGCTGCCGAGCAGCGGGTTCGACGGGAACTCGCAGAACAGGCCCGACACCGGTTCCGCGGCGAGCGCGTCCGCCAGCGCGGGCAGTTCCGAGGCATTGCCAAAGGGGAAGAAGATCGCGCCGGGCCCGAGGTCCTGCTGGATCTTCAGGGTGTCCACATAGGGGAAGCCGTACTGCACGCTGCGCGCGCCGGGCCGCAGCCGCGTCACCGCGCGATGCACCGCATAGAGCGCCGCCATGCCGCTCGGGAACAGCCACACATCGGACGGGAACACATCCATCAGCGCCGCGATGCGCGCACGCACCGTGTCCAGCGCGCCGCCGCCGGACGGCTCGGACCCGCACGTGCTCAGCGCATCCGCGTGGCGCGACGAAATGCCGTCGCCCGTGTGCCGCCAGTATTTCATCGCCCACTCGTGCGCCGCCTCGGCGTAGCACACCACGAACACGCGCCCGTCGCCCCACGGCTCCACGCGCGCCGACGCGCTGGACCAGCGCTGGATCGCCTCGATGCACCGCAGCGCGGCGCGCTCGCTCGGATACGCCAGGCACGCCTCGCCCGCGCGCGCGAACCGGCGGCGGCACTCCTCGTGGAACCGCACCACGCGCGGCGGAATCACAAACCGCGGATACCCCGCCTGCAAGCGGTCCAGCACGCGCGGCCGCTTTTCCTCGTAATCAATGACATCCCGCCACATCGGCAGGCACACCGAATTCGCGTGCGGCGACGGCGGCAGCGGCGCGCCCAGATCCTCCGCCCGCCACCGCGGCCGCGTCCACAATTCCACATCTGGAGTCGTTTCCCTCATGCAGCCCGTGACGCTACCGGGCCGGACGAACGATGCAAGGTGAAATCCTCCGCCTCGCCTCGTCCTCGTCGTCGTTTTCCACAACCCCGAGGACGGGCACGGGAGGGTGCGCGCCCCCGTTGACACCCCCACCGCCTGCGGGCATCCTTCGCGCATGTCTACACCGATTGAAGTGGCGGCGCCGGGCATGGATGTCGAGCGCCTGATGAAGGACATCGAGGACACGGTCGCCCGGAAGGCGGCGCAGGGGGCGTATGCCGACGCGCGGATCGCCCGCGCGGAACGCACGAACCTGCTGAACCTCAAAAACGACGACGAGTTCCTCGCCTTCTACCTGCGCTCGCTCCGCGAGGCGGCCTTCGTGGACATCAACGATTTCGAAATCCGCGAGCGGCGCTCCGCCGCGGCCCCGCTGCTCGTGGCGCTGAAAAAGGTCATCTGGAAGCTGCTGAAGTTCTACACCTACCGGCTCTGGTCCCAGCAGAACACCGTCAACGGTCTCGTCGTCACCGGCATCGAAAGCCTCGAGGAGCAGTACCGCGAGCGCATCGCCCGCCTCGAGTCGCGCGTCGCCGAACTCGAAAAACAGGCCCGGGGTTCCAAACCCGCATGAGCCGCGCGCAACGCATCGCCTTCCTCGCCCCGCGCTATTCCGAGAAGGGCACCATCGGCGGCGCGGAGACGCTGCTCAAGGCGCTGGCCGAGCGCTGCGCCGCCGCCGGGCGCGAGGTCCACTTCCTCACGACCTGCGCCAGCGACCATTTTTCGTGGAAGAATGAACTCCCGCCCGGCGAGAAAACGATCAACGGCGTGCGCGTCCACTTCTTCCCGGTGAACGAGGACCGCGACGTCGCGACCTTCCTCGGCGTGCAGGGCGCGATCGACAAGGGCGTGCGCGTCAGCGCGGACGAGGAACGCGCGTGGATCGAAAACAGCGTCAACAGCCGCGCGCTGATGGACCATCTCGAAACGAACGCGAACGCCTACGACCGCCTCGTCGCCGGCCCCTACCTCTTCGGCATCACCTGGTCCGCCGCGATGGCGCATCCCGAAAAAATGATGCTCGTGCCCTGCCTGCACGACGAGGTCTTCGCCTACCTCGGCATCATGAAGGAGATGTTCCTCGCCGTGCGCGGCTTCCTCTTCAACACGCATCCCGAGCAGGCGCTGGCCGAACGGCTGTACGGCATCGACCCTGCGAAAGCCACCGTCGTCGGCCTCGGCCTCGACCCGTTCACCGCCGACCCGAAGGCGTGCGCCGCGAAACTCGGCCTCGCCGCGCCCTATGTGATGTACGCCGGGCGCCGCGAGCCGCTGAAGGGCACGCCGTTGCTCTGCGAATACCTCGACGTGTTCCGCGAGCGCACGGGCCGCGATGTGCACGCCGTGTTCACCGGCAGCGGGCAGATCGACGCGCCGGAAAAACTGCGCCCCGTCCTCCACGACCTCGGCTTCGTGTCGGAACAGGACAAGCGCGACGCGATGGCCGGCGCCGTCGCCTTCATCCATCCGTCGGTCAACGAAAGCCTCGGCATCGTCCTGCTCGAAGCGTGGCTCGCCGGCACCCCCGGCCTCGTCCACGCGTGCAGCGCCGTGCTGAAGGACCAGGTCCGCCGCGCGAACGGCGGCCTCTGGTTCAAGAGCTACCCGCAATTCGAGGAAGCCCTGCTGAAACTGCTCGACGACGAACCCGCCCGCCGCGCGCTCGCCGCCGCCGGCCGCCAGTACGTCCTCCGCGAATACGCCTGGCCCGCCGTCGAGCGACGCATGTTGGAGGCATTGGATTAGGTGAGGAGGGTGTCGGGTTTCAGGTGTCGGGAAGGGTTTACAGCGTCTGTAAATTACAGACGTTGCAAGCCGCCCAAAAAGATTTTACAGACGTTGCAAATCCCATCGCCCTCCTCCCTGACACCCGACACCTGACACCGTCCGCCCCACCTCCCCATGCCCTCCCTCCACCAATTCACCGCCGGGTACGCCAAGGGCGACGCGATCAGCAATGAGGCGCGCGTGTTGCGCGAGCTGTTCCGCTCGTGGGGGCTGGCGTCGGATATTTTCTGCGAGCAGCGGCGCATCCTGCCGGAGCTGCGCAAGGACGCGCGCGATCTCGCGGAGGCTGCTGCGGCGCTGGGCGCGGACGATGTCGCGCTGCTGCATCTGTCCATCGGCTCGCCGGTGAACGAGGTCTTCGCGCGGCTGAAGTGCCGGAAGGTGATCCTCTACCACAACATCACGCCGCCGGATTATTTCCGCGGCGTCCAGGAGGAGATCGCGGGCCACCTGCGCGCCGGGTTCGAGCAGGTCCGCGCGCTGGCGGGCGTGGCCGACGTGAACCTCGCGGTGAGCCGGTTCAACGCGCAGGAGCTCGCGCTGATGGGCTACCGGAACGTGCAGGTGATGCCGATGAAGCTGGAGCGCGGCCAGTGGGAGGGCCCGCAGGACCGGCGCGTGCTCGACGAGTTCGGCGACGGGCGCATGAACCTCCTCTTCGTCGGACGCGGCGCGCCGAACAAGCGGATCGAGGACCTGCTGTTCGCGCTGTATTACGTGCAGCGCTACACGGACCCCGACGCGCGGCTGATCCACGTCGGCTCCTACGCGGGCCTTGAGCGCTACCACGCGCTGCTGCGCGCGAAGGCGGTGGAGCTGAAGCTGAACCGCGTCGTCTTCGCGGGCTCCGTGCCGCCCGAGTCGCTGCGCGCGTACTACGCGACGGCGTCCGTCTTCCTCTGCATGAGCGAGCACGAGGGCTTCTGCATCCCGCTGGTCGAGGCGATGGCGCACCGCGTGCCGGTCGTCGCGTTCGGCGCGGCGGCGATCCCGGAGACGATGGACAGCGCGGGCGTGCTGCTGCGCGAGAAGCGGTTCGACCTGCTGGCGGAGCTGCTCCCGCGCGTGGCGCGCGACGCCGCGCTGCGCGAGGCGATCACCGGCGCGCAATCCGCGCGGCTCCAGCGCTACCTCGCGCAGGATTTCACCGCGCAGTGGCGCGCGCACCTCGCGCCGGTGCTGGGGTGAGGGATATTCGCTTCACATGCGCGCATTCCCTGTTAACCTAGCGCCCGCATGACCCAACGGCCCGTCGCATATCTTATCTTCTTCCTGACCCTCCCGCTTTCGATGGGACTGTTGATCGCCCCCTGGATCTACGAAGGCATCCAGGCGCTCGCGCCGCACCACGCCATCTTCGCCGACCTCGCGCGCGACCGTTTTGAGCGCGTGGCGACACGCTGCGTGCAGGTGATCGCGCTGCTGCTGGTCTGGCCGTGCCTGCGGCACTCCGGCACGCTCGCGCGCGTGGCGCCGGCGCTGCGCTGGAGCCCCGCGCGCGGACGGGATTTTCTTCGCTGGGCGTTGCTCGGCGTGGCCTCCATCGCGGCGGTGTATGCCGCGGGATGCAGCCTGGGCCTCTACGGGTTCGACCCCAAACACCTCGGCACCTGGCGGCTTGTCATGCGCCCGATGGAGGCGCTCGTGGGCGCGCTGCTGGTCGGCACGCTGGAGGAATACCTCTTCCGCGGCTTCATCTTCGGCGTCCTGCGGACGCGCTTCTCCACCCTGGGCGCCGCGGTGATCTCCAGCTCGTTCTTCTCCATCGTGCACTTCATGCGCCCGCGCACGCCGGAGCCGCTGGCGGAGGTCTCGTGGACGTCGGGCTTCGAGTTGTTCCCGCACATGTTCGCGCTGTTCAAACCGGCGACCGACTGGGACTTCGCGCTCACGCTCTTCCTGATGGGCATGGCGCTGTGCGCGCTGACGGCGCGGCACGGGCACCTGTACGGGGTTGCCGGCCTGCACGCCGGCTGGGTCTGGGTGCTGCAGTCGGGCCAGCACCTGCTGAACCAGACGCCGCGCCACGAATCGTTCTGGTTCGGCTGGGGCGACAACGTGGCGCAGGGCGCACTCAGCGTCGTGGTCACCGCCGGCTTCGCGCTCTACGCCTGGTGGACGCTGCGCCGCTTCAAGGATTGCAGGCAACCCCCGGTTTCGGATACCACGTCACCATGACCACCGAGTCCGCCCTGAACCCCGAGCGCTGGATCGACGAGCACGCGGATTTCCTCTACCGCTACGCGCTCACCCGCGTCCGCGACCATAGCCTCGCGGAGGACATGGTGCAGGAGACGTTCCTCGCCGCGATCAAATCGGCCGCCCGCTTCAAGGAAGGCCTCTCCGAGCGCGCCTGGCTGGTGGGCATCCTGAAACACAAGGTCGTGGACCACATCCGCAAGGCCGTGCGCGAGACGGTCGTGGACCAGACCGAGGTGCTCGAACTCGAGAAGAGCAAGCTGTTCCAATGGTCCGGCATCCCGACCATGCGCCCCGAAAAATGGCACATCAACCCCCGCCGCGCGTTCGAGCAGAAGGAATTCCTGGCCGTCTTCCAGCAGTGCCTGATGACGCTGAAGCCGCGCGAACACACCGCCTTCACCCTCCGCGAACTGGAGGACCAGGACACGGACACGATCTGTAAGGAGCTGGGCATCACCCCGAATCACCTCTGGGTCATGCTTCACCGGGCGCGCAATGCCCTGAAAACATGCCTGGAAACGAAATGGATTAACCGGAACCGGACGGACTGACGATGTGGCGATGCAAACATGTGGCCGATGCGCTCGCGAAGCACCATTACTGGGAGCTGCCGTGGGCCCGCCGTGTCGGCCTGAAACTCCACGTCTGCCTCTGCGCCGTTTGCGGCCGTTTCCACCGTCAGGTCATGGTGATGCAGGACGCCGCCCACCACTTTCACGAGGCCGAGGCCCAGGACGACCCTCACCTGCGCATCCCGATGCCAGAGGAAACGAAGCGCCGCCTCAAGGAAGCCGTTCGCACGCGCCCCCCGGCCCCCTGAGCGCCCCGGCGCCAGGCCGGCAAAATCGCTCGGCGCCTGTCCGGTCCTCATTGACTTCCACGCGCCCCGCGATAACTTTTCCGCGCTTTTATGCATCAATGCCTGCGAATTCCATCAGCACCCAGACGCGCGCCCGCGAGCTGCTCCTTCGGCTGGCGGTGCTGCTTTCCCTCTGGTGGGTCCTCGACGAGGGCCGCGCGGACGGCTGGTGGTTCGGCGCGATCATAATCGCGTGCGCGCTGGCATTGTCGTTCGCCGCGCCCTTCGCCCGGGCGCCCTTCCGGTGGTCCATCACCGGCGCGGCCCGCTTCATTCCCTACTTCCTGTATGAGTCCATCCGCGGAGGCTGGGATGTCGCACGGCGCGCGTTCGGCGGCGCCATTCGCGTCGAACCCTCCATGTTGACCTACGCCACGCACCTGCGCCAACCGACCGCGCGCGTCTTTTTTGCCCATGTGATCAGCCTGCTGCCCGGCACCCTGTCCACGGATCTGCGCGAGGGCGAGGTCACGATCCATGCGCTCGCGGGCACGGAGGCGGAAGTCCGCGCGGGCACCCGGGCGCTGGAAGCACGCGTCGCGCAGCTCTTCCACGAGGAGGGCGCCGCGTCATGATGCTGTTCGGCTACGCGCTGTGCCTGTTCCTGCTTGGAACCCTTGTCGCCGGGCTGCTCGGCGTATTCCGCGGACGGGTCGCGCCGGCCTGGATGCTGGGCCTGCAGATTTTCGGCACCACCGGCACGGCGATCCTGCTGCTGCTCGCGGAGCTCCAGCAGGAACCCGCGCTGCGCGATGTCGCGCTCGTGTGCGCGCTGCTCGCGGCCATCACGATGGTCGCCTACGTCCAGCGGATCTGGGCCCGCCCCGCGGGCGCGGAGGACGAAACATGAGCGCCATCGACGCCATCAGCGTGGTCCTGATGCTCGCGGGCGCGTTCTTTTTCCTCGCCGGCACGGTGGGCTTCCTGCGGTTCCCCGACCTGTTCACGCGATTGCACGCGCTGACCAAGGCGGACAACCTCGGCTTCGGGTTCATCGGCGCGGCCCTTGCGCTGCAGTCGGGCTCGTGGGCCGTCGCGGGCAAGATCCTGCTGATCTGGCTGCTCCTCATGGTCAGCGCCTCCGCCTGTTCCCTGCTCGTCGCGCGCGGCGCGCTGCGCAACCGGATCGAACCGTGGAGGAAACCGTGAACGGCCTCCCGCTGCTGCTAGATGCGTGCCTGTGCGCGACGCTGGTCGGCCTCGCGATTCGCACGGTGTTCAGCCGCACGCTGTTCCAGGGCGTCATGTATTTCGTCGTCTTCGGCCTGCTGATGGCCGTCGCATGGGCGCGGCTGCGCGCGCCCGACATCGCCCTCGCGGAGGCCGCGCTCGGCGCGGGCATCACCGGCGCGCTGCTGTTCACCGCCGTGCGCGCGTTGCGCGAGCGCGGCGATCGGGAGGAGGACTGACATGTCCGCCCCACGCGCCTTCATCCCCCGCTGGCAGTGCGCGCTGCTCGCCCTCGGCCTGCTGCCGCTGCTGCTGGCCCTGCTGCACGCCGTCTCGGCCATGCCGGCCCGGCCGCCCAACCTCGCGGCCGACGTCACGGCGCGCATGCCCGACAGCGGCGTCACACACCCGCTCACCGCCGTCCTGCTTAACTTCCGCGGCTACGACACCCTGCTCGAAATCGCTGTCCTCTGGCTCGCCGGCCTCGCCGCATTGACGCTCGCGCCCGGCGCCTCGGCCGCGCCGCTGAAACCGCACCCCGTCCTCACCGGTCTGCTGCGCGTGCTCGCGCCCGTCATCCTCATGACCGCCGGCTACATCCTCTGGGCCGGTGGCTTCCGGCCCGGCGGCGCGTTCCAGGCCGGATCCATCCTCGGCGCGGGCCTTGTCCTCGCCTCGCTCGCCGGACTCATCCGCCTCTCCCCCTCACTCGGCCTTCGCCTTGGCCTCGGGCTCGGCCTCGCCGTCTTCATCGCCGTCGCCATATGGTCGTGGACGCACACCGGCGAACTGCTCCACTTCCCCGGCGCTTCCGACAAATGGTCCATCCTGCTGATCGAAAGCGCGGCCACCATTTCCATCGGGCTCATTCTGCTGACACTGTTCGATCGCTTGACGGCCGAATCCGAATCCAATGAGAAGAAGGGACTCAAGCGCCCATGACCACGATGCAGCTCTATCTCATCACCGCGGTGGTGCTGCTGGTCGTCGGCCTCTACGGCGTGCTGATCCGCCCGCACCTGCTGCGCAAGCTCACCGCGCTCAACATCATGAGCGCCGGGCTCTTCCTGCTGTTTGTCGCGATGGCCTATCGCGGAGCCGCCGAGCCGCCCGACCCGGTTCCGCACGCGATGGTGCTCACCGGCATCGTGATTTCCGTCAGCGCCACGGCGTTCGGCCTGCTGCTGATCCGCCGCATGCGCGAAGCCACCGGGCGTTCCGACCTGCCCAACGAAAACCTGGAGGACGATGCCTGACGCCGCCTCCAGCTCCATCTGGCTCGCCGCCCCGGTGCTCCTGCCGCTGCTGACGGCGCTGCTCGCCTCGTTCACCGCGTCGCGCCTGCGCGCAGCCCTCTGCGCCGCGGGCACGCTCGCGACCGCGGGTAGCTCGCTCTTTGTCCTCGCGCGCGTCGTCGCCGAGGGCCCGCTGCGCCACCGGCTCGGCGGCTGGGGCGCGCCGCTCGGCATCGACCTGTTCGCCGACGGCCTCTCCGTGCTGATGCTCGCGATGACCGCCGTCATCGGCGGCGCGATCAGCCTCTACGCCTCCGCCTACTTCACCTCCGCCCACGAGCGCCGCTCGTTCTGGCCCCTGTGGTTCCTGCTGTGGACCGGCCTCAACGCGCTGTTCCTCACCGCCGACCTCTTCAACTTCTACGTCACGCTCGAAGTCATCAGCCTCTCCGCCGTCGCGCTCGTCGCGATGAAGGGCGGGCCCGTCGCCCTGCCCGCCGCCGTGCGCTACCTCTTCGTCGCGATGCTCGGCTCGCTCGCCTACATGGGCGGCGTCGCGCTGGTCTATGCGCAGACCGGCGTGCTCGACCTGCACCTGCTCACCGGCCGCCTCGGCGAAGGCCCGCTCGGCCGCGCCGCGCTCGCGCTGCTGATCGGCGGCCTGCTCGCCAAGACCGCGCTCTTCCCGTTGCACCTCTGGCTGCCGCCCGCGCACTCCAGCGCGCCAGCGCCGGTCAGCGCCGCGCTCTCCGCGCTCGTCGTGAAGGCCTCGTTCTACATCCTGCTCCGCACGTCGTTCTCCGCGTTCAGCGACGCCGCGCTCGCGGCGGTCGGCCCGGTCCTCGGCGTGCTCGGCGCGGCGACGGTCCTCTGGGGCTCGTTCCAGGCGCTCACGCAGGACCGCCTGAAGCTGATGATCGCCTACTCGACCGTCGCGCAAATCGGCTACCTCTTCCTGCTCTTCCCCGTTGCGATGCCCGGCGCGGGCGATGCGGCGTGGCAGTCGAAGGCGTGGATCGCCGGCATCTTCCACGCCCTCTCCCACGCCTGCGCCAAGGCCGCGATGTTCATGGCCGCCGGCGCGATCCTGCACGCCGTCGGGCGCGACGACAAAAACTCGCTGCGCGGCCTCGGCGAACGCATGCCCGTCACCATCAGCGCCCTCGCCACCGCCGGCATTTCCATCATGGCCCTGCCGCCCAGCGGCGGCTTCATCGCCAAGTGGATGCTGCTCGTCGCCGCGATCCGCACCGACCAGTGGTGGTGGGCGCCCATCATGATCGGCGGCGGCCTGCTCGCCGCGGCCTACATCTTCCGCATGATCCGCTACGCCTTCCTCAGCACGCCCGACGGCGCGCCGCCGCTGCACCCCGTCCCGCGCCGCCTCGAATTCACCGCCCTCGCGCTCGGCCTGCTCGCCCTCGCCCTCGGCCTCGCCTCCGTCTTCCCCATCGCCGTCGCCGCCATCGGCGCCCCCTTCCCGGAAAACTGGTTCATGGAGGCCCTGTAACACACAGAACACCGACACCTGAAACCTGACACCTTCCCCACCTCCCATCCATGCCCACCCTCTCCTCCATGATTCCCCTGCTCGTGCTGATGACCTCGCTGGTCACGGCGGCGGTGATCTTTGGCCTCGGCGAGGAGCGGGTGCGCACGCGCACGTTCTTCAACCTGCTCGGCGCGGTGGCGAAGATCGGGCTCGTCGGGCTGATGGTCTGGGGCGTGCTGCACCAGCACGTCTTCGAGACGCGCTGGCGGTTCATGCCGGAACTCGACTTCGTCCTGCGCGCGGACAGCATGACGATCCTGTTCTCGACGCTGTCCTCGCTGCTCTGGCTGCTCACGACGATCTACGCGATCGGCTACCTCGAGGACTCGCCGAACCGGCGCCGCTTCTTCGGCTACTTCTCCCTCTGCGTCACCGCGACGATGGGCGTCTCGCTCGCGGGCAACCTGATCACGTTCTTCGTGTTCTACGAGCTGCTGACGCTGACGACCTACCCGCTCGTCGTGCACCGCGGCACCGAGAAGGCCGTGCGCGCGGGGGCGATGTACCTGCGCTACACGCTCGGCGGCAGTGCGGCGATGCTGATCGGCATGCTGTGGCTCTATGTGCTCGTCGGGCCGTTCGATTTCGCATCCACCGGCGCGCTGCGCGACCTGGACCCGAAGTACCGCTGGCACCTGATGGTGATTTTCGCGCTGCTGATCGGCGGGCTCGGCGTGAAGGCGGCGCTGATCCCGCTGCACCGCTGGCTGCCGGAGGCGATGGTCGCGCCCGCGCCGGTCAGCGCGCTGCTGCACGCGGTCGCGGTCGTGAAGGCCGGCGCGTTCGGCATCGTGCGCGTCATCTACGACGTGTATGGCATCGACTTCGCGCACGACCTCGGCGTGCTCAAACCGCTCGCGGTCCTCGCGGCGATCACGATCCTCTACGGCTCGATCCGCGCGCTGGCGCAGGACGACTTCAAGCGGCGGCTCGCGTTCTCCACCGTGAGCCAGGTCTCGTACATCACGCTCGGCGTGACGATTTTCGGCCCGCTCGCGACGCTCGGCGGCCTCGTGCACCTCGTGCACCAGGGCGTGATGAAAATCACGATGTTCTTCGCCGCGGGCAATGTCGCCGAGGCGCTCGGCGTGCACAAGGTCAGCGAACTCGACGGCGCGGGGCGGCGCATGCCGCTGACGATGGGCGCGTTCACCATCGCCGCGCTCGGCATGATCGGCGTGCCGCCGCTCGCGGGCTTCATCAGCAAGTGGTACCTCGGCTACGGCGCGGCGGTCGCGGGCGAATACTGGGTCCTCGGCGTGCTCGCGGGCAGCAGCCTGCTCAACGCGGCGTATTTCCTGCCGATCCTGCACCGCGTGTGGTTCAAGCCGCAGCGCGGCCCGTGGCCGCATGAGCACCCGCAACACGGACGCCTTGAAACCACGTGGTGGCTGCTGCTCCCGCCGGTCACGACCGCGCTGATCGTCGTGCTGGCGGGCCTGTTCGCCGGACACCCGGCCAGCCCGCTGAGCTGGGTCAAGTTCATCAGCACCCGGGAGTTCATCGCGCCATGAACGCGCTCCCGCTGCCCGACACCTGGCTGCCGCTGCTGACGGCGCTCGCCCTGCTGGCGCCGCTGCTGCTCGCGCTCCGCCCCGCCGCGACGGGATGGGCCGCGCTCGCCCCGCTGCCCGCGCTGCTGCTCGCGCTGGGCCCGGCGTTCCAGCTGGATGTCGATGTGCTGTTGCTCGGCGCACGCTTCGGCGTCCACGCGGGCAACGCGCCGTTCCTCCTGCTCGCCGCGCTGCTGTGGGGCACGGCCACCTGGTTCGCGCGGTCGTACATGGCGCACGACGAACACGCGGCGCGCTACCACGTCTTCCACCGGCTCGCGATGACGGGCAACCTCGGCCTGCTGCTCGCGCAGGACATCGGCTCGTTCTACTTCTTCTTCGCGATGATGAGCCTCTCGTCGTACCCGCTGGTGATCCACGACGGGCGCCGCGAATCGCGCCTCGCCGGCCGCGTCTACCTCGCGCTCGCGCTGCTGGGCGAGATCCTCCAGTTCGCGTCCTTCTCCATCATCGCCGTCAGCGCGGAGGCGTGGACCTTCGACGCCGTACGCGAAGCGGTCCTCGCCTCGCCGCGGCGCGACACGATCCTGTGGCTCGCGCTGCTCGGGTTCGGCATCAAGGCCGCGCTCGTGCCGCTGCACGTCTGGCTGCCCCTCGCGCACCCGGTCGCGCCGACACCCGCGAGCGCCGTGCTGAGCGGGTCGATGATCAAGGCCGGCCTCGTCGGCTGGATGTACGTGCTGCCGCTCGGCGCGCTCGCGGCGCCGCACATTGGCGAGCCGATGATCGTCGCCGGACTCATCGGCGTCTTCGGCGCCGCGCTCGCGGGCGTCACGCAGCGGCAGCCGAAAGCCGTGCTCGCCTACTCCAGCATCAGCCAGATGGGCTTGATGATCCTCGCCACCGGCATCGGCCTCGCGCGGCCGGAGGCAATGACGTACGTCTTCCCCGCCATCGCCCTCTACGCCGTGCACCACGCGCTCGCCAAGGGCGCGCTGTTCCTCGGCGTCGGCATGGCCACCAGCGCGCCTCGCGCAGCGGCGGGCCGCGCGCTCCTGTGGATCGGACTCGCCGTGTCCGCGCTCGCGCTCGCGGGTTTCCCCTTCACCAGCGGCGCGGCAGCAAAGATTTTCCTTAAAACCGCGGCGGCGGAAGCGCCCGGCGCCTGGGCGGACCGGCTGGCCTTGTTCCTGTCGCTCGGCGCTGTCGGCACGACGCTGCTGATGGCGCGGTTCCTGTGGACGCTGCGCGAAACGATCGCACACGCGCCCGACGCCGATCACGCCGCCGCGCGCGGGATCTGGGTTCCGTGGCTGGCATTGCTCGCGCTCGTGATCGGCGCCCCGTGGTGGGTGGCGTCGGTGTTTGCGCCGGAGAAGGCGGCTGCGGCCGCCTCGATGAAATACGCCGTCGCGCTCACCTGGCCGGTTGCCGCCGGCGCGGTGGCGGCGCTGGTCGCGATCCTCGCCGTGCGTCGCCGCCCCGTCGAAGTGCCGCCGGGCGACGTGCTCGCCATCGGCGCGTGGCTGTTCGCGCGCGCGATGCGATTCTACCGCCTACAGCGCCCGACCCTCGGCGCGCGCATCCGCGCCGCGGACGAAGCGCGCGCCGCCGCGCGCGCCGGCACGAAGAACCTGCTGCGCGCCCTCGCCGGAACCGAACGCTACCTCCGCACCCTCGGCATCGCCGGCATCGCCCTCGCCCTTCTCACCGCCCTCCTGATCTGGCGCCTCGGCGGCTGATTTCGCCCGCGGTCGCCGCCCGCGGCTACAGGAAAGCATCTTCTGTAGACGCGCTCGTTGAGCGCGTACTCTTTTCATCCGCGGTCAGCGACCGCGGCTACAGATCCAATGGATGATCGAAATCCACGAATCCCTGCCCCTTCCAGGCCTCCCACTGCTCGACCAGTCCGGCGCGCACGGGATTGTCGCGCACGTAGGTCCACTTCTCCGCATACGACTCGTCCCCGCGCATCACATGGTCGAAGAATTGCTTCTGCCAAACAGGCGCCGAAACGCCCGTCGTTTGGATAAGGCGCTTGGCCGTCCATTCCTTCCATTTCGCGATAAACATGGACAGGGGACGATGAGCGCCGGCGGATTGTTCGATGCAGAAAAAGTGAACATGATCCGGCATGATCACATAGCGACCCACGAGCCATCCATGCCGCGTCGAGGCCACCGCCCATTCCTCGCGAAGAATCGACACCGCCGCGTCCGAGGCCAGGACCGGTCGACGCGCTTGCGTGCAGATTGTGATGAAGTAGAGCGCGCGAGGAACCGTCACCCGATCCAACCGGCGAAGATGCCGATGCCCATTCACGCGGCGATGCTCTTAACTGTAGACGCGCTCGTCGAGCGCGTTCTTTTCCCCTCCGCGGTCGGCGACCGCGGCTACAGGCCCCCTCCCTACACCACCGGATTCCGGGTTTTCAGCGCGGGGAACCGGCTGAAATCGCGATCCACGGTCCACAGTTCGCGCACCCCGGCGGCGAGGCAGCAGGCGGCGATACGGGCATCGTGGATCTGGCCACCGCGAATTTTGCCTTTCACGACGAGCTCGCCCAGCAGGTCCATCGCGTCGGGCCCGTCCGCCAGCACACGCAGCGACGGCGACTCGCGCCACGCCGCGATCTGGTCCATCGCCTGTTCCGGGGTCGACGGCTCGCGCCAGAGGCGGGGATGCGTCACGACGGCATAAAACTCCACGAAGGAATGAAAACAAACCGCCCACGGCGTCGGCGATTCCGCCAGCTTGCGCAGCGCCGCCTTTGCTTCCGCGTGCAACTCAGCCTCCCGCTGATGGGCATGCACCAGCAGATTGGTATCAACCGCAATCACGTCACGCGCCCCGGTTCGCGGCTGTCATCGATCGCCTTGTTGATGGCCTTCCGCGACACCTTGTGCGTCCCTGCCGCCGAATACCCGGCGGACGCCTCCCGCAGGACAAACGGTCGCGCTGGTTTCTCCGCCAACGCCTGCTCCAGCGCATCAATGACCAGTGATCGGAACGTCACCCCCCGCTCCGCCATCCGTCCCTTCGCCCGCCGAAAGAGTGCATCAGGCATATCTATGGTTGTTCGCATGCATAAATATGTATGCTCGATTCCTTAGGCCGTCCAGCAAAAGCGACACACCTCCCCCTCGTCCCTCGCCCCCGACCTTATTTCGCCTCTTTCGGGTGTTTCGCGGGCCCTCTTCCGCGCAGCGCCGCGCATTCCTGTTTGGCCCTGTTGTCGCGGCTGGCGTATAGTGCCGCCATGAGTTTGATGATTCGACAGGGGGTGGCGCTGGCGGGGCTTACCGCGCTGGAGGCGATCCGGCAGCCCATCGTCATGCTGCTGGCGACGGCGGCGGTCGCGTTCACCGGCCTGATGCCGATCCTGTTCACGCATACGCTCGGTGAGGGGGATCGGCTGGTGCGCGACAGCGCGCTCGCCCTGCAATTCGTGTCGGGCCTCGTGCTCGGCGTGCTGATGGCCTGCACCGCGTTGCGGGCGGAGTTGCGCAGCGGCACGGCGTCCGCGGTCCTCAGCAAACCCGTCGCGCGCCCGCTCTTCTTCCTCGGCAAATTCGCCGGGCTTGCGCTGGTGCTGCTCGCCTTCTCCTTCTTAATGAGCATCGCCACGGTCCTCGCCACGCGCACCGTCGCGGAACCCTACGTCCACGACTGGTGGGGCTCCGGCCCGCTGCTCGCCGCCCTGCTCGTGGCGCTGCTCGCGGGCGGCCTGCAAAACTACCTGCTCCGCCGCCCGTTCGTGTCCCGCTCGTTCGGCGCGCTGCTGGTCCTGCTTCCGCTGGCGCTCGCGCTGTCCGGCTTCCAACCCGGCGCCGCGGAATCCACGGCGTGGGGCGCGGCGCTGCCGCTCGACATCGCGCCCGCCTCGGCGCTCGTCGCGCTCGCGATCCTGCTGCTGATGGGCCTAGCCCTCGCGCTCGCCACCCGGCTCGACACCGTGCCCGCGCTCGTGACGTGCAGCGTCATCTTCCTGCTCGGCCTGATGTCGGACTACCTCTTCGGCCGGCGCGCGGCGGATCATGCCGTCTTCGCGCTGCTCGACGGATTGACCCCGAATTTCCAGCATTTCTGGGCGGCCGACGCGCTCGCCGGGGACGGCCTGCCGTGGTCCTACGTCGGCCGCGCGGCGGCGTACACCGCCTTGTACTTGGCGGGCATCCTCGCCGCCGGTATATTCGCGTTCCGCCGCATGGAACTGCGTGGATGACCAAATCACTTGAAAAAACCCTGTGGGCCGCCGCCGCGCTCGCCGCGCTGTCCGGCGGCCTGAACGCCGCGCTCGCCGCGCGCACGCAGCTGCTGCACCTCGACGCCCTCGCGGTCGCGGCCGGCTGGAGCCTCGTCCTCGGCTTCGCCTGCGCGGTGCGCGCGCGCCTCGTGCGCCTCACGCGCGAGGAGGAACAGGACCGCGCACGCGCGGCCACCACCTCGACGACCGGCGCACTGTTCTCCGCGGGCGATGCGGAACCGTTTTCCTCCGCGCGCACGCTCGCCCACCTTGATCGCTTCGCCTGGCCCGCGCTCGCCCTCGCCCTTTCGGTCGCGCTCGGCACGGCCGCGTATGCGCTGTGGACGGCGGACACCGCGAACGCCGAACCGCCGGCGAATCCGCTGCTCGCCGCGTCGTTCCTGTTCGGCGAGGCGTTCGCGCTCTTCCTCTTCAGCCGATACCTCATCGGCCTCGCGCGCACACCGGGCGCCGATTCCGCGCGCGCGCCCGGCCTCGCGCTCGGCGTGTTCGCGCTCGCCGCCGCCGCCGGCGCGTTGTCCGCGCTCGCCGCGCATCTCGGCTGGCCGGTGGCGGACCGCTGGCTCGCCCGCGCCCTGCCCGTCGCCTGGGCCCTGCTCGCGGCGGAGCAGTTCTTCCTGTTCCTCGTGTCGCTCTATGCGCCCGCGCGGCGCCGCGGCGCGCCGCCCATCGAAAGCCGCCTCGCGGCGTGGCTGACCGACCCGGCGGAATGGACGCGCGATGTCGCCGCGTCGCTGGATTACCAGTTCGGCGTGCAGGCCGGACACGGCGCGCTGCTCCGCCTGCTGCGCCGCGCGCTGCTCCCGCTGCTCGCCGTGCAGGCGCTGCTGATGTACGCGCTCTCCTCGCTCGTCTTCCTCGGCCCCGGCGAGGAGGCGATCCGCGAGCGCTGGGGCAGGCCGCTCGCGCAGGACTGGCAGTTGACGAGCGGATTCCACCTGAAGGCGCCGTGGCCGTTTGAGACGGTGCGGCGCCTGCCCGCCCGGCGCATCCTCAACGTGCAGGTCGGCTATGCGGCGGACGACGGCGCGCACCGGCCCGACGTGCTGCTCTGGACCGTCCCGCATTTCCGCGAGGAGGACGTCTTCGTTTCCGCCACGCGCGGCCCGTCCAAAGGCGGCGCCGCGAGCGAGGCCACGTCCGTCAGCCTCGTGTCGGTGAACCTTCCGGTCGAATACCGGATCACGAACCTGCTCGACTACGCCTACCGCCACAGCGAGCCGGACGCGCTGGTGCGCGACCTCGCGTACCGCGCGCTCACGCGCGAGATCGCGGCGCGCGACCTGCTCGACCTGCTGGGACCCGACCGCCTCGCGGTCAGCGGCGCGGTGAAGGCCGCGCTGCAACGGGAGGCCGACGCGCGGGGGCTCGGCATCGAAATCCTGTTTGTCGGCCTGCAGGGCGTGCACCCGCCGGTCACCGTCGCCGAATCGTTCCAGTCCGTCATCGGCGCGCTGGAACAGAAGGAGGCGATGATCCTCGGCGCGCGCGCCTACGCCGCGTCGGCGAAGCCGCTGAGCGAAGCGGAAGCCGCGCGCCGCGTGTGGGCGGCGGAGGCGGACCGCGTGCGCGTGCGCGAGCGCGCGGCGGCGGATGCGCAGCTCTTCACCCGCCTGCGCGACGCGCAGCAGGCCGCGCCGGAGGTCCTGCGCCAGGACCTGAAGCTGGCCGCGCTGGCCGACGCGCTCGCGGACCGCGCGTTCACCGTCATCGCGCACCGGGACGCGAAGCAGACGCTGTATTTTGACCTGAAGGCGAAGGACCTGCCGGAACTCTACGAACTGGCCCCGATGCCGATGGGAGACACGCATCCATGAACCCGAACCGCACCCCGCTGCTGGTCGGCCTGACCATCGCCGCCCTGTTCGCCGCGCTGCAAGTCATCTTCATTGTCCGCGAAGGCGAGGTCGCCGTCGTGACGCGCCTCGGCAAGCCGGAGCGCGCGATCACCGAAGCCGGCCTCTACACGCGCTGGCCCTGGCCCGTGCAGCGCGTGCACCGCTTCGACGCGCGCATCCGCGCCCTGCAAGGGTCCTACGAGGAGACGCTCACGGGCGACGGCAAGAACGTGCTCGTCGCGCTCTACTGCGGCTGGCGCATCAAGGACCCGATCCTCTTCCTCGAACGCCTCGGCTCGGAGGAAAAGGCGGAGCAGGACCTCGACGGCCTGCTGCGCACGCACAAGAACGCCGCGCTCGGCGAGGTCACCTTCGCGCAACTCGTGAACATCGACCCCGCCGCCCTGCGCCACGACCTCATCGAACAGCGCGTCGCCGAGGCCGTGCGCCTCGAGGCGGAGAAGCGCTACGGCATCGAGGTCCTGTTTGTCGGCCTGCGCAAACTCGGGCTCCCCGAGGCGATCACGCAATCCGTCTTTGAACGCATGCGCGCCGAGCGCGAGGAACTCGCCGAACGCTATCGCTCCGAGGGCGAGGGCGAAGCCGTGCGCATCCGCGCGCAGGCCGACAGCGAGCGCGACCAGGTGCTCGCCCGCGCCGACGCGGAGGCGCGCCGGCTGCGCGCCGAGGGCGAAGCGGAGGCGGCGGCGCACTACCAGGTGTTCAGCGAGGAACCCGGCCTCGCGCTGTTCCTGCGCAAACTCGACGCGCTGCGCGAGACGCTCGGCGACAAATCCACCGTCGTGCTGAGCGCCGACACGGAACCCTTCGACCTGCTGCTGCCTGAAACACCCGCCGGCGCGGCGGCGCCGAAACAGACGGAGCGGCGCCCGTGACGCAACCGGTCCATACGCCCGACAGCGGCGCGGCGGCGCTCGGCGATGCGCTGCGGCTGACGTTCCGGCTGATGCGCATCGCGCTGCTGCTCGCGCTGCTCGCCTACCTCGCGTCCGGCCTCTTCATCGTGCCGCAGCACGAGCGCGCCTTCGTGCTGCGCTTCGGGCGCGCCATCGGGACCGGCGCGGACCGCACGAAGGAGCCGGGCCTGCACTGGACCTGGCCCCGCCCGTTCTCCGAAATCGTGCGCGTGCCGACCGAGCGCGTGCAGACGATGACCAGCCGCTCCTTCTGGCCGGCGCACGGCGGCGGGACCGGCAGCCAGATGGACACGCCCGACTGGGGCGACGCGCTGCGGCCCGGCCAGGACGGCTATGCGTTGAGCGGCGACGCGAACCTGCTGCACCATCGCTGGGCGCTGCGCTACACGATCACCGATCCCTTCGCGTGGACGTTCACCCATCGCGAGCCCGAAACGCTGCTGCTGGACGAACTCGACCGCGCGGTGGTCCGCGTCAGCGCGCGCTTCGCCATCGACCGCGCCCTCCGCACCGGGATCGCGGCCTACCGGGACGCCGTGGAATTTGAACTGCGCCCGCGGCTGGACGCCCTCGGGGTCGGCGTGCGCCTGCAAGGGGTGGACCTGCTCGGCATCGTGCCGCCCGCCCAGGTGGCCGCGGCGTTTGACGCCGTGACGCAGGCCGCGCAGGCCCGCGCCGAACTCATCAGCGACGCCCGCGCCTATGCCGTGCGCGCCTCCAACGAGGCGGCGGGCGAAGGCGACCGCCGGATCGCGGCGGGCGAGGCGGATCGCCAGAACCGCGCCTCCGAGGTCGCGTCCCGCGCGGATGCGTATGCCGCGCTGCTGCCCGCCTGGCGGAAGCACCCGCAGGTCGTCGAGCGCACGCTCCGGCAGGACGCCGTGCGCGAGGCGCTCGCGCGCGTCGAGCGCAAGATCCTCGCCAACGACGGCCAGGAACTGCGGCTCAATTTTGGCGCGCCGCCGCGCTGGATCCCGGAGGCGCACGAGTGAGCGCGCCCGCACACGAACCCGGCTGCGATTGCGCCGGGCACAACCACGCGCACCACGCGGTGAACCTCGGCTGGCTGCTCGCCGGGTCCGCGCTCGTGCTCAACGCCTACATCGCGGACGCGCTCTATCCCGACAACCCGATCGCCGCCGACGTCAGCGCCACGCTCGGCGCGCTGGTGCTCGCGCTGCCCATTTTCTGGGCCGCGCTGCGCGACCTCATCCGCGGCCACCTGCACATGGATGAACTCGTCGCCCTCGCGGTCCTCGCCGCGATGGCGCAGGGCGATTTCCGGACCGCGGGCGTGGTCGCGTTCTTCATGCTGCTGTCGCTCGTGATCGAAACACGCACCGCCGAGGGCGCGCACCGCGCGATCGAGAGCCTGATCCGCCTGACCCCCGCGACAGCGCGCCGCATACGGCCGGACGGGACGGACGAGGAAACGCCGGCGCTCCAGTTGCATCCCGGCGACCACATCCGCGTGCGGCCCGGCGACAATGTCGCGGCGGACGGCGTCATCCGCGACGGACGCACCACGCTCAACGAGTCCGCGATCACCGGCGAGTCGCTGCCCGTGGACCGCGAGCCCGGCGAGACGGTATTCGCCGGCACGCAGAACCTCACCGGCGTCATCGAAGTCGAGGTCACCCGCGCGGGCGAGGACACCACCATCGGCCGCGTGCGCGAGCTGATCCTCGCGGCGGAGAAAACACGGCTGCCGATGATGCGGATCATGGACCGCTACGTCGGCTACTACACGCCCGCCGTCCTGATGCTCGTGGCGCTGGTCTGGTTTTTCACGAACGACTGGAACCGCGTGGTCGCGCTGCTCGTCATTTCGTGCCCCTGCGCGTTTATCCTCGCGATGCCGACGGCGATGGTCGCCGCCCTGTCCGCCGCGGCGCGGCTCGGCATCCTCGTCAAAAACGTCGGCGACCTCGAAGCCGCCGCGCGCATCGACGCGCTGGTGTTCGACAAGACCGGCACGCTGACCACCGGCGAACTCGGCGTGGTCCGGCTCGCCCCGCGCGACGGGATCACGCCGGCCGACCTGCTCGCCGCCGCTGTCGCCGCCGAGCAGCCCAGCCAGCACCCGGTCGCCCGCGCGCTGGTGGCGCTCGCCGCGCAAACCGGCATCGCGCCCGGCGCGATCCGCGATTTCCACGAAGAGCCGGGCCGCGGCGTGCGCGCCACGGTGGAGGGCGCCCCCGTCGCCTGTGGACGCGCGGCGTGGTTGCGCGACCTGGGGCTGGTGGACGCCGCGCTCGATGCGGATGAGCGGGCGGGCGGCGAGGGCTTGAGCGTGATCTATGTCGCGCGCAGCGGCCGCTACCTGGGCTGGATCGGCCTGCGCGACCAGGCGCGGCCCGAGACCGCGCGCGCGCTGGCGGAGCTCGCGGCGCTGCCGGGCGTACGCCGGCTCGCGATGGTGACCGGCGACCGCGAGGCGGTCGCGCGCCAGCTGGCGGGCCAGCTCACCGATCACGCGGGCGTGCTGGAATGGCAGGCCGAATGCCTGCCCGCGCAAAAGGTTGAGTTTGTGAACCGGGTGAAGGCGGAAGGCTATCGCGTTGCCTTCATTGGCGACGGCGTCAACGACGCCCCCGCGCTCGCCGCCAGCGACACGGGGATTGCGATGGGCGCCGCGGGCCGCGACGTGGCGATCCATTCCGCGACCGTCGCGCTGATGAGCAACGACCTGCGCCGCCTGCCCTTCCTGATCCGCCTGTCCCGCGCCGCGCGCTCGGTCGTGTACCAGAACCTCGCCATCGGCGGCCTCTTCATCATCGGCGGCCTCACGTTGTCCGGCCTGGGCTGGATGAACCCCATCCTCGCCGCCCTCACCCACAACGCCGGCTCCCTCATCGTCGTCTTCAACAGCGCCCGCCTCATCCGCCACGGCGAAGACCTCGACCCAGCCGCGAAGAAGTGAATCTGCAACCATGTTTGGGTAGGGCGCGTTGGCTCAACGCGCCGTGGCGACTTGAGCCAAACACCGGCCAATCTCCTCATGCCCACGAATTGACGGTCTTTCACTACGGAGGTAGTGTTTCCTCATGACCCCGGTGGAAAAAGCGCGCAGCGCCGTCATGGCGCTTTCGGCAAGCGAGAGGGCGAGTCTGGCTCACGAGCTGATCCTGAGTCTCGATGATCCGGCGGAGTACGATTTGAGCCCATCGCAGGAAACCGAAATTCAACGCCGCCTCAAGATGGTTCGGGAGGGAACCGCCACCGGACGCCCGGCGTCCGAGGTATTCGCGGATATCAGGGCAAAATATTCATGACCGAGGTAACGATCCTCCATGAAGCGGAGGTGGAGCTTTGGGAGGCCGTCACGTTTTACGAAGATAGAGCCCGGGGCCTTGGGCTTGATTTTGCGGGCGAAATCGAACGATCCTTGCAAGTCATCGCCGACCACCCGGATCGTTGGCCACTCCGCGAAGATGGCACACGCCGGCTTCTCACACACCGTTTTCCGTACCTCGTCGTCTACGCACACGCGAACCAACGCATCTGGATTCTGGCCATCGCACACTGCAAGAGACGCCCATCGTACTGGCAAAACAGAATTTACCGGATCGAGCGCACAAGCTAAGTGGCGGTGCTACCCCACTCTTGCCTCATCAGCGACAAAGCCCCGACCCCCCCCCCCCCCGCGGCCCCCTTCCCCACCCCCCCCAAAACCCCCTCCCCCCCCCCCCCCCCCCCCCCCCCCCCACCCCCCCCCCCCCCCGCCCC
>CALKUH010000010.1 GCA_937996795.1 uncultured Verrucomicrobiota bacterium | reverse complement strand
CGCCTCTCCAGCGCGGTCATCGACATGCTGATGAGCTACCACTGGCCCGGCAACGTGCGCGAGCTGGAGAACTGCATCGAGCGCGCCGTGCTCGTCGCGGAAGGCGACGTGATCCATCCCTATCACCTGCCGCCGACGCTGCAAACCGCCGAGGCCAGCGGCACCCTGCACACCGGCAGCCTCGCGGAGCGCGTGGAGGCCTACGAGCGCGACCTGATCGTGGACGCGCTGAAATCCACCCGCGGCAACATGGCCGCCGCCGCCCGACTGCTCGAGACCACCCAGCGCATCTTCGGCTACAAGGTCCACAAATACGGCATCGAGCCGAAGAAATACGCGACCTGACGGATCAGAACGGCTGGTCGATGGTCATCTGGACCGCCATGCCTTCGTCGGTGAGGCCTAGGTCGGCGCGGACGACAAGGGTGTTGACCATGGCGCGCAGGCCGAGCAGGCCGGCGACGTTCATGTCGCTGTGCAGATCGCCCAGGTCGAAGTCCTCCCCCACGCGGCCCACCTCGACGCCAACGACGTATTGCAGCCATTGGACGCGCGCGTTGCGGCGGTTGAGCCAGCCGAAATCGCGCAGCGGGTTCCACTCGGGGATGTGCCGGTATTCCGCCGCGTAATAGACGGCGGAGCGGTCGTTGAAGCGTCCTTCCGAATAGCCGCGCATCCGCTCGGTCCCGCCGAGGGTCGCGCCGGCATAGCTCGGCGGACGGTGATATGCCGGCGCTCCGTCCTCCAGATCCGCGTCCTCCCAGGATGGCGTGTCGATCCACCACAGATTCAGCGCCAGGACACGCTGCCGGCTCTTCCGTCCCTCCGCGAGCGGGATATAGGCGGACGCCTGAAAGTCGATCGTCTCCCATGGCGCGGTGCTGTCCAGTTCGCCCCAGTCCTTCGTGAACCGCAGCTGCTGGAAACTGCCGCGGCTCGGGTTCTCGTGGAAATCGGTGTTTTCGTAGCGCAGGATGAATTCCGCGCCCGACGTGGCGATGTCGCGATCCCCGGCTTCATCCGTTTCGACATCCTGACGGCGGTAGAAGGGTTTCAGACCGATGATCGTGTAGCCGTTGCGGAAGGGATTCCACACGTCGGTGTCGCGCGCGCCGTCGATGACCAACCCGTCGCGCAGCGTCAGCCGAGACACGGGCCCCGCCTCACCGCTGCCGATGGGCAATACGTAACCGAACATCGTCCACAGCTTCACGTCCGTGCCGTCACCCGTCAGGAAGTTATCCGGATCGGAATCGTTGCCGCCCGCACGTTCATCGGCAAATTCGGGGTTGCCGTCCGCATAAATGTCGATTTCGCTGAAGCGTCCGACGTTGAGCTGGCCGTTGATGAACAGGCGCTCCAGCGACGCGAGTTCCAAGTCGCGCACGGCGAGGAAGCCATAGGCCGACCCGCCCGCGGACCCCACGACGGTGGCAAATGCGGAGGCCTGCGGCTGGAAGAAACCGCGATTGCCGATGCTGGCGCCGACCGCAGGCCCCAGGCTGTCGCTATAGAACGCGAATGGGACGGTGAACGTGCCCGGCAACTGGTTGGTCTGCCCCTCGTGCAGCAGGACCTCCTGCGCCGTAAGGGGCGCCGCAAGGCCGAGCAAAAGAGCCGCGGCAGCACCGCGCATTTGCCTGCAACCGGAAGGCTTCATGCGCGATTCAGCCACGCCTGCGCCGCCCCGAACTCGGCGAGTGGGAAAAACTCGATTTCGGTCCGGCGGGCGCCCTTGCCCGTGAAGGCAAGGGCCTCCGCCTCCCACCGCTCGTCGCCGACGATGGCCATCCGCTCGATGCGGTCCCCGTATTCCGCGGCAAAGCCGATGTCACCCCAATCGGCGCCCGCCTCAAATCCGCGATACTCCCGAAGAACCACCAGCACTCGAATGCCGCCCTCGCGTTCGATCACCTGGCGGGATGCCTCCTGGATCGCACGCAGATCGTCCTGGCGCAGCACGTCGCTGATCGTGACCGCGAGCGTGGCGGCATCGAGTTGCTGGAGGAAATGGGACATGGTTAGTACTTGAAGCCCACGCCGAGGATCAGGCCCGCGAGATCGGCGTTGAATTCATTGTCATCGTTGCCTTCGAAGCGCCAGCCGACGCGGCGGTAGCCGAAGCGCACGGACAACGCGTCGTTCACGTCGTACTGGACCTGCGGGAACATTTCATACGCGAGGTCCGAATCGCCCGAACCGATGCCGAGCACCGGGTTGAAGCGCAGCCCATCGATGGACGAGCTGAACAGCGGAACGGACGGCAACACGTAGAACATCAGGTCCGTGATTTCGCGGTCATCGCTGAACGAGGCGCCCCCGTTGGATTTCAGGTCGGTGTCCAGGCTCAGGTTGCGCACGCCGAGGGCGAGCACGAAGGACTGTCCTTCAGCCCATCCATCGACACGGTAACCCGCGAGCGCTTCCGCCAGCAGCATCTTGGAGTCAACCGTCCCTGCGCGCGGCTGGTCTTCTTCGTCCAGTTCATCCGTGCTCAAGGAGAAGTAGTCGACCAGCGCGCCGATGACGAAGCGGTCGTACGCGGCGCCCAGGCGCACCGAACCGCCGACTTCCGCCGCATCCAGCAGATCCGCGGCATCTTTTTCAAAGTCGATGCTGCGCCCCGCGACCTTGAGATCACCCTCCAACCCCGCGTACCACACGAAGGGCGTCACCTCAAATGACCAGCCTTCCGTGGTCTGCGCCTGTACGGCACCCGCCGCCAAGCCCATCGCCAACGCCACACTCATCATCGACTGCTTCATCGGGAATCCTCCACTGTATTGTTTCTGCACCCTTGTATCCTGACCGCTAGAATTGATCATGCGCCCCAAACCCATCATCCCCCGGCAGCAGCGGTTCGCCCTGCATGTTGCGGGTGATGACCTTGAACTGGTCCACCAGGAAGAGCGGTTTCGCGGCTTCGCGCGCCAGCCCGTCCAGGCGCTGCTGCATCGCGGCGACTTTCTCCGGGTGTTGCGCGGCCAGGTTCTGCGCCTCGGACGGGTCCTCCGCCAGATTGTAGAGGTCCACGCTGGACGGCAGCATCGTGCGCCAGATCAGCTTCCAGTCGCCCTGCCGGACCGCGGCGCGGAACGGTTCGATATTGTAGATAACCTCGCTGCGCGGCGACGGCGCGCCCTGCGCGATCGTGTCCCACACATTCAAGCCGTCGATGGGCTTGCAGCCCGCGGTCGAGGCGTTCGCCAGCGCGGTGAACGTCGCGAACACATCCACCGCGTGCATCACCCCGTCCACCGGCTGGGCCTTGATCCGGCCCGGCCAGTTGGCGAACGCGCATACGCGCGTGCCGCCTTCAAACAACGAGCCCTTCCCGTCGCGGTACGGGCCGTTATCGCACGGAATGCGCACCTTCGACACGTCCGCCATCACGCCCGCGAACATCGCATTCTTCGTGCCGCCGTTGTCGCTGTGGAAGAGCACCAGAGTGTTCTTCCGCAGGCCCTTGCGCTCCAGCGCCTCCATCACGCGCCCGATGTTTTCATCGAGGCAGGCGACCATCGCCGCATACACACGGCGGGTGGGGTCTTCAATGTGCGCGAAGCGGTCGATGTACGCCTGCGGCGCCTGGTAGGGCGTGTGCGGCGCGTTGAACGCGAGGTACAGGTAGAACGGCTGGCGTTCGTCCTGTTGTTCGATGTAGCGCACCGCATCGTCGCCGAATAGCGTCGTCGTGTAGCCTTCTTCGCGCACCTGTTCGTTGTTGCGGAACCAGTCGAGATGGCCGTGTTCCTCGTGCGTAAAATAATCCAACTCGCCGATCAGCGCGCCGTACTGGTAGTCGAACCCGCGCTGTTTCGGCCAATATTTTTGGTCCGCATGGCCGAGATGCCACTTGCCGATGATGGCGGTGCGGTACCCGGCGTCTTTCAGCACCTGCGGCAACAGACGCTCCGAGAGGTCAAGACCGTAAGCGGAGACGGACGGGATCACGGCCGTTTGCAGGCCGTAGCGGAACGGATAGCGCCCGGTCATCAGCGCCGCGCGCGTCGGCGTGCACATGGGCTGCACATAGAACTGCTGCAGGTGCGCCCCGCCCGCGGCCAGCGCGTCGAGGTTCGGCGTCCGGATGTCGGTCGCCCCGTTGAACCCCACGTCCTTCCAGCCCAGATCATCGGCCACGATGTGGACGATGTTGGGTTTCTCCGCCGCGGTCGCCAGCGTCGCCAGCACAAGAGACAGCGCCGTGGCGGCCACCCATTTGCTCACGTTCAGTTTTTTCACAATTCGCACTCCTTTCAGATCAATTCTCGAACAGCCGTTATCTAGCGCAGCACCCGAGGGCGCGACCATAGGACCTTGGTCTTACGCCCCCACGCGACCGCGCGCCCACTCGATCGCGTCAATCAGCGCGCGGTCATCCACGGGCTTCCGGAAATAGGCGATGGCGCCAGCCTCGCGGGCCCGCTGCCGGGCCTCCGGCGTGTCGTGCGCGGTGACGAAAATGAAATTCGCGCGGACCTTGCGGGCCTTCAGCGTCTGGCAGAGATCGAGGCCGGACAGGCCGTGCATCATCACGTCGAGAATGATGCAGGCGCCCTCGATGGGCGCGCCGGAGGCCAGGAACGCATCGGCGCTCGGGAATGCGCGCACCCGGATGCCCGCGGCGATGAGCAGACGCTCCAGCGCCACGCGCACGGAGGCATCGTCATCAATGATGTAAATGGGACACGACGCAGCGGTCGCAGCCACGGACGGTTGTTGCGCCTTCATCTGCCCGCATCCCTAGCAGGACGCGGGTGCAGGTCGCTATTGGACCTTGGTCGTATGGGCGGGCTGGATGCCCACCAGCGCGCAGAGGCGGACGAGTTCGGCGACGGAGCTGACGCCCATTTTTTCCATCACACGTCCGCGGTGCACCTTCACCGTTTTCTCCGCAATCTCCAGGTCGCCGCCGATTTGTTTGTTCAACGCGCCGGTCAGGAGGTGGCGCAGGACATCCAGCTCCCGCTCCGTCAGCGTCTGCACACGCGCGCGCACGGCATCCTGCGCGACCTGCTCCTCGCGGCGCCGCGCATGCTCTTCAAACGCCTTGCGCAGCGCGCCCAGCAGGACGTCGACATCGACGGGCTTCGTCAGGAAATCGGCGGCGCCGGCCTTGATGGCGCGCACGCTCATGGGAATGTCGCCGCGCCCGGTCAGGAAAATGACCGGCATCGTGCAGCGGGTGCGCGCGAGCGCCTGCTGGAGCGCCAGTCCGTCGAGGCCCGGCATGTGCACATCCAGCAGGATGCAGCCGGCACGGTTCATAATGCCGCTGCGCAGGAAGGCGTCCGCGCTCTCAAACGCCTCCGTCTGGTAGCCGCGCACGCGCAGCAGGCGTTCGAGGCTCTTCCGGAACGACGCATCGTCATCCACAATATGGACGATTCCCGCGGGCGCACTCAAGACGGCTTGCCCTCCACGGCCGGCCACAGCGAGACGGTGAACAGCGCGCCGCCGCCGGGCGAATTCCCGGCGGTCAGCGTGCCTGCATACGCCTCGACGAGCGAGCGGCAGATGGCGAGGCCCATGCCGAGGCCCTGCTCCTTGGTGGTAAAGAAGGGACGGAAAATGTCGGGCATCAGCGCCGGCGGAATGCCGCTTCCCTGGTCGGCGACCGTCACCGTCACGTGTTCGCCGGTCGCGCCGGTGGAGACCGTCAGCCGGCGCGCCTGCGCCGGGACATCCCGCATCGCATCCATTCCGTTCACCATCAGGTTGAGCAGGACCTGCTGCATTTCCACGCGACCCGCGCGCACCGGCGGCAGGCCCGGCGCAAGGCACAGGACGACATCGACGTTGCGGGCCGCCGCTTCGCTGTTCAACAGGCGGGCGACATCCTGTGCGACATCGTTGAGTTCCAGCACCTCGTTGGCCTCGTGATCGCGCTTCTGCAGCATGGTCCGCAAGCGATGGATCACTTCGCCGGCCCGCTTGTCGTCGCGGATGATGTCGTCGACGATTTCCCCCAGCTGCGCGAGATCCACCGGGGACGCCCCGAGCAGCCACCGGGCCGCCTGCGCATTGCTGAGGATGGCGGCTAGCGGCTGGTTCAGCTCGTGCGCGAGCGAGCCCGCCAGTTCGCCCATCATCGATATGCGGGACACATGGGCCAGCTCTTTGCGGATGAGCTCGACGTCCTGTTGCGCGCGCTTGCGCTCCGTCACATCAATCACCACGCCGCGCATGATCGCGGGGGCGCCGTCACCGGATGCATCGACGCGGCCGCGCGCGCTGATCCAGCGCTCCGGCGCGCCGGCGCTCACGATGCGGTATTCGGCTTCATAGTCGGCCCCGCTGGAGACGGTCCGCTCCACCGCGCGGTACACGGCGTCCCGATCCTCGGGATGCACCCATTGGATAAAGCGGTCAAAATCCAGGGGGGCATCATTGGGAATCCCGAACAAGACCCGCGCGCTATCGGTCGCCCACAACGCATTGCTTTTCAGGTCCCAGCGCCAGAACCCCAGTGTCGCGGCACGCGCGGCAAGGTCCACCTGCCGGTCGCGTTCCTGCAACTGATCGGCCAGGTCCACCGCGCGGATCACATCCACGCTCAACTCCCGGCCCATCGCGACAATCAGCGCGAGGAAGGGGAAGATGAAGAAATAGGGCGTCTCCAGATGCCTGAATTCAACGACGGCGGCGTAGCTGCGGGTGACGCCGAGGAAAAAGACGATCCCGCCGCCGATCATCACGGCCTGACGGCGCCGTCCACGGCGCCAGGCGCGCAGGGAGGCTTCCACGACAAAGACGATCAGCAGGCTGTTCGTGATGATTTCCAGCAACGTGAGCGGACCGCTCGTGAGGTGCGCGAAGGTAAACTCCGCGCCGCCGAACGTTTCGACCGGGCGGATCGAATCGGCATACCGGATGCGCCAGTGAGCGGGCGCGATGGAGTTCACCGCGAGGATGACCACGGAAAGCGAGATCACGAGCAGCGCCAGCCATCGGCGTCCGGCAAAATAATACCGGATGAAACCCGCCAGCGAGATGAACATCAGCGTGAGCGAAAACTGCGCGCCATACATCAGCGCGCGGTAGCGTTCCAACGTGTCCGTCTTCAGCAGCGCCAGCTCAAAGCCACCGGTTGCGCCGACCGCCAGCGCGCCGAGCGCGAGGAAGAGATGCGCGCGGCCCGCGCGAGCGGCGAGTTTGCGCCCAATCCCGAGATGGATGAACGCGAGCGTCAGACACGCGGCGATGGCCATCGGCCAGGCTAGATCAATCCACGTCACGCGCGCAGGCTAGCCGCAAGAGCGATGCACAATCAATCACGCATCAGGGCGTACTCAGAACGAGGTGCCGAGGGAGAAGTACCAGGTGTTGTATCCCTCTTCGGCGCGCCCGTAGCCCAGCAGGATCGGACCAAGGACCGTGTCGGCGCCCCAGCCCACGCTGCCACCGACCAGCGTGTTGTCAACATCCACGTCACCCGAGTCCTGCCACGCATTTCCCAGGTCGCCACGGAACAGCACATAGGTCGCCTGACCGAGGCTGGGCGGCAGCCGGTTCAGGCGGAGCCGGTAGCCAAGGGACGCCACGCCAAGGTAGGATCCGCGCTTCTGCCCCTCGGTCAGCCCGGAGAACAGGAAGGGACCGCCCAGTTTGAAACTGTCGTACTCCGGCAAATCGCTTCCGAGGCTGGAACCGCCGGTCAGCGCCCAGAGGATCGTGTGGTCGCCGACGGACTGGAACTGCTTGTAGTAGGCGTACAGCCGGTCGTAGGTGCGGTCACCGCCAAGATCCTCGCTCGCGCCCGTGTATTCGAGGTGCGCGCGATAGCCGTCGCGCGGGAAGACCGACCGGTCGAGGCGGTCGGTCGTGAGACGGACGGCAAGTCCGCCGATGTCCTCGTCCAGTTCCGGCAAATCCGAAGCGCCGGTGCTCACGTCGGCGTGGCCCTTTCCCCACACGGGGCCGACGCGCAGCTCGGCGTAGTGGCGAAGCTGGACGCCGAGATCGAAGCGCGCGCGGAGGACGCTGATTTCGTACTCGGCGATTTTGCTCTCCCCGTCGTAGAGCGACTCGATGCGGTCGTCATATTCAACGGACGGCGCGAGGAAGAAGAAACCGCGCGCATCGACCGGCTGGTAGAACTCGGACAGGATGCGCTGGCGATCGCCGAACTGCAGCTCGTTCCGCCACTCCGCGCCGCGCCGGTTGAGCGAGCGCCGCGTGAGATTCGCGAGTATCCCCCACTCGGCGTTGTTGTCGAAATCCGAACGAAGGTTCAGGCCGAACTTCAGATAGGTGGGACCCCATGGTTTTTCCCGCACGTCGTAGACCAGCGCAGCGCGGCCATCCGGCTCCGGCCGAAGATGAAATTGAATCTGCTCGAATTCACCCAGCCCATACATGCGCCGCAAATCGCGCATCACGGTCTCTGTCGAAAGCGGCGCGCCGGCCTCGCTGAAAATGCGGCCCGCCATGACCTGCGGGTCCACCCGCTCGCACCCGTTCACCACGACTTCCGAGAGAACCGGCAGCTCGGGCATCGGGCGCCGCTGCCGCTGGAGATAGGCGGCGTATTCCTCCGCGGAAACGGCATGGGCCGCCAGCGCGTCGCGGAAGTTCTCCGCCTCCTGACGTCCGAGCGGGATGATTTCCGCGACGCGATGGAATTCCGAGGCGGAGTAGCGCCACGTCGCGGGTTGGATCAGCACATCCGCATTCGCCATCTGCGCCACCTGCTTGGGCCGCTGCATGATGGCATACGTATTGCCGAGCACGTCGCCCAGGGAGTCAGCGCGACCCCGCTCCGCTTCGGGCGCGGGCTTGCCGACATCGACGGCGATGATGACATCCGCGCCCAATCCCTTGACCACATCGACCGGGATGTTGTTGACGATGCCGCCGTCCACGAGCACGCGCCCGTCGCGCAAGACCGGCGTAAACGCGCCCGGCACAGCCATGCTCGCGCGCATCGCCGTCGCGATGCGCCCGTCGGACAGCACCACCATCTCACCCTTCTCCACATCCGTCGCCACCGCGCGGAAGGGAATGGGCAGTTCGCTAAAATTCGTCACGCCCGCCACGCGCAGCGTCAGCACTTCCAGCAGGTTGTTGAATTTCTGGCCCGACGCCATCCCAGCGCTCATCGCCAGCCCGGTGCGCTTCACGCCCATGTCGAGGCCGAAATAGCGCCCGTCGTCCGCCTTCTGCCGGAATTCGAGTTGATTGCGCGGCGTCTTGTCGTTGAGGACATCCCACCAGTCCAGCCCCAGCAGGAACTGCTCGATCTCCGCCGGCGACAAGCCCGATGCGTAGAGCCCCGCAATGATCGATCCCATGCTTGTCCCGCCGATGTAGTCGATCGGCACGCGGGACTCCTCCAGCACCTTGAGCACGCCCACATGCGCGAACCCCAGCGCCCCGCCCCCGCCCAGCACCACGCCCACGCGCGGGCGATTCGTGGCCGGCGTCTCCGCCCAGACCGCGCTGGCCAGAAGGGCGGAACCAATCAACGTAAAGGCGAAGCGGCGCATGGAGTCCTCCAAGGCGGGCAACATAATAAAAACGGGGCGGCGCCGCCACCATGGCTGCGCCGCCCCGCCCCGGGTGGGATTGTTTACCAGATGAATCCAGCGCCGACAATCAGGCCGGCGAGATCCACGTTAAGTTCGTCATCGGCGTTGTCGCCCTCAAACTTCCAGCCGACGCGACGATAGCCGACGCGCAAGGCAATGCTTTCCGCCACCTGATACTGGACCTGGGGAAACAGTTCATACGCGAGATCCGAGTCGCCCGCACCGATCCCAAGGACCGGGTTGAAGCGGAGGCCTTCAATGGAGGAGGCGAACAGCGGCACGCTCGGCAGCACGTAGAACATCGCGTCCGTGACATCGTTGTCGCGGCTGACGGTGCCCTGTCCGAAAATCTCCGCATCATTTTCCACATTGAGATTGCGGACCCCCACGCCGAACACAAATGACTGCCCTTCGGAAAAACCGTCGACCCGGTATCCCACCAGGGCCTCGGTCATCAGCATCTTGGAATCGAGCGAGCCGCCCTGCGGCTGGTCTTCCGCGTCGAGTTCGTCGGTACTCAGTGAGAAGTAGTCCACGAGGGCGCCGATCACGAACCGGTCGTACGACGCACCCAAGCGGATGGAGCCGCCGATCTCCGTCGCGTCGAACAGGTCGCTGGCTGATTTTTCAAAGTCCAGTTTTTGCCCATTCAGCGTGACATCACCTTCAAGCCCCGCCACCCAGACGTAGGGCGTCACCTCAAAGGACCACCCCTCCGTCTTCTGCGCCCATCCCGTTGCACCCGCCGCCAGGAAAGCCCCGGCCACCACTCCGCGAATCATGTTCTTCATCTTGTACTCCTTTTCATTTACGTGCTGCTTACTACGTGCTGGTTACTTGGGAAACAGAAAGGTGAGCGCGACACGCGCGCCCCAGTCTTCAGGACCGTTCTCCGGTGATTCCGCCCAGTAGCGGGCACCGACGGTCAACTGCATGATCTGCGACCCGACCTTGAACAATTGCGCCACCGTCGCGTTCAGCGGAACGGACCACGCTTCCGCCTCCCAGTCATACGTCGACTCGGAACTCAGGCCCAGCGTCGTCTTGGTCTTCGTGATATAGCTCAGGAACGGCTGGAGGAACGTGGCGTTCACATCCGCGCGATCGTCCTCGCCCGCCACGGACCAGATGTGGTTCGCCAGCGCGCCGGCGGTCCACGGGCCCACCTGCTTCAACGCGACCGCCGTGGGACCCAGTCCCCACTGCTCGCCGCCCAGCACATCCTCGGAGGCCGTGGGCACCAACGCGACCGGACCCGCGCCCCAGATCCAGCCGCCAGCCGTCGGCGCCTTCGGCGAGAGGAAGAGGCTGGCGACGGTATCGCCCAAACCCGACTCACTCGCGCCCTTGACCGGGACGTCGTCCTGGTCCACCAGCGGCAGGATCACGCGGGTGATCAGGTTCCACTCGTCGTTCAGCGTCGCAGGAATCACCGGCTGGATGTTCAACTTGGAGAGCGAACCCTCCTTCGCCGGACCGATGTTCTCGTCGTAATTGTATTGCAGCGGAACGCTGATGAGTGAGGCGACCGGGTTCGCCAGTTTCTTGGCGAGTTCGGCGTCCTGGTCCTCCGCGTGCGCGCCCGAAGCCAGGCCCAGAGCCACGAGAGCAATGCATGTGCGTTTGTTCATGCGGATTCCTTCGCCCCGGTTACTGCGCCACCGTCATCTTCGGCGCTTTCCACGTTCCGTTCAACGCCTCTTCCTTCGGCCAATACAGCCGCATCGCGCACCAGAACGGGCCCGCCGGGGCGGGCAGCCAGTTGGACTCCTTGTCCGCGCCGGGCGACTCGTGCTGGATGTACAGCGTGACGCCGCCGTCCGCATCGCGCTTCAGTTCGGGCAACATCGGCGAGTTGATCAGGTAGCGATTGATCGGGTTGGCGAGCAGCAGGCTTTCCGGAAGCTTGTACATGGTGACCGACCAGAACGCGCGGACGGGCGGGAATTCATCCGCGTTGAAATGAAGCGTGTAGCGGTTCTTCGAACCGTCGAGCGGATGGCCCTCGGCATCCACTTTGTACGCCGGATACATCGCCTCGAACGCCGAATTGCCGTAAATACCCAGCACGGCCGCGGCGAACCGGTAGGCATAGTTCCCATTCAAGTGCGCGCGGGTTCCGAACAGGTCGCCCGAGGTGACTGTACCGGCGGAGATCTGCGCCATCACCCCGTCCAGCACCTTCCAGCCATCGGCCATCCCATCGGCGTACGCCTGCTTGAGTTCCGGCGACAAGGATGCGACATCGATCGTACGCCCCGCGCCGATCCCGGCTTTCGCGAAGCGCGCCATGAGGTCCTTCTCCGCCGGCACGGTCGGGCAAAACTGGAGTGCGAAATTCAGGATGTTGAAGAATTCGAGCGAGTGCTTCTGTGTGTCGGGGGTCAGCGGCGCGACGAAGTCAATGGCCGGAGCGGCCGCGGGCGCCGGCTTTCCGAGGAACGCGGAAAGGCCCTGCACCTTGTACCCGGCCTGGATCTTTTTCACGCTCTCGATATCGGCCGGTTTAAAGAGCTGGGTACGGTACACAACCAGTCCAAGTTCGGTTTCCGAACGGATGACCTTCGAGATGCCCGGCGGCGTTTTGCCCGTCCATCCAGGCCCGGCGAGCAGGAAATTCCCGCCGCCATTGCCCGTCGCGCGACTCCCCACGTAGTCAAAGTTGTGGGTGTAGGCATCAATGAACTGGAGCGAGAAATAGCGCGCCTTCTCGATCACCGGCACCGTGAGCACAAGCGGCTCGGCCCGAAGGTCGTAGCCCAGCATCGAATACGGCGTGTCCGAATTCGGCGTCTGGATCGTGGTGTCTTCGGGCGTGAAGACGCGGCTCACATTATCGATCTGGTTCCACGGCCCTCTGTACTGGGGGCTCTTCGTGTTTACACAGTACTCATAGAGGATCCGGTAGTTGTCCACCATCGGGAACCCGTAGACGTAGGCATCCCGGGCGATGGCCCGGACTTCATCCGCGGACACCGCCGGTTCCGCCCATCCCGTACGCGCCGCCACGACCGCAGTGGCCAGCATCATCAGTCGCATCATGGATTTCATCTGCATCTCCTATAGGTTGAACGTCACACCCACCGCTCCGCCGCTCATCGCGGCGTCAAAAAGGAAGTTGTCGTGGTCGTAGTCGATGTCGAGGTGGCGATAGCCCGCCTCAAAGGACACCCGCTCGTTCAGTGTCCATGATACGCCGCAAAACGCCTGCCACGTGAGGTCCGAGCCGACGCCAAACCCGCCGATGTCGCCATACACGAGCGCATGGAGCCGGTCGGTCAGCCCGACCGCGGCGCGCACGCCGACAAAGGGATCAACCCAATCGCGGCTGAGCACGACATCCTCATCGGCCGCGCGCGTCATGCCTGCTTCCACGCCGGAGGCCAGCGCCTGTTCCGCGGCGCGAAGCGCGTCGCGCTTCCGGTCGCTCACGTTTCGCTTCAATTCATCGACCGATTCATTCGCCGCCCGGCGAATCGCGTGCTCGACCGCCTCGCGTTTGAGCTTGTCGGCCGGGGACAACTGGTCGATCAGGCGTTCCGCGCGTTCCGCCATCGCCTCGCGCACGGCGCTGGCAAACCGCCGTTCGGCGTCGGCGAGGCCCTCGCCTGAAAAACCCCCGCCCCGGGCGACGATTTCATCCAAGGCGCGCGGGTTCACATCCACGTCGAGCCGGGCAATCGCGTCACCCGCCTGGCCGGCCAGGTTGCCATCGAAGGGATTGAGCGCATCGACGATATCATCCTTCGCGTCATCCACGGCGGTGCCGACCGCGGAGGACAGGCGGTCGGCGGTCGTCTCCACCACCTGTTCGCTGATCGTGTCCACCGCGGCGAAATCCGGCGTGAACTCCAGCTTCTGGCGCATATCCATATAGCGGGCGCCCACGAGAACATCCGCCGTGAGGCGATCCATGTTCAACACGCGGTATGCGGGTGCGATGGAGAGGATGACGGTGTCGAGTTGGATATCGATCGTTGAAAGAAACGGACCCGGCGTACCGGCATCATCGCTGAGTTGCAGCCAGATCGCGTCCATGGCCAGCGACCACCGCCCGCGCCGGACCTCCGCCTGCAACAGGAGCGCCCCCTGCAGGTCCTCGGCGTAATCGAGGAAATCAACATCCACCGGCGCGGAGACCGTCCCGACCCCGACGTCGCCCTTGATGCCGGCCGCCCAGAAATACGACCGCACCGAAGCCTCCGTGCGGCTGGAATCCGCTTCGCCGGCGCGAGATGCACCCGCCGCGACCAGCAGAAGAGCCGCCGCGCACCGGATGAATCCAATCAAGCGCATCACGTGATCTTTCCCGATGGCGTTTTTACCGCCGCGAGCAACGCGGCACTGCCATTGCCCCATTGTCCCAAACACTGCACCAAGCGGTGGCCGGGCAACGGCACGTCGCGCACCAGCGCACCGTCCACGCACAATACGGTCCCTCCACCCGTCGGCGGGGAGGACGGCAGGAACACCGTGCAACGCCCGTCCCCATGCCGTTCGGTCACAAACCCCCACTGGCGGATGCCGGGATTCACCTCGACCTCCACCGGTTTCATCGACTGCTCGTCCTCCGCCCCCGCCAACCCCGAGGCGATGCGGCGCAGCAGCGTGTAGAACGGCAGGCGACTCAGCACGAGGCGTTCAAGGCCGCGGCCAAACGCGCGGCCCGCCGGGCGTTCCGCGAACCAGCCGATGGCTGCGAGCACACAGAGGAACACCGCGACCACCACCAGCAACCGCAGGCCGGGCGCATGGAACACCGTGCCCGGCATCGCATCCAGCATCGGATGCACCGCGGCGCGCACGCCCACGAACAGCCGTTCGGCCAGCAAGGCAATCAGCAGGAACGGCAGCAGGGCGGCAAGCCCGCCGACGATGTACTTCACCATAACGACCGCCCGCGTTGCATCAGGGGTCGCCGCGAATCGCCACACGTCATGATCACGCCCCACTCATCCATGCCGGTCGTTTCCGCGCGAGGACGCCTAGCGCACCGACACCGTGATCTTCCCGATCTTGCCGCTGAACTGGGTTTCCTCGGGGCCATATCCAATTCCCAGCGCCACCGGCGTTTGGTTGTCGAGGCCTACATCCGCCGTCTCGTCCGCCGAGAAAACAGCCGGTTGCGTGCGCTCCACACGGCCCTCGGCGACCTTCGTCCCATTGACCGACAGCGTCGCCAACCCGCCCTTGCCCGGGCCGCCGCCGTCATAAGCGAAGTCCAGCACGATCGTCGCCTTGCCGGGCGGCAAGGCCTCCGCGCCCTCCACGACAAACCGTTGCAGGCCGAGGAAGTTGTACTCGTAGGCCGGGCGCCCCTCGCGCATGTGCAGGGACCAGCCGCCGAAGCGGCCGCCCTGGACGAGGATGGCGCCGGACGCGCCGCCTTCCGGGACTTCGATCTGGGCCGTGATCGTCTTCGAGCGATTCTTCACGTTGATGAACGCGTTCTCCATGATGCCCTGCATGCCCTCGAACAGATCGAGCGACGTGCGCTTGCCCATGAGGTCCGGCCGGCCCGCGGTGGCGGCGTTGATGCGGAGGCCGACCCGGTCATCGATGGGCAGCACGTGGTACTTCGCCGCCTCCTCCATGAAGAGGGCCTTCATCTGCTCCACCTTTTCCGGATGCGCGGCGGCCAGGTTGTTCGCCAGGCTGAAATCCTCGCGCACGTTGTACAGGTCCCAGACATCCTCCGTCAGCGGCCGCTGCTCGCCCATGTCCCACGGCGTGCGATGGATCGTGCGCGCCAGCCAGCCATCGTGGTAGATGGCGCGATTGCCGAAGATCTCGAAGTATTGCGTGACGTGGCGCTCTTTCGCCTTCGCGTCATTGAACGCGTACAGCAGGCTGGTGCCTTCGATCGGCGTCTGCGGCGTCCCGTTCACCACCTTTGGCTCCGGCAGTCCGGCCGCCTCCAGGATCGTCGGCGCCACATCAATGACGTGCCCGAATTGCGTGCGCAAGCCTCCCGGTTCGGTGACGCCCTTGGGCCAGTGGACCACCAGCGCGTTGCGGGTGCCGCCGAAGTCGGAGGCGATCTGCTTCGTCCAGCTGAACGGCGCGTTGAACGCGACCGCCCATCCGGAGGCCATGTGCGGGAAGGTTTCCTCACTGCCCCACTTGTCCATCAGCGGAATCAGGTCTTCGACCTTCTCGTGGACGAAATTGAAGTAGGTCATCTCGTTGTACATGCCGACCGGCCCGCCCTCGCCGCTCGTGCCGTTGTCCCCGGCGATGTAGAAAATCAGCGTATTGTCCATCTCGCCCATTTCCTCGATCGCGGAAACGAGGCGGCCAATGTGGTGATCGGTATGCGCGACAAAGCCCGCGAACACCTCCGCCTGGCGGGCAAAGAGCTTCTGTTCATCCGCGCTCAACGCGTCCCAGGCCCGGACCGCCGCGGGCCGCGGGGGCAGCTTCGTGTTCGCGGGAATGATGCCCAGTTTCTTTTGGCGTTCGAAACTCGCCTCGCGGATGTTGTCCCAACCCGCGTCGAACTGGCCGCGAAACCGGGCGATCCACTCCTGCGGCACATGGTGCGGCGCGTGCACGGCGCCCGGGGCGTAATAGATGAAGAAGGGCTTGTCCGGCGTGAGGGACTGCTGCGCGCGCATCCAGTTGACCGCCTGGTCGGTCATGTCGTCGGTGAAGTGATAATCCTCGCGCTTGGGCGGATTGACCTTCTTCACGCCGTCGTAGATGAGCGGCGCCCACTGGTCCGTCTCGCCGCCGATGAACCCGTAGAACTTGTCGAAGCCCTGGTGCGTCGGCCAGCGATCAAACGGACCCGACACGCTCGTTTCCCACGCCGCGGTCTCGTGCCACTTGCCGAAGGCCCCCGTGCTGTAGCCGTTCAGGCGCAGCATTTCCGCCAGCGGCGCGACGCTGTTCGGAATCCGGCCCGTGTTGCCGGGATAGGAGGTCGCCGTCTCCATGATCGACCCGGCTTCCGCGGTATGGTGGTTGCGCCCGCACTTCAGGGCCACCCGCGTGGGCGAGCAGAGCGCCGTGGTGTGGAAGTTGTTGAAGCGGAGCCCGCTCGTGGCCAGCTTGTCGAGCGTCGGCATGGGAATCGGGCCGCCAAATGTCGCCGGTACCCCAAAGCCCAGGTCATCGATCAGAACGATCACTACATTGGGCGCACCTTTGGGCGCTTTCACCTCGAACAAGGGCGGCGGCTGGGTGTTGCGTACGTCCAGTTCCGTGAACTTCTGCCGCGGCGGCTCCTGAATGGGCAGCACGGTGCGGTCAACGGATTCCGCCTGTGTGGAAAAGGCCACCGCATAAAGGACAAACATGATGGCCGTCGTCCGGCGAACGAAACTACGCATGACGCCTCCTGAATATGGATAAACCGTGCGTTCGAACGATAGCGGGAAGGATATGGCGGGCCTATTGGACTTAAGGCCAATATCACGCGGGCGGGGCGGACGGCATCGCGATGACGAATTCGGCGCCGCCATCGGGGTGGTTGGCGGCGTTCAGGGTTCCGCCATGCGCTTCGCAGATCGTGCGGCAGATGGGGAGGCCCATGCCGAGGCCGCGGGGCTTGGTGGTGAAAAAAGGGCGAAAGATTTCCCCGAACGCATCCGCCGGAATGCCGGGCCCGTTGTCCCGCACCCGGATGCGGACCGTCGATCCCTCCAGTTCCGTGCGAACGGACAGGCGGCGTTTCCCCTCCGGGTTCCCGCCCAAGGCCTCGATGGCGTTTAACAGCAGATTGAGCAGCGCCTGTTGCATTTCCACGCGACCTGCGCGGATGCAGGGCTGCCGGGGATCAAGGTCCAGCGACACGGCAATGCCGGACCGGGCGATCAGGCCTTGCGCCAATCGCTCCGCATCAGCGACCAGTTCATGGACCGGAATCGATTCCACCTCCACCGTGTGCCGTTTTTCCACCATCGCGCGCAACCGGCGGATGACGTCGCCCGCCCGCTTGTCGTCCGCGACAATGTCGTCGAGAATCGAAACCACCTCGGCTACCCGGGGTTCGGGCTCCAGCAACAAGCGACGCCCCGCCTGGGCGTTCGTCAGGATGGCAGCCAGCGGCTGATTCAGTTCGTGGGCGATGGAGGCCGAGAGCTGGCCCATCGTCGACACCCGCGCGATATGCTCCACCTCCCGCCGCAGTTCCTCGCGCTCCAGTTCCCGGGCGCGCAACTGCCGGCCGAGCGCGGCGGCACGTGCGACCGCGGCGCTCATGTCCAGGCCCATCGGCGCGATCACGCACAGGAACGCAAAGCTCAACATGTAGGGAATGCGCAGGGTTCCCGTATGAATGAGGATGGAATTGGCCATCGCAAACAACACCAGCAGGCCGACGGAGGCCGCCGCCACGCAGGCACGCCGATGGCGGCCCGCGCGCCACGCCAGGAGGGCCAGTGCGATGACGTAGAACCCGCAGAACAGCGCGGACGCCTCCGCCGCGCGGGAGAGCGACCAGGGCACCACCTCGGGCAGCATCATGGGCACGCCCAGAAATTCGACCGGCGAAAGCGCCTTGATCTCCCGGAAATTCACGCCATACGGCAGCACGGCCTCCAGCAGGAGAACTACCATGCGCGCGAGCGACAACAGCACAGGGACGACCACGCCCCGGTGGCCGAGATACAACCGCGCGAACCAGACCACGGAGAGCAGATATGACAAGGACGCCACATGTCCCGCCAGGTGCAGCCGCAGATACAGCGGGATGTCGGTCGTCCGCATCATCAGCAGCTCAATCACGCCGAACGCCGCCACCGAACCAGCGGCTACGGCGAGCAGCAGGTGCTCCAGCAGCTTCCGGTCGTGCAGCCAGTTGCTCAGGTGGATCAACGCCATGGTGACGGCGGAACCCATCACCAGCGGCCACAGCATCATCAGCGCGTTCATGGTTTGCCCGCCGGGTCCACCCCGGCCACGGCGCAGGCGCGCACGAGTTCGGCCAGCGAGCCGACGCCCATCTTCTCCATCGCCCGGGCGCGGTGCACCTTCACGGTCTTCTCCGTGATGTCCAGCCGGGCGGCAATCTGCTTGTTCAGCTCGCCCGCGATCACATGGCACATGACCTCGTGCTCACGATGGGTCAGCGATTTCACCCGCGCCCGGATGCCGCCCGCATGGGACTGGTCGGCCAGCGCCTTGTGGATCGCGCCCATCAACACCGCCTCGTCCACCGGCTTGGTCAGGAAGTCCGACGCGCCATGCTTCATCGCGCGAACACTCATCGGGATGTCGCCGTGCCCGGTGAGAAAAATAATGGGCAAGTTGAAGCCCCCGCGCCCGAGCTTCTCCTGCAGGGCCAGGCCGTCCAACCCCGGCATCCGCACATCCAGCACCATGCAGCCGTATTCCGGGAACACGCCGCACCCGGCCAGCGCCTCCGCCGATTCGAACAGCCATGCCTCCAGGCCGTGCGACAGCAGTAGTCGCGCCAGACTCCGGCGGAAGGAATCGTCGTCGTCCACGACCATCACGATGGGATGTGCTTCGGCCATGTCTGGCCCGTAACACTGCGTCCTCGGCCCCACCCTGTCAACGAACGACCATTCACCGGCTCGCATGGAGCCCACCCACACGTCGAAACCACCCAGAGTGAAGACATATTTGTTTTCTATGAGCACTATGACAACATTTATGTAGATTGACCAACCGTGTGCGACATATCAGTTGCATTGATTTTTGGATCACATCCAATTGTATGAAAGCATGTTACGACAACAGCATCCTTCAGCCGCCCTCACTTGGCACGCCTCCTGCCTATAGCTGCGCCGACTTGGCGGCGTACGTGCGTCGCTATCAACAGACACTCAAAAAGGAGACAGAAGCATGCGTACCAAGAAATGGCTGTTGGCAGCTTCCCTACTCGCCCTGCCGGTGATCGGCTGGACGACAGGGGCGCTCGCCGACGAGACGGCAGTAGTGGAGGCGGCGACGGAAGTTGCCGCCGCGGTGGAGGAAGCGGCCCCGGAGCCTACGGCGGGGGACGCGATCTTCGCGGTCAACAACACGTGGATGATGGTGGCGACCTTTTTGGTCTTCATCATGCACCTCGGCTTCGCGACGGTGGAATCAGGGCTGTGCCGTGCGAAGAACACGGTCAACATCCTGTTCAAGAACACGCTGATCCCGGCGATCGGGTTGCTGACCTACGCGATCATCGGCTTCAACCTGATGTATCCGGGCGACAGCTGGATGCTGGGCAAGTACCTGGGTTTCGCGGGCTTCGGCATTTCGACCGATGAAGCCGGCATCACCAGCGCCTACAATCCCGGCTACACCTACTGGACGGACTTCCTGTTCCAGGGAATGTTCGCCGCGACGGCCGCGACGATCGTGTCGGGCGCGGTTTGCGAGCGCATCAAGCTGAGCAGCTTCCTGCTCTTCTCGGTCCTCTACGTCGGCTTGGTGTATCCGATCGCCGGCTCCTGGAAATGGGGCTACGGCTGGCTCAACGACATGGGCTTCCACGATTTCGCGGGCTCGACGCTCGTCCATTCCGTGGGCGGCTGGGGCGCGCTGGTGGGCGCAATCATGGTCGGACCCCGGCTCGGCAAATACGTGAACGGCGGCATCAAGCCGATCATGGGCCACAATCTCCCGATGGTGGTCATCGGCGTGTTCCTGCTTTGGTTGGGCTGGTTCGGATTCAACGGCGGCTCGGTCCTTTCGGCGGATCCCGGCCTGGTTTCGTACGTGCTGGTGACGACGTCGCTGGCGGCGGCGGCGGGCGCGGTTGGTTCGATGCTCGCCTCGTGGTTCGTGCAGAAGAAGCCCGACCTCACCATGGTGCTGAACGGCATCCTCGCGGGCCTCGTCGGCATCACGGCGGGCGCGGATGTCGTTTCGATCAGCGCCTCGGTCATCATCGGTCTCGCGGCCGGCGTGCTCGTGGTGCTGTCGGTGCTCGGCATCGACCGCCTGAAGATTGACGATCCGGTGGGCGCCATTTCCGTGCACCTGGTGTGCGGCATCTGGGGCACGCTGGCAGCGGGCATCTGGGGCACCGACAAGAGCTTCATGACCCAGTTGATCGGCGTTGCGGCCTATGGCGTGTTCTGCGTCGTGGCGGCGGCGATCTTCTTCGGCATCCTGAAAGCCACCCTCGGCCTCCGCGTCTCGCGCGAGGAGGAGATCCTCGGCCTCGACGTGGGCGAACACGGCATGGAAGCCTATCCGGACTTCCAGGGCTTCCTCACCAAGTAACCTGAAGCACAAGGAGAACACACATGAAACTTGTTACAGCGATCATTCAGCCCGACAAGCTGCCCGACGTGAAGGCGGCGCTGTTCGCCGCGGACATCCACAAGATGACCGTCAGCAACGTCATCGGCTGCGGCCAGCAGATGGGCTACCAGGAGACCTACCGCGGCGCGGTCACGGAGGTCAACCTGCTCAAGAAGGTCCGCATCGACGTGGCGGTGAACGAGGAATTCGTCCAGCCCACGATCGACGCGATCATCAAGGGCGCCCGCTCGGGCAAAATTGGCGACGGCAAGATCTTTGTCTCGGAGCTGGTGGATTGCATCCGCATCCGCACCGGCGAAAAAGGCAAGGACGCCATCGGATAACGCAGGGAAAAACCCGGTCGGAAACCTCGAAATTTCCGACCGGGTTGCCTTGCAAGCCATTAGGAATCAGTTAGTATCGCAAACTATAGTAGGTTGTGCCTTCCGGGTGGGAGGCGTCTAAAACACGCAGGAGAAAAGAACAGAATGAAAAGCATGCTGAAAAAGATGAGTATGGGCCTCGTCGCGGGCGCCTTCACGGCCTTGCCGTTGGTGTCGCACGCGGAAGAGGCGGAAGCCGCATCGGTCAGCGCCTCGCTCGACGTGCCGGTCCTCTCGGCCTATGTCTGGCGCGGCCAGGTCCTGAATGATGAAGCCGTGGCCCAGCCCACGTTCACCATCAGCAAGGGCGGATTCGCCCTCAACTGGTGGGGCAGCTTCAACCTGACCGACAACGCCACCGGCGACGAGGCGGAGTTCTCGGAACACGACATCACCGTCTCCTACTCGACGACCTGCCCCCTCACGGGCGCCGGCGTCACGGTCGGTATCGTGAACTATGACTTCCCGAACGTTGGCGTGGAAGACGCCGATGGCAACCTCTCGCTGTCGGATGACACCCGCGAAGCGTTTGTCATCTACTCCCTCGGCGACGTGCTGCTGTCCCCGACCTTGAGCGTCTATTACGACTTCAAGGAAGCGGACGGCTTCTACGGCAGCCTCGGCATCAGCCACGGCGTCGCCCTGACCGACGCCCTCGAACTCGGCCTCAGCGCCAGCATCGGCGGCGCCACCAGCGATTGGGGCGACTTCTACTACGGCGAAGCGGAAGGCCTCACCGACGCCAGCGTCGGCGCCAGCCTGCCGATCGCCCTGTCCGACACCCTCACGCTGACCCCGGGCGTCACCTATACGGTCCTGCTCGAAGACGCGGAAGACGCGGTGGACGCCACGGGCCGGTACTTCGGCGAAACCGACTACGTCGTCGGCAGCGTCAAGCTCAGCGTCGCGTTCTAATCGAACACGATAGCTTCGCAATAAAAAACCCGCCACTTATGTGGCGGGTTTTTTATTGCCTGCCTCGAAGACTAGAAACCCAGGGCCGCGCCAGCAGAGACCCCAACATCCTCAGAGTCAAACGAATAGGACGCGCCAACAGACAGCAGTACCTGCTCCGTAGCCCAAATGTTCAACGCGGCGGCGCCAGAAAAATCGTCTTCATCAAAGATCTCCGTGGTGTACACCGCACCCACATTTAGGGACACGTTGTCCTGCAAGCCAAATTCAACTCCGGCCTGAAGGAAGCCGCCAGTATCGTCATCGTCGGCAGAAACCCCATCGACCTCAACATCGACGTCTACACGGCCGAACCCAACAGCAATGTTCGGATTTATCTTTTCGCCGGGTGAGAATTGATATTGCACGCCTATTTGAAGACTCGTTCCGTCCGCTTCGATTGATTCACCGGTAAATGGATCGTCGCCCTCCAACTGGCTCTGACTCATCCCCGCGATTACATCCAGATTCGCGTTGACGGGCAGTCGAAGATTTACGCCATAGCTGACGACAGAGTCATCCACGTCGTTGAGATAATCGTCACCGGGCTCAACTTGCCCGATTGAAGCGCCTATCAACCGTTTGCCCAAAATCCCGGCATCGGCCAAACAAGGAGCCATCAAGGCAACGACACACAACGCTACTCCAATTGTCTTCATCCGAACCTCCTTTTTATTGTGTGCAAACACTATTCGAATCGACGCCGCAGGGGAAGTGCAAAACATCTGAATAATTCCCAAATCTCGCTGCGCAGAGGATGGGGGATACCAGACAGCGGCGACCCTTTAATCCCTCGTCGTTCTACAACCAGTTCTCCAAAAGGAAGACATCCACATCCCCAACCCGGGCCAGTGCTTTGTCGTTGGTTACCAGGGTCGGCCGACTGGATTGAAGGGCGACCGCCATCTGAAGCAAATCGGGAAGCGGAAGGGCGTACGCGGCTCGCAGCGCGCCGGCCACGAATCCCGTTTGGGCGTCGAGCTTCGCGAGTTCAATATTCGGCTGCGCGGCAAGTGCCGCGCGATAGGCGTCGGCAAGATCGGGACGGGCTTCGCGAAGCGGTTTCACCAGCACTTCGGCCGCGGTCACCGGGGTGACCACTCCACCGAAAACACCGCGTCCCGCCAGCGCAATCAATTCCTCGCACAAGGCTCCATACCGCGGCTGATCCTCAAACAAATAGATCCACACCATGGTATCCAGCACAACGCCACGCCGACCGCGCAACTGAGTCGCCATGCTCACACGCGATCCGTCCATTCCGCACGAAGACGGCGCACGTATTCAGTGGCATCCACGCCCTCCCCCGCCAGCTCACGTCCGATCCCCCTCGGCGTTGCGCCCACCGGCTGGATGATGACCGCATCGCCCGAAGCCCGAACCTGCACCCGCGAGTTCGCGCGCAACCCAACCTGTTCGCGTATCGCCCGAGGAATCACCATCTGACACCGGGCGCCCATTGTCATTATTCTCATACGATTAGCACCATTTTCATATTTTCTGGATTAATTCATACACCCCCAACCTCAGCCCGTCAACGAAAAATGCCCACAGACTGCTGATGTTGATACACTTTTGTACTCAGCATGGCCTATCGAATAACATTATTGTAACATTTCTGACTGGCGATGTTGTTTCAACTATTTCACAACAAACAAGTTACAACTACGATTAGGATTGGTCCAATTATCGCTTTATTGTGCGCGCCTGCATCGTTAGGTTGCTGTTCGGGCTGTTGGAAACCTGAACGATGCAGGTGGAGGACGCGATGAGCGTGGCGTTTGAGAAACCGAGGCATTATTGCGGTATTTTCGGCGTATTCGGCGTGGAGGACGCGCCGCGCCAGATTTACACAGGGCTCTTTGCGCTCCAGCACCGGGGCCAGGAGGGCGCGGGCATTGCGATCAGCAACGGGGACAAGGTGCGCTCGATCAAGGGCACCGGGCTGGTCAGCGATGTCTTCAACCGGCCGGGCCAGTCGATCTCAACGCTGGACGGGCACCTCGGCATCGGACACGTCCGCTATTCGACCACCGGCGCGCCGCGCCCGCAAAACGTGCAGCCGCTCGTCGTGGAGTGCGTGGACGGCATCTGGGGCATCGCGCACAACGGGAACCTGACCAATGCCAAGAAGCTGCGCCGCGACTACCAGGAGGCGGGCGCGATTTTCCAGACGAGCACGGACAGCGAAATCCTGCTGCACCTGATCGCCGACCCGCAGTTCCGCTCCCGCCCGCGCCGCGTCGAACGCGCGCTGGGCGAGTTGCAGGGGGCCTTTTCATTCCTGCTGATGACGAAGGACTCGCTGATGGCGGCGCGCGACCCGTATGGGTTCCGCCCCCTCTCCATCGGCAAACTCGGCAGCGGCTATGTGTTCGCGAGCGAAACCTGCGCGCTGGAGCAGGTCGGCGCGGACTACGTGCGCGACGTGCTGCCGGGCGAACTGGTGGTCGTCGACGACCGCGGCATCCGCAGCAGCACGTTCTGCGAGCCGGTGACCGGGTCGCTCGGCCAGTGCATCTTTGAGCACGTCTATTTCGCGCGTCCCGACAGCATGGTGTTCGGCCAGAGCGTGCACGAGGTGCGCATGCGCCTCGGCCAGCGCCTCGCGCAGGAACACCCGGTCGAGGCGGACATCGTCGTGCCGATCCCCGACAGCGGCATGGCGGCGGCGCTCGGCTACGCGCATCAGAGCCGCATCCCGCTGGACTACGGCTTCATCCGCAACCACTACGTCGGCCGCACGTTCATCATGCCGACGCAGGGCCAGCGCACCGACAGCGCGGACCTGAAGCTGGCCGTCGTGCCGGGTGTGGTCCGCGACAAGCGCATCATCGTCGTGGACGACTCGCTCATCCGCGGCACCACATCGCGCCGCCGCATCAACTCGCTCCGCGAAGCCGGGGCGAAGGAGGTGCATGTGCGCATCTCGTGCCCGCCGACGCGGCACCCCTGCTTCTTCGGCATCGATTTCCCCTCCCGCGAGGAACTCGTCGCCGCCGAGCGCGACGTCGAACAGATCCGCAAATTCATCGGCGCGGATTCACTCGGCTACCTGAGCCTCAACGGCCTGCTCGGCGCGGTCGAGCACCCGAACGATTTCTGCACCGGCTGCTTCTCCGGGCGCTACCCGGTGAGCGTCGAAACCGTGCACAACAAATTCGAACTGGAGGCCCCCGCCGGAAACCCGAATTGAGTGTTGATGCCGGGGGCGGTAGAACGTATTTTCTGCGGCCACTTTTTGTCGGTAGCAGGACGGGTGCGAAGGATGAGTGGGGCGTAGCGCGTAGCGAGGGAATCGAGATTAATTTATGCACAAGCACATGAGCCAGGTGGATGAGCGCACGGGGCGGCCGGCATCACAGGGATTGTATGATCCCGCCTACGAACACGACGCGTGCGGCGTGGGCATGGTGTGCAACCTCAAGGGCGAGAAGTCCCACGACGTCGTGCACAAGGCGCTGCAGATTCTCGTGAACCTCTCGCACCGCGGCGCGTGCGGCTGCGACGAAAAGACCGGCGACGGCGCGGGCATCCTGATGCAGCTCCCGGATCGCTTCCTGCGCAAGGTCTGCGGCGAGGACAAGATCCGCCTGCCGGCGGAAACGGAATATGCCGCGGGCCTCGTGTTCATGCCGCACAACGCGGCGGAACGGCAGTACTGCATGGACCTCTTCGAGCGCGTCGTGCGCGAGGAAGGCCAGGAGTTCCTCGGCTGGCGCAACGTGCCGCAGCACAACGAGGTGCTCGGCGACATCGCGCGCGCGGTCGAGCCGGACGTCCGCCAGGTCTTCGTCGGCCGCGGCAAGGGCATCACGGACCAGGCGCACTTCGAGCGGAAGCTGTTCGTGATCCGCAAGGTGCTGGAGAAGGCGATCCGCGAATCCACGCTCCGCGAGAAGTCCTATTTCTACGTGTGCAGCCTGTCGAGCCGCACGATCGTCTACAAGGGCCTGATGCTGGCCGACCAGATCGAGCCGTTCCTGCCCGACCTGACGGACCCCGACCTCGTCAGCGGCATGGCGCTCGTACACCAGCGCTACAGCACAAACACGTTCCCGACGTGGGACCTCGCGCAGCCGTTCCGCTACATCTGCCACAACGGCGAAATCAACACGCTGCGCGGCAACGTCAACTGGATGACCGCCCGCGAGGCGCTGTTTGAATCGAAGCTGTTCGGCGACGACCTGCGCAAGATCCTGCCGATCTGCACGCCGGGCGCGAGCGATACGGCCATCCTCGACAACGCGGTGGAACTGCTCGTGCACACGGGCCGCTCGCTGCCTCACGCGATGATGATGCTCATCCCCGAGGCGTGGCAGAACCACACGCTGATGAGCGACGAGAAGAAGGCGTTCTACTCGTACCACTCCTGCCTGATGGAACCGTGGGACGGCCCCGCCTCGATCCCGTTCACCGACGGCTCATGCATCGGCGCGGTGCTCGACCGCAACGGCCTGCGCCCCTCGCGCTACACCGTCACGAAGGACGGCTTTGTCATCATGGGCTCGGAAACCGGCGTGCTCGAAATCGACCCGGCCAACGTCGCGTCGAAGGGCCGCCTGCAGCCCGGCCGCATGTTCCTCGTGGACATGAAACAGGGCCGCATCATCGACGACGAGGAAGTGAAGGAGGAGATCGCGCGCCGCAAGCCGTACCGCGCGTGGCTCAACCAGCACCTGAAGAACCTGAAGGACCTGCCGCCGCCGGCGCGCGCGCTGCCGGCGCTGAAGGAGCCGCTGCCCGTCCTGCAGAACCTCTACGGCTACACACTCGAAGACCTGCGCATCGTCATGTCGCCGATGGCGAAGACCGGCATCGAGGCCACCGGCTCGATGGGCGTCGACACGCCGATCGCGGTGCTCTCCGACCGCCCACAACTCCTGTACTCCTACTTCAAGCAGCTCTTCGCGCAGGTCACGAACCCGCCGCTCGACGCGATCCGCGAGGAACTCGTCACGTCGCTCTTCAGCACGATCGGCGCGGAGCGCAACCTGTTCGACGAAACGCCGGAGCATTGCCACAAACTCCGCATCGAGGAACCCATCCTCAGCAACGAGGACCTTGAGCGCATCCGCGAACTCAAGGACGAGGGCCTCTCCACGGCAACGCTCGACGCGCTGTTCGACGTGCGCGGCGGCGGCAAGGCGCTGGAGGAGGCGGTGGACGCCCTCTGCGCGCAGGCGGAAAAAGCCGTGCTCGCCGGCGATGAGATCATCATCCTGTCCGACCGCGGCGCGAACAGGGATCGCGCGCCGATCCCCGCCCTGCTCGCCTGCGCTGGCGTGCAGCACCACCTGATCCGCAAGGGCCTGCGCACACGTTGCGGCCTCGTCATTGAAAGCGCCGAGCCGCGCGAAGTGCACCACTTCGCCGTGCTCTTCGGCTACGGCGCGAGCGCGGTGAACCCCTACCTCGCCTTCGAGACCATCGCCTCGATGATCGACCAGAAGATGATCGACGTGGACCTCGAGAAGGCGAAGAAGAACTACTGCAAGGCGATCAACAAGGGCCTGCTGAAAGTGATGTCCAAGATGGGCATCTCGACGCTGCAGAGTTATCGCGGCGCGCAGCAGTTCGAGGCCGTCGGCCTGGCCAGTTCGGTCATCGACCGCTACTTCACCTGGACCGCGAGCCGCATCGAGGGGGCGGACATCGAAGCCATCGCCCGCGAGGTGAAGATGCGCCACGAGCGCGCCTACCCGCCGGTGCAGGTGCCGGAGAACCTGGAACTCGACGTCGGCGGCCTGTACCAGTGGCGCCGCACGGGCGAACGCCACCTGCTCCAGCCGCTCGTCATCGCCAAGCTGCAGGAAGCCGCGCGCAACGGCAAGGTGGAGACCTATGAGCAGTTCGCGAAGCTGGTCAACGACCAGACGCGCGACCTGATGACGCTGCGCGGCCTGCTCGAATTCAAGGACCTCGGCGAGCGCGCGATTCCCATCGAGGAGGTCGAGCCGTGGACCGAGATTGTGAAGCGGTTCAAGACCGGCGCGATGTCGTACGGCTCGATCAGCATCGAGGCGCACGAGACGCTCGCGATCGCGATGAACCGCATCGGCGGCAAGAGCAACTCCGGTGAAGGCGGCGAGGACGCGAACCGCTACATCCCGCTGCCGAACGGCGACTCGAAGAGCAGCGCGATCAAGCAGGTCGCCTCCGGCCGCTTCGGCGTCACGAGCCACTACCTCGCGAACGCGAAGGAACTGCAGATCAAGATGGCGCAGGGCGCGAAGCCCGGCGAGGGCGGCCAGCTCCCCGGCGAGAAGGTGTATCCGCCGATCGCCAAGACGCGCCACTCGACGCCGTGGGTGCAGCTGATCTCGCCGCCGCCGCACCACGACATTTATTCCATTGAAGACCTCGCGCAGCTGATCCACGACCTGAAGAACTCGAACCCGGAGGCGCGCGTCAGCGTCAAGCTGGTGTCCGAGGTCGGCGTAGGAACCGTCGCGGCGGGCGTGTCGAAGGGCAAGTCCGACGTGGTGCTGATCAGCGGCTACGACGGCGGCACCGGCGCCTCGCCCGAGACGTCGCTCAAGCACGCGGGCCTGCCGTGGGAACTCGGCCTGGCCGAGACGCACCAGACGCTGGTCCTGAACGACCTGCGCAGCCGCATCGTTGTCGAATGCGACGGCAAGCTGATGACCGGCCGCGATGTCGCCATCGCCTGCCTGCTCGGCGCGGAGGAGTTCGGCTTCTCAACCGCCCCGCTGATCACGGTCGGCTGCATCATGATGCGCGTCTGCCACCTGAACACCTGCCCCGTCGGCATCGCGACGCAGGACCCGGAGCTGCGCAAGAAATTCACCGGCACGCCGGAAATGGTCATCAACTTCTTCCACTTCGTCGCGGAGGAGCTGCGCCAGATCATGGCGAAGCTCGGCTACCGGACGATCAACGAAATGGTCGGCCAGGTGGACCGCCTCGACGCGCGGAAGGCCATCGCGCACTGGAAGGCGTCCGGCCTCGACCTGTCGAAGATCCTCTACAAACCGTCGGTGCCGGCGAAAGTCGGCCTCTACTGCAGCCAGAAGCAGAACCACAACATCGACAAGGCCCTCGACCACGAACTCATCGCGAAGGCGAAGCCCGCGCTGGAGCGCGGGGAGAAGGTGGAATTCGAGCAGCGGATCCGCAACGTGAACCGCACCGTCGGCACGATGCTGAGCTACCACATCTCGAAGAAATACGGCGAGGCCGGGTTGCCGGATGACACGATTGTCGTGCGGGCCAAGGGCTCCGGCGGCCAGAGCTTCTGCGCATTCGGCGCCCCGGGCCTGACGTTCCACGTCGAAGGCGACGCCAACGACTACTTTGGCAAGGGGTTGTCGGGCGCGAAGCTGACGATCCGCCCGCCGCGCAACGCCTCGTTCAAGGCCGAGGAAAACATCCTGATCGGCAACGTCGCGTTCTACGGCGCGATCAAGGGCTCGGCCTTCATCCGCGGCCTCGCGGGCGAACGCTTCTGCGTGCGCAACAGCGGCGTGACGGCGGTCGTCGAAGGCGTGGGCGACCACGGTTGCGAATACATGACCGGCGGCCGCGTGCTGGTGCTGGGCCGCACGGGACGCAACTTCGCCGCGGGCATGTCCGGCGGCATCGCCTACGTGCTCGACGAAAAGGGCGATTTCGCCAGCCACCGCTGCAACATGGAGATGGTCGGCCTCGAGGCGCTCACCGACGCGGAGGAAACCGCCTTCGTGAAAGGCCTCATCGAACAACACCAGCGGCTCACGGACAGCCCCGTCGCCGCCCGCCTGCTCGCCACCTGGCCCGAAACCGTGAAGCGCATCGTGAAGGTGATGCCCCACGACTACAAAAAGGCCCTGGAGAAAATGGCGGCCGAAAAAGCCGCCAAGGAACTGCAACCGGCGGGGAAATAACCGCGGAGATTTGACCGCAGATAGCACAGATGTCGCAGATGGAGGAAGAGGATAACAAGGACGACTACCCGCATGTAGAGCTGACGCGGGACATCATCGGGGCGGCGATGTTCGTGCTGAACGAGTTGAGGCCGGGTCTTGATGAGAAGCTGTACGAGAACGCATTGGTGATCGAACTAAAGCACAGGGGACACAAGGTAGAGCAACAAAACAGTTATCCCGTTGAGTTCAGAGGCGAACGAATTGGCGTGCTGATCCCGGATATCGTCGTTGACGATCTCGTCATCGTAGATCCAAAGGTTTCGCAGGCATTCAACGAGTCGCACAGAGCGCAAATGCTGGGATATTTGGCGATAACAGGTCTCGATCTTGCGCTGCTGCTCAACTTCAAATACAGCCGACTGCAATTCAAACGGGTAATTCGACAGGAACATTGATTCTTTATCTGCGCCATCTGCGTTATCTGCGGTTGGCCGAAAAAAGGTGAACCATGGGCAAGCCAACGGGGTTTAAAGAGTTTACGCGCGAGTTGCCGCACAAGGTGGCGGTCGCGGAGCGCTTGAAATATTACCGGGAGTTCTACGAGCCGTTCCCGGAGGAGAAGGTCAAGAAGCAGGCTGCGCGCTGCATGGATTGCGGCGTGCCCTTCTGCCACACCGGCTGCCCGCTCGGGAACATCATCCCCGACTGGAACGACCTCGTGTATCGCGGGCGCTGGCGCGACGCCATCGACCGCCTGCACGCGACGAACAATTTCCCCGAATTCACCGGCCGCCTCTGCCCCGCCCCGTGCGAGGAGGCCTGCGTGCTCGGCATCAACGAACCGCCGGTCACCATTGAGCAGATCGAAAAGGAAATCATCGAGCGCGCCTTCGCCGAAGGCTGGGTCAAACCCGAACCGCCGGAGATACGGACGGGCAAGAAGATCGCCGTCATCGGCTCCGGCCCCGCGGGCCTCGCCTGCGCGCAGCAGCTCAACCGCGCCGGCCACACGGTCACCGTGTTTGAACGCGAAACCCGCATCGGCGGCCTCCTGCGCTACGGCATCCCCGATTTCAAGATGGAGAAATCCGTCATCGACCGTCGCCTCAAGATCATGGAAGCCGAGGGCATCACGTTCAAAACGGGCGTGAACATCGGCACGGACATCACCGGCGAACAGTTGAAGAAGGACTTTGACGCCGTGGTCCTCGCCATCGGCGCCACGCGCGGGCGCGACCTCAACGCGCCGGGCCGCGAATTGAAGGGCATCCACCTCGCGATGGAGTTCCTGCCGCAGCAGAACAAGGTCGTCGCGGGCGACACCATTCCCGGCCAGATCATGGCCACCGGCAAGCACGTCATCGTCATCGGCGGCGGCGACACCGGCAGTGATTGCATCGGCACCTCGAACCGCCACGGCGCGGCGTCCGTGACCAACTTCGAACTGCTCCCCATGCCCCCGAAGGATCGCCCGGCGAGCCAGCCGTGGCCCTACTACCCGATGAAATTGCGCACCAGCACGTCGCACGACGAAGGCTGCGAGCGCGTGTTCGCGGTCTCGACCAAGGAGTTCATCGGCAAGGACGGAAAACTCACGCACCTGAAGACGGTCAACGTCCGCTTCGCCCCGTCCCCGAACGGCGGCCCGCCGAAACTGGAGGAAGTCCCCGGCTCCGAAAAAATCTGGCCCGCCGACCTCGTCCTGCTGGCGATGGGCTTCACCGGCCCGGAGACCGACGGCGTCGTCAAACAGCTCGGCTGCGAACTCGACAACCGCGGCAACGTGAAAGCGGACGCCAACTACGCGACCACGGTCCCCGGCGTATTCACCGCCGGCGACGCGCGCCGCGGCCAGTCCCTCATCGTCTGGGCCATCTCCGAAGGCCGCGAAGCCGCCCGCGGCGTGGACACCTGGCTCATGGGCCACTCCCTGCTCCCGACCAAAGTCGGCCACGACCTGCCGCGCGTGTAATCGTGATCCACAAACGGTTGACGATCGGACACATCCCGATCTCATCCGCCACAAAACGCACAGAATTCACAAAATTTGTGTCCTTTGTGCCTCTTGTGGCAAGGCATCCGCTTCCATGTCGAACGGGAGCCACCCCGCCCCCAATGCCTTACAACCCGTTTTCCGCCCTCTGGATAGCTTCTAAGGGGCCTCATACGACCGATTTTTGATGTAACCCCTTGCCATTACGCACCCGTCGTGGTCCGACCCCGAACGCCCCGCGCCAGAAAACTGTAGTCCGACCCAAGCGGCCAATATTTTGCACGGAAACATCTCGAAAACAATAGATCGGCAAATCATCCAGGACAATATCGATAATAATCCTGGATTGATTTGACAACCATCCTGGATTGTGTATAAATCTATCCAGGATTAGCGAAGAGCCGATCAAAATAAGGAAAATTCAATGAAAGTACAAAACGAGAGCGCCAGCCCAGTAGAGACGAAATTGAGCGAGTTGCTGCAGGAGGGAGACTCCTCCGCTCGCCCCTACACAGTGCTGACGGGGCATAACCTGGGAAACAACACACTTCTACTGTGCATTCCGATGCACCAGTTCTGGGAGATGTCGGAGGTCGCAAATGAGCGCACGATCGCTGAAAATGAAAGCTACGGTGGACAGCCAGTTGCCCAGAGAAAACTGGATCCAAATCACGCCAAGAAACTCGCCGTCTACATCTTGAAAGGATTAGTCGCATCGTTGAAGGCAAAGTACCACACCGAAGCGAAACCCCTCCCACCGAAGCTCCTAGAGATCGAGCGGAACCTCGGCGAGCAGCCCTACTTAGCGCTACAGCCCATAACTGCGAATATTCGTGAGTGCCGTTTCGGAGGACTAGATCTTAGGGTCGAAAGGGCAGCCGACGGCAAGATTTCCGTCTACCTGTCCGACAGGCATGTGTTCTGGGTAGTTGACGGTCAGCACCGCAGGAAAGCCATTGATTTGGTATTCGATTTCCTCAAGGCAGTTCTGAGTACCCATCGATACCCCAAGACGCCGCAACTCTATGCCACAACGTCGGAAGAGGAATCTCTTCAAACGGATGAGTTGAAGGTGTGGGCCGAACTCTACGAAACAGCGCGAGCGCGCTGCAAGATCATGGTAGAGGCCCATCTCGGGCTGAATGCAGACCAGGAGCGCCAACTCTTTCACGATCTGAATAACCTAGCCAAGAAGATCGAATCCAGTCTTGCATTCCAATTCGACAATGCAAATCCAGTCAATCTCTTCATCAAGCACGATCTGATTGATAACGAAGTAGTGCACGTCGTGGAGCGTGACGTGACCGATTGGCACCGTGATGAAGGCAACATCAGTCGCAAGGACCTCATTGCAATCAACGCAATCCTGTTCCTCAACAAAACCAACATCAGCGGTGCTCAACCCGAGGTGGTGCGAGAGCGGAAAGATGTCGCTGCCAAATTCTGGGAGCACGTTGCGGCGATTGATGGCTTCGGTGAGCCTGGGGCAAAGAAGGCAACGGTTGCGGCGCAGCCTGTAATGTTGAAGGCTCTGGCCAAGCTGACGTATACATTTGCATTCGGTCGCGACGCCAACAGCAGCCACCTGCGGACTCTCTTTGAGGGTATGTCGCGATTGGACTTCTCCCACAAGAATCTGATGTGGCGGTACTACATGCTCGACGAAAGCACTCGCGAAGCCGCGTTACCTGGATTGAAGAGGTATCTGCCGTCCGACGAGGTTGGGGCGAATCGAGACATCGGAGGATTCGACAACAAGGAAGAGGTGTTTCGGTTCGGGGCAAAGCATAACGACATTATGCCAATTCTCGGCGACATGATTCGCTGGAAGTTGCAGCTACCGTCTAGACATGACGTCATCGACAGTGATTAATCAAACGCCTCATGCGCTTGGGTTCAACTGTTAATCGTTCAGGACGGCGATGGACGGACCCGCGGCGCGTTGGGCCAACGCGCCCTACCTGACGACAAAAAAGCCCCGCGCCGAATGGCGCGGGGCTTTTTGTTTTCCGATCAGCGGATCAGGCCCAGCCGCGGAGGCGGACGGCTTCGGCGACGCGGGCGACGGATACGAGGTAGGCGGCGAGGCGCATGTGGACCTTGCGCTTGGTGTGCATCTCGTAAACGGCGTTGTAGGCCTGCGTCATGCGCGCGTCGAGCTGGCGGTACACTTCGTCGAGCGTCCAGAAGTAGTTGTAGTGACCCTGGACCTGCTCGAAGTAGCTGACGGTTACGCCGCCGGCGTTCGCGAGGAAGTCGGGAATCACGTGGACGCCCTTCTCGTGCAGGATGACATCCGCGTCCGGCGTGGTCGGCCCGTTCGCCAGTTCGCAGATGATCTTCGCGCGGACCCGGCCCGCGTTGTGCGACGTCAGCACGTTCTCCAGCGCGGACGGATAGAGCACCTCGACTTCCAGTTCCAGCAACTGGTCGTTCACCATCGCTTCCGCGCCCGGGAAGCCCGACACCGCGCCGGTCTTGAGCTTGTGCTCGACGATGGCTTTCGGATCGATCCCCTTCGGATTGTAGATGCCGCCGCTCGTGTCCGACACCGCGACGAGCCGCCCGCCGCCGAGAATCTCCGGATGCAGCAGCGCCGCATACTGCCCCGCGTTTCCGAAACCCTGGATCGCGTAGGTGCCGTGCGGATTCACGCCCGTCCGCTTGCACGCCTCGCGCACCGCGTACACACCGCCGCGCGCCGTCGCATCGTTGCGCCCCTTCGAACCGCCGAGCGGCAGCGGCTTGCCCGTGATCACGGACGGCTCGGAACGGCCGACGATGGTTTCATACTCGTCCATCATCCACGCCATGATCTGCGGCGTCGTATAGACGTCGGGCGCGGGACAGTCGCGATGTTCGCCGAGTTGCCGCGCCGCCACGCGCATCCAGCCGCGCGCGAGCCGCTCCTTCTCGCCCTCGGACAGCTTCTTCGGATCGCACGTCACGCCGCCCTTGCCGCCGCCCAGCGGGAGATCCACCACCGCCGTCTTCCATGTCATCCAGGCCGACAACGCACGCACCGTGTCCATCGTCTCGTCCGGATGCCAGCGCAGGCCGCCCTTGTTCGGCCCGCGCGCGTCGTTGTACTGGACGCGATAGCCGTGGAACACCTGCGTCGTGCCGTCGTCCATCCGCACCGGGATCGTAAACTTGAACTCGCGCATCGGCCAGCGCAGGAACGCCCGCATGCCCTTGTCCAACTGCAACAGCTCCGCCGCCTCATCAAACTGCTTCTGCGCAATCAGGAACGGATTATTCAACTCGCTCATCGTCCAATCCTCCGGCCCATCCACGTGGGTTGCGCGAACGCGAGGGGCCCAACCCGCAGCTCGCTAACGGCATACTATTGCCCTCCAACCCGCACAATAAGCTGTTTATTGAAGATTCTATGCGGCATTATTGCCTTATATGAATCGGGTGGACGAGCGCGTGCTGCCGTCGCTGCTGCGCATTCTGGGCGCGGCGGGCGGGGCGTTGGGGGCAACACGGCTGGCGCACGAGCTGGCGATGGATGGCTTCTCGCTGCAGCCGCGTATGGTGCGCAACTATCTTGCGGCGCTGGACGCGCGGGGCTGGACGGAGAACCTCGGCCGCGCCGGGCGGCGCATGACGCCGGCGGGCCAGGCGGAGCTCAATCGCATCGGCCTCGCGGAGCGGATGAGCATGGCGGCGGCGCGCCTCGACGAACTTGCGTTCCGCATGGATCTCGACCCGCTGCGCAAACGCGGGCGCATCATCCTGAATCTCTCGCGCGTGGCGGTGGACGCGTTCCGGCCCGCGGTCGATCTGCTGCGCGAGCTGGCGCGCACGGCATACGGCATCCCCCACCGGTTCGCGCTCGGCATGGAGGGCGAGTCGTTGTGCGGACAGACCGCGCCGTACGGCCACTTTCTCGTCGGCACCGTATGCAACGTCACGCTCAACGGCGCCCTGCGCGCGGCGGGCATCCCCGTCGCCTCGCGCTTCGCGGGCTTGCTCGACGTGCAGGACCACGCGCCGCGCCGCTTCACGCACATGATCCACTACGACGGCAGCACGCTCGATCCCGCGCTGCTCTTCATCAAAAGCCGGATGACCCGCGTATTGCCCGCAATGCGGAGCGGCAGCGGCGCGATCCTCGCGGGCTTCCGCGAAATACCCGCCGTCGCGTTGCCGGAGGCGGAACGCATCATCGCGCTGCTCGACCGGATGGGACTCGGCCGCGCGCTCGCCGTGGGCCGGCCCGGCCGTCCGCTGCTCGGCATCCCCGTCGCGCCCGGTCGCGCCGGCCTCGCGGTCGCCGCCGGGCTGAACGCCGTCGCCGCGCTGGAGGAATCCGGCATCAGCACCGAACACCACGCGATGTCCGGCCTCTACCCCGCGGAGGACCTGCTCAGCCCCGCCGAACTCGAACGCCGCCTGCTCACCTCCCGCCGCCTCCACCAGCGCCTCGCCGCGTTGATGGACAACCCGCCGCTGGACCGCGAATACACGCAGGCGGAGTAAAAGGGGGAGGAAGGTGTCGGGTTTCGGGTGTCGGGGAGGAAGCGATTTTTCAACGTCTGTAATTTCTTTTTTTGAGGCCTGCAACGTCTGTAAATTACAGAGGCTGTAATTCCTCCCCGACACCCGAAACCCGACACCATCGTCCCCACCCTACCTACCCCACGAAGCACACGGCGCGGCGCTGGGCGGGGTCGGCGATGGCAGTGAGGCGGAGGCCGGGCTGGAGGCGTTCCAAGTCGATGAGGTGGATCACGGACGCCGCATCCGCGTCGGCGGGCAGCAACGCCGCAAGGTGGTTCGGCGCTGATTTGAAAAACGCCTCGTTGAAGGCACTGTCGGGATCGTCAGGATAGACGGGGAAATAGATGATCTGCGACTCGACGAGGTCCTGAAAGAAGTGCGTGCCGTACGACACCTCGGGCACGTGGCCGTGTTCCTCGCGCGCGAGTTCGACGAGCACGGCGGCGCTGTCGATGTCGCCGTAGCCAACGTTGACGCCGAGGTCGATGTTGCTGCTGCCCCAGCGGCCGGGGCCCATCATGACGATGCGCTCGCGCTGCACGTCGGGCAGGTTGTTGATGCGGCCGACGACGCGGCCGAGCGACCGCTTGCGCGCGGGGTCCGGCAGCGCGGCGTAGGCGCGCGGGTCGATGTAGAGCAGGTAGCGCAGGCCGCGCACCGCGCCGCCGTTGATCATGCGGTCGGTGCGAAAGAGGACGCGATCCGCCGGCAATTCGGCGGGCCACTCGACGCGCCCGCCCTCGCCCGGCATCCACAGCGGACGGCACTGCAGCAGGTTGATCGTCACGGTTCCGTCGCTTTGCACGGAGGCGGTGAACTCGGTGTCCACCGGCTGGCCGTAGGCAGTTTCGATGCGGCGCAGCATGTCGCCAAGCAGCGGTACGAAATTCGTGCGCGTGATGAGATTGTTGAACGTGAGGACGAGCGAGCGAGCGGGGGCCTCGATCCACGGCGTCGTCGGGTCCCGCAGGTCGCCGCCCTCGCCCAGCACGGACGCGAAGTAGTGCAGGCCGGGGTATTCGGGCGGATTGAGCACCTCGGAGACGGGCCGCGTCTCCAGCGCGTGCGCGTCGAGATCAATGAGGTCCATGCTGTGCTGCGAGTAGCGCGCGATGCGCACGCCGATTTCCGGGCGCAGGCCGGGATGGCTGATCGCGATCATGCGCGGGTAGTCGCCGCCGACACGGTCCACCGCGCGGGTGCCGAGGCCGAAGACGAGGCGGATGATGCCCTGCGCGGGGTCGATGCGGTCGGTCCACGCATAGAGATTCCGCGAGAACGCGACGCCCGCGAGGCTCGGGAAGAAGTAGCGGTGGTAGTGCATGCCCGACACGCGCTGGACGAGGATCGCCATCTGCTCGTCGCGTTCGATCAGGCCGCGGCGGCGGCGATACGACAGCGCGTCCGGGTTGAGCGCGCTGGCGTACACGCGTTTGACCGCGTTGAGGAAGGCGAGCGTGCGCTCCTCGGGCGTGCCCTGGTTCGGGCAGAACTCGCTGTGGTATTTGCCCGCGAAGGCGTTGCCGACGCTGTCCTCCAGCAGGCTGCTGGAGCGGACGATGATGGGGGCCTGGCCGAAGTAATCGAGCAGGTTCTGGAACTGCTCCATGACCTCGTCCGGGAACACGCCGTCGAGGAACCGGCGCTCCACATCCGCGAACTCCTCGCGCGAGAGGGACGCCTGCCGCGAGACCTGCAGGCGCAGGCGGAAGAGGTCATTCATCACGAGGAAGGTGAAGAAGACGTCAGAGCCGATGAAGAACGAGTCGTGGCTTTCGAGGAACGGCGCGATGGTCGCGGCGCCGTCGCCGTGCGTCAGGATCGCGCGCGCGGCGAGCATGCCCGCCGCCTTGCCGCCGATCTGGCCCGAGCCGATCAGGCGGTCGCGGATGTCGAACAGCGCGCCGAGCGGCATATGGCGGTCAGCGAGTTCGTTCAGCGCGCCCTGGTCGCCGAGCATCATGCGGATGAACTCGCGCTTGAGGACGCGCAACTCGGGATCGGCGTCCACCGCCGCGATGTCGAGGTCGCGGTGCGGCAGCAGGCGCTGCTGGACGCTGTCCCAGGGGGCGAGGCTCGCGCCCGCGCGCCGCAGCGCATGGCGGCCCGCCTGCGCCGCGGCCGCGGCGGCGAGTCCGCTTTGCAGCACGGGCGACCAGTGGTCGCCGCGCGCGAGGTGCGGCAGGAACATCTGGGGCCCATAGCGTTCCGCCACCTTGAGCGGATGCACATAGCGGTCGCGGCCGACGCTGAAGGTATCGAGCAGGAGTTGCGTGGTCTGGCGGATGCGCGCGACCGCCGCGGCCTCGTGGCGGCTGCGGTCCAGTGCGAAGTAGGCGACGGTGTCGAGTTGGAAAAGGAAGGGGCACGTCACCTGGAAGAAATTCGCGAGCATTTCGTCGGTCGCCCACTCTTCCGCGAGCGAGGAGATGCTGTCGAAGACATACATCACACCACGCCCCTCGTGTTCGATCAGTTCGTGGACCGCTCGGCTGAACTGGTCGAACCCGGGGGTCGGATCGAGTTCGTAGCGGACGATGCGCGAGTCGCGCGCGACAACTTCCTCATGCGGCGCGAAGCGGACATAGACGAGGCGGCGTCCGTCCTTGAGCGACTGCGCGACAAACGGGTCCACCACCGAGTGGTAGGTGTCGAGCTGGTCGACCTGCCAGACCACGTTGTCGCCGAGGCGGATGCCGCGCACGACCTCGTCCAGCGCGGGAATTCCGCTGGGCACGAAGCGTGGGTGCGGCATCGGGTTCGTCATGGCGGGGTCACGGCGCGCGCCATGCGCTCCAGGCCTTCCTGCAGGCGCGGGCGCGGGCAACCGAAATTGAGGCGGAGGAAGCCGGGTGCGCCGAAATCAACGCCGTTGGAGAGGCCGACGCCAGCTTCCTCAAAAAAGCGGTGCGGATGCTCGAGCTTCAGCGCGCGCACATCGAGCCACGCGAGATAGGTCGCCTCCATCGGCTGCATGACGATTTGCGGGAGGCGCTCGCGGATGAACGAATAGACGAGGTCGCGGTTGCCGCGCAGGTAGCCGAGCAGCGCCTGCCGCCACGGTTCGCCGTGCTTGTAGGCGGCGGCGCAGCCGGCGTAGCCGAAGGCGTTGATTTCGGTAATGATGCCGCGGCACGCGCGCAGGAACGTCGTGCGCAGGCCGTCGTCGGGGATCACCGCGTAGGCGCAGGCGAGGCCGGGCAGGTTGTACGTCTTGCTCGGCGCGTGGAAGGTGAGCGTGCGCGCGGCGGCCTTTTCGCCCAGCGCGAGCGTCGGCGTCCACGGCACGTCGTCAAGGATCAGGTCACAGTGGATCTCGTCGGAGATCAGGACGAGCTTGTGGCGCTCGCAGAAATCAACGAGCTGCTCCAGCTCTTCGCGGCGCCAGACGCGGCCGACGGGGTTGTGCGGGTGGCACAGGATAAAGAGCCGCGTATCGGGCGTGACCGCGCGCTCCATCGCCTCCCAGTCGAAGAACCAACGCCCCTGTTCGAGGCGCAGCGGCACGGCGATGCGTTTGCGCTCCTGGAAAATGGGCGCGCTGAGGAACGGAGGATAGACCGGCGTGCAGGTCATCACGGAATCGCCCGGCTCGCCGAACGCGCGGCAGGCGAGGTTCAGGCCCGGCACGAGGCCCGGGAGCCAGACGATCCATTCCGGCCGCGCCTCGACGCCGTGCCGTCGCTTGAGATACGCCAACACCTCGCCCACCACGCCGTCGTACGGGATGGTGTAGCCAAAATTCCCATGCGCCGCGCGGGCATGCAGCTCCTCCACGACCGCCGGCGGCGACACAAAATCCATGTCCGCCACCCACAGCGGAATAATATCCCGCCCCTTGTAGCGGTCCCACTTGAGACTGCCCGTCCCCGCGCGCTCCGGCGCTGTATCGAACTCAAACATGCCTGCTTTGTAGGGCAGATGTCGCTCATCCGCAATGCTGCGTTGAACCGGCACGGCAGCGGACGTATGCTCACATCATCAGGAGAACGCCCATGAACCGCATTGCGATCCTCTTCACGACGCTGCTGCTGGCCGGCGCCACCGGTTGTTCGACCGTCTACTACAACACGATGGAAAAATTCGGCGTGCACAAGCGCGATATCATGGTGGACCGGGTGAAGGACGCGCGCGATGCGCAGCAGGATGCGAAAAAGGAGTTCGCCAACGCGCTGGAGCAGTTCAAGAGCGTCGTGGCGGTCAAGGGCGGCAACCTGGAGGCGAAGTACAACAAGCTGAGCGCGGCGCTCCAGAAGAGCGAGGCGCAGGCCACCGAAGTGCGCGACCGGATCGCGGCGGTCGAGGATGTCTCCTCCGCCTTGTTCAAGGAGTGGAAGGCCGAGCTGAAACAATACAGCAACGCCGATCTGCGCCGCACGAGCGAGCAGAAGCTCAAGGAGGCGCAGGCGCGCTACAAGGATCTCATCGCGGCCATGAAGCAGGCGGAGTCGCGCCTGGAGCCGGTCCTGCAACCCCTGCGCGACCAGGTGCTCTTCCTCAAACACAACCTGAACGCGAAGGCCATCGGCGGGCTGACGGAGGAGGTCACCGCGATCCAGGCCAAGGTCGACCAACTCGTCCGCGACATGGAGGCGTCGATCCGCGAAGCCAACGCCTTCATCGCGACGCTGGGCGCATCATAAGCGCGTGCGACCCGCGTGAGTCGCAGCCCTATTTCTTGAGCACGCTGGACAGCAGCTTGACGATTTCCGGGCCGCCCTTCGATTGCACGAAGGCCAGGATGACCGGCACGAATTTGCCGATTAATTCGGGGCTCAACTTCAATTGACTGAATCCACCGGCGAGCGACGCGAGGTCCGCCGCCTTGCCGCCGCCCAACGCGCCGGCGAGTCCGCCGAGCAGCTTCGCCGCGCCGCCGGATTCAGGAGCGGCGGAAATCATGTCCTGTGCGCCGGGAATGGCCTGGGCCACTTTACTGAAGTCGCCGCCCAGCTTGCTCTGGGCCAATTTCAACAGCAACCCCGCCCCACCCTTCGCCTGCCCTTCCTGTACACCCAACTGCGACACCAACTGACTGATGAGTTCGTTCATGGTATAGATATCTCCCTTTGTGCCTCTGTCCCTTTGTGCCTTAGTCGCTTCCTCAAGGCATCACCCACTCCGCAATCCGGCTGACGACCGAACCGCCCGAAACCCCGTCGCGGTTCGACAGGTTCAGAACGCCCACCACACTCAGCACGATCAACAGCGTCCGCAGGCCGCCCGCGATGGCGCCACCCAGCGCCGCGTGTGGCGCGAACCGGGCGGCGAGGAACGTGGCAAACGACTTCTTCAAAAAGCTCAACACATACCACGCGCCGCCCAGCGTCAGGGCGAAGCCCAGCGGCCCCGACACATCGCCGCCCAGCGAGAGCAGCTTCTTGAGCGCCTCACTGATGAGCCCGTACAACCCGCACCCCGCGACAAACGCCACGGCCATCCGGACGAATCGGAATCCTTCATCGGCCAATCCCCGCGAGCGGCCGCGCCACGCGCCATAGGCCACATAAGCGGCCGATATCAGGTCGGTGATGTTCATGTTTCCTTCTTCAGGCCGGCTCCACCAAGCCGTCGGCGGCCTTCTTCCACGGCGTCCAGCACAACCCAACCGCGCCAATCGTGATGTCCGACTTGCGGGGGCGCACCTGCGTGCGCTCGATGGACGCGCTCGCGGGATCGAACTGCCCCTGCAACGTTTCGACCTCCGCCTCGAATTGAGCCTCCAGGTCGGCGAGGCGCTGCTTCGTCACCTCCAGCGACTCGCCCGCGCGCTCCACGTCCGCGGCCTCCTTGCCGATCTTGCTCGCGCTCTTCATCGTGGAAGCCGCACGGCCGATGTTGCCGACGCTGGCGACGCGCCGACCCATCAGGGCGCCCAGGATCGTCGCACCCACGCCCAGCGCAGTGGACAACTTCTGCTGGCTCGCCTGTGACTTTTCGCGCTCCACCTTTTCCTCCGCGCGTCGCACGCGGTCCGTCAGCGTCTGCAATTTGACGGCATATTTGTTTTTGATCTTCGCCACTTCGAGGTCGCGCCGCTCGCGCATCACCTGGGCCACGCGCGCGGTGAAATCGCCCTCTATTTCATCCGGCTTCGACGTCAGCTTCAGCGCCGGGCACGCGAACAAGTCGAGCGTGACGTGCTGGTACAAGTGCGACTCCAGGGTCTTCTGCCACTGGGCCGCGCTCTGCTTGCGCGTGGCGGCGGCCGGCACGGCGCTGAACGTCGCGCCGCTTTGCGGCTGGCGGTCCAACGAGGCCTTGAGATCGCCCTCCACACGCGCCGTCTCCCAGTCCGCAAACCCATCCTCGCCCACCGGTGCAATCAGGGAGCGCGTCACCCACGTGTCCACACCGGCCTTCGCATCGACGAAGTGCAGTTTGCTGACGCCGATCACGCTCGCGCGATAGACCAGGTCGCCGACTGGGTTGGCGGGGCGCAGGAAGTATTCCGCGATTTCGGGCGGAAGCACGGGGCGGGCCGAAGGAACCGCAGTGCTCACGGATGCCGCGGCGGGCGGCTCGGAGAGGATGGGATTCGAGGACGAGGAGGTGGACGACGACGGGGACGAGGGGACAAGTGTCATCGCCTGCTTGATTTGCGGGAGGGTCATCGGGCCGCGCAGGTAACTCAGCGCCCAGCGGCTCTGGAAGATCACCGGCGCATCGTCGTGTACGTTGCGCATCAGGAACACGCGATTGCCGAGCCCCGCCATGATCTGTTCCATCGCATTGCGGTCGAAACTGGCGCCAGCCGTTGCCGCGGCGCCCTCCAACCCCTCGATGACACGCATCTTGTCGCGCTCGGTCTGCAGGCGCCCGATCCACCAGGTACCGGCATTCGCGAGGCCTTTGTAGTCGAGGTCCACCGGGTTCTGCGTCGAAAGCACAACGCCGACACCGAAGGCGCGTGCCTGTTTCAGCAACGTGAGCATCGGCGTTTTCGACGGCGGGTTCGCGTTGGGCGGGAAGTAGCCGAAAATTTCGTCCATGTAGAGCAGAGCGCGCAGGCTGCTGGTGCCGCTTTGCGCGCGGACCCAAGAGAGCACTTCGTTCAGCAGGATCGTCACGAAGAACATGCGTTCCGCGTCGGACAGGTGCGCGATGGAGAGGATCGCCACGCGCGGCTTGCCCTCCGGCGTGTAGAGCAGCCGCTGGATGTCGAGTGGCTCGCCCTCCATCCATGCGGAGAAGCCGGGCGACGCGATGAGGTTGTTCAACGCCATCGCGAGGCCGAAGCGCTCCTTCGCGGGATAGAACGACTCGAGATCGAACACGCCGATCTTCTCAAACGGCGGCTTCTGGATTTCCGCGATGATCGCCGCGATATCGAGGCTGCGTCCCTCGCGCCACGCGCGATCGAGGATGTTCGACAGCAGGATGTGCTCACGGCTCTGGATGGGATCGGCGTTGATGCCCATCAGGCCGAGCAGCCCCGACACGGCGGACATAATGCGTTCGCGAAGCGCGGCGGCATCCTGCAGGGTTTCCTGCGAGGGGGCTGCGAAGGAGCGCAGGATTTGCAGCGGACGCCCCGCGCTATTGCCGGGCGTGTAGATCGCGAGATCGACGGCGTCCTTGAATTTTTGGATGCGCGCGCCGTCCTGGCCCCACTCTGCGAGGCCTTTTTTCCAAGTCTCCGCCGTTTTCTGCGCAAAATCGTCAGGTGACAACCCCTTGCGGCCTGCCTCGGCGGGATCGATCCACGGGCGGAAGTCCGACGGCTTCAGATCGGGAAACGCCAGCAGCAGGTTGCCGAGGTCGCCCTTGGGATCAATTGCAATGGCCGGGATGCCATCAATCGCGGCCTCTTCCAAAAGGGACAGCGCGAGGCCCGTTTTTCCGCTGCCGGTCATGCCGACAATCACGCCATGCGTCGTCAGGTCCTTGGCATCGTACAGCAGCAGGTTTTCGGTGAGACGGCCGGCGGATAGCTCGTATTCCCTGCCGAGATAAAAGGCGCCGAGTTTCTCGAAGTCCTGCATGCTCCCCTCCTCCACGTGACGATGCGGCAAACGCAAACGGGCGGCCCCTGCGGGCCGCCCGTAAGACTACACGATGCCGGATTCTTTACAACTGGTAGGCAATCGCGCCGATGACGGTCGTGTCGCTCTTTTCGCGATCCGCCGCGGGCGTGCTGTCATACGCGTTCTTCACGACGAGGCGGATGGACGCGCTGCTGTTAATCGCGGCTTCGATGCCGATCTCCGCATTGAGCAGGTAGTCGTCGAAGTCATCGACGAGCGGGAGGTATTCGATCGCCTGCCAGGTCTTCGCCGTCGCGCTGAGCTGGCGCTCATAGCGCTGGCCGGCGCGCAGGGCGACGTCGTCGTTCTCCACATCGCCGACCTTTTCGGTGATGTAGGCGGGACCGACATCCACGCTCAACGTCGCGGCGTCGTTCTTCATCAGGTAGTAGCCGGGGGCAACGGTGAGGATGACGCGATAGTCCACGTCCGCAATGCTGTCATAAAGCGCGGTCAGGTTGCCGAGCACATAGCAGCGCTCCGCGACGTTACGGCGGTATTCGCCCACGCCTTTGACGTTTTCAGTCGTGGTTTCGTCCTCCGTCTCCGCATAGGCGCCGTCCAACCCGAGGCGCAGCGTGTAGGCGTCGCGCTTGCGGTCGTGCAGGTAGCTGGCCGTTCCCAACAGCGTGTCGCTGTTGCCGTCCGTCATCGTCACGCCGAGCGCGATGGAGTTTTCCTTCGCCTTTACCGGCACCTTGTCCGCGGCGCTGGGCGCGGCGGCAATCTGGGCGGCGGTCGTACGGGCGTCATCCGCGTGCGCCGAGAGGACGCCGGCGGCCAGCATGAGCATCATCCATTTTTTCATCGGGTTTCCCTTTCGGTTGGCGTTATTTCTTCAGCAGGTCGCGGATTTCCGTCAGCAGGACCACATCGGCCGGCGGCGCTGCGGGAGCGGGCGGGGCGGCCTTCTCCTCGCGCTTCAGGCGGTTCATCGCCTTGATGACGAGGAACAGCGCGAACGCGACGATCGTGAAGTCCACGATTGTGTTGATGAACGCGCCGTAGTTGATCGACACGCCCGCGACGCCTTCCGAGGCTTCGACCAGCGTGACCTTCAGGTCCTTGAAGTCAACTTTTCCGAGAATCATGCCGAGCGGAGGCATGATCACGTCGTTGACCAGCGAGCCGGTGATCTTCCCGAACGCGCCGCCAATCACGACGCCGACCGCGAGGTCCACCACATTCCCCCGCATCGCGAATTCCTTGAACTCTTTCATCATACCCATGGTCCCCTCTCCCTTCCGTGTTGTTACTTCCGCACGAGATAGTCCTGCAGCGCGCGGACATCCCAGCCGTTTTTGCGCACATAGGCAATCGCATTGACCGTCGCGTGCGCGCCATCCTCCGTCGTCACAATCGGGATGCCGCGGCTGATGGCCTCGGAGCGGATCTTGATCTCATCCGCGCGCGCCACGAGGCTGCTCGGCGTATTGATGACCAGGTGGATCTGCCCCTGCTTCATCAGGTCGATCACGTTCGGGTGCTCGCCATCCACGAGCTTGCGCACGACGGTGGAATCCAGGCCGGCCTGGTGCAGCGCCTGCGCGGTGCCCGCGGTGGCTACGAGCGAGAACCCCATCGATACGAGGTCCTGGCCGATCTTCACCATCCACGGCTTGTCGCTGTCGCGCGCGCTCAGGAACACCTGGCCGCTGTTCGGCAGCTTCTGCCCCGCGGCAATCTGGCTCTTCCAGTAGGCCAGCTCGAAGTTCTTGTCGATGCCCATCACCTCGCCGGTGGATTTCATTTCCGGCCCGAGGATCGGATCGACGCCGGGGAACCGGTTGAAGGGCAGCACCGCCTCCTTCACCGCGCACCACGGCATGTCCGCCGCTGGCTTCGTGAGGCCGAGTTCCTTCAGGGTCTTGCCGAGCGCGACCTTCGCCGCGAGTCGCGCCAGCGGCACGCCGCTCGCCTTGCTGACGTACGGCACCGTGCGCGAGGCGCGCGGATTGATCTCAATCACGTAGATGTCGCCGTCCTTCACCGCCATCTGGACATTGAGCAGGCCCTTCACCTCCAGCGCGAGGGCGATCCGGCTGCACGCGTCCTTGATCTCATCGACGATGGCCTTCGGAAGCGTATGCGGCGGGGTCGCGCAGGCGCTGTCGCCGGAATGGATGCCGGCGACCTCGACATGCTGCATGACGCCGCCGATGTACACGTCCTTCCCGTCGCACAAGACATCCACGTCCACCTCGGTCGCGCGCTCCAGGTAGCGGTCGATCAGGACCGGGAAGCCGGGGCTCGCGAGGAACGCCGCCTCGACAAACGGGCCCAACTCGTGGTCGCCGTACGCCACCATCATGGCGCGACCGCCCAGCACGTAGGACGGGCGGATCATCACCGGATAACCGATCTTGCGCGCGACCGCGGCGGCTTCCTGTACGGACATGACCGTATCGCTCGCCGGCTGGCGCAGGCCGAGTTTTTCCAGCAGCTCGCGGCACCGTTTGCGGTCCTCCGCGATGTCGATGCTGTCCGCCGAGGTGCCGAGCACGTTGCAGCCGGCCTTCAGCAAGGGCACCGCCAGATTCAACGGCGTCTGGCCGCCCATCTGCACAATGACGCCGACCGGCTTCTCGTTTTCGTAGATGTTCATCACGTCTTCGAACGTGAGCGGCTCGAAGTACAGCTTGTCCGACGTGTCGTAGTCGGTGGACACCGTCTCGGGGTTGCTGTTCACCATGATGGCTTCATAGCCGAGCTCGCGCGCGGCCTTGACGGTGTGCACGCAGCAGTAGTCGAACTCGATGCCCTGCCCGATCCGGTTCGGCCCGCTGCTCAGGATGATGACCTTCTTCTTGTCCGTCACGCGCGACTGGTCGAGCGTCTGGTAGCTCGAATAGAAGTATGGCGTGTAGGCCTCGAACTCGCCCGCGCACGTGTCGACAAGACGGTAGACGGGCTTGAGGCCCGAGGAAAGGCGCTGCGAGCGGATGTCGGATTCCTTCACGCCCTGCCCGCGCAGCGCGGCAATTTGCTTGTCGGAGAAGCCGATCCGCTTCGCGGCCTGCAGCGCCTCGACGGGCAGCGGCTTGTCCTGTGGCAAGGCCACCAGCGTGCGCTCCATCTCGACGATCTCGGCGAAATTGTCCATGAACCACGGGTCGAACCCGGTGAGCTCGCAGATGCGCGCGGGCGGGATGCCCATTTTCAGCGCGCGCTTGATGAGGAAGTGCCGGTCCGCGCGGGGGCGGCGCAATTCCGCCTCGACATCGTCCACGCCCGCAACCTTGCCCTCAAGTTTGAGGTCGTAGCCGTCCACGCCGATTTCGAGGCCGCGCAGCGCCTTCTGGTAGGCTTCCTTGAAATTCGTCCCGATGGCCATCGTCTCGCCGACGGATTTCATGCTGACGCCGAGGATCGGCTCCGCGCCGGAAAACTTCTCGAACGCGAACCGCGGGAACTTCACCACCGTATAGTCCAGCGTCGGTTCGAAGCAGGCGGGCGTCTCGCGGGTGATGTCGTTCGGAATTTCGTCCAGTGTGTAGCCGCAGGCGAGCTTCGCCGCGATTTTCGCAATCGGGAAGCCGGTCGCCTTCGACGCGAGCGCCGAGCTGCGCGACACGCGCGGGTTCATCTCGATGACGGTCATGCGCCCGTTTTTCGGGTTGAGCGCGAACTGCACGTTCGAGCCGCCCGTTTCGACGCCGATCGCGCGCATCACACGGATCGCCGCGTCGCGCATGATCTGATACTCGCGGTCGGTCAGCGTCTGCACCGGGGCCACGGTCACGCTGTCGCCCGTGTGGATGCCCATCGGGTCCACGTTCTCGATCGAGCAGACGATGACGCAGTTGTCCTTCCGGTCGCGCATCACCTCGAGCTCGAATTCCTTCCAGCCGATGACCGACTCCTCGATCAGCACCGTGTGGTTGAGGCTGGCCTTGAGTCCGCCGTAGGAAATCCGTTCGAGTTCCTCGCGGTTCGTCGCCGTGCCGCCGCCCGTGCCGCCGAGCGTAAAGCTGGGGCGGATGATGACCGGATAGCCGATCCACTCCGCCGCCGCGACGGCCTCCTCCACCGTATGCACCAGACGGCTCTTCAGGCATTCGACGCCGGCCTTCTCCATGCACTCCTTGAATTCGATGCGGTCCTCCGCGCGGCGGATCACGTCGGCGCGCGCGCCGATCAGCTCCACGCCGTACTTCTCGAGCGCGCCGGATTCCGCGACCGCGAGCGCGGTGTTCAGCGCCGTCTGGCCGCCGAGCGTCGGCAGCAGCGCGTCGGGCCGCTCCTTCTCGATGATCTTGATGACGGCCTCCGGCGTGATCGGCTCGATGTACGTCCGGTCCGCCGTCTCCGGGTCCGTCATGATCGTGGCCGGGTTGCTGTTGATGAGGACGACCGAGTAGCCCTCCTCGCGCAACGCCTTGCACGCCTGCGTGCCGGAGTAGTCGAATTCACAGGCCTGGCCGATCACAATCGGCCCCGACCCGATGATCATGATTTTGTGGATATCAGTTCTTTTAGGCATGTTCGTGAATGCAGAATGAAGAATGCAAAATGCAGAAACCCCTTACTGCTTGGCCTTTCTAGTCATTGCCACGAGAATGGCAATCAATTCGTTACACTCCTTGAGCAGGTACTCCATGTCCGCGCCGCCAACGGCGTAGCCCTCGCCAAGCAGCTCAAGCCAAAGCTGTGTTTCGTCGGCTTCCTGCAGGCATATCTGGATTTTGGAAACGAATTCATCGTGCGATCGGGCCCGGCAGGCCTCGCGAAAATTTGCGGCTATTGAACTGCTGGATTTAAGTAGTTGGTATTGAATGACCTTGACGCCTGTTTTGGGCGGCACGGATTCAAAAAGGCGAATGACATCCAGGGCAAACCGTTTCGTCCGGCTTCTGAATTCATCCCCTTTCTGCATTCTGCCTTCTGAATTCTGCATTCATTCCCATTCAATCGTGGCGGGCGGTTTGCTGCTGATGTCGTATACGACGCGATTCAGGCCGCGGACCTCGTTGATAATCCGGTTCGCGACGCGGCTCAAGAGTTCGTGCGGCAGGTGCGCCCAGTGCGCGGTCATGAAGTCGGTCGTCTGGACGGCGCGCAGGGCCACGACGTATTCATACGTCCGGCCGTCGCCCATGACGCCGACGCTCTTGACGGGCAGGAACACGGCGAACGCCTGCGCGGTGTCGTCATACCAGCTGCGCCCCGCGGCCGACGGCGTGTTGCGCAGCTCCTCGATAAAAATGGCGTCCGCACGGCGCAGCAGGTCGGCGTAGGCTTTCTTCACTTCGCCCAAAATACGCACGCCGAGGCCGGGCCCGGGGAACGGGTGGCGGTAGACCATGTCGCGCGGCAGGCCCAGTTCCAGGCCAAGCTGGCGGACCTCGTCCTTGAACAGCTCGCGCAGCGGTTCGAGCAGCTTCAGGTGCAGGGTCTCCGGCAGGCCGCCGACGTTGTGGTGCGACTTGATCGTCGTCGCCTTCTTGCCCTTGATGCCGGCGGACTCGATGACGTCGGGATAAATCGTGCCCTGCGCAAGCCATTGCACCGCGCGGTCGCCCTGCTTGAGTTTTTCGGACTCGCGCTGGAAGACTTCGACAAATTCGCGGCCGATGATCTTGCGCTTCTGCTCCGGGTCCTCGACCCCGGCGAGCTTTTCAAGGAAGAGCGCCTCGGCATTCACATGGATCACGCGCACGCCGAGGTTCTTCGCGAACGTCTCCATCACCTGCTCCGCCTCGTTGAGCCGCAGCAGGCCGTGGTCCACGAACACGCAGGTGAGCTGGTCGCCGATCGCCTTGTGGATCAGCGCCGCCGCGACGGAGCTGTCCACGCCGCCGGACAGCCCGAGCAGGACGTGGTCCGACCCGACCTGCGCGCGAATGCGGGCCGTCGCCTCCTCCACATAGTCGCCCATCCGCCAGTCGCCTTTCGTGCCGCACAGGTCGCGGACAAACCGGCGCAGGATCGCCGCGCCCTGGTGCGTATGCGTCACTTCAGGATGGAACTGGACGCCGTAAAACCGCCGCGCCTCGTCCGCCATGCCCGCGATGGGACAGGAATCGGTGGACGCCATGAGCGCGAACCCGGCGGGCAGCGTCGACACCTTGTCGCCGTGGCTCATCCAGACGTGCAACAGCCCGTGGCCCTCGGCATTGGCGCGATCCTGGATGCCGTCGAGCAGCTTCGTGTGCCCGCGCGCACGCACCTCCGCATGGCCGAACTCGCGGGTGGCGCCCGGCTCGACCCGACCGCCCAGTTGCTGCGCCATCAACTGCATGCCGTAGCACACCCCGAGCACCGGCACGCCCAGGGCAAAAAGCGCCGGGTCGCAGGAGGGCGCGCCATGCTCATAAACACTTGCAGGTCCGCCAGATAGGATTACACCCGCAGCCTTGCGCGCCGCGAGCTGCGCCGCCGGGGTGTCGCACGGCAGGATCTCGCAATAGACATTCAATTCGCGGACACGCCGCGCGATGAGCTGCGTGTACTGCGAGCCGAAATCCAGGATGGCTATCCAGTCGTGTTGCATGGCGTAAAAAGTTCGTCGTATGTACACGCCCCCGCCCGTGGGGACAAGCGTGGATTGAGCCTTCCCGCCGTCCTCGTCTTCTCCATGATCTTCGTGCCTCCGTGGCGAACATTCCCTTTTAATTGCGTCGCCGTTTGTCTCGGAACCCGCTACACCCTCCGCCATGAGCAGCTTTACGACCCTTGGACTTTCCCCGGCCCTGCAAAAAGGCGTGGCGGAACTCGGCTTTGAAACCCCCACCCCGGTGCAGGAAAAAGTCATTCCCCTTCTCATCAAGGGCCAGCGCGACCTCGTCGCCCTCGCGCAGACAGGAACGGGCAAGACCGCCGCGTTCGGCCTGCCGCTGCTCCAGTTGACGGACCCGGACAAGCCGCACATCCAGGCCCTCGTCCTGGCGCCGACACGTGAACTCTGCGTGCAGATCGCCAAGGACCTCGCCGACTTCGGACGATTCGCCCCGCACCTGCGCGTGCTCCCCGTATACGGCGGCGCGCCGATCCAGACGCAAATCCGCTCGCTTCACCGCGGCGTCCACATCCTCGTCGCGACGCCGGGCCGCTTGAACGACCTGATGCGGCGGGGCAGCGTCAAGCTCGACCAGGTGCAGCGAGTGGTCCTCGACGAGGCCGACGAGATGCTGAACATGGGTTTCCAGGAGGAACTGGAATCCATCCTGAAGGACGTGCCCGACCAGGCCCGCACGCTGCTGTTTTCCGCAACGATGCCGAAACAGGTCGCGGCCATCGCCGGCAACTACATGAAGGATCCCGAGGAAATCATCCTCGGCACGCGCAACGCCGTCGCGACGAAGGTGACGCACGAATGCTACACCGTGCACGCGCGCGACCGCTACCAGGCGCTGAAGCGCATCATTGACGCGCGCCCCGGCCTCTACGGCATCGTCTTCTGCCGCACGCGCCAGGAGACGCAGGACGTCGCCGCCCGCCTCACCGGCGACGGCTACAACTCGGACACGCTGCACGGCGACCTCTCGCAGGACCAGCGCGACCGCGTCATGCGCGCGTTCCGCCAGCGCACGATCCAAATCCTCGTCGCCACCGACGTCGCCGCCCGCGGCCTCGACGTGGACGACCTCACGCACGTCATCAACTACGACCTGCCCGGCGATCCCGATGTCTACACGCACCGCAGCGGGCGCACCGGCCGCGCGGGCAAGGCGGGCGTTTCCATCGTGCTCGTGCATATGCGCGAGCACTACAAGATCCGCGCGATCGAGCGCATCATGAACAAGCCCTTCGAGCACCGGCAGGTGCCGGGCGGGCGCGAAATCTGCGAGGCGCAGTTGCTCGCGCAACTGGAGCGCATCAAAGCCATGCCCGCCCCCTCCGGCGAGCTCGACGCCTTCATGCCGCGCATCAACGAGGTGCTCGGCGACCTCTCCCGCGAGGAGCTGATCAAGCGATTCGCCCTGCGCGACCTGGCGCGCTTCCTGGAGTATTACAAGAACGCGCCGGACCTGAACGCCGCGCCCGCCCACGAGCACCGCGACCGGCCCGACCGCGGGCCGCGCCCGGAACGCACCGCCCCCGTGGGCGAGCCGCTCGCCGGGGACGTCGTGCGCCTGCGCGTCAACATCGGCGGACGCAACGGCCTCACCCCGCCCCTGCTGATTTCCATCATCAACCGCGCCACCCCCGGCCCGAAGCTCCGCCTCGGACGCATCCGCATCATGGAGCAGGACAGCGTGTTCGAAGTGAGTTCGGAAGCCGCGGACCTGATCCTGCCGGGTCTCAACCGCGCGGAATTCCACGGACGCCAGGTCCGTGCCGTGCTCGAAACCGATCCCACCCACGGCATGGGCCGCGGCCACGCCTCCGGCAAGCGCCCCGGCCACGGTGGCGGAGGCTTCCACAAGCGCCCCCACCGCCCCAAACCGCGCCCCGGCCCCCGCTGGGAATAAGCAGGCATGACCGCGTCCGAATGACGGCATGACCACGATAGACCTCGCGGTTTTGGTCAGCAGGGAATTTGCTCATTGAGTCATTTCTCCGGCTCCTGCTATTAGACAAACGCCTCTGATATGCAGCAGCTCATCCAGGACATCGGCGTTTGTGTCATCACCGCATGGCTGCTCGGCCTCGTGGCGCAGGCCGTGCGCCAGCCGCCGCTGCTCGCCTACCTGCTCGGCGGCTTCCTCGTCGGGCCCGCCTGCCTGAACCTCGTCAGCGACCCGCGCGCCATCAGCTTCATCTCCGAGCTGGGCCTTTTGTTCCTGCTCTTCATGATCGGGCTCGAAATCGACCTGAAGAAGATCGCGTCCGCCGGGCGCTCGATCACGATCACCTCCAGCGTGCAGATCCTCGGCGGGCTGCTCATCGGCATCGCGGTGTTCTGGGCCATCGGCTACCCGCTCGGACGCGACGGGCGGTGGGACGCGCTCTACCTCTCGGTCGCCACCGCGTGCAGTTGCACCGTCGTCATCGTGAAACTGCTCTACGACCTGCGCGAACTCGACACGCTCGCCGGGCGCATCACGCTGGGTATCGTGGTGCTGCAGGACCTGTTCTCGATTCTCTTCCTCGCGATCCAGCCGAACCTCAACGACCTGAAGGTCACGGTCCTGCTGCTCTCCCTCCTGCGCGTGGGGGTGCTCGTGGTGACGGCCCTCGCGGTGGCGCGCTATATCCTGCCCGCCATCTTCCGCCGCGTGGCCCGGCTGCCGGAGCTCATGCTCGTCGGCGCGCTGGCGTGGTGCTTCATGATCGGCGAGCTGGCCGCGCAGCTTCAGCTGTCGCGGGCGATGGGCGCTTTGATCGCGGGTGTCGCGCTCTCCACGTTCCCCTACGCGCTCGACGTGGGCGCGAAGGTGACGAGCTTGCGCGACTTCTTCGTCACGCTGTTTTTCCTCGGCCTCGGCCTCGCGATCCCGCTGCCCACGTGGAGCGTCATCGGCCTCGCGGCGGGCGTCGCGGTCTTCACCGTCGCCAGCCGGCTGGTCACGACCTTCACGCCGCTGTACCTGATGCGAACCGGCCTGCGCATCAGCCTGCTGCCCGGCCTCAACCTCGCGCAAATCAGCGAATTCTCCCTCGTCATCCTCGCGCTCGGCGTGCAGGCGGGCCACATCGGATCGGACACGAGCGCCGCCGTGTCCCTCGCCTTCGTGGTGCTAGCCGTCCTCTCGTCGCTGGCGATCACCAACAGCGATCCGCTGGTGCGCCGGTTGATCCCCATCCTCAAGCGCGCGGGCCTGAAGGATCTCGACGCGGAATCAACACCGGCGCCGGCGGACACCCCCGGCGATGCAGCGGGCGGCCGCATCCTGATCGTCGGTTTCTTCCGCGAGGCGAGTTCGCTGCTGGAGGAACTCACGCAGCACGCGCCGCATGTGCTGCCTCGCGTGACTGTGGTCGATTTTAATCCCGTGGTCTTTGAGGCACTCAAGCGGCGCGGCGTGCACATCGTGTACGGCGATGTGAGCCAGCGCGACACGCTGCTCAAGGCCGGCGCCGCCGACGCGTCGCTCTTCGTCTGCACCGTGCCGGAGTCGCTGCTCAAGGGCATCACGAACGAAAAACTCGTGCGTCAGCTCCGCGAGATCAACCCCCGCGCGCGCATCATCATCACGACCGAACTGCTGTCCGAGGTGAAACGCCTGCGCGCGGCCGGCGCGACCTACGTGTACCTGCCCCGCCTTGAGGAGGCGCGCGACCTCGCCGAAGCCGTGCGCGCGGCCATCGACGGGCTGCTCGACCAGAAGCAGGCCTCCATCGACCGCCAGCTCGACGGACGCCGCGAAGTGCTGCCCTGACGTCGATCCGGTTTTGCGCTTGCGCGCCCGGCGCCGCCCCGGTGACACTCCCGCCGTGCATCCGGAGGAATTGATGTGAAGGCCACCACACCCTACGTCGCCCTGATCGCCGCCGCCGCCGCAATGGGCGGGTTCCTCTTCGGTTACGACACCGCCTGCATCAACGGCGCCGTGGTGGCGCTGCGATCACACTTCGAGGTGGGACCGTTGCTGGTGGGTCTTTCGGTTTCACTCGCCCTGCTGGGCTCCGCGGTCGGCGCGTTGATTGCGGGACCGCTGTCGGACCGGCACGGTCGCATCCGGGCGATGCTCGTCGCGGCAACGCTCTTCACCGTGAGCGCCATCGGATCGGGCCTGCCCCTGTCGATTTGGGATTTCATTCTATGGCGCGTCCTCGGCGGCATCGGCGTCGGCATGGCCAGCGCGGTTGCGCCCGCCTACATCGCCGAAGTCTCGCCCGCGCACCTGCGCGGACGGCTCGGATCCCTTCAGCAACTCGCCATCGTGACCGGCATCTTCGTCGCGCTGCTCGCCAACTATTTCATCGTGCGGGCCGCCGGCTCGGCGGAAAGCCCCTTCTGGGGCGGGGCAGCGGCGTGGAAGTGGATGTTCTGGTTGGAGACGCCGGCCGCCCTGCTCTACGGCGCCGCCGCGCTGCTCATTCCGGAATCGCCGCGCTACCTCGCCGCCATCGGGCGAACGGACGAGGCGCGCCGCGTGCTGTCCCGCATCCTCGGCGCGCAGGCGGCCGGGGACAAGCTGGAGGAAATCCGCGAAAAATCCACGCGCGACCACAAACCGCGCTTCAGCGACCTGCGCGGGCCGGCCTGGGGCCTCCTGCCGATCGTCTGGGTCGGGATGGCGCTCTCCATCTTCCAGCAATTCGTCGGCATCAATGTGATCTTCTATTACAGCAGCGCCCTCTGGCAATCCGTCGGCTTCACCGAACAGAACGCGCTGTTCGTCACCATGCTCACCGGCGTAACCAACATCGTCACCACACTGGTCGCGATGACGCTGGTGGATCGCCTCGGTCGCAAACCGTTGCTGCTGGTGGGTTCGCTCGGCATGCTCGTCAACCTCGCGCTGATGGCGTGGTGCTTCGGCACGGCGCCCGTGGATGCGTCCGGCGCACCCACGCTCTCCGCCGGCATGGGTCGCGTCGCCCTCGTCGCAGCCAATCTCTACGTCTTTTTCTTCGGCTGTTCGTGGGGCCCGGTGGTCTGGGTGCTGCTCGGCGAAATGTTCAACAACCGCATCCGCGCGGCGGCGCTCTCGCTCGGCGCCGCGGTGCAGTGGGTGGCCAATTTCCTCGTCTCCACCTCGTTCCCACCCATGGCCCAGCATCTGGGGCTCGGCCTCTCCTACGGCGTCTACGCGGGCTGCGCCGCCCTGTCGCTCCTCTTCGTCTGGCGTTTCGTGCAGGAAACCAAGGGCCGCGAACTGGAGTCCATGTAAGACCCGCCCGTCACGGACCCCAGGGCGCGTCGATGAGGCGCGGGACGCGGACGCCGGGAAGGGCCGGCACGCTGCGATCCACGCCCGCGACCCGGTCGATGACGCGCCCGGCCAGGGCGTCGAACAGGCCCCAGATCGCCACCCCGCGCGGATAGAAGCAGAGGTTGTTGCCGCCAAAGGTCTCGAAGAACAGCGCCGCCTGCTGCGTATTCGTTGTCACCTGCCACTGCCAGTACCGCTCGGACAACGCGCGCAGGTCAATGCCCCGGTACGCCGCGGCGATGTCGCGCAGCATGTTCATGGAGATCCAGCCGGGATTGCCGCCCACCCCCACCATGCCCTCGAGGACGGCGCCGTCGGGGCGGGTGCTGTTGAAATCCGTGGGGAGCAACCGTATTCCTGCAGGCAGCGCTCCGCCGCCGTGCACAGATCGGTTTTGACGCGCTCCGGATCAAGGCCGAGGTCGAGCCCCACGAGGTCGAGCACGGCCTGGGCGTTTTCGGTGAAGATGTGGCAGGCGTCCCAGCCGGGCACCTCGTCCACATTCAGCGGCTGGCCACTCCAGGGATTCACGACGCCTTCCGCGCTCTTGTCGAGCAGCGTGACATAGTGGTCGCGGTTCCACCCCTTCTCCTCGATCACGGCGAGAATGGCATCGGCCCGGCGCGTGTAGTCCGCGGCGCCCGCCCCATCGCCGTAGAAGCGGAGGAGTTCCGCGCCGCAGCGGAAGGCGGCCAGCGTCTTCACGGCGAGGTACACCTGTTCGCGGCCGTACTGCACGGCGGGCGAGGCGTCGTCGATCGTGTTCGCGACGCCGCGGTCGGGCACGCCGTTCCCCGTCGTATCGCACGCGACGAGGAATGCGAGGTACTGCTCGACGACGGCGCGCTTCGAACGCGCGAGGTTCCCATCGCCGGTGCGCCGCCAGTGCGCGTACAGCAGGATCACATAGTTGGTGGTCTCCTCGACCTCCATTTCGTGCGGATAGGTCTGCCCGTCGGCGCGCGCCATCTGCCCGCAGTCGTGGGACAGGAAGCGCGTGCCGCGGCCGCGCTCGCCGAGCAGCACGGCGCCGTCCTTCGAGAACTCGGGCCAGAAATCGAGTTCGATGCCGAGCAGTTCCGGCCACACGGCGAGATAGAACGGCGCCTGCGTGAACTCGACATCCACCGTCGAGTGGAAATAGCAATTGCCCTCCCACACGCTGAACCAGTCGCGTCCGTCCCCGCGCTCCACCCACCACGTGTCGGCGAGCCAGGCGTGCAGGGTGTAGGCCATCAACTGGTTGATGCTCTTCGGCTGGTTGTTGGCCCCGATGAGGCCGTCCACCCGCGCGGCGTTCGCAAAGAGGCCAGGCGTGTGCGCGCGAGCCCACGCGCACACGGCGTCGAGATCGGCGAAGCGGGCCGCATACTTGAACGGGCACCGTTCGGCGTGGACTTGCAGGACGGGTTCGCTGTGCGTGCACCACGCAAGATCAAGCGATCCGGAAAGGTCAGCGCCGGTGAGCCGCCGCGTGAAGCGGAGCCCATCGCGCGCGCCGGTGACCGCGACGATCCGGTCGCGCTGCGCCCACTCCGTGCCGGGCTTGCCGAAGTCGCGCTGCCGGGGAAACGAGGAGCAGCTGGTGAAGGCCACATCCACCGCGTCGTCTCCGCGGGGTTCAACCGCCAGGTCGCCGCCGGCCACCTCGAAGAACAACTCGACCGTCTCCGGCTTCACACTGAGCCGCGTCCACCGGTAATTGCCCCCAAGCCGCTCCACCGTCATGCGGACGCCGATCACCGGCGTCGTCGAATACGCCGCGTCGCGCGGGCGGAAGGGCGTCGCGAAGGTCAGCGTGACCTTGAGGCCGCTCGCGGCCTCGATGGCGATGAAGCGGCTCGTACAGGGCGTCAGCCGCTGGTCGAAAAATGCGAACCGTTCGCCATCGGGGCAGAACGGGAAGACATACTCCTTGCCGTTGATCACCGCACCGGCTCGCAGCGGAAAAGAAGGCATGCGGGTGAAGTTGTCGAACCGGAGGATCCGGCACGCGTGCGCCACCGGGTCCAACAACAGGCCGTGCCGGCTCCCGAGCACGCTTACGGCATCACACATCAATTGCATGGTTAAATCCTTGGTATGGGGCTGGGGACGTTCTCACACGTTTTGCCCCGTCCAGCAATCCATGAAGAGGGACGTTTGCGCATCTCCAAAAAATTTCATCTTTGCGCACAATGGGCGGCAAGGGCCTGTGCCCTCCGAGTGCAGGACATTTTGTGGTGGAGGGCCCCGCTGGTTGCGCGAGCAGGACGAAACGGTTGCGAATCACTCCAGCGCGGCTACCCGGCGAGCAAGGCGCGTTTGGCGGCGGCGAGTTCACGGCGCTGGGCGGCGCCGATTTCGGGATAGGTCAGTTTCAGCGACGACAGGGCCTCGATCACGGCGGCGGCGACGACGATGCGGGTGTACCACTTGTTGTCGGCGGGCACGACGTACCATGGGGATTCGGGCGTCGCGGTGTGGCGGATCATGTCCTCGTAGGCCGCCATGTACTGCTTCCAAAACCCGCGCTCCTTTACGTCCGCGGACGAGAATTTCCAGTTTTTCTCCGGCGTATCGATGCGCTCGAGGAACCGCTTCTTCTGCTCGCCCTTCGAGACGTTCAGGAAAAACTTCCGCACGATCGTCCCGTTGCGGGCGAGATGGCGCTCAAACGAGCGGATGTCCTGGAACCGCTCCTTCCAGATATGCTTCCCGACCAGCTCCGGCGGAAGCTTCTGGTGCGCCAGCAATTCCGGATGCACGCGGACCACGAGCGTCTCCTCGTAATACGACCGGTTGAAGATGCCGATGCGACCGCGCTCCGGCAGCCGCTTCTGGCAGCGCCACAGGAAGTCGTGGTCCAGTTCCTCCGCTGACGGCGACTTGAATGAAAAGACCTGGCAGCCCTGCGGGTTGATCCCCGACATCACGTGCTTGATGACGCCGTCCTTGCCCGCCGCATCCATCGCCTGGAAAATCAGCAGCACCGACCATTTGTCCTGCGCATAGAGCCGGTCCTGCAAATCCGCAAGGCAGGCCACGCCCTTTTCCAGCGCCTCCTTCGCGTGCGGTTTGTCCTCCTTCGTAAATTCTCCCGTGTCGCCCGGATCGTAGTCCTTCAGGCGGAAGCGGTCTCCGTCGTCCACGCGGTAGGGTTTCGCGAACCGATAGGCGAGCTTCCACGCTTTGGCGTCGTTCATGGGGCCATTTCCATCAAGGCGATTTACGATCCACAAGTTTCGCGTAATAAGGCAACCAACGGTGGATGGCCACATCCAGTGTGCCATCCTGCTTCCACCGGCTCAGCACGGCGTCAATCTCCTCCCGCAACGCCGCGTCGTCCCGCCGCAGGGCCCATGCGATCTGTTCCCGATGCAGGAGTTCCGGGATGAGCGCGGTATCGGCCGCATTGCGCCCGTGCAGCCAGACGAGGGCGGGAAGGTCATGCACGAACGCATCGATGGAACGCCGCTGCAACAGGATGGGCGCATCCTCCGCGCGCGCCACCGCTACCCGCCGGCCTTTCCGAAACTCGCGCTGCACGAAGGCATCGCTCGTCGTGCCCGGCATGACACCGAGCTGCCCGCCGCGCTCGTGCAGGGCGGCGGGGTCCTTCAGGGTCTCCAGGTCGCCGGCCCGGATCATCGCCAGCAGACCGCTCTCCAGGACCGGCTGCGTGAACGCCACCAGGGTACGGCGCTCCTCGGTAATGGTGATGCCGCCCATGACGACATCGATCCGGCGTTCCTCCAGCGCGCGCAGCAGTTCCTTCCAGGGCATGCCAGACACCTCGACCGGGCGGCCCAGCGCCTGCGCGAGATCCCGCGCCAGTTCCAGTTCAAGTCCCGCCATCCGCCCGTCCTGCATGAACGCCAGCGGCGGAAGGTCCGGCGCAAGCCCCACGCGCAGCGGCGGTGTCCCGCGCATCGCGGAAGGCAACGCGCAGGAAACAGTGAAGGCCGCAGCGAGGACCACAAGAAGCAGCGGAAAAGGAAGACGTGCGTAAGGGTTCATGAGTATTCCTGTTGGCGCACCGGGGTCAGCCGCCCAGCGCGATGGCAACATACACGAGGGCCAGACTGGCGAGAAGGAAAACGAAGGCGGCGCGCCAGGGCCGCAAGCCGGTCTCCCGGGCCCAGATGAAACCGACGGCGAAGAGCAGCAGGGCGAGCACATGGTTCGAAACACGCAGCGCCAGAAACGGGTCATCGCGAATGATGAGGAACGGCAGGATGGCCGGAATCGTGGTGCCCGCCACGAGATAAAAGCAGTTCCACGCGCCCATCCAGTCGGTGCGCGCCAGGCGCAGCGGCGTCGCGCGGGCATTTTGCGCGATGCGAGCAATGGAGTTGAACAAGGCCTCGCGCTCCGCCGGGTTGGGCAGCGAGCCCAGATCGTCGCCAATTTCCGCCTCCACCACACGCATGCGCGCGGCTTCGTCGGGCGCAGCCCGGATGGCGGCGGCAAAACGCCTGCGGCGGCCCCGGTGCATGGCCGAACTCATCACATACATCGCGGCATCGATGAGTCCCCAGGCCAGGTTGCACCCGATGGCGGCGGTCAGGATTTCGCGAACCCCTGCCGCGCCCTCCGACGCCACAAAGCCCGCGGCCAGGGTGAACGTGAGGACCATGATCAGGCCGAAAAGGATTTCAGCCAGGGCATCGGACGTGTCGAGATGGCGGGCCAGCCACATGGGAGTCGATGCGAACGCCTATTCCGCGCCTGGGGTCTCCGGCGGCCAGCCGCCGCCGAGCGCCTTGTAGAGCGTCACGGTTTCGTTCAGCAGGCGGTACTGCACATCGAGCGCGACCTGCTCGCTCTGCAACAGGCTGCGCTCGGCCTCCAGGACCTGCAGCTGGGACAGCAGGCCCTCCTCGAACTGCGCCTGGTTGATGGTCTGGGCCTTGCGCAGGTCGCGCAGCGCGGCGTCGGCGGACACCGCTTGCTCGCGCCGGCTGGCGAGGGAAACAAGGGTGTTTTCGACCTCCTGGAACGCCTTGATGACGGTGGCGCGATATTGGTCGGATGCAATCGCGGCCTCGGCTTCGCGCACGGCAACCTGGCGTTTTTTGGAGGGGTCCAGAAGGGGGATGTTGATGGAGGGTCCGCCGCCCAACAGCCACTGGCTCAACAAACCGCCCAGCGAGTCGCTGGAACTGCCGCCACGCCCGGTGAGCGCGATGCTGGGCAACCGGTCGAGCCGGGCCTGTCCGGTCAAATTGTACGCGGCGAGCACGCGGTATTCCGCCGCGAGGATATCGGGCCTGCGATCCAGCAGATCGGCCGGCAAACCGGCGGGAACCGGCGCGGCGGAGAGGCGTTCGCCCTCGCGCATGGGTGCGACCTTCAACTCGCCCGCGGGCAAACCCAGCAGCGCGGCGAGTCCATTTTCGATCGTGGCGCGTTCGCGTTTGAGTTCCTGCCACTCGCGCTCCAGCCGGCGCAGTTCCGCGCGCTGCCGCAAGACGGCGTCGATCGACACGATGTTTTCCTCGGCGCGCGCCTCGTAGAAGGACAGGATGCGTTCACCCCCGGCGATGAATCGTTCGTACAGCGTCGCCAGCTCATCCAGCTGGCGCAGCCGGAAATACTGGCCCGCCACCTGGCTCGCCACGACGAGATAGGCCGCGCGCCAATCCGCGCCCGACGCGCGCACCTCGGCATCCGCCGCGGCCTCGCCCTTTTTCAGTTTGCCCCAGAGGTCGAGCTCCCAAGTCAGACCCGCGCCGAGATCGTAGCTCTCCGTGCTCGCGCTGGAACCGGATCCGAGGTCCTGCCGGCCAAACGTGGCGCCCGCGCTCAAGCCAAACGAGGGCAGGCGCCGGCTCGCGGCGACGCCCGCCAGCGCCTCGGCCCGGGTCACACGGCCCGCGGCGACGCGCAGGTCATAGTTCCCGGCCAGCGCCTGCCGCACCAGACTCGACAGGGTCGGATCGCCAAAGGCGTTCCACCAGTCGGGCTTCAGCGTGGCAACGTCATTGCTGGACGGCGCCGTCCAGCCGGACGCCGCCCGCACGTCGGGCCGCTCGTAGGCCGGTCCCGCGAGCCGCGCGCAACCGGCATACACGACGAGCAGCGCGAGCGCTGTGATTGAACGGATGCATTTCATCGCTTGGACACCTTGAAGAACAGGGCATAGAGCACCGGAACCACCACCAGGGTCAGCACTGCGGCGAACGAAAGGCCGAACATGATGACCACGGCAAGCCCCTTGAAAAACACGTCGCCCAGCAGCGGGAACAGGCCGAGCACCGTCGTCAGCGCGCCAAGCACCACGGGCCGCGTGCGGTCGAGCGTGGAGTCGAGGATCGCGTCGAGCGGACGCTTTCCACTCTTCATCTCCAGGTCCATCTGGTCGATGAGCACGACGGAGTTCTTGATCAACATGCCCGCGAGACTCAGGAACCCAAGCGTGGCCATGAAATCGAAGGCGACGCCGGTCGCGAGCAGGCCGGCGGCCACGCCGATCACGGCGAGCGGGACGGTGAGGAAGATGATGACCGGCTGGCGGATCGCGTTGAACATCATGACGATCAGCACCACCATGATCAGGAAGGTGATCGGCATCGTGCCGGCGATCCCCGCGTTGGCGTTGGTGGATTTTTCGTAATCGCCGCCCCACTCCAGCCGGTAGCCTTCGGGAAGCGGGATCGCCTCGATGGCCGGACGCAGCGCCGCGTAAAGCTTGGCGCTCGGACCGGACGCCGCGTCGCATTGCGCCGTCATCGTGCGCTCGCGGTCCCGTCGCAGGATGAGCGGATTTTCCCAGTGCGTTTCCCATCCGCCAATGAGCTGGCCGACAGGCACGTTGCGGCCCGTCGCGCGGCTCGTGACGGTGATCTGGTCGAGTTGCTCGACATCGTTGCCCTCGCCGGCGGGCAGGCGCGCGACGATGCCGAGCACGTCATCGCCCTCGCGATAGACCCCGACGCGACGGCCCTCGGCCGCAACCTCCAGGGCGGCGGCAACCTCGGGCCGGGTGATCCCGACCTGCGCGGCGACCTCGGACCGCAATACCGCGTGCACCACCGGCACCGGCTGGCGCCAGTCATTCTTGATGTTCGCCGCGTTGGTGTGCGCGTGCATGATGTCGGACGCCTGCCGGACCAGGTCGCGCAGCACGGCGGTCTCGGGACCGGCGAAGCGCGCCTCAATCGCACTGCCGCCGCCGGGGCCGAGCACGAACTTCCAAAGTTTGTATTGCGCATCGAGATAGTGGGCGTCGAGTTCGGCGCGAATCTTTTCCGTCAACGCGTCGATCATCCGGTGGTCGCGCACGGTGATCAGCAACTGCGCGTAGGCGGAGTTCGCGTCCTCCGGCGAATAGACCAGCATGAAGCGAATCGCGCCGCGGCCCACCCAGGTGGACACCTTCTCCACGCCGTCGAGCTCCATCACGAAGCGCTCCAGCCGCTCCGTGTCGGCCAGCGTGCGCTGGATGTGCGTGCCCTGGGGCAGCCAGTAGTCCAGGACGAACTCCGGGCGCGCGGACTGCGGGAAGAAGCCCGGCTTGACCTTGCCGAACCCGAACAGGCCCAGCGCGAGCAGAAGCGTCATCACCACGATCACGAGGCCGCGGCGCGCGAGCACGGACGCCAGGAACGAGCGGTACAGCCCGGAAATCCGCCCCGGCGCGGCCGATGTCCCCGCGTGTTTCGGCGCCTTGAGGAAATCCACGCAAAGCAACGGCGTCGCCGTGACGGCGAACAGCCAGCTCAGCAGCAGGGAAATCGCAATGACCTTGAACAGCGAATTGCAGTATTCACCGGTCGAGTCGGGCGAAAATCCGATCGCGGCGAACGCCATGATTGCCACGAATGTCGCGCCGAGCAGCGGCCAGAAGGTCTGTTGCACCACCGCGCCCGCGGCCTTGACCCGATCCTCGCCCTTTCCGATGCGCACGAGAATGCCGTCGGTCACCACGATCGCATTGTCCACCAGCATGCCGAGCGCCACGATCAGCGCGCCAAGCGAGATGCGCTGCAGGTCGAGGCCCATCATCTTCATGATAATGAACGTGCCCGCGACAATCATCAGCAGCACCACGCCGATGATCACGCCGCTGCGCAACCCCATGAACAACATCAGCACGCCGACCACGATGCCGAGCGCCTGGAACACGCTGACGACGAACCCGCGCACCGCCTGGTCCACTGTCTCGCCCTGGTAGGAAAGAATGTGCAGGTCGAGCCCGGTGGGACGGCGCGCCTCCAGTTCGCGCAGGCGCGCACCGACCGCGTTGCCGACGGCCACGACGTTGCCGCCCTCCACGGTGGAGATGCCGATGGCGAGCGCGCGCCGGCCGTTCACCTTCAGGATCGCGCTGGGCGGATCCTGCACATCGCGCACCAGCGTCGCCACATCGCGCAACCGCACCGTGCCGGCATCGCGCCCGACCAAGGCGAGGTCGCCCAACGTCTCCCACGAGTCGGCCGCGCCGGTGAGCTGGATGCGCATGCGGCGGTCGTCCTCCGTGACCGTGCCCGCGGCAACCACCTGGTTGTGCTGCTGGAGTGACTGCAGGACCGCATCCAGCGAGAGACCGAACTGGCCGAGGCGCGCGCGCGAAATCTCGATGTAGATCATCTCCTGCTGCACGCCCCAGAACACGATGCGCGCGACACCGGACACCTGCAGCAGCTCCGTGCGGAGGAAATCCGCAAAGTCCTCGATCTCCTTCAGCGTATAGCCGTCGCCCGTGAGCGCGAGCAGCATGCCGTATTCGTCGCCGAAGTCGTCGTTCACGATCGACGGCTGCGCGCCCGGCGGCAGGTCCTTCTGCGCGTCCGCGACCTTGCGCCGCACCTCGTCAAAAATCTGCGGCAGGTCGCTCTTGCGGAAGGTCTCGGTGAACTCCGCCTTCACGATCGAGAGCCCCGCCTGCGAGACGGACGTGACCTTCTTCACCTGCCACATGCTTTGCAGGGCGGATTCGATCACCTCCGTGACCTCGTCCTCCACCTCGCGCGGCGAGGCCCCGGGATACGGCGTGATGACGGGACAGATCTTGATCGCGACCGCGGGGTCCTCGAAGCGGCCCAGCGTCGGATAGACCGCGAGGCCGCCCAACAGGATCAGGACGCACAACAGGTAGGAAATCGTGCGCTTCTGAAAACAATATTCGGCAATCGTCATGGCGCGCTCACGAGCGATCAGGCGCGGCATACGCCCGGACTTCGTCGCCTTCCCTCAACGTGTGCAGGCCCGACACCGCGACCTGGTCGCCCTCGGCAAGGCCGCCGGTCACCTGCGCATACCCGCCGCGCCGAAGCCCGATCTCCACGGGCTGCGCGGCGACCCGGCTCGTCCCGGGATCGACCCGCCACACCAGTGTGCGCCGCGCATCGTCGGAGAATAGCGCGCGTTCCGGCACCCAGCAGGCGCCTGGCGGACCCGCCTGCTGCAACGCTATCCCGATGGCCACCGACATGCCGGGCAGGAGCACCGAACCTTCCGGCGCCTCCATCGTGAAGACCGCGTTATACGTCAGGGTTTCGGCATTCGCCTCGGTCGTGAAGTCCTTCAGCTTCACCGGCAACACGAGGCCGGGCAACTGGTCAAAACGCGCGGTCGCCTGTGATCCGGTCGACTGGCCGACCTGGAGAATGAACGTCTCCGGCACCTGGATCTCCACCTCGTAGCGCGAAAGGTCGTGCACCACGACGATCGGCTGGCGCGCCTGTACGAGTTGGAAGCGATCCGCCATCGTCGCCGCGACGCGGCCCGCGAACGGGGCGCGCAGCACAGAGGTTTCCAGATCCTTGCGCACCTGCAGCAGGTTCGCCTCCGCATTTTCGAACGAGGCCTGCGCCCGGTCGAGGTCCGCGCGCGCCACCGCCTGGCGATCAAACAGGCGCTGGAGCCGGTCGCGATTCGTGCGGGCCTCATCGAAGGCCGCGAGCCTCGCTTTTTCCGTGAGTTCGAGGTTGCGCGTGTCGAGGCGCGCCAGCACGTCTCCTTCCCGCACCGGCTGCCCCTGGATCACCGGCAGCTCCGAGAGTACGTCCGCGCGGTCAAAGGAAAGTTCCGCGCGCTGCGCGGCCTTGATCCGCCCGGAAGCTGTAAACGCCCGACCCGGCGCGCGCGCTTCCGCGACCGCCAGTTTCACCGGGCGCGCCGAAGCGGGCGCCGTTTGCTCCAGCCCGCGGCCGCACCCCCACAACAACCCCGCCGCGCAAACCCACGCGGCGCACAACGAGCGACGAACATTCATACATCGACTCCGGGATGACGCGGCGCCCCCATGCAGGCGGGCACGCGCGGGATCAGAACTTGTAGAACAAGCCTACACTGGCGACGGTCGCCTCTGCATCATAAAACCCGATGTCGGAATCGCGCTCCGCCACCAGCACGCTCGCCATGCCGGACAGGTTGGGCTGGTCGAAGAGGTTCCCATAGAATCCAGTCACGGAAAAGACCCGCTCGTCTTCGTCCTGTTTCCTGCCGAAAACCGGATTTTTCTCCTCAAATTCAGCGCGGCGAAACGCCACATTCGAGACCAGGCGCAACCGCCCCTGTTGATACACATGGGTTAGCTGGACGCCCGCGCCCTCGCGGGCCACCGCCTCGCCGTCGGCATCATAGGCGCCCATATCCACCGCCGGGATCAGGAGGTGACGCGGGTTGAGCGACCAGGTGTAGAGCAGCTCCACACGCGCCGCGTCGCCATCCCGGCGCAGCAGGGCGCGCTCGGCAGCATTGAGCGGAAGCGACGCGCCGCTGCGCTCTTCGTCGATTTCCACCTGGCGAACCGTCAGCGCCACATCAAAGCGGCTGCCGCCGATGCCGGCGATCCCGAACCGGGCGCCGGACGAAGTGCGATCCGTCTCCGTTCGATCCGCTCCGGTCAGGAAGGGATCCTCCCAGACCTCCGTCGGCGCCAGCGAAAACAGCGCGCTCGCCTCCAGGACACCCACCCGCCCGGCATCGAGCCGCGCGCCGAGCGCGCTGCTGTTGTCGAGACGCAGGAAATCCTCCAGCCGGTTGCCGAGGAACACATACACGCCGGGATCGGTGAACATGTAGCCCACTTCACCCGCGAGGGAAAACGAACCCGCGGACTCCTTGCTCGCGCGCGCGTCGAGGGATTCGATCCGTTTGCTTCCGATGTCCAGCGAGCCGAGACCGACGACCGTATTGTCGCGGAATTCCATGCCCACCACGCTCGGGCTCACGAACCCGTGCCACCCCTGCTCCACCGGCATCGGCTCAATCGCGCCCGCCGCCACCGCCATCAACCCCACGCACACCCCCGCATAGCAGAATCGCATGACCCGTCCTCCTTGTTGCGCCAACTCTACGCGCGCGGCGCGGTTCTTCCACACCCAAGGCTGGACGGAAGTGCCCATTTTGGGCAGTGTCGGCGTTGCCGAACGACTTCATGTTCCGGAGGATTTTGACATGCGTATGGCCAAACGGCATCGAAAACCAGCCGCTCGCGCCCGGCGGGACCCCTCACTCACGGCGTGCTCCGCGGACGAACTCTACGCGCGGAGCCCCCACGCCATCGCCATCCTGATGGGCTGGTTCTTCCTGCGGCATCTCAACAGCCTCTATCATAAATTCAATGGGGACATCCTCTCCGCGCTCGTGCTGGGCGAAATCGCGCATCACAACATCTGCCACTATTTCTCCTCCGGCCGGGCGAAGCAGGCGGTCGAATCGGTCGATTTTTCCTCCGAGCAGGCGCGGGCCCGCCTCCAGCCCTGCAACCCGTTTTCCCTCAGCGCGGCAACCGGCATTCCACGCGAGACCTGCCGCCGCAAGGTACGCGCGCTTGAGAAACAGGGCCTCGTCGAGCGCCACCCCTCGGGCGGCTATGTGATCCCGTCCGGCATCGGAAAACGGTTCGGCGACACCAACCGCAAAACGCTTTCGGATTTGCTCGAGCTGATCCGAGAACTGGAATCCATCGCGGAACGCAACACGCCCGGGCCCTCCGTTGCGGGACGGCGCGCATGAGCGCCTGGCGCCGAATCCGGGCCGCCATGGCGATCGCGTGCGCAGCCGGACTCGCCGGCTGCGTCGGGCTCCAGCAATACAACCGGGCGCCCGACGAGTATCTCCGCGAGGTGCGCGACCCCGACACCGGGGCAACCGCCGACCTCTGCATCATCGAGTTCGATGACGAGGGTGAATTCTGGGATATCGACCAGTTGCGCGGCGCGCTTGAAACCATCCGCCGCCGCAACGCGGAATCGCCCGACGGCATCGTCGTGCCGGTTTTCATCCACGGGTGGAAAAACAACGCGGACTGGTCGCGCGAGCGGGGCGACCTGCGCCGGGTCGCGCGCGAGGTGGCGAAGTCCGCCGCGCAACTGCAGCGCGCGCCGACGGGGCATCTCAACCGCGTCGTCGGCGTGTTCATCGGCTGGCGGGGCGATGTCGCGAAGGGCAAATGGTCCCGGCAGCTTTCGTTCTGGAACCGGCTGCTCGCCGCGGACCGGGTCGCGTCGCTGAACCTCAAGGAGTCGCTCCACCGCATTGTCTACGAGGCAAAACTCAACCCGGAGTCGCGCGTCGTGCTCTACGGCCATTCGATGGGTGGCCGCATCCTGTTCACGGCCATGTCACAAGCGCTGGTCAAAGGGGCGTCGGAGGATGGCTTTGTCGGCCAGGCGTTGCCGGTTGATCTTGTCGTGCTGGCGAATCCGGCGAATCGCGCGGTGGATGTCGCCCGCTTCGTGGACATGTTGAAGCGCTACCGCGTGCGCCGCGTCGTGGAGGGTCCCGGCGGCGCTCCGGTGACGGCCAACGGTCCCCTGATCGCGTCGATCACGTCGGAGGCCGACACCGCTACCGGGCGCGCATTCCCCTTTGGCCAGGGCATCGTGCGCCTCTTTCGCTCCTACCGCACATCCGCGAGTTCCGGCGCGCCCCCGCAAGGGTGGCTGGCGGCCCATACGGACGGACACACCGATTTCCTGCTGAGCCACCGCGCCTCGGTGCGGGACGGACGCGTCGTGCTGGACGAAATCCCCGCTCGTTACAACGACACACCGTTTTGGGTGATCCGCACCACCTCGGAAATCTGTGCGAACCACGGCGACATCGCCAACCCGCGGATGAATGAGCTGATCGGACTGCTGCTCGAAACGTGCGAAACCTACACGGGCGGGCGTCGACCGCACCTGATTTCGGACGCGGATGGATTGGATCCAGAGGGTCGCTGATCCCCCGCGCGAATTAAGTCCGAACGTCAGGGCTGGACCCGGACGCGGTGCCAGATGTGGGTGGCGGGGAGCGGGTTGGTCCACGAGCGCCAGACGCCGACGGCGGTGGCGGTGTGGACCGGCGTCCAGCCGGCGCCTGCGTCGGCCTCCACGATGTACGTCCGGCCGGGGACGGTGCGCCAGGTGATGACGCGTTCGTATCCGTCGACGAGGGCGAAGAAGTCCGCGTCATTCGTCGGGCTGGTGCCCGCGCCGTATTCGTCGGCGTCGATCTGTCCGTCGGCGTCGAAATCCAGCGACCCGTCGGATGCGGCAATCCCGCAGAAATTGGTCAGTTCCCAGCCATCCACCAGCCCGTCCGCATCGAGGTCGTTGGTCGGGCTCCACGGCAGGTAGGCCGCGCGCTGCGCATACTCCGCCGCCCAGAGGTTCGTCAGCTGGTTGATGCCGACCCACCGGAGATTCGGTTCGTTCGTGTAGCTGCGAAGCTGGGCATCGAACGCGAGGATAAAGGGCGCATTCAATTCGCTCATATTGACCATGATGTTGCAGCTGTAGAGCGTGCCGGTGCACAGCTGGCCTGCGGTGCGCATCGCGAGCAGGCGGGCGAGGTTCGTCCACGCCACCTCGCGCCCGCCGTAGCCGCCGACCAGCGGCAGGTTGCCGTCCTGGTGCTGCCACCAGTTCGTACCGTCGCGGGGGCTGTAGACGCCGGAAAACCAGAGGTTCGTCTCGTTGCGATGGCCGTGGCTCGCCCCGCCCCAGAGCGTGCCGGCGCGCCAGGTGACGGCCGTGTGCACGGCGCCGGTCAGCGTGCCTTGGAACACATGCAACTCATTGCTCGCCGGCGGCCACGCAATGAACCCGCCCGCCACCGGCGTCGGCGTGGCGCCGCAGGCCGCGATGAGCGCGGCGACATCGGCGTAGGTGTAGATCGACTGGTTGATGTGATTGTGCGGGTCGATCTCGAATCCGAGGTCGCGCTCCATCCACGCGATGATGTTCGTCCCGCCGGTTTCCACACGCCCGGCGGCGTCGAAGTTCGTGACCGCCGCAAGGAAGGTCCAATCGCTCTGGAAATTAAACATCACCCCGCGCTGGGCCAACAGCGTGGCAAACCGATAGAGGTTGGTCCGGCTGGTTTCGAACAGCACCGGGTTGTTCTGGTACGCCGCGGTCTGCTCGCTGTGCATCACGATCGTGACGTGGATCGGCACGGAGGTCTGGGCCAGGGCGTCCAGAACAGAAACAGCCAGCAGCATCCCGAGGATGGCGCTTCTCATGATGCGGAGAACGACGCCGGGGTCCGGTTTATTGCAAGCAGCGCCCGAAAAATCCGGTCAGCGACTGTCCACCATCTTCACAAAACGGTCGAAGAGGTGGAAGGCGTCGTTCGGGCCGGGCGCGGCTTCCGGGTGGTATTGCACCGAGAACACCGGCAGCTTCTTGTGGCGCTGGCCCTCGGAGGTCTTGTCGTTGAGGTTGATGTGGGTCGTCTCGACGTCGGACGGCAGGCTCTTGATGTCCACCGCGAAGCCGTGGTTCTGCGACGTGATGTCCACGCGGCCCGTCGCCAGCTCAATGACCGGCTGGTTCCCGCCGCGATGGCCGAACTTCAATTTGAACGTCTTGCCGCCGAGCGTGAGTCCGAGCAACTGGTGGCCGAAGCAGATGCCGAAGGTCGGCAGCCCGGTCGTGACGATCTTCCGCAATTCCGCAACGACGTGCGGCACGCCCTCGGGATCGCCGGGGCCGTTCGACAGGAAGAATCCGTCGGGTTTGAGGCCGAGGATTTCGTCCGCCTTCAAGCTGTTGGGGAACACATGCAACTGGCAGCCCAAGTCGCTCAGGATGCGCAACTGGTTCGTCTTGATGCCGCAGTCGAGCACGGCGATCTTGCGCGCGCCCTTTTCAGAACCCGGGAAGATGTAGGGCTTCTTCGTGCTGACCTCGGTCACGAGGTCGCGCCCCACCAGGCCGGGCGACGCTTTCGCGCGCTCCACGAGCCGCTTGGGATCGAGTTCCTTCGTGGAAATCACGCACTTCATCGCGCCCTTCGAGCGGATGTGCAGCGTCACCGCGCGGCAGTCCACCTGATCCACGCCCAAAATGCCGTTGGCGAGCAGGTAGTCGGGCAGCGTCTGCGTGCTGCGCCAGTTGCTGGCCAGCCGGCTGCATTCGCCGATCACCAGGCCCTTGGCATGCGGCTTGTAGGACTCCACATCCTCGAGATTCACGCCGTAGTTGCCGATCAGCGGATAGGTCAGGGTGACGATCTGCCCGTTGTAGGACGGGTCGGTCAGGATCTCCTGGTACCCGGTCATCGAGGTGTTGAACACCAGCTCGCCCTGCGTCTCACCGTGCCCGGTGAACGAACGCCCCTCAAAAACCGTGCCGTCTTCCAGTGCAATAAGCGCCTTCATGTCGGGGGCAGAGAAAAGCGGATGCGAAATCGGATTGCAAGGACGTTCAGCGCGTCCGGACGTTTGCGCACGGGGAGTCCCCACGCGCGACTCGCTCCCCGCTACCCGTTGCCCGTCCCCTCCTACAAATTCGACCCTTCATCCTGGTCCAGCAGCAGCTCGTCGAGGCGCATGGTCTGGCTCTTCTCATCCACCCGGCGCCCGCCGGACTGACGGTAGGCGTTGGCGAGCACGGTCGCGCAGGAAACCTGGTCGCCCAGGTCCGCGTTGCTGATCTTGTGGTTCGGCGACACGAGGAACTCCTGGCGCACCAGGTCGGTCTGGCCGGGAATCGTGAACGGGTGCTTGCAGCGCGGGCACTGGGTGCGGCGGAAGGCCAGCGCGTCCTTGATCATCAGCTTCTGCCCGCACTTGGGGCAGCTCATCTTGAATTCCGCCTCGCCGACCTGGCGGGCGATGGACAGGTGCACGGTCCCCTGCGCGGAGGGCGGCAGCGCGCGCATCCACGCGCGCGCGACTTCCAGCGTCTCCTCGTCGACGTACCGAAGCAGCAAGATGGTGAAATCCGCGCTCTTGACGCGTTCAACCAGCGCATCCAGCGGTTCCACCGGCGGCATCTCCACCAGAACATCCGCGATGCCGTTCAGGTTGATCTTCGCATTGCGCGCCCCCTCGCCCGCGAGCGAAGCCAGAAAGGACTCCGCCACGCCGGGTTGGGGCGAAATCACCGCGGCAACGCAGGAATTGGCTTGGCTGCTCATACGTTTCCCTCCCGATGGTCCGGAGTATAGCGCGCGCGGCGAAACCGTCCAGCTTATGCGCTCACGCCCGCGTGGGTCTTCCGGGCCGGTGCATGCTGCTGCTTGTAGGCGACCGCGGCGCCGATAAACGCCTTGAACAGCGGATGCGGGACGAGCGGCTGCGACTTGAGTTCCGGATGGAACTGCACGCCGACAAACCACGGATGGTCCGGCAGCTCCACCATCTCAACCAAATGCCCGTCCGGCGACAGGCCGGACAGCACGAGCCCCTTCTCCTCCAGCTGCGCGCGGTACGCGTTGTTCACCTCATAGCGGTGGCGGTGGCGCTCGCTGATCTGGTCCGATCCGTAGGCCCGGTGCGCGACCGACCCCGCCTTCACCTGGCAGGGCCACGCGCCGAGGCGCATCGTCGCGCCGAGGTCCACCACCTTCTCCTGCTCCTCCATGAGGCAAACCACCGGATGCGGCGTCTTCTCCTCGATTTCGGTCGAATGCGCGCCCTTCAAACCCGCGACGTTCCGCGCGAATTCGATCACCGCACACTGCAGGCCGAGACAGATGCCAAAGAACGGCACGTCGTGCTCGCGCGCAAATTCGATGGCCTTGATCTTGCCCTCGATGCCGCGCTTGCCGAAGCCGCCCGGCACGAGGATGCCATGCACGGCCCGCAGCGCGTCGCGCGCCGCGCCGGACTCGATCTCCTCCGCCGCGATCTTTTCAATCTGCACATGGTGATGGTGCGCGATGCCGCCGTGGTGGATCGCCTCGTACAGCGACTTGTAGGCGTCCTGCAACTCGGAGTACTTCCCGACCACGCCGATCTTCACCGTGCCCTTCGGGTGGACGATCGCCTCGATGAACTTCTTCCACGGCGTCATCTTCGCCGGCGGCCGCGCGAGGCGGAAGTGCACCATGATGATCTCGTCGAGCCCCTGCTCCGCCAGCATCAGCGGGACCTCGTAAATCGAGTGCTTTACGTCCTGCTCCTCGATCACCGCGTGCAGCGGCACGTTGCAGAACAGCGACAGCTTCCGGCGCACATCATCCGTCAACGCCACCTCCGAACGGCAGATCAGCGCGTCCGGCGCGATGCCGATCTCGCGCAGCTTCGCGACGCTCTGCTGGCTCGGCTTCGTCTTCACCTCGCCCGCCGCCTTGATGTACGGCACGTAGCTCATGTGGATGTACATCACGTTGTCGCGCCCGACCTCGAGGCCGATCTGGCGGATCGCCTCCAGGAACGTCAGGCCCTCGATGTCGCCCACCGTGCCGCCGATTTCCGCGACGACGATGTCCACGTTCGGCTCCGCCAGCGCGCGGATGTGCGTTTTGATCTCGTCGGTGATGTGCGGGATCATCTGGATCGTGTGGCCGAGGTACTCGCCCTTGCGCTCCTTGCGCAGCACTTCCCAATAGATCCGGCCCGCGGTGAAATTCGATTTGCGCGTCGTCGGCTGGCCCGTGAACCGCTCGTAGTGGCCGAGGTCGAGGTCCGTCTCCGACCCGTCGTCCGTCACATACACCTCGCCGTGCTGGTACGGGCTCATCGTGCCCGGGTCCACGTTGAGGTACGGGTCCATCTTCAGCATCCGCACGTTCAGCCCGCGATCGATCAGGAGGCGCCCGAGCGACGCCGCGGTGATGCCTTTGCCCAGGGACGAAACAACGCCGCCGGTCACGAAAATGTATTTGGTCATGGGTGCCATCCGGGGCTGAGCCCCCGCAAAGTTTGAGCGAGAATATCCGCCGTCCGCCGGGAACCAAGACTATTTTTGCCCGGCGCCAATTTCGGATTTCGGATTTTGGAATTCGGATTTATGCTCGCCGTTTATGCAGCCCCAGATCGACAGCGTCCGCGTTGTCCCGCAGGACTGGCTCAACCCGTTGCCGCTGGCGGAGTTGTTCGCGAAACTGCAGCCCATCGAGGTGGATCTCGGCTGCGGCAAGGGACGGTTCCTACTGGAGCGGGCGCGCACGCATCCCGGCGTCAATTTCCTCGGCATCGACCGCATGCTGCGGCGGATCCGCAAGATCGACAACAAGGCGCGCCGCCTCGGCCGCGCCAACATCCGCCTGCTGCGCGTCGAGGGCTACTATTCGGTCGCGTTCCTCATGCCGCCGGACGCGATCCAGACCTACTACATCCTCTTCCCCGATCCGTGGCCCAAGAAGCGCCACCACGAGAACCGCCTCTTCAACCCGCGCTTCGTGGACGCCGTGCACCGCACGCTCATCCCCGGCGGCTGCGTCCACGTCGCCACCGACCACGCGGAATATTTCGCCGCGATCTGCGAGATCCTGCGCGCCGACCCGCGCTTCGAGGAAATCCCGCCCTTTCAGCCGACCCCCGACGAACGCACGGATTTCGAGCTGTGGTACGAAGGCAAGAAATCCATCGGCCGGATTTCGTTGCGGAAAAAACCGTAATCGTCGTCGTCCTCGTGCTGTTTTCGAGGACGCGGAGGAGAACGACGACGGGGACAACTCAGCGGCCCAGCACCCACTCGACGTAGGCCTGCCACCAGGCGCTGCCGCCGAGGGTCCAGATCACGGCGGCGGCGGCGAGGTACGGGCCGTAGGGGATGCGCGTCTGCCAGCCGCGCCCGCCGCCGAGGATCAGCGCGAGGCCGACGACGGAGCCGAGCAGCGACGACAGCAGCACGGTGAACAGCACGCCGGGCCAGCCGAGGAACGCGCCGATCGCGCCGAGCAATTTCACGTCGCCCAGCCCCATCGCGTCCTTCTTGAACGCGAGCCGGCCCAGCCAAGCGACGAGATACAGCGAGCCGGAGCCCGCGACGATGCCGATGGCGGACGCGATCAGCGCATCGCGCGCGGAGTCCGCGCCGTGCAGCGCCGGCACCAGCGCGCTGAACAGCAGCCCCGCCGGCATGCCGCCGAGCGAGATGCGGTCCGGGATGATCATGTGGTCGAAATCCACGAACGTCGCGACGATCAGCGCCGCCGTCAGCCCCATGTAGACCAGCGTGCGCAGGTCGAGGCCGTACCGGTTCCACAGCATCAGGAACAGCACCGCCGTCAGCAGCTCCACCAGCGGATAGCGCGCCGAAATGCGCGCCCCGCAATGGCGGCAGCGGCCGCGCAACAGGAAGAAACTCAACAGCGGGATGTTGTCGCGCCACACGATCAGCGTGTTGCACGACGGGCAGTGCGAGCGCGGGTGGACGATCGATTGCTCCAGCGGGATGCGGTAGATGCAGACATTCAGGAAACTGCCGATGCACGCGCCGCCCAGGAAGGCGAGCGCGGTGAAATACAGCATCAGCGCGGGTTCATTCATGAGCCATACACCGCCTGCTCCAGCGCGCTGCGCATGTGGTCCACCGGCGGCTCCACGCCCGTCCAGATGTGGAACGCGCGCGCGCCCTGATGCAGCAGCATGCCGAGCCCGTTCACCGCCTGCGCGCCGCCGGCCTTCGCCGCCTCCATGAACACCGTCACCGGCTTGTGGTAGATCAGGTCAAACGCGCGCTGGCCCTTGTGGAACATCGTCTTGGGCAGCAGGCTCTGGTCGCCGTCCTTCATACCGACCGGCGTCGCCTGCACCACGAGGTCCGCGTCGCGGATAAACACCTCCTGCTCGGAAAAACCATCCGCCACCCGCACATCCACGGCATGGAACTGCTTGATGATCTCCTCCGCCACGCGGCGGCAGCGCGCCACATCCACGTCCGACAGTGTCACGCGCTTCGCGCCCGCCTGCGCCGCCATGAGCGCCACCGCGCGCCCCGCGCCGCCGCTGCCCAGCACGAAGACCGAGTCGCCCTTCACCCCGCGGCCGAACGCCTCCTCGACCGCCTTGAGAAATCCGTAGCCGTCCGTGTTGTGGCCGATCAGCCCCGACTCCGCGAACTCAACCGTGTTCACCGCGCCGAGCAGTTTCGCCGACGGGTCGAGGCGCTCGAGTCCGCGGAAGCCGACCTCCTTGTGCGGAATCGTCAGGTTCACCCCGCCGAACCCCATGTGCCGCATCCCCGCCAGCACCGTCATCAGGTGGTCCGGCTTCACATCAAACGCGAGATAGATCGCGTCCCACTCCAGCGACTCGAACGCGGCGTTGTGCATCACCGGCGAAAGCGTGTGGCCAATGGGATGCCCGAGCACGGCGAACGGGCGGGTGTATCCGGAGATTTTGATCATGGAAGTTCCAACGTCTGTAATTTCTTTTTTTCCGGCCTGCAACGTCTGTAATTTTTGAGAAGCCAGACCGCCACTGTAGACGCGGGCGGCGACCGCGTCCATTCCCGCGCTTTACACCTGCGCGGCGGCGCGGTCGGCTTTGCTCTTTTTGTGTTTTTTCAGGAACAGGTGGCGGTTCAGGGCGTTCAGGTAGGCTTTGGCGGCCGCCTCGACAATGTCGGTGCTGGAGCCTTTGGCCTGTACGGCCTCGTCGCCGTAGCGCACGCGGACGCTGACCTCGCCCACCGCGTCCTCGCCCTTGGTCACGGCCTGGAGCGAAAAATCCTCCAGCGTGCCGTCCACGCCGGTGATGCGGTCGATGACCTGCAGCGTCGCGTCCACCGGGCCGTCGCCGCACGCGGCGTCGGTTTCGACGCGGTCGCCGTGGCGCAGCCGCACGGTCGCGGTCGGCACGTTGTTCGTGCCGGTCGTGACCTGCATGTATTCCAGCGTCCAGACCTGCGGGATCTCCTGCGCCTGCGCCTGCACGATGGCGATCAGGTCATCGTCATAGACGACCTTCTTCTTGTCGGCCAGCTCCTTGAACTTCGTGTACACGGTGGCCAGCTCGTCCTCGCTCATCGCGAAGCCCATTTTCTCCAAATGCTTGCCCAGCGCGTGGCGGCCGGAGTGCTTGCCCAGCACCAGCTCGGTGCCGTGCAACCCGACGTCCTCGGGGACCATGATCTCGTAGGTCTGGCGGTCCTTCAACATGCCGTCCTGGTGGATGCCCGACTCGTGTGCAAACGCATTCGCGCCGACGATGGCCTTGTTGCGCTGCACAACAAACCCGGTCATGCGGCTGACCAACCGGCTGCTGCGCATGATCTCCTTCGAGTTGACGCCGGTCCACACGCCGCCCAGCGCATCGCTGCGCGTGCGGATGGCCATGACGGCCTCCTCCAGCGAGCAATTGCCCGCGCGCTCGCCGATGCCGTTGATCGTGCATTCGATCTGGCGCGCGCCCGCCTGCACCGCGGCCAGCGAATTCGCGACGGCCAGCCCCAGGTCGTTGTGGCAGTGTACGGAGAAGATCACGCCGGGCACTTTCACGCGGTCGACCAGGAACGCGACCAGCTCGCCGAACTCGTTCGGCACCGCGTAGCCGACGGTGTCGGGAATGTTCAGCGTCGTCGCGCCGGCCTCGGCGACGGCGGTGTACAGGTCGGCCAGGTACTCGCGGTCCGAACGCGTCGTGTCCTGCGCGGAATATTCCACGTCGTCCGTGAACGTGCGCGCCAGTTTGACGGCCTTCACGGAGATCTCGATGTTCTTCTCGCGCGTCATCTTCATCATGTTGCGCAGGTGGATGTCGCTGCCCGAGCTGAACGTGTGGATGCGTCGTCGCGCGGCGGGGGCCAGCGCCTTTCCCGCGCTTTCGATGTCGATGTCCTTCGTCCGCGCCAGCGCGCAGATCACCGGGCCGGTGATCGTCTGGGCGATCTTGTGGACCGCCTCGAAGTCGCCCGGCGAGGCGATCGGGAAGCCCGCCTCGATGATGTCCACGTTCAGGCGCGCCAGTTGCTTGGCGACCTCCATCTTCTCGTGGAAATTCATCGTCGCGCCGGGGCACTGCTCGCCGTCCCGCAACGTCGTGTCAAAAATCACAACCTGATTCTGTTTGTCCTTTTTCATCTTGCTCCGAAATTCGTGTCTATTGGTGTCCATCCGCGGTTAAAAAGCAAACCCACCGTTTTCGGCGGTGGGTCTTCCATCGGTTGCCCGGGGTCCGGCAAAGAGGAGGATCAACCCACCGCCGCGCGAAGCGCGAGGGCAAGCAGGGCAAGTCGAAGCGCGCGCAGCGGGGCCTGCGCGTCGATGGCTTCACGTGCCATGGGTTGTCCGTTCATGAGGGCAGAATATAGGCCCGAGCCCCCGGGCCGTCAACCGCGGGGGTCAGCGCGCCCGTCCCCCCTTACGAGAGCATCCGCCGCATCCGTATCCGGCGCAGGGGCGGAATCCACGACGCGAACCAGTCGGCGAGCACTTTCATTGTCCACCTCCATCAGGAGATAGAGCATAACGCTTGCCAACTTCCGGGCGACCTCAGCCGAGAGGAGAAACACCGCGAATTGACGCGAATTCTCGCGAATTACGGTGAAATATGGCCGCTCCCCGCGACCTCCCCGGCAATCACTTCCGGACAATCCTGTCCAAATGTGTACATCTCCAGCGGGCGCTGGCAGACCTCGGCAAAGCAGGTGGCCATCGCGTCGCGCACCATCAGGATCGACGGGCACCGGTCGCCCAGTTGCTCCTTGAGGGAGGAGACCTTCTCGCCCACCAGGCCGCAGCCGATGATGAGGGAGAAGCCGCGCAGATCGAGGTCCACATTAAAGCTCATGCCGTGCATGCTGACCCATCGCTTGAGGTGGAAGCCGATGGCGGCGATCTTGCCGGCGTCGGTCCACGCCCCATTCATGCCGGGCCGGCGGCGTGCGGTGAGGCCAAAGGCCGCCGCGGTGCGGATCGCGATTTCCTCGAGGTTGTGCAGGTAGCCGTGCGCGTCGGCCTCGGCGGTGCCGAGTTTGAGGATCGGGTACATCACGAGCTGGCCGGGCCCGTGGTAGGTCACGTCGCCGCCGCGCGAGGACTGCACCAGATCGACGCCCTCGCGCTCCAACTGGTCGGGCCGCGCGAGCAGGAAATTCTTGCGGCCGCGACGGCCGAGGGTGATGACCGGCGCATGCTGGAGAAACAGGACGGTGTCCGGAATGCGATCCGCCTGGCGCGCGGCGACCAGCGCCTCCTGGATGCGCACGCCCTCCGCATAACGGACGGGCGAAGGGAACCAAAGGCCGACGGACATCAGATTCACCGCTGGCTCCGCGGTGCGTTTCGGACTAGTTCTCTTCGTCCGGATTCATCGACTCGTACTGGTCGGCGTCCATGAGGGACTCCAGTTCCGAGACATCGTCGGGGACCATCTTGAAGATCCAGCCGTCCGTGTAGGGATCGGTGTTGATCAGTTCCGGTTTGTCGAGCAGGGCCTTGTTGACGGCGGTGATCGTGCCGCTGATCGGCGCGTAAATGTCGGAGGCGGCCTTCACGGATTCGACGACCGCGACTTCTTCCTGGGCCGAAAACGAGTCGCCCTCGGTCGGAAGCTCCACATAGGTCAGGTCGGACAGCTGGTCCTGCGCGAAGTCGGTGATGCCGACCGTCGCCACCTTGCCGTTCCAACGGACCCACTCATGCGTCTTGGTATAGCGGAGCTCGCGCGGAGTATCCATGAATCAACCTCAACCTCTCATTGGGCGGCGCTTGGATGAAGCCCCGCAATTGGCGTACCTTTTTTCGGATTCACTTCGCGAGGTCAAGCACAGATTCGCACCCGATGGACGGAAGCGGGTCGCACGCGAGCCGTCTGTTTGCGGGCGGTTCACCCTTCGTGAGCCGCCCCCGGCGCCGGGCCGGGTTCCGCGAAAAACGCGAGCACCTTCGGAGACGTAAGCGCCCGCCATATGGCAATGCATCCCGCCAACAGGACACCCGGCAGCGCATAGAAAATCACCCGAAGCCATTCGGACACGACCGACTCGCTTTCGGCAGGGGCATCTGAAGCAAACAGGACGATATAGGCCACCGCGATGCTAATTCCCGTAAGCCCGGCCCAGAACAACGCCCAACGGCGTGAGGAAGGTTTTCCCTTGCGAAGCCCAAGCCCGACCGGCAGGAGGAAGAAGCCCAGATTGAATTGGAACGCACCGGCCAACAGGCTGTTCAGGATCGCCACGATTGAAATCACGCCCAGCAGCATGTAGGCGCCGGCAATCAGGGTTACGCTGAGCGGTCGTTTCATATATTGTGAGCAGCAGTAAAAACCCGTCCACCAAGCCGTAGCTCTGTCAGGCGCCGGCATTCATTCCGCCACGGCGAAGGCTGGTGCTCCCGGAGGGACTTGAACCCCCACGCCTTGCGGCACAGGATCCTAAGTCCTGCGTGTCTGCCAATTCCACCACGGGAGCGACTGCGGAACCCTAGCGGCCCCAAACGGGACTTGTCAAATTGAGCGCGCTTTCGCTATACCTCGCCCTTCGCACGGCGGAAGACTAGCTCAATTGGTAGAGCAGCTGACTCTTAATCAGCGGGTTGTGGGTTCGAGTCCCACGTCTTCCACCAGCCTTCGCCGTCGCGGCGCGAAGGCGGAGGCGGGCGCCCCGTTTTGGTGGAAAACCCATTCATCCATGCCCGGTCTCTACATCCATGTGCCGTTCTGTGTGCGCAAGTGCCTCTATTGCGACTTCTATTCGCTGCCCACGGCCACGGCGCCGGTGGCGCACCGGGTCAGCAGCGAGGATCAACCCGACCAGCCGGCGTTCCTGGAGGCGTTTGCCCGGGAACTCGCCGGACTGCCCGCGTCGTTCCGGCCCGATACGATCTTCATCGGCGGCGGCACGCCGACGGAGTTGTCGCGCGCGGATTTGCGCGCGATGCTCGACCGGCTGGCGCGGCGCGTGGACCTCTCCGGCGTCACGGAATGGACCTGCGAATCGAATCCCGGCACGCTGACGGAACCGAAGGTGGAATTGCTGCTGGGCGCCGGCGTGAACCGCTTTTCGCTCGGCGTGCAGTCGTTCGATCCGCCCACGCTGGAGTTCCTCGGGCGCATCCACTCCGCGGACGAGGCGCGCGACGGGTTCCGCCTGCTGCGCCGCATGGGCGTGCGCAACATCAACCTCGACCTGATCTACGGCGTGCCCGGCGCGAACCTCGACGTGGTGCGGCGCGATCTCGACGCGCTGCTGGAGCTCGGCCCGGACCACGCGGCCTGCTACTGCCTGATCTTCGAGGACGGCACGCCGCTCACCGACCTGCGCAACAAGGGCTTCGTAAAGGAAGTCGACGACGACACCGAGCTGGAGCAGTACAACCTCGTCCGCGCCGCGCTTGCGGCGGGCGGCTACCACCACTACGAAATTTCCAACTTCGCCCGGCCCGGCTTCGCCTGCGCGCACAACCGGCTCTACTGGGGCGGCGGCGAATACATCGGCGTCGGGCCGTCCGCGCATTCGCACTGGGCGGGCGAGCGCTTCGGCAACATCCGCGATCTCGACGCGTACATCGCGCGGATGAGGGACGGCCGCAGCCCGCGCGCGTTCAGCGAACGGCTGGACCCGGAGGCGAAGGCGCGCGAGACGCTCGTGATGGCGCTGCGGCAACTCGACGGCATCGCGCGCGACGAATTCCGCGCGGCAACAGGGTTTGACTATCGCTCGCTCTGCGCCGACCGCCTCGACTGGCTTCAACGCGAGGGCCTGCTTGCGGAAGACGACAACCGCCTGCGCCTCACGGAACGCGGTCTTTTTGTCAGCGACGCGATTTTCGCGGAACTCGTGTAACCGCCTACCGCCGCACGGACCCGCCAATGCGCAACACGTAGTGCGCGTAGAGCAGGCTCAACACGAAGCCCCGCCAGCCGTCGCGCCAGCCGCGCAGCAAAACGAAACTCCGCCAGAATCCGCGCGCGCCCGCCCGCAGCGAAGGACCGCGCGTGTGCTCCTCGCAGGACAGGTGTCGCTGGTGCTTGGCCCACACCTCGCGGTACGAGTGCGCCCAGTCGTGCCGGATGCGGTTCGCCTCGGTGGCCGGAATGCGGATGCTTTCAAAACCTGGCTTCACCACCACCCCGCGATGAATCCGCGGTACCAGGCTCACCCGATCGCGGTGGACCAGGCGGGGCAGATGCATGTCCTCGCGTCCCCAGAATCCATGGCGCAACGGACGACCGCGAAAGAAATACCGCATCGGCAGCCCGAACACACCCGCGGCGGGATGCGCAGCCATCAACCGGTCGAAGTCCGTCGCCAGCGCGGGAGGCAGCGTTTCATCAGGATCGAGAAACAGCAGCCACTCGTGTCGCGCGAGCGGCGCCACCTCGGCGCGCGTGACCTCCACGAAGGGCGGATCGCGCGGAGCCGCCAGCACGCGGGCGCCTGCGGCGCGCGCCACGGCGGCGCTGTCATCCGCGGAGGCCTTGTCCACCACGATGATTTCGCGGCAGAACGAGAGGGAGGCGAGGCAGCGCGGCAACACCGCCGCCTCGTTGTGACAGACCACAATGGCTGTGACATCCGGCATGGGGTCCGATCCTCCCGGCCCCCGCCGACGGCGTCAGACGTTGAACAGGAAGTGGCAGACGTCGCCATCCTGCATGACGTAGGTCTTGCCTTCGAGCCGCAATTTTCCGGCTGCGCGGATCGCGGCCTCGGAGCCATGGGCCACGAGATCGTCCACGCTGTAGATTTCCGCGCGGATAAAGCCGCGCTCGAAGTCGGTATGGATCACGCCCGCCGCCTGCGGGGCCGTGGCGCCGATCGGCACCGGCCACGCGCGGATTTCCTGTTCGCCGGCCGTGAAGTAACTCTGGAGCCCGAGCAGGTGATAGGCCGCGCGCGCGACGGATGCCAGCGCCGGTTCCTTCATGCCCAGCGATTCGAGCATCTCGTTGCGATCCGCCTCTTCCAGTTCCGCGAGCTCGCTTTCGATCTTGGCGCAGACCACGACCACCTCGCCGCCGTTTTCCGCCGCATACCGGCGGACAGACTCGACGAGGTCACCCTCGCCCGCGAGGTTGTTCTCGTCGACATTCGCGACATACAGGATGCGTTTTGCGGAAAGCAGGCCGAGCGTCTTGACCACCTTGCGCTGCTCCTCATCCAGCTCCACGGAGCGCACGGGCTTGCCGGCCGCAAGGGCTTTCTGGCAGAGCTCCAGCACCGCCACGCGCGCGATGGCGTCCTTGTCGCCGCTGCGCGCGATCTTCTGGTTCTTGTGCAGGTTGTCCTCGACCTGCTGCAGGTCGGCCAGCAGCAACTCCGTCTCGATGGTCGTGATGTCGCGCACCGGGTTGACGTCGCCGTCCACGTGCGTGACGTCGGCGTTTTCAAAACAGCGGACGACCTGCAGGATCGCGTCCACGTTGCGGATGTGGGACAGGAATTTGTTGCCGAGGCCCTGCCCCTCGCTCGCGCCGCGCACCAGCCCGGCTATGTCCACCAGCTTCAGCGCGGACGGCACGATCTTCTTTGTCTTGATGTACTTGTTGATCGTCGCCAGGCGCGGATCCGGCACCGGCACGATGCCGACGTTCGGCTCGATCGTGCAAAACGGATAATTGCTCGCCTCCGCCCCGGCGGCGGAAAGGGCGTTGAACAAGGTGCTCTTGCCCACGTTAGGCAACCCGACGATACCGGCTTCCATGCGATAAACTCCCCCGCTGAAAAAGCGCGAGTCTCCGGTCCCCGGCAGGAAGATGCAAGTGGCAAACGAGGGAAAAGAAGGGCTCGTATACACCCGAATATTTGCTCTTGAAATCAGCGGTCTCTTCGCTAACTTTGCACATCTCACGCGGGAGTAGCTCAGTGGTAGAGCGTCATCCCGCGCCTCGCGGGATGAATGTCGTGCGTGATTCTCCGTGCACCGTATACATCCTCTGGTCCCCTTCGCTCCGCGTTCATTACACTGGCTCCACGTCCGACGTGGAGATTCGACTCGCCCAGCACAACAGCGGGGTTTCCCGCTGGAGTCGGCGATCAAATGATTGGGCGCTCCTTTGGCATCAAGAGTGTCCGACCACCTCCGAAGCTCGTCGCCTGGAGTTGCGAATCAAGAAGAGGGGCCCCGCTCGATATCTCGCTGACATCCAAACTCAAGGATCCAAAGTCTGAATATTTGCTCTTGAAATCAGCGCTCTCTTCGCTAACTTTCCACATCTCACGCGGGAGTAGCTCAGTGGTAGAGCGTCACGTTGCCAACGTGAATGTCGTGGGTTCAAATCCCATCTCCCGCTCCATTCATTTAACGCGCCTGCCTGCGCGGGCCCCTCGGGAGATGATGCCATGCCGTTGATCACGCAAAGCGGACCGGAAACCCTTCCCATCGGCACGCCCGCCCCTGACTTCTCGCTTCCCGGTGTGGATGGCAGGACCCACTCCCTGCAGACGTTATCCGCGGGCAACCAGCTGCTCGTGCTCTCCTTCACGTGCAACCACTGCCCCTACGCCAAGGCGTACGAGGACCGCTTCATGGCGCTCGCGCGCGAGTTCGGCCCCAAGGGCGCGGCCTTCGCGGCGATCAACCCGAATGACGCGGCGACCTATCCGGACGACAGCTTCGAGAAGATGAAAGAGCGCGCGGCGCAGCGCGGTTTCAACTTCCCCTACCTGCGCGACGAGTCGCAGGCCGTCGCCCGCGCCTATGGAGCGGTCTGCACGCCGCACCTCTTCATCGTCGCCGGCGGCAAGATCGCCTATGAAGGCCGCGTCGACGACAACTGGAAGGAACCCGCGTCCGCCACGCAGCACGACCTGCGCGACGCGATTGCCGCCCTGCTCGCCGGCCGCCCCGCGCCCAAGACCAACACGAACCCGATGGGCTGCTCGATCAAGTGGAAGTAACCGGTCGGCGCCTTCCCCAGCGGACGGCCTCCAGCCGCGCCTGACCATGCCGCCACATGCCACGTCCTTGTTGAAGCTGGCCCTGTGCGGGCTTGTTCTCCTCGCAGGACCGTCGATCGCGGACGGGCGACACTGGATCGTGGATGCCTCGCATCGCGCCGCATCGGACGAAGGGCCCGGGTGTTCAGACGCGCCCCTCCGCACCATCTCGCGCGCGGCGGCACAGGCTGAACCGGGCGACACGATCCTCGTTTTCCCCGGCATCTACCGTGAACAGGTCCAGCCCGCGCGCGGCGGCACGCCGGAGCTCCCCATCGTCTATCACGCCGCCACCGGGGGCGCGGTCATCGTGCGCGGCAGCAATGCCTGGACGCCGGCATGGGAGGAGCGAGGCCCCTCCATCGTGTACGGGGCGTTCGACCCGGCGGTGTTCGGCGACCCAAATCCCTTTCTGCGGGAAGTCATGGAGCCGGCAACGCGTATCGGAAAGAACAACAAACGAACCGCGATCCACGCGCTGGGCGAGGTCTTCCTTGATGGCGCCTCGCTGGTCGAAGTACGCAGCCGCGCAGAGCTCGAACGCCAGCCGCTCACCTGGATGCTCGACCCCGGTCGCAAGGGGCTGCTGCTCCACCTGCCGCGCGACCGCCGCGCCGGGTTGCTGGAAGTGGCGGTGCGCCCCCGCCTGTTCGCACCCTACCGGCGCGGCCTTTCCCACATCCACGTGCGCGGCTTCATCTTCGAGCACTGCGCCAACGACGGCGTCGGCGCGTTCAGCACGCGCAGCGGGCGTAACTGGCGTATTGAGCACAACACCATCCGCTTCGCCAAGACACTCGGCATTGATGTGGGCAGCGAAACATGGAAACCGGAACTGTTGACCGACACCGCCGAGGAGGACCGCCGCCTGATCATCGGGGGCGGCCATTGGATCGCCGGCAACACCATCAGCGACAACGGGCTCGTCGGCCTGTGGGGGTGGACACACAAGGGCACGGTCATCACCGGCAACATCTTCGAGCGCAACAACCGCCTCCGCTTCTTCCGCGAGCAGGAGCACGCGGCGCTGAAAGTCCACCACAGCGATGTACGCATTGAGGGCAACCTGTTCCGGGACAACCACGCGTGGGCCGTCTGGCTCGACAACCGCAATGAAAACGCCCGCGTGACGCGGAATCTGTTCCTGAACAACGCGATGGGCGCCGTCTTCGTCGAGCTGACCAAGGAACCCTCGATGGTGGACCACAACATCGTCATCGGTTCGTGCGCGTTCGGCACGCCATCCGTCGCCGATACGGGCGAAGGCATGGGGCTGTATGTCCAGGATGCCTCGCTGACCACCATCGCCCACAACCTGTTCCTGGACAATGCGGAGGGCGGCATCCGCCTGCGGACGCTGACGAAACGGATTTTCCGCGACGGCACGCCGGTCGCGGCATCAAACAACCGCATCCTCGGAAACATCCTGGGCGGACATCCATTCGCCATCAGCCTGCCCTTTCCGAATCCGCGCGATCACGGGAACCGCTCCGATTTTAATGTCTTCCTGACCGCCGATCCCTTTCGCCTGAGCTGGGAGCGGATTCCGCCCCCGGAGCGCGAGGCGGCACAGGCGCCGCATCCTGGAATGGATTGGAAGCATCTACAGCCGTCCGAGTGGCGCGCGTTGACCGGACAAGACACCCAGAGCCTCTTCGGAGGAAATCTCTCGTACGCGTTCGACGCGGAGCAACTGATCCTCACGGTGCGCGCCGACAAGGTGGAGGCCCTGCCGGCTTTTGCGTCACTCGCCGAAGTGGACTATGCCGGGCGGCCGATTCCCGCCGGGCGGGCGCTGCCCGGTCCCTTTCAATTCCTCACCAACGGAACCCATCGCATCCCGCTCTGGCCCGTAACGCCCGCACTCGCGCGCGACCCATCCAACTGAAACGGCGATCAGTCGGCCCCCAGCCAGTCCGCGGGGACGGGCTGGCGTTCGAGAGTGGGCCCGTCCATCAGCAGC
>CALKUH010000009.1 GCA_937996795.1 uncultured Verrucomicrobiota bacterium | reverse complement strand
CGTGCTCGTGCTCGCGGTGTGGATGGACGTGGTGTTCGCGCCGCGCCGCGCGTAGGTGAGCAGACTGCTGTAATGCAGTGAATCCCCCGAGGCAAGCCGCGGGGGATCCAGCGGAGATTTCTGTGAATGATGGATGGAGGGTTGCCTTTCTGTGGGGCGAGGTCGTGTTCTTTTATGTAGGCGGGGATCCGGTGTGACGCGTGTGGTGGTGCAGAACAGCCGGTGGCCTTCGTTGTGGTGCATCTTTTCTTTCCTCAGCGATGACGGCCGATCAGCGGGGCGCCTGCTCTTCGGTCCGATTCACCCCGCCTTCAGCCATTTTGGGCCACACCCGAGCTCTGTTATGATATTTTCCAAACTTATTTTAGCGTTCGCCAGCGGGGTCTTTCTGGCGAGCATGGCGGCGAAGCGGGAGGGGCGCCTGCGGGGACGGACAGGGTGCCGGTAGCCCACCGACATGAAATGGTAAATCGTCTGAAGCCGGATGTCGTTTGACTTCATGACCTCGTCGTACTCGCGACCGAGTTGTGCGCGGACATGCGCATTGCCGCCCATCGCCTGCAACATCGCGCGCCGATTGCTCCGGTATCCAGGGGAATGCCCGACCAGATCGTCAGTGGGATGCCCGCGCGGATCTGATCCGCCTCGGAAGGAGCCGGGCTTTCAGCGATGGTCCGGTTAGGGGTCGCCGCTTTACTCATTGGCCATTTTTACGCTCAACCAGAGTGCGAACATGCCGATTCGAGTGCATCGTCTTGGTCCGCTCGATCATGCGCGATTGAAGTCCATCGAGGAGCGGAATCCAGTGCTCCCGCACCGAGGGGGGAAGCGTTCCATCTGGCGGGTTTCGCCCTGGGCGCAGTTCGCGTTCAATTGACAGCGTGACGTGCAGGGCGAGCGTGGTTGCTGACTTGAGCATGATGCCCAAGGGTTGCTCACCTCGGTTCCAACTGAACACCACAGACCTTGGAGGTGTCGCGTGATGCAAAAGGCGATCTATGACCCTGCATATCGCAAGGCCATTGAGCGGCTCAAGAGAACTCGCAAGCACCGGAAGCTGACACAGGATCACGTCGCTCGCCAACTTGGATTCTCCAGAACCTGGCTGAGCCGCGTGGAGTGCTGCGAGTTGAAGATTGATGTCCTTCATTTGATACGGTTGTGCCAGGCCGTTCGGCTGAGTGCATCGGAACTCATGCGGGACATCGAAAAGGAGCTGCCCTGATGGGCGGCTCTTTTTTAGCTATCAGCGCCCAAATTCTGCGGCCACTTTGCGGCCACTTTTCGCCTCAAATTTGACGGAAGAGGCGTATAGGGCGGAATTGACGGCGTCTTGTTCGTGAATATATGGCTGCTTCATCGCGAGGGATTTCGAGTGTGTGGAAAGTTCTGTAACCGTCTGAAAATGCGGTTTTAGTGGGTGTTTGTTGCTGTTCGCGACCTTGACACCTTCCCGGTATGCGCTACTGTGTCGGCTTCATCGGGCGTATAGCTCAGTTGGCTAGAGCACTTCCTTGACATGGAAGGGGTCACAGGTTCAAGTCCTGTTACGCCCACCAGCCTTCGCCGTAGCGAAGCGAAGGCGAAGGCGAAGGCTGCCCTCCATAGCGGCGTCTTCGCCGCGACGGAGGGCGCTTGACCGGGCTGCGGCTGGCGAGCCGCATTTTTCTTTTCTCCCTCCCCGACGGGTTGATTTCCACTTCCCGAACGGAATATGCTGCGCGCATGAGCGTCTTACACGAATCGTCGGGTCCGCGCGGTTGTGAGGTGGGGCCCATCCCCATCCGTCCGGTCTCGGAGCGGTTTCTGGGTGTCGCGCCATACGCCATCATGGTGTTCATTTGGGCGTTGCTGTTTATCCCGGCCACGCGGCCGGTGATGATGCACCATTTTTCCGAGAACCGCGCGGTGGAGATCGCGACGCTCTTCTTCTTCGTGGCGGGCGGCTTGTACGGTTTGTGGATGACGCGCGCGCTGTGGCGGTCCGGGCGGCCGCGCTGGATCGTTTGGTTTTACGGCGTGTTTGCCGTCGGCCTGCTCTTCCTCGCCGGGGAGGAGATCGCATGGGGGCAGTGGATTTTCAAATGGGAGACGCCGGAGCGCTGGATGGCGATCAACATCCAGGAGGAAACCACGCTGCACAATGTCTGGCCGCTACAGGGGAACACCGAATTCCTGCGACTCGGATTTGGCGTGGCGGCCCTGATCGGCGTGGCGCTGGGCCGCATCCCCGCGCTGCGTCCGCTGGCGCCGTCGCGCCTGCTGCTGCCGTGGTTCTGGGCCATCCTGCTGTTTGGATTCCCCGATCTTTACAACGACTACCATCGCTTCGAGGGCTGGCTGCAACCGGCGATCAACAAATCGTCAGAAGCCATTGAGATGCTGATTTCCATGTCGTCCTTCCTCTACGTGGGCCTCCAGTCCATCGCGCTTCTTCCGCGCACGCCGTTCCGTACGCCGCTGTAGCGCTCGCGCCTTCCGTATGGGCGGGTGGCCGAAGCCGCGCTATGCTGCGGGGCATGATCACGATTCCACTGAAAGGACCGGCGGGCGAGCCGGTGGATTTCCTGCGGTGCCTGTTGTCTCACGGGGTTGCCGACCTGCCCCCGCACCGCGTCGATCGCGCGGCCCGCACGCTGACGGTGACGCTGGCGCTCTCGCGTGGCGTGCGGACCGTGGTGGTGTCGGACGCCGGCGGCGGGCGGGCGCGCATCGATGTCGCGGGGCGCCCGCCGTCGTCCGCGCAGCGCGCGGAACTCGAGCGCGCGGTCGCTCACCTGTTCCGACTCGATGCGGACCTTTCGCCCTTCTATGCGCGCATCCGTCGCGACCCCGACCTGGCGTGGGCCGCGCGCGGCGCCGGGCGCCTGATGCGGTGCGCCACGGTGTTTGAAGAAGTCATCAAGACGATCTGCACGACCAACTGCGCATGGTCGGCCACGGAGCGGATGGTGCACCAACTGGTGCGTCACCTGGGCCGCCCCGCGCCCGGCGCGGCGCGCGATTCCGTGGAGGGGCGCGCGTTCCCGACGCCGGCCGCGCTGGCCGCAGCGGACGACGCGTTCTATCGCGACGTGGTGCGCGCGGGATATCGGGGCCCCTACATCCGTGCCGTTGCGCGCGCGGTGAGCGACGGCACGCTGGATCTCGAGTCCTTCGCGCCCGGCCACCCGGCGGCGCTCGCGGATGACGATGTGGAAGAGCGCCTGCTTGCGCTGCCCGGTGTGGGCCCGTATGCCGCCGCGCACATCCTGATGATGCTGGGCCGCCACTCGCGGCTCGTGCTCGATTCGTGGACACGCCCCGCCTACGCGCGGCTGCTGGGCCGCCGCACGGTGTCCGACGCGGCGATCCGCAAGCGATTCCGCGCCTACGGCCCGTATGCCGGGCTGGCGTTCTGGCTGATGCTGACGAAAGAGTGGACGGAGGGCTGACGCGGGTCAGCGCAGCTTTGGCAAAAGCCACGCGCGGATGGCGTCCATTTCGTGTGGCGGGAAGTCATGGCCCACGCCGCGCATCGGCCATTCGGCGGTGTCGATGCCCGCCTCGCGCAGGACTTCGATGGTTGTGCGCGCGTCCTTGATGAACGGAATGCGATCCGGCGGGTTTTCATCCGCGCCGAACACAAAGAGCAGGCGTTTGTCCGCGAAGGAGTCGAAGGAGGGCACGGCAAATTTCGCGCCGCTCCAGCGGTCGTAGTCCATGCCGAGCCAGAAGCCTCCTTCGATCAGGATATAGGTCGAGAATCGGGAAATCAGGTCGCGGTCGCCCGACCAGAGGATGAGCGCCGCGGTGTTCGCGCCGTTGGAGAAGCCGGCGAACACGCTGCGCGACTCGTCGATGTTCGGCACGCGGCGGCGCAGTTCATCCAGCAGCAGGCGAAGCGCCGGCAGCGCGTGGTCCGCGTCGAGCGGCGTGACGGACAGTTGCTCGTCGGGGGTCGCGCCCGCGATGTTCTTCTTGAAGAGCGGAAAGTTGCACAGGACATACCCCTCGGCGCCGAGGAAGGGCCGCGCCATGTGCAGTTCGCCGCCGCCCCCGCCGTCGCCCCCGCTCAGGAACACCAGCACGGGATACGAACGGCTGGGCGAGTAGTCGGCGGGCAACTGGATCGACATGCGCACGGGTTCCGATTTCTGGCGGTACAGGTGTGCGAGCGACGGCGGCGCAGCCGGCACCTCGAATTCAACCGGCGTCCCGGGGATCAGGCGGACCTCGCCCGCAGAAGCCGGGTGCGGTGAAAAGACGGCGGTGGCCATCAGCGCGGCGGCGAGGCGTGATTTCATGCGCCGCATCATAAACGCTTCGCGCGGGGAGACAAGAGTTGCAGCGCAAAGACGTGTTTGGGCTGGCCATCATCCTGCTCGCCTGATAATCCGAATCTAATGAAAGCCCAGTCTCCCATCCTATCGTGCATGATTTCGCCGCTCAGGCGACTCCTGGAGGAGGGAAACCCCGCGAAGGTGCTGCTGCTGGCGCTCCTCTTCACCGACGGGGTCTTTCTCGCGGGGCATATCGGACTCGACCTCATCGGGGCGGAGGGCTACTTCGATCCCGCGATCGAGCAGGCGTCCGGCGAGGGTTATCAGTACGTGAAGTGGATCTGGTGCACGCTGATGTGCTGGAGCCTGGGCGCATTCCTGCCGCTGCATCGCGGATGGACGGCCAGCTTTGCGTACCTGTTCCTCGACGATTCGCTCGGACTGCATGAGCGCGCGGGCATTTATCTTTCGCGCTGGCTCCACCTGCAGCGTTTCGAGGCCTACTACCGGCCCATTGAAATTGGCGAGGCGATTTATTTGTGCGGGTTGGGCGTCCTCTATGCGGGCCTGTTCCTGATGGCGGCGCGGGCCTGCACCGCGGGGCAGCGCGCGTCGTTTTATCCGTTCGCGCTGCTGCTTGGCGCCGTCCTCGCGTTTGGTGGTGTCGGCGACATCCTGCATGCCGCCTTCTGGAACGCTCGCGCGGAGCGCCTCTTTGAACTTGTGGAGGAGACGGGCGAAATGCTCGTGTTGAGCGTGTTGACCGCCTATCTGTTCAGCCTCTGGCGCACCACTGGCGCCTGGCCCGGTTCACGGCGGATTGCCCTGTAGCCGCGCGCGTTGAGCGCAGTCGTTCAGTTCCGGTGACGGCTGCGGAATGTGAATCCGACCTTGGCGGCCGGCTTGGCGCTCGTGTGCGAGGGCTTTGGACCGCCACCGCGCGGGCTGCCGCGGTGTCCGCCGCGTTGACCGCCACCCCGGTTTCCACCCGGCGGTGGCCGGCGCGCGGCGTCGCCTTTGGCGTGCTGGGCGTTCGCGTCGTGGAACCCGTGATCCAAATCCACCGGGATGGCGATGCGGATGAGTTTCTCAATCGCACGCAAATCGTCGCGCTCCTCCGCGCTGCAGAACGAAATTGCGTCGCCTTCCGCGCCCGCGCGCGCCGTGCGGCCGATGCGGTGCACATAGGTTTCCGGTTCGTTCGGCAGGTCGTAGTTGATGACGTGCGTGATGCCGTCCACATCGAGGCCGCGCGCGGCGATGTCCGTCGCGACCAGCACGCGGACCTTGCCCGCGCGGAAGCCGGCCAGCGCCGAGGTGCGCGCGCCCTGGCCCTTGTTGCCGTGGATCGCGGCGCAGGTCACGCCCGCCGACTCGAGTTTGCGCGCGATCTTGTCCGCGCCGTGTTTCGTGCGGGCGAACACGACCACTTTGTCGAGGTCCGTGCCGGCGAGCAGCTTGGTGAGCAGCGCGGGTTTGTTGTTCTTGTCGACGAACAGGATTTTCTGCGCGATGCGGTCGACCGCCGGTTTTTCGGGCGAAATCGTGACCGTGACCGCCTCGTGCACGAGGCTGTTGGCCAGCTCGCGGATGTCGGGCGACATTGTCGCGGAGAAGAGCAGCGACTGGCGGCGCGGCGGGACGCGGTTGATGATCCGGCGGATGTCGGGCAGGAAGCCCATGTCGAGCATGCGGTCGGCCTCGTCGAGGATCAGGACCTCAACGCTCTTCAAATTGACGTGGCCCTGGTTCATCAGGTCGATCAACCGGCCCGGCGTGGCGACGAGGATGTCGAGCCCGCGCCGCACGGCCTGGACCTGCGGGTGCTGGCCCACGCCGCCGAAAATCACCCAGTGGTGCAGCCGGAGGCCGCGCCCGTAGGTTGCGATGCTTTCGCCGATCTGCGCGGCGAGTTCGCGCGTCGGCGCGAGGATCAGCGTGCGCGGGTGCCCCGGCTGCGGCGCCTGCCGGTTCTTGATGAGGTGCTGCAGCAGCGGCAGCGTGAAGGCGGCGGTCTTGCCCGTGCCCGTCTGCGCGCAACCGATCAAATCGCGCCCCGCGAGCAAATGCGGAATCGCCTGCGTCTGGATCGGCGTCGGCGTGTGGTAGCCCTCCTGGGCCAGCGTGCGCTGGAGTTCAGGCAGCAGCTGGTCGAACGGAGGCGGGACGGCGGGGGTGCTGGGGGATGGATGCATGTTTTTCCTCGGAAAACCGCGCACAGTGGTCCCTGCGCGCCGCGAAGTCAAGGGCGCGCCGGACGCGCGGCGGGCGTTTCGCGGCGCACATAGACCCGCAACTGCGCGATCACGGTATCGATTTGGTACGCCTGCGCGAGGTGATGTTCGAGGCGCCGTCGGGCCTCCGGGTCCAGCGTCAGGAGATCCAGGTCGTCGGGCAGGACGACGAAGGCGGGCGCGCGGGCGAAGATGGCATCGAGTTCGGAAGCCGCGCTCCACTCCGGCCCGAGCACGGCGCGCATCATCGCGGGGAGTCCGAGATTCGAGGGATGCACCACGCGCGTCGGCGGCACGGCGTCGAGCAGCCAGTACGCGATGTGGGCGTCGGCGATGAAGAGCGTTTTGCCTCGCGCCCCCGCTCGATCGAGGTGCGCCACGAGTTGCGCGGGCGGATCCGGTTCACCCCACGCACCGGCCCGCAAGCGCTGGGCGTGGTAGCGGTAGGGCTGTGCCAGCATCGCGCCCCACCAGACGCACAACACCGTTGCGACCAGCGCGATGGTGCGGCGGCGCGCGCGCGCCATCGGCTCCATCGCGAGGGCGAACAGCGGCGCCATGAACGGCAGGAGCTGGATCAGGTAGTGCTCGAACATCCAGCCGCCGGCTGCGATGCCGGCGACCGTACCGAGCCAGCCGATGAGGAGCGCCACGGCCATGCCCCGCCGATCCGGGCGCGCTAACGCGAGCGCGGCGCCGGCGGCGAAACCGGCGGAAAGCAGCGCCATCGAGGGCTGGAAACACAGCGCGAGCAGCGCGCCGATGGACCGGAACCACGCGGGCGTGAAGAGGCTCGCTCCACCCGAATACGCCAGCGGGCCCGCCACGGTCGCGCGGTACAAGACGTCCAGTGCGTCGCGATACGCCGCCAACAGGAGCACGAGCGGCAGCACCGCGCCCGCGCCGAACGCGGCGATGATGGTGAGGCGGTGCGCCCCGGGGATTGGCTTCAGGCGCAGCGCCGCGAAGGCGAGCAGGATCGCGGGGTACACGAGGTTCGTCCGCGTCAGCACGGCCAGCGCCGCGAACAGGCCGAGCGCAAACGCGCGGCCGGGGCGCCAGTGGTCCGCTGTGAGCAGATAGAGCGCGCCCGCCATGGGCAGGATGGCCAGATGCTCCGTCAGCAATGCGCCGGTGCCCGGTTTAACGCTCGCGAGTGCCACAACCGGCACGAGGGCGAGCATCGACCACGGCCCGAGACCGAACGCGCGTCGCGCCGTCAGCACGCACAGCCACGCGGTCAGCGCGGTCAGGACGGTGGCGGCCAGCCGGATGGCGAGCAGCGACTTGCCGAACAGCGCCTGAATCGCGGCGAAGAAGAGGAAAATCAGTGGCGGCTTGTTGTCGGTCAGTTCGGTGTACGGCAGGTGCCCGCGCATCACGCTGTCGCCCATGATTGCGAACGTGCTTTCGTCCCAGTCGATGACCGAAAACGGGAAGGACGGAAGGCGGAATAGAAATGCGAGGCACAGCGAGGCGAAGAGCCAGCCGAGGGATGAGGGCAACCGCGTGAACGTCATGCGCCAGAACCTAACCCGGAAATTGGATCGCGGACGATGCAATTTCCGCGCTAGAGTGCCCGCATGAATCCGATCATTGTGCATGTCCATGTGCAGGTGAAGCCTGACGGAGTGGAGGCGTTCAAGGCGGCGACGCTGGCGAATGCGCGGGCGAGTCGTCGGGAGCCGGGCGTGGCGCGCTTCGATGCCTACCAGCAGGCCGACGAGCCGACGCGCTTCCTCCTGATCGAGGAGTACAAATCCGCCGATGCGCCCGCCGCGCACAAGGCCACGGCGCACTACGCCGCGTGGCGCGATGCGGTTGCGCCGCTGATGGCCGTGGAGCGGCGCAGCGTGAAGTACGTGGAACTCGTATAACGGGAGCCCGGCGGATTGATTCATGAGGTTTGATTTCGCCACCGCACAGCAGGTGCTCTTCGGTTCTGGTCGCGCGGCGGAATTGCCGGCGCTCGTTGCGGCGCGTGGCGCGAGGGCTCTGCTGGTAACCGGCGCATCCCGGCGCTTCGCGGACCGCTTGGAGGCCGTCGCCGTGGTGGCCATCGCGGGCGAGCCGTCGTTCGACGCCATTCGCGCCGGCGTGGCGTCCGCGCGCGAGGCGCGCGTGGATGTGGTCGTCGCCATCGGCGGCGGCAGCGTCATCGACGCGGGCAAGGCGATCGCGATGCTGCTCGCGAACGGCGGCGATCCGCTCGACTACGCGGAACTCATCGGCGCGGGGCGCGCCATCACGAGGCCGTCGATTCCGTTTATTGCCGTCCCGACCACCGCGGGCACGGGGTCCGAGGCGACGCGGAACGCCGTGTTGTTTTCGCCGGAGCACCGGCTGAAGGTCAGCCTGCGCAGTCCGTTGATGTTGCCGCACGTCGCGCTGGTGGATCCGGATCTCATGCTGGACCTGCCGCCCGCGCAGACCGCCGCGAGCGGAATGGACGCGCTGGCGCAGCTGATTGAACCGTTCCTCTCGTGCAAGGCGACGCCGCTGGTGGACGCGTTGTGCCGCGACGGGATTCCGCGCGTGATCCGTTCACTGCCGCGCGCGGTGGCGAACGGCGGCGATCGGGAGGCCCGGTCCGACCTCGCGCTCGCCGCGCTCTACAGCGGCATGGCCCTGGCGAACGCGGGCCTCGGCGCCGTACACGGCCTCGCCGGCCCCATCGGCGGCTTGTTTGACGCCCCGCACGGCGCGGTCTGCGCCGCGCTGCTGCCGGGCGTGTTCGAGAAAAACTTTTTATCCTCCTCCGCCAAGGCTACGGAGGACGCGGCAGACGATGCAAAATTTGCCGAGGTGGCGCGCCTGGTCACGGGGCGCGCGGACGCGACACCGCGGGAGGCGGTGGCCGTGTTGCGCGAGTTGGTCGCGCGGGTGCGGATTCCCGGCCTCGCGTCCTATGGCGTGCGGGCGGAGCATGCCGCGGACATTGCGCGCAAGGCGCAGGCGACGAGCAGCATGAAGGGCAATCCGGTGGCGCTGTCTGATGAGGCGCTGGCGCAGGTGGTGGTGGCGGCGCTGTAGCTCATCGTCCGCGTCCTCCATCTCGTTGTCGTCCTCGAACTGTAGCCGCGCATGCTGGGCGCGGAAGGTCCGTCAAACGCGGTCATCGTCCGCGTCTACAGGGGATGAGGATTCAGGATCGAGGACGATTACGGGGACGACTTAATGCGCGTAAACACTTCGTTCAAACTGCCGCGGCGGTAGCCTTGCAGGTCGAGGGCGACGTAGCGGAAGCCGCAGGACCTGAGCAGGGCGAGGATCTGGTCGCGCAGCGGGTCGGCGGCGGCGCGCGCGATCTGGTCCGCGTCGAGTTCGAGCCGCGCGATCTCGCCGTGCACGCGCACGCGCAGGTTGGTGAAGCCCATATCCTTCAGGCCGTTCTCCGCGCGCTCGACCCGCCGGAGGGCCTCGACGGTGATCTTCTCGCCGTAGGGGAAGCGCGAGGCGAGGCAGGAAAACGCGGGTTTGTCGGCGGTGTGCAGGCCGAGCGCGCGCGAGGCCTCGCGGATGTCGGCCTTGGTGAAGCCGAGTTCCTGCAGCGGGCTTTCAACACGCTTCTCCATCGCGGCCTTGCGGCCGGGGCGGTAATCGTTGAGGTCGTCCGCGTTCGTGCCGTCGACGATGTGGGCAAACCCCTCCGCGTCGGCGATGGTGCGCAGCAGGCCGTAGAGCTCCGTCTTGCAGTGATAGCAACGGCTGCTCGGGTTGTTCGCGTAGTCCGGGTTGGCCATTTCGTTCGAGGCGATGACGCGGAACTGGAGCTGGAGTTGCGCGGCGAGCGCCCGGGCTTCCTCGAGTTCGCGTTCGGGGAACGAGGGCGAGGTGGCGGTGACCGCGAGCGCGCGGGCGCCCAGCTCCGCCGAGGCGAGGGCGGCGATGAAGGTGCTGTCCACGCCGGCGCTGAAGGCGACGATGACGGATTCCATCGCGCGCAGGCGCGCGCGAAGCGCGGCGATTTTTTCGTCGAGCGCCGCGGGTTGCGTCACCGCCCCGTTGGTGGGAATGTCAAATTTCACGCGTCATCCTTCTCGATCCATCCGCCGCCGAGGACGGCATCGCCCTCGTAAAACACGGCGGCCTGGCCGGGGGTCACGGCGAACTGCGGTTCGGCGAAGACCACGCGGCCTCCACCACTATCGTCCGGCGTAAGCGTGGCTGCAACTCCGGGCGATTGGTAGCGCAGGCGCGCGGTCAGCGTCGTGCCGGGCGCGGGCGGGTGGCCGGGCTGCCAGTAGAGGTCGGTCACGCGGCAGCTCGATTGCATGAGGTCCGCGCGTTTTCCGACGACAACGGTGTTGGAACCGGGGCGCAATTCGCGGACATAGAGGCGTTGCGGGGCGGCGATGCGCAGGCCTTCGCGCTGGCCGATGGTGAAGTGGTGGAGCCCCTGGTGTGTGCCGAGCGTGTGGCCGGCCTCGTCGACAATCGGTCCGGAGCGGCGTGCATCGGGGTGATATTTTTCGATCAGCGGTGCGGGGCCGGCGGCGGTGATGAAGCAGAGGTCGGCGGTTTCGCGCATGCCCGTGGTGGGGATCTGTTTTTCCGCGGCGATGCGGCGCACGTCGTCCTTGAGCAGGTCGCCGAGCGGGAAGACGCATGACTGGAGCTGGTCCTGCGTGAGGCGGTGCAGGAAATACGACTGGTCCTTGCCGGGGTCGCGTCCCTGCCGGAGGCGCGCGCCGTCGGGCGTGTGTTCGAGGCGGACGTAGTGGCCGGTCGCGACGTGGGTGCAGCCGAGCGCGCGGGCGCGGTTGACCAGTTCGCCGAACTTGAAGTGGCGGTTGCAGAAGATGCACGGGTTCGGCGTGCGCCCGGCGGCGTACGCGGCGGCAAAGGGGCGGATCACCTGCTCCTCGAATTCATCCACGACGTTGAGCGTGTAGTGGCGGATGCCGAGGTGGTCGCAAACGCGGCGCGCGCGCTGGACGTCCTCGAGCGAGCAGCAGCGCGAGCCCTCCTTGAACATGTGCAGCGTGAAGCCGATGACCTCCCAGCCCTGGTCCACGAGCAGCGCCGCCGCGACGGAGCTGTCGATCCCGCCGCTGAGCCCGATGGCGATGCGGCGCGGTGTTGGAGAGGGGACCGTCATACCGGCGCCATCCACTACGCGGGGGAGGAGAGCAGTTCCGCGGCGCGGGCGAGGATGCGGTGCGCGCAGGCGGGTTTGGGGAGCGTGCCCCAGTCCTGCGGGGCGGCGCCGGGTTCGATCCACGTGTAGCCGCCGCTGTCGCCGCCGAGCGCATCAAGCGCGTTGAGCACGATGCCATCGAAGTGTTTGCGCGCCATTTTCTCGGCGGCCTTGGAGGGGCCGTCGTGCGTTTGCAGGGCGAAGCCGATGGCGCGCTGGCCGGGGCGTTTGTTCGCGTTGAGCGTGGCGGCGACGTCGGGCGTGGGCTCGAGGCCGAGCGTCAGCGGCCCGGTTTTCTTTGGCATTTTTTCGGCGCTGAACTGTTTCGGGCGATAGTCCGCGACGGCGGCGGCGTAGACGACGAGATCGGCGCGGGCGTAGAGCGGGCGCGCGGCGTTGAGCATGTCGTCGGCGCTGGTGACGCGATGCAGCGTGAGTTCCCGAGCGCGCGGAAGGTTTTCCTCCGGGACCGGGCCGGTGATGAAATCCACCGCGGCGCCGGCCTCCACGGCGGCCTCCGCGAGCGCGCGGCCCATTTTGCCGGAGCTCGGATTGCCGATGAAGCGGACGGGATCGAAGTGTTCGCGCGTGGGGCCGGAGAGGATCAGCACGCGGCGTCCCGCGAGCGTGCGCGGCACCTCAAGCGCGGCCTGCACATGCTCGACGATGTGCGCCGGTTCGCTCATGCGGCCTTCGCCCTCCATGCCGCAGGCGAGCGCGCCCGCGTCGGGGCCGATCCGGGTCCAGCCGCGCGCTTCGAGCGCGCGCACGTTGTCCTGCACGACGGGCTGCCGCCACATCTCGACATTCATCGCGGGGCAGAAAAAGCGTTTGCAGGTGGCGGGCAGGGACAATGCGCACGTGGAGACGATGTCGTTGCCGAGCCCGGCCGCGAGTTTCGCCATCATGTCCGCCGTGGCGGGGAGGAGCACGAAGGCGTCCGCGCGCGTGGCGGGGTAGAGGTGGGGATAGGCCGCGTCCCCCGCGGCGGCGTCGCCGGGGAAGAGGCGGCTGAGGACCGGGTGGCCCGACACGGCGCCAAAGGTGAGCGGGGTGACGAACTGTTGCGCGGCGTCGCTCATCGCAACGCGGACCGCATATCCGGCCTTGCGCAGCCGGCTGGCGACATCGACGGCCTTGTAGGCGGCGATGCCGCCGCAGATGCCGAGCAGGACGGTGCGGGAAGAAGGGGCCGTGCGGGTGGTGTCGTTCATACGCGGGGAGATGATGCCACGCAGGGGGCTGCACTCAAGCGCGCGTTTTGGCGGGCGGGGGCTGTGTTATTCGACCAGGCGCACGCGGTAGAGCGACTCGGGGTTGAGCAGGCCGTTGGTCACTGTGGCGAAGCTAACGGCGGAGGTCGCGGCCACGGGGCTGAGGATGTCGGCGTAGTCGGCGTTGTTGGTCAGCGCCTCCATGACCTGGAGTTGGTAGGTCTTGCCGGCGACGGTGTCCCACGAGAGCAGCAGGTCGTTGCCGCTCTGAGGCAGCAGTTGCACGACGATCAGCAGCGACGTGTTGTCGAGGGGCTTGGTGCCGGCGCGGATTTCGTGGCCGTCGATCATGCCGTCGTTGTCGGTGTCCTCGTTGTCGGGGTTGGTGCCGTGGCTCTTTTCCCACGAGCGGCTGAGCCCGTCGTTGTCGTGGTCCGTGGTGTCGAGTTCGTTGGTGGTGGGCTGGACGTTGGCGAGGAAGGAGTCGTAGCTCTGGCCATAGACCGGCACGGTGAAGAGCTGGGAGTTGCCGTAGAACGAGGAATCTTCGAGCGTTGGTTTGTTGAAGACGCGGACCATGATGTGCTGGTTGGTCAGGGCGGGGTTGTCGCGCTGGATGGTGCCGATGGGGCCGCTGCTTTTGCCGGTGATCGGATCGTTCGGGTTGACGCCGACGCCGATGCGTGTGGTCATTAATACAGTGTTGCTGGGATGCGGCGCGCCATTGGTGGCGGGCGGGAAGACGCCGGCGCTGACGTTGAGGATTTGCACGATGGCGCCCTCCACGTAGGGCTGGCCAAACGCGGGCGCGTGGACGGAGGTGCCGGGCAACACCTCGCCGAATTCATTCACGACGGTGTTGGTGATCGCGAAGTTGACCGGAATTTGCAGCGCGTGCGCGGCGCCGCAGATCCAACAGGCCGCCCCGATCACACCCGCCTGGATGATGCGCTTCATTCGTCCCCCTGGTCCGCCTCCGCGTCCTTCTTTTTCTTCCTCCGGCCCATGCTGCTGCGCATGGCCCAGATCATGCCGCCCACCAGCAGCAGGAGATTGGCCGTGCCCGGTTCCGGGATCACGATGAACGTATTGAAATTGGTCGCGACGAGCTGGTTGTTTTCGTCAAACTGCACCGTCGAAACACCCAGCGTGACACCGAGCGCGAAGACTGACGAGGTGCCCCAATAGACGGGGCCCGCGATCAGGTTGCTGGTGGTGTCGAAGAAGCGGATGTAGGCGTAGTTGATCGTCGCGGAATCGTATTGGACCGTGGTGGCGAAGGTGCCTGGCCCGAGCGAGCTGTCGATCTGGACGATGCCGAGGATCACGTCGTCGCCCGTGGTGGTGTAGGCGTCGTAGTAGGGGCCAAACTGCTGCATCGGGTCGAGTACGCTGTCGGTGCTGCCGATGATGAACACCCACGATCCGTCCGCGAGGGGCGTCATGCCGTCGCCACCGAGGATCGGCTGAAGCACGTAGGCATCCAAATCGACGATGGCCGCTTGCGCGACGGGTGCCCCCATCGCGACCGCGACAACAAGCGCGGCCCAAAGCCGCTTGACGTTATGGAAGCTGCCCCGCATGTCCCCTTTTTCGCCGGCGGGCACGGTTCGACTCCGAACGGCCTCCCACCCTGTCCTTAAACTACGCGATCCGGTCCTTAAAGTTTACGCCCTGAATGCCCCGGCAGGGGGCAGACGAAAGCTCCACCAAAGAACGAGTCTTAAGGAATCCTGTGTCGAGGTCAACCGCATTAACGGGTTTGCGCTGTCAGAATTTCGTCAGCATCCGGGCAGCATCACTTTACGGCTTGACCCGTGTGAGGGGGGAGGGCAGTGTATCCCCGTATTTGTGCGGCCTCTGATGAAGAGTGGGTCCCGACCCACTCTTTTGTGTCTAGGGGTCGCGCGGCCATTGGCTTGGCGGGCTGGTGGATGGAGTGTAAGCCATGAATAATGAACTACTTGCGGTTTTGGACTACATGGAGCGCGAACGAGGGATCGAGCGTGAAACGCTGATCCGTGCGGTCGAGGGCGCCTTGTTGGCCGCCTCCAAGAAAAGTGTCAGTCCCGCCAAGGACCTGCGCATTGAAATTGATCGCAAGACCTGCGACATCAAGGCTTTGGCGCGCGTGCAGGTGGTCGAGCGCGTGCGGGCGCCGCACGATGAAATCGCGGTGACCAATGCGCAGCGGATCAAGCCGGACGCGAAGCTGGGCGACTACCTCGAAATCGAGGTCACGCCGAAGAATTTTGGACGCATCGCGGCGCAGACGGCGAAGCAGGCGATTCTCAACCGCATCCGCCAGGCGGAGCGGGACAAAGTGTTCGACGAGTACAAGGACCGCAAGGGCGACATCGTCAGCGGCACCGTGCGCCGGTTCGAGCGCAGCGACGTGGTGCTCGGGTTGGACGGGTTCGCGGAGGCGATCCTGCCGGCCAAGGAGCGCGTGCCGACGGAGGAATACCAGGTCGGCGACAAGATTCGTGCCCTGATCCTCGACGTGACCAGCGATGCGGGCGGCACGCGGATCATCCTGTCGCGCAGCCATCCGGATTTCGTGAAGCGGCTGTTCGAGCTGGAAGTTTCCGAAATCAACGACAAGACCGTCGAGATGCGCGGCATCGCGCGCGAGCCGGGCTTCCGCAGCAAGATTGCCGTTGTTTCCAAGGACGAAAAGGTGGACCCGGTGGGCGCGTGCGTCGGCATGCGCGGCATCCGCGTCAAGAACATCGTCCGCGAGCTGTCCGGGGAAAAGATCGACATCGTGCGCTGGAACGAGGACGTAAAGGTCTTCGTCACCAACGCGCTCGCGCCGGCCAAGCTGACGAAGGTGGCGGTGGATGATGCCGCGCACACGGTCAACGTCACCGTCGCGCCGGACCAGTTGTCGCTCGCGATCGGCAAGAAGGGGCAGAATGCCCGCCTGACCGCGAAGCTGACCGGCTGGAAGATCGACATCCAGAAGGACGAGGCCGCCATCGGCTTCGAGGAAAAAGTCGCCAACGCCGTATCCGCGCTCGCCGCGATCGAAGGCATCGGCCCCGCGCGCGCGGAGAAGCTGGTGCACTCCGGTTTCCTTTCCGTCGACGGCTTGCTCGCGGCGGAACTGGAAGACCTGCTCGCGATCGAAGGCTTTACGGAAGAGGATGCGCGGGCCGTGCGTGCGGCCGCTGAAGCGCTTGGCCCCTCAACGGACACTGCCACGCCTCCCCCGGCGGCAACGGAAACCACATGAGAGTGTTTGAACTAGCGAAGGAACTCGAGCGCCCGAGCAAAGAGGTGCTGGAGAAGCTGCAGGCGCTGAATGCGGGCGAAGGCCGCACGCATATGAGCCTGCTCCCGGCGGAGCTCGTGACGATGTTGCGCGTCGCGTTTGCGCCCGCGCAGCAGGCGCCGGCCGCGCCGACCGCCGCCCCCGACGCGGCGGTCACGGTGTCGCCCGATGCCAAGGTGGTCATCGTCAAGCCGGGCTCGCCGATCATCGTGCGCGAGTTCGCGGAACACATGGGCCTCAAGCCCAACCAGGTCATCGCCGAGTTGATGAAGATGAACATCTTCGCCTCGATCAATCAGAAGATCGAGATGAAGGTGGCGCAGCAGATCGCCGCGAAGTGGGGCTGGACCGTCGAGCTGGAGAAAAAGGTCGAGGTCAAGCCGCCGCCGCCCCCGCCTAAGGTGAAGGTCAAGCCGGTGGCCGAGAAGATCGACGCGCCGGAAAACATCATCGCCCGCCCGCCGGTGGTCGTGTTCATGGGCCATGTCGACCACGGCAAAACCTCGCTGTTGGACAAGATCCGCAACAGCCGCGTCGCCGCGGGCGAAGACGGCGGCATCACGCAGCACATCGGCGCCTACACGGTGGCGGTGGGCAAGGACAAGCACAAGATCACCTTCCTCGACACCCCGGGCCACGAAGCCTTCACGGCCATGCGTGCCCGCGGCGCGAACCTAACCGATATCGCGGTCATCGTCGTGGACGGCGTGGACGGCATCATGCCGCAGACGAAGGAGGCCATCCAGCACGCGCAGGCCGCCAAGGTCGCGATCATGGTCGCGCTGAACAAAAAAGATCTCCGCGCGTTCAACGCCGAGCGCGTGAAGCAGCAATTGCAGGGCCTCGGCCTCACCCCGGAAGACTGGGGTGGCGAGGTGATCTGCTGCCCGGTCAGCGCGCTGACGGGCGACGGCATCCCCGAATTTCTCGACAACATCGCCGCGCAGGCGGAAATCCTCGAGCTCAAGGCGAACCCGCGCAAACCCGCGCAGGGCTTCGTCGTCGAGGCGCGCATGGAGCCGGGCATGGGCCCGACCGCGACGCTGCTGCTGCGCGAAGGCACGCTCAAGGTGGGCGATGCGATCCTGTGCGGACTCTACTGGGGCCGCGTGAAGGCGCTGATCAACGACCGCGGCGAGCGCGTGAAGAGCGCCGGCCCGTCCGAAGCCGTCAAGTGCCTCGGCCTGTCCGGTGTCCCGGATGCGGGCGCCGAATTCACCAAGGTTTCCGACGAGAAGGAGGCGCGCGCGATCTCGGAAGAGCGCCTGTTCCAGAAGCGCCAGGAGTCCATCGCGGATGCGACGCCGAAACGCGCCTCCCTCGAGGACCTGTTGCAGGCCGGCCCCGACGCGGGACGCAAGACGCTCTCCATCGTCCTGAAGGCCGACACGCAGGGCTCGCTGGAGGCGTTGCAGTACGCGATCAGCAATATCAAGAGCGACAAGGTGGACCACCAGATGCTGCTCGCCGGCGTCGGCAACATCAACGTCAACGACGTCCTGCTCGCGAGCGCCTCAAAGGCGATGATCCTCGGCTTCCACATCAGCAAGGAGCCCGACACCTCCGCGGCCGCGAAGCGCGAGGGCGTGGAGATCCGCCTGTACAGCATCATTTATGAACTGCTCGACGAGCTGAAGGAGCTCATGCAGGGCCTGCTCGAGCCGATCGTGCGCGAGAGCATCCTGGGCCACGCGCTCGTCAAGCAGACGTTCGACCTCGGCAAAAAGGGCAAGGTGGCCGGGTGCATTGTCACCGACGGACGCATCACCGCCCGCGGGCGCGCCCGCGTCAAGCGGCGGGGCGATGTCCTGTACGAGGGCAGCCTGACCTCCCTGCGCCGGTTCCAGAACGAGGCGGCGGAAGTGCGCGAAGGCCAGGAATGCGGTCTTCGCCTCGACAACTTCGGCGACTTTGAACAGGGCGACATCGTCGAGATTTACGAAGTCGAAAAGATCGCCCAGCAACTGTAACCGCATTGCGGCACGGGAAACCGGGAGGAGGCACCATGCGCCCGCAGCGCCTGACGCGCGTCAACTCATTGCTTCGCCAGGAAGTGGCCGAGCAGATTTTTCGCCTCGTGAACGAGCCCGGCTTTGACGCCGCCGCCATCACCGTCACCCGCGTCATCACCAGCGCCGACCTGCGGCACGCCCGCGTCATGGTGTCGGTCCGCGGCACGCCGGAGGAGCAGGAGGAGGCGCTCGGCCTCATCCGCCAGCACCGCGTGGAGCTGCAGAACCTCATCAACCGGCACATCAAGATGAAGTACACGCCCCAGCTCCTCATCGAGCTGGACCACTCCATCGCGCAGGGCGACCAGGTGCTGTCGCTCATCGCGGAAATGGAGGCGGAACACCCCGAGTGGGACACCTCGCCCGAGTCCGCCCCCCGCGCCACACCCGACGCATGAGGGGCTTCCGCCAGAACCGCCCCCCGCGCACGGGCGACGACATCGACGGGCTGTTGCTGGTGGACAAGCCGGCCGGGCCGACCTCCCATGATGTCGTGGACGCCGTGCGCACGCTGTTCGATTTGCCCAAGGTCGGCCACGGCGGCACGCTCGATCCCGGCGCCACCGGGCTGCTTGTCCTGCTGCTCGGGCGCGCGACGAAAATTTCGCAGGCCGTGATGAGCGCCGACAAGACCTACGAGGGCTCCCTGATCCTCGGGGTGTCCACCGATACGCACGACGCGGAGGGCGAGGTCCTCGCGCGCGGCGATGCCTCCGGCGTCACGCGCGAACGGCTCGCCGCCGAGTTTCGGAAGTGGGTCGGCGACGTCGAGCAGATCCCGCCCATGGTCTCCGCCATCAAGAAGGATGGACAGGCGCTGTATAAAATGGCGCGGCAGGGGCAGGAGATCGAGCGCGAGCCACGCCTGCTCCATATCTTCGACTTCGCGCTGCTCGACTTCGCCCCGCCGCTCGCGCGGTTCCGCGTCTGCTGCTCGAAGGGCACCTACGTCCGGACGCTGTGCCACGATGTCGGCGCGGGACTCGGCTGCGGCGCGTGCATGAATACGCTGCGGCGCACCCGCTCGGGCAAGCTCGACCTCGCGCAGGCCGTCCGCTTCGAGGACCTGCTCGATTTCGACCGGCCCGCGCTGATGCAGCGGGTGCTTCCGATGTCCGCCGTGGCCCTGCGGGGGCCCGCCTGAACTGGACGGCCCAACGGCCGCGCACACGCCATGATGAGGACCGTAACACGCCTGGAAGAGCTTGCGGGTGAGCCCGGACCCATCCTCTTTGCCGCGGGTGCGTTCGATGGCGTGCACCTCGGCCACCGCGCCGTCATCCAGCGCGCGCGCGAACTCGCCGGCCCGGCCGGCGGACAGGTGTGGGTGCTGACGTTCGATCCGCATCCGCTCAAACTCCTGCGGCCCGACCGCGCGCCCGCGCTGCTGACCTCCACGCCGCACCGCCTGCGCCTGCTTCGCGAACTCGATGTCGCGGGCGTGGCGCTGCTGCCGTTCACCCACGCGTTCGCCGCGCAGGAGCCCGAGGTGTTTGTCGAAAAACTCCGCGCGACGCTGCCCGGCTTGCGCGCGTTCGTCGTCGGCTCGAACTGGACCTTTGGCCGCGCGGCGCGCGGGAACGTCGACCTGCTCGCGCACTTCGGCGCGCGGCTCGGATTCGATGTCCACGTCATGCCCGGCGTCGAATGGGGCGGCGCGCCGATCTCCAGCACGCGCATCCGCCAGGCCGTCGCCGCGGGCCGGCTTGAGGACGCCGCCGCCATGCTCGGCCGCCCGTTCAGCATCTACGGCACCGTCGTGCACGGCACCAAGCTCGGCCGCCAGCTCGGCTACCCCACCGCCAACGTCGACCCGCACAACGAAGTGCGCCCGCCGCCCGGCATCTACGCCTGCCTCACCCACGTCGAAGGCCGCGCCCATCCGTCCGCCGCCTTCCTGACCGCTCGCCCCGACCCCCGCAAAGGCCCGCCGGACGTCGTCGAAGTCCACCTGCTCGACGCCACACTTGATCTCTACGACCAGGACATCGACGTCCAATTCGTCCAAAAACTGCGCGACGAATGGACCTTCGACTCGCTCGACGCCCTGAAGGCCCAGATCGCCCGCGACATCGAAGCCACCCGCGCCGCCCTCGCGCGCTAGGGCATTGCAATAGATGTTGTAGCCGCGACCGCTGGTCGCGGTCTTCACAGGGTCCGACCGCGATCAACGATCGCGGCTACAGTGTCGGGCGGTATGCGCCGGGGCGCATCATGAACGCCGGGTCCCGAAACAGTCAGCAGGACAACCGTGCAGCCGGATGGCGGCCGCCCTCTTCACCTGATCGTCGGATTGTCATCCGTTCGATCTGAAAATTTGTCGCGTTGCGCCTGCGCGATGTCTTCGTGGAGCTGTTCGGTTGATGTGCGGTTCAGAATCGTCCAGGTGCAGTTCAGGCCGTCTAGCAGAAGAAAGAGCAAAAGCCCCGCAATACCCGCCATTTTCCATCCGCCGAATATTCCGGCCACGATCGTTCCGACGACGATTGCGACTATGGCCAAAACGGCCAGTCCATAATCGAGCTTACGGAACGCCTTGCCGATCATTGGTATGTTCCTTCCGGTTTATTTGCGGCCAGATTGCCTGGACGCAGAGCGTCCGGGCAACTTCAACGTTCAGGCTGAGTCGCGCTAGCGCCGACAGCCTGTGACGTTTCGTTGGCAGTCCTCATGTGTTCATTCACCAGATATCTGAACCGTCGCGACGGGATGCCTTGGATGTTCCAGTCGTTTCTGAACTTCAGGTGCGTGTCGCCTGTCTCAGACTTGTAGTTCAGAGTGTTCGTCGTGCCATTGGCGCTGACGAAATCGAGGTTGATGAAACCGAAGGAGGCGCAAGGGGCCCGAACTCTCGACAGTTCTGTTGCCGCCACGAGTGCGGCGACCTCCGTTCGGGACGTGATGACGCAGACAACGGCTCCTCCGAGTTTGGGGTGCCGACGAATTGTGATCGACGATGTGTCGGCGAGGGTCGTTGGCAGATACAGGCGCTGTTCGTGCGTGCTTGCCGATGACACAAACATCTGACGGTTCGCCCACGCGGCAGCCAGCACAATCCCGCTGACGAGCACGCCGATAATCCAGTTCGTCCCTCGCTTCATCGTTTCTGCCAACGTCGAGGGTCAGCCTTGGCGCGCCATAAGCTAAACCCTCTTGTTTTCCACCTAAACGACAGGATGGTTGGTTTCCTGCCATCATCCCGATTGGCGGATGATTTGCGGAGGATGGCAGAGGGTGGGGGTGGTGACAATTTCCAAAATCCGGGGGGTGCGGGGGGGTGGTGGAGCTTGGATCAAGGACGAGGACAACGAGGGGGAGTTTCTCGTGCGCGGGCGACCGGTTGCTATACAGTGGGCTTCATGACGACGTCCTCCTCTTCCCACGCACACCGCGCGGTTCGGCGGTGTTGTTATCTTGCGATGTTTATTCAGGCGATGGTGATCAACCTGACGCCGTTGTTTTTTATTCCGTTGCGCGCGCAATACGACCTTGCGTTTGAGCAGCTCGGGCGGCTGGTGTTGATCAACTTTTTTACGCAGATGGTGGTGGACCTCGTGTGCACGGTCGTCGTGGACCGGTTCGGGCTCGTGAAGCCGCTCACCGTCGCGGCGCAGGCGCTCTCCGCGGCGGGGTTGTGGCTGTTCGCGGCCGCGCCGCTGTTGTTCCCGGAGGCGCCGTACCACGGGCTCGTGCTGGGCACGGTCGTCTTTTCCGTCGGCTGCGGCCTGCTCGAGGTGCTTATCAGTCCGATCATCCACGCGGTGCCGTCCGAGCGGAAAGAGGCGGACATGGCGCTGCTGCACGCGTTCTATCCCATCGGCAAGGTCGCGGTGATTGCGGTCACCGCCGTCGCGCTGTTCGCGCTCGGACACACGGCGTGGGCTTGGATCGCGCTCGCGTGGTCGGTGGTCCCGTTGCTGAACACCTTCGCCTTCCTCGCCGTCCCGCTGCCGCCGCTGGTGCACGAGTCGCAGCGCGAGCGGACGCGGTCGATGGCGCGCTCGCGCCTCTTCTGGCTCGGGCTGTTCGGCATCCTGTGCGCGGGCGCGGCGGAAGTGACGCTCGCGCAGTGGTCCTCCGCCTACGCGCAGGTGGTGCTCGGGTTTTCACAGGTGGTGGCGGACGGGCTGGGCTTCGGCCTCTTCGGGGTGATGATGATCGCGGGGCGCCTGTGGTACGGCCTGCGCGGGCACAACGTGCGGCTGCGTCCGCTGCTGATCTCCGGCGGCGCGCTCGCCGCGCTGTGTTATGTCGCGATGGCGCTGAGCCCCTGGCCCGCCGTCTCGCTCGCCGCCTGCGCGCTGGCCGGCTTGTTCGTCAGCCTGCTGTGGCCCGGCATCGTCTCGCTCAGCGCGGCCGCGTTCCCGCGCGCGGGCATTTCGCTGTTCGCGCTGCTCGCCGCCTTCGGCGATACCGGCGCGGGGCTGGGCCCGTGGCTGGTCGGCCTCACCGCGGACTCCGTCGCCGCGCACGCCCCGGAGGCCACCGGCCTGCGCGTCGGCCTGCTCGTCGCGCTGCTCTTCCCGGTGCTCCTGCTTCCCCTGCTGGGCGCGATGCGCGTCCGCCCGGCGAAAGCCTCTTAACCTCGTATCAACTCGTCCCTTGCACCCGGCATTCGCAGCCGGTACACTGCGCCAAGTTGTCGCTGTTTGGGTGCTATGAAAACGGGCTTTTTGGACAAACTGGTGGAGCGGTTGGACCGGCTGGACGCGGGCAGCGTGCAGACGCAATTCCTTCGGCTGGCGCAGGAAAAGGGGTTGCTGGAGACGATTTTCCACGCGATCCAGGAAGGCATCGTGGTCCTCGAGGGGGAGGGGCGCATTTCCTATGCGAACCGCGCGGCGGAAAAGCTGCTCGGTTTCGCGGCGGACCAAGCGGCGGGCCAGCCGATCGGGCGTTATTTGCGGGAGATCGACTGGAACTCGGTGCTGGACCTCGACGCGGACGAGTGGTCGCGCCTCGTGAGCCGCGAAATCGAAATTTCCTACCCGCAGCATCGCTTCCTCGATTTCTACATCGTCCCGCTGCGCGCCGTGAGCGAGCGCGAGAAGGGGGCGGTGGTCATCCTGCGCGACGTGACGCGCGAGCGCGAAAGCGAGTCGCGCACGATCGAGTCGGAGCGGTTGCAGGCGATCACGCTGCTCGCGGCGGGCGTCGCGCACGAAATCGGGAACCCGCTGAATTCGCTCACGATCCACCTGCAACTGCTGGAGCGCGAGCTGGCGCACCTGCCGGAGGACAGCCGCGCGGGCGTGAAGGAGCTGGTGGATGTGGCCCGGCGCGAGGTGGAACGGCTGGACCAGATCATCACGCAATTCCTGCGCGCGCTGCGCCCGAGCCAGCCGTCCGTCGAGCGCGCGTCGCTGCGCGACATCGTCGGCGAGACGCTCGACTTCCTGCACCATGAAATCAAGGACCGCGATGTCATCGTCGAGGTCGAGGCGCCGGACGACCTGCCCACCGCGCTCGTGGACCGCGGGCAGATCAAGCAGGCGTGCTTCAACATCATCCGCAACGCGATCCAGGCGATGAGCCACGGCGGCGTGCTGCGCATCGCGCTGACGAGCGACGACCGGTTCGTGATCCTGTCGTTCACCGACACCGGGCCCGGCATCCCGGCCGACGATCTGGGGTCCATCTTCGAGCCGTATTTCACGACGAAGAGCGAGGGCACGGGGCTCGGCCTGATGATCGTGCAGCGCATCGTGCGCGACCACGGCGGCGAAATCGAGGTGCGCAGCGAGCCGAACGCCGGCACGACCTTCACCCTCTACCTGCCGCGCGACGAGCGCCGCATCCGCCTGCTGCGCGCGAAAAGCGACGCGGCGGCGACCGCGCCGGGAGCCTCCGCATGAAAAAGACCGTGGTGCTGATCGTCGACGACGAGAAGAATTCCCGCGAGGGCCTCGCCCGCGCCTTGCAGCGCACCTACGACGTGCTGCTCGCGGAGAACGGCCAGAAGGCGCTGGATCTGCTCGCCACCCACAACGTGGACGTGATGCTCAGCGACGTGCGGATGCCGGGCATGGACGGCCTGACGCTGCTGCAGCGCGCGATGGCGCGCACGCCGCAGCCGCTCTGTATCATGCTCACCGCCTACGGCAGCATCGAACTCGCCGTCGAGGCGATGCGGCGCGGCGCGTACGACTTCATGACCAAGCCGATCTCGCTCGACCGGCTCGACATCGTCCTGAAGCGCGCGCTGCAGACGCGCTCGCTGGAGACCGAGAACCGCGCGCTGCGCGAGCAGCTCGACGCGCGCTACGGCATGGAGAACATCATCGGCCAGTCGCCCGCGATGCAGGAAGTCTTCGACACCGTGCGCCAGGTGGCGCCGTCCCGCGCGACGGTGCTGATCCTCGGCGAGAGCGGCACGGGCAAGGAGCTGGTGGCCCACGCCCTCCACCAGCTCAGCCCGCGCAACAAAAGCCCATTCATCGCCGTGCACTGCGCCGCGCTCTCCACGACGCTGCTCGAGAGCGAGCTGTTCGGCCATGAGAAGGGCGCCTTCACCGGCGCGGCCGAGCGGCGCCGCGGGCGCTTCGAGCTGGCGGACGGCGGCACGCTGTTTTTGGACGAGATCGGCGAGATCGATCCCGCGCTGCAGGTGAAGATCCTGCGCGTGCTGGAGGAGCGGCGCTTCGAGCGGGTGGGGGGCTCCGAGACAATTGATGTCGATGTGCGCCTCGTCGCGGCGACGAACCGCGACCTGAAGAAAATGGTCGCCGAGGGCACATTTCGCGAGGACCTCTTTTACCGCCTCGATGTGGTGACCGTGCAGATGCCCCCGCTGCGCGAGCGCGCGGGCGACATCCCGCTGCTGGCCCAGCATTTTGTCACGACCTTCGCGCGCGAGAATGGGAAGGCGCTCGACGGCATCACGCCGGACGCCTTGCAGGCGCTGGTGGAACACGACTGGCCTGGCAATGTGCGCGAGCTGCGCAACGTCATCGAGCGCATGGTCGTGCTCTCGCGCGGCGACCGGCTCACCTTGCGCGACCTGCCCCCCGCGCTGCGCGAAGGCGCGGGCGCGGCCTCGCTCCCGCGCGGCGGCGCGCTGTCGATCGAGGCGACGGAAAAACAGCTCATCGTCCGCGCCCTCAAGGCGCACGACGGCAACGTCACGCGCGCCGCCGAGGACCTCGGCATCAGCCGCCGCACCCTCCATCGCAAGCTGAACGAATACGGCCTGCGCGAAAAGGAAGACGCGGCGACATAACGCGCCGCGCCTCATCTCCGGCGTTGCAGCGCCTGCGCGGCCCGCCTAGTATCCGTGTGTCATGGCACGCCCGTTTGAATCCAAAATCCAGGACATCGTCTACAACGTCGATGTCGGCATCGGCCTGCGCCTCATCAAGTTCGGCCTCTACCTGCTGATGCTGCTGTCGATCATGGTCCTCTACACCGCGACGCAGTTCCGCGGCCTGAAGGACGCCGAGGCGATGGACCTCGCGCAACTCGGGCGCAACCTGATGATGACCGGGAAGTTCACGACGCAGCACATCCGCCCGGCCAGCATGTGGTACCTGATCGAAAAATCGCCCGGCCACGACCCGAAAATCGCGCAGCATCCCGACATCGTGAACCCGCCGCTCTATCCCGCGCTCCTGGCCGGCGGCTTCAAGCTGTTTGAAGGCGCGTTTTCCTCCGACCGCCCTGCGCGCACGTTTCCGCCGGAGCAGTGGGTCGTCGTTCCGCTCGGTCACCTGTGCAGCATCCTGACGGGCCTGTTGATTTTCCTGATCGCGCGCCACCTCTTCGACGGACGCGTCGCCCTGCTCGGCATCACGATGTTCTTTGTGAGCGACGCCGTGTGGGGCATGAGCATCTCCGGGCTCTCGTTCCCGCTCGCGACGCTGTGGATCACCGCCGCGTGGTATGCGGTGTTGATGGCGGGCAGCCGGCACCAGGCCGGCGGGCGCCCGTGGGGCTGGATCCTCGCGACGGTGCTTGCGGGCCTCTTCTGCGGACTCGCCTTCCTGACGCGCTACGGAACCGTCGCCATCGTCCCCGCCATTGCGTTGCTGCTCGGCTGGTCGATCCGCCCGCACGCGGGCAAGCTCATCCCGCTGTTCCTGCTCGTGTTCCTGCTCGTCATCTCGCCATGGCTCGCGCGCAACCTGATGGTCAGCGGCGGCCTGTTCGGCCTCGCGCCCTACCTGTCGCTGAACGGCGCGGACCCGCTCGCCGACAACCTCTTCGAGCGCACGCTGGCGCAGGACCTAAAGATCGCCGGCATCCTCGCCACGCTGCGGCCCAAGCTGATGCTCGGCTTTGCCGACCTCTACCAAAACCACATGCGCCTGATCGGCGACGGCATCCTCGCGGGCATCTTTTTCACGACCTTCTTCTACTCGTTCGCGCGCGAAAACGTCCGCCGCCTGCGCTGGTGCCTCGCCGCCGGGCTCGCGTTCGTCCTCCCCGTCGCGGCGATCTTCGGCCAGCCCTCCTATCGCCTGCTCTACCTGTTCCTGCCGTTCGTCGTCCTCTACGCCGTCGCCTTCTTCTACATCCTGCTCGACCGCATGCAGCTTCGCATCCCGCTGCTGCGCATGGGCGTGACCGGCGGCTTCATCGCCATCGGCGCGCTGCCGCTCCTGCTCACGCTGCTCCCCCCGCGCACCGGCGTGCCGTATCCGCCGTATTACCCGCCCTACATCGTGCACGTCAGCCGCATGCTCAACCCCGAGGAATTGCTGTGCACCGACATGCCGTGGGCGACGGCGTGGTACGGCAGCCGCAACTCGCTCCTGCTCCCCGCGAGCCTCGACGAATTCTACGAAATCAACGACACCCTCAAGCGCGTCAGCGGCCTCTACTTCACCACCATCACGCGCGACCGCGAGTACGTGCGCTCGCTCGTGAGCGGCCCGTACCGCACCTGGTTCCCGATCCTCGAGGGCCGCATCCCGTCCGACTTCCCGCTGACCCAGGGCTTCCCCCTCGGCAACCTCGACCAGCTCTTCCTCACCGACCGCCAGCGCTGGAAATAGCCGCGCGGGAATGTGCAACGTCTGCAAAAACGAGTTGGGGCGTCCGCAACGTCTGTAATTTACAGACCCTGCAAAAAGAATTCCGCGCCCATCTGTAGACGCGGTCGCTGACCGCGTCGGCAAGACAACCGCGCCCGGCGTGCGCGGCTACAGGGAGGCGAGGTGTTCAAGGAAGCCGCGGACGAGGCGGCCGCTGACCCAGCGGCGGTACTCCGCGGTGGACCGGATGTCGGCGATGGGCGTGACCTCGGCGGAGGCGCGCTGCTCCGCGCCGTCCAGCGTATCGGCGTTGAGCGCGCGGCCGCGCAGCCAGGCCTCCGTCTGCGGGAGCCGAATGGCCGTGGGCGCGACGCTGCCGAGCGCGACGGCGAAGTCCGCGATATGCCCGTTTTCCACGCGCCCGCGATAGCTGCCCATCACCTTGGAAATCGCCTGCGCCGCGCGCGGGCCGAGCTTGCGCCACGTTTCGCTCGCGCCGGCGGGCAACACGGGCACGTGGAAGCGAAGGATCAGTTCGTCCGGCGCGAGGTCGAGCTTGCGGTAGCCGACCAGGAATTTCGACAGCGCGAGGCGCCGTGCGCCGCGCACGCTTGCGACCTCGACGTCCGCATGCGCCACCAGCAGCGACGGCGCGAGATCGCCCGCGGGACTCGCGTTGCCGATGCTGCCGCCGATCGTGCCGAGCGCCTGGATCTGCGCGCCGCCGACCGTGGCCGCCGCTTCGGCGAGCGAGGGCGCGTGCTGCCGCACCAGCGGCGAGCGGCGCAGCATCGCGTGCGTGACGCCGGCGCCGATCACCAGCGATCCGCCCGCGACCGACAGTCCGTGCAATTCCGCGAGGCCTTTAAGGTTCAGGACGCGCGACGGGGCCATCCGCACGCCCGCCTCCCACTGGACCATCAAATCCGTGCCGCCCGCGAGCGGCAATCCCCGCGTGGCTTCATCGGCCTGGAACCGAAGCGCCTCCGCGAGGGTTGCGGGTTCCAGAAATATGCTTTCTTCGAGATTTTTCATACACATCCACCGCGGTCGCCGACCGCGGCTACAACAACGGATCACGGGTCACTGATTACGGTTCACTTCCTTCGCGGGCCACTGCTCCGCCGCGGCCTGGACGGCTTCGACGATTTTGGCGTAGCCGGTGCAGCGGCAAATGTTGCCCGCGTGCGCGTCGCGCAGGGCGGTTTCCGCGGGATCGCGCGCGCCGTTGCGCAGGTAGGCGTAGGAGGCGATGAGCATCCCCGGGATGCAGAACCCGCACTGGGCCGCGCCTTTTTCGACATACAATTTCTGGAGCAGGCGTCCGCCCTCCGTTTGCTCCAGGCCCTCGACGGTGAGGAGTTCCGCGCCATCCGGCACCTGGCCCGCGGCGATGAGGCAGGAGGTGACCGGTTCGCCGTTGAGGAGAACGGAGCAGGCCCCGCACTCGCCCTCGCCGCACCCTTCCTTCGTGCCCTTCAGGCCGAGATTCTCGCGCAACACGTCGAGCAACCGCCGCATCGGCGGAAACTCCGCCGTGCGCGACTCGCCATTGACCGTCCAAGTGCGGATGATTTTGCTCATGGGTTATCCCGATTGAAGCGCATCGCGAACGGCGCGGGGATTTCGCGCCGCGACATGCAGCAGGGCCTGCGCGGGGCCTTCGGGCCGCCGCCGGCCTTGCTCCCAATTTTGCAGGGTTCGGGCGCTGACGCCGATCATGCGCGCAAATTCCTCCTGCGAGGCGCTGATCCGCTCGCGCACCATCTTGATTTCAGGCGCTTTCATTTCATACACGCGACTGGGTTTCTTCTGGCCCGAGCGAATCTGCCCGGCCTCCTTGAGGCTGGCCACCAGTTTGTTGAACTCGACGTCTTTCATGCCCAATCATTCCTCATCAGTTGCATCAGCGTCTTCAGTTGCCCGGGCGTGAGGTCTTCCTGCTCATTCTTGCGGTAGGGTAGCAGCAGGTAAATCCTGTCCGGCACGTCCCAGAAATAAATGATTCTTAACGCCCCGCGCTTTCCTTTCCCCGGAAGCCCCCAACGCACTTTTCGCAAGCCGCCCGCACCGGGAATGATGTCTCCCATGCTCGGTCTCAGAAGGAGTGCGCGCTGCAGCTTCCTATACTCCGCCTCCGGCAAAAGCCGCTTGATCTCTCGCGTGAAGACCGATGTCTCGATAAACAACACGATCTCCATCCATACGCCATTGGCGTATATTGTCAATCCTCTTCACGTTGCCTGTAGTTCCCGTGATGCCAGCAACTTTTCCGGTGTGATGGGGAGGTCGGTGATGCGGTGGCCGGTGGCGGCTTCGACGGCGTTGGCGATGGCGGGGGCGAGGCCGTCCATCGGGATCTCGCCGACGCCTTTTGCGCCGGGCGCGCCGTGGGTGTAGGGGTATTCGATGAACTCGACGATCATGTCCGGCACGTCGAGCGCGGTGGGGACGACGTAGGTCTGCATGCGACTCGCGTCGTAGAGGCCGTCCTTGATCCCGATCTTCTCCATCACCGCGTAGCCGAGCGCCTGCACGAGGCCGCCTTCGATCTGGCCCTTGGCGAGGACCGGGTTGATGAGGCGGCCGATATCCCAGACGGATGTGATCTTCGTCACCTTGAGTTCGAGCGTAAGCGGATCAATCTCCACCTCCGCCACGTTGCAGCCCCACGAGTAGGAGGGATAGGAGTCGCCGCGGAAGGTCTTCTGGTCCCACTTGATCGTCGGCGGCAGCTGGAACTGGTTGTACACCCGCTGCGGGCCGCGCTCCTGGATGAGCCGGCGCGCGACGGCGTCGAAGGACTGCGTGTCGGTCGTGTAGCGGTTGCGGAACCGGCCGTCCACCAGCTCGGCCGGCGCGCCGCCGAAATATGTTTCCGACGCGTAGGTCTCGAGCAGCGTTTTCAGTTTCTGCGCCGCGCCGAACACGGTGCTGCCGACGACCATGGTCGTGCGGGACGCGACGGTCGGGCCGCTGTCGGGGACGTACTTCGTGTCGGGGTGCGGGCAGCGCACGCGCGCCATCGGGAGGCCGAGTCCGTCCGCCGCGATCTGCGGCATGATCGTGAAGGTGCCCTGGCCCATTTCGGTGGAACTGATGCGGATGTTGACGCCGGGCGCGCCGTCGTCGAGGAGTTCCAGGTCGAGCGCGGCCTTCGCCTTCAGGCGCGACTCGCCGTCGCCGGTGAAGCCGGAGCCGTGGCCGAAGAACGCGAGGCCGATGCCGTACCATTTCTTCGCGGAGGGATCGCCCCGCGAGCAGCGCGCGCGTTTTCGCGTGAAGTCGGAGCGGGCGAGTGTTTTTTCCAGCACGTCCGGTGTGCCCATCGGCTCCGAGAGGACCTGGCCGGTCGCCGTCGCGTCGCCGAGGTGCAGCGCGTTCCGCAGGCGGAACCCCTCGGGCGTCATGCCGAGCGCCGACGCGCAGCGGTCGATGTGCGACTCCAGCGCCCAGATCGCCTGCGGCGCGCCGAAGCCGCGGAACGCGCCGTTCGGAAACGTATTCGTGCGGTACACATGCCCGTCAACGAAGACATGCGGGCATTTGTAGCCCAGCGTCGTGTGCAGGATGCCGCGGTACATCACGACCGGGCTCAGTGTGGTGTACGCGCCGCCGTCGAGGACGAAGTCCACCTGCATCGCGGTGATGGCGCCGTCGCGTGTTAATCCGGTGCGGTGGCGGACCCAGACGGGGTGGCGTTTCGTGGTGTAGAGGATGTCCTGGTGCCGGTCGTAGATGATTTTCACCGGCTTGCGGCATTTCAGCGCGAGCAGCGCGCAATAGCCGGCGATCAGGGTGGGGAACTCCTCCTTGCCGCCGAACGCGCCGCCGACCGCGGTCTGTTTTACGCGGATTTTTTCCAGCGGCAGGTTCAGCGTGACGATGAGTTCCGGCGCGATGTAGTAGGGGCACTGCAGGCTGCCCTGGATGAACACGCCGCCGTCCGGCTCGGGGAACGCGACCATGCCCTGCGGTTCGATGTAGAGCTGTTCCTGGTGGCCGGCCCAGTATTCGCCTTCGACGACGAGGTCCGCGGCCGCGAACCCCTGTTCGACGCTGCCCTTGGAAATGGTTTGCGCCGCGAGCTGGTGCAGCGCGGAGGGGTCCCGTTTGTACTCCGCGATCATGTCGCGCAGCGTCAGCAGCGGCGGGTGTTCCTCGATCTCGGCGCGCACGAAGCTGCCTGCTTCGCGGGCGAGCGCGCGGGTCGGCGCGGCGATCAGGGCGAGCGGTTCGCCCTTGTACTGGATCCAGTCGTGCGCGAGGAACGGCATGTCGCGGCCGATCATGTCCACGATGTTCTCGCCCGGGATGTCAGCCGGTGTGACGACGCAGACGCGCGACCAGTCGAACGCGGGATCGAACACGAGCTTCTTCAGGCGCCCGCGCGAAACCGGCGAGCGGACCACATGGCCGTACCAGCCGTCCGGAACCGGGATGTCATCGGCGTAGGCGGCGAGGCCCCGCACCTTCTCATCCCCGTCGAGGCGCGGCAGCCCCTGGCCGACATGCCGATACGCTGAAACCGTCGTGCTCATGAATCATCCGGTGGCCCCCATGGCCGGTTGAAAGCATAGCGGCTGGTGCGATGCGGTGCAAATCCCGAAACGAATGGCGCGCGGATCGCAGGAAGAGGTGCAACGATCAGCGGGTTGCCGTATCGTGTGCGCATGAAGCAACGCGAGTTGGGGAAGACCGGGTTGAGAGTGTCCGAAATCGGGATCGGTGCGTGGCAGTTGGGCGGTCCGCTGCTGCTGGACGGCAAGGCCGACGGCCACCCCGACGTGGGGGAGGCGCACGCGGTTGACCTGATCCGGCGCGTTGGCGAACTCGGCGTGAACTTTATCGACACGGCGGAGCAGTATGGCGCGGGCGAAAGCGAGCGGCGGGTGGGCCGCGCGATCCGCGGGCGCCGCGACCGGTGGATCGTCAGCACCAAGTGGGGCGCGTGGCGGGGTCCCAACGGCGAGCGCGTGAACAGCGTCAGGCCGGAACGCCTGCCCGTCTCGCTCGAGGGCTCGCTGCGGCGGCTTGGGACGGATTACATCGACGTCTACCTCTACCATGTCCATCCGGGCCCCGGGGAGGCCGAGGAGGCGGCTGGCGCGCTGCAGCGGCTCCGGCAGGAGGGCAAGGTGCGCGCGGTCGGCATGTCGACGAACGACCTCGCCCAGTGCCGGTGGCTGCACCAGCTCGGCATCCTCGATGTCGTGCAGTACGCGCACAACCTTGTCAGCGTGCCGCGCGCGTTGATCGACTGGCAGCGCGCCGTGGGCGCGGGTGGTGTCGTGCGCGGCGCGTTCGCGGGCGGGCGGTTGAGCGGACGCTATTTCCATGCGCCTCCGCAGTTTGCCCCCGACGACATCCGCGCCGCCCGTGTGCCGCAGGACGAGGCCGCCCGTGCCGCCGAGTTCGCCCGCTACGCCGTGTTCGATCAGTGGGTGACGCCCGCGCGTTCGATGACCCAGCTCGCCCTGCGCTGGCTGCTCGACGAGCCCGCCACGCACACCATCATCATCGGCGCGAAAACCGTGGCGGACTACGCCCACGCGATCGCCGCCGCCGCG
>CALKUH010000008.1 GCA_937996795.1 uncultured Verrucomicrobiota bacterium | reverse complement strand
TGCATGCCTAATCCACGCCGCCAGCGTTCGTTCTGAGCCAGAATCAAACTCTCCGTAAAAGAGAGTGTTTGCCGGCACCCTTTCGGGCATCGGCGATAGATTCTGACGAGTTGCTTTTCAGCAACCCTTCATTTGTATCAAACTGACGTATAACCTCGCACAAGCCACACCACTTCTAAATCGAAGCGGCATAGCACATATTCCGTTATCAAAGAGCTAACCAACGAGACGAAAATACCCTATCGCCCTCTTCAAGAACTCTCGAAGCGGGCGCTCGAGTACTTCCCGTTGGTACAGACCAGAGATTCGTTAGAACCTCGATGTCTGGAAACGAAGCTATAAAACTGCCCCCAAAGTGTCAACGCGTTTTCAAAAAAAAGTGCGTTTTTTTTCAGCACCGAAACCAGGTCGTCACAAACCGCTCATTTGCAATGCTATACACAAGCATCCGATCTGCAATTATTCCCCGATCTTGTGTGGAAACACCATTTGTGCCATGCTCACCCTTCAATGAAAACAAGCCCCATCCCCCAGCTCGTCGTGGCACTGGACGTCGACTCCAAGACGAAACTTAGCGCCGAGATATTGAGATTACCCATTGAACTGCAATGGTTTAAGGTTGGACTTGAAGTTTTCTGCGCAGAAGGTCCCGCGATCCTGGAGCCACTGCATACGCGCAAATCGTCCATCTTTCTCGATCTGAAGCTGCATGACATTCCGCGCACGGTTGAGAGAGCCGTGAGATCCGCGGCCAGTCATGGTGTGAATTTGCTGACGATTCATGCGGGTGGCGGACGCGCCATGATCCAGGCCGCCGCTAATGCGGCGAAAGAAATGGCGGAAAAAGGTCCGAAAATCATTGCGGTTACGGCATTGACCAGCCTGCAACAAAGTGATCTTTCCGACATGGGCGTTGTGCGCAGCATGCAGGATCACGTGCGAGCGCTCGCACAACTCGCGATGGAAGCCGGCGCCGATGGCGTCGTCTGCTCGCCCCTCGAAGCGGCGCTGCTACGCGCGGACTTGGGACCCGACGCCCTGTTGATCACGCCCGGAATCCGTGCTGCGGGCGAAGCGAAAGGCGATCAGAAACGCACGCTCACGGCATCGGAAGCCGTGCGCGCAGGCGCCACGCATCTCGTCGTCGGGCGCCCCATTCTCGAGGCGGCGAATCCGACGGAAGCCGCCGCGCGCCTGCTTGAGGAAATCCGCGTGGCGCATGGTGCGCGCGCATGAGCACGCGCAACGTTTCGCATGTGCTGTGGGACTGGAACGGCACGCTGCTGGACGATACGGCGCTGTGCATCGACATCATGAACGGCCTGCTGTCGGAGCGCGGTCTTCCACTGCTCGACAAGGCGCGCTACCAGCAGTTGTTTGATTTTCCCGTCGTCGAATACTATCAGCGGCTCGGATTCGATTTCCGGCGCGATCCTTTCGAGCGAATCGGCGCGGAATTCATTCACCGGTACGAACAACGCCGCATGGAGGCGCGCCTTCAACCTGCGGCGCACGCCACCCTCTCCTCGCTGCGACGCGCGGGCTACACGCAGTCCATGCTGTCCGCCTACCGGCAGGACACGCTTGAATCGCTGCTGAACGCTTTTGCGTTGCGCGAGTTTTTCGACGATGTGGTGGGCAGTGACAACGTCTACGCGCACGGCAAAACAGCGCAAGGCCAGACGTGGATGCGCGCCCAATCCATCGACCCGCAAACGGTCATCCTGATTGGCGACACCCGACACGACTTCGAAGTGGCGGAGGCGATGGGATGCCAATGCCTCCTCGTCGCCGATGGCTATCATCCGCGCAGCAAATTAGATCCCCTCGGCGCACCGGTGGTGGATGATTTGTTGGGCGTCTGCAAGGAATTGGGAGTTGGGGAATAGCAGCGGCAAGGAATCGTTTCGTGTCCTCGTGCCTTCCCTTCTCGCTTCTCCCACCCTACCCCACTTTCACAAAGGGCGCGGCGGCACGATAAAGGGAGCGCGCCTCCTCCCGGATCGCCTCATGTTCAGGATCGCGCAACTTGGGATCCGCCGCGATTAATCGGAACGCCTCCTGGCGCGCTTTCTCCAGTATCGCGGTGTCGCGCAGCGGGTCCGCCACGCGCAACACGGCGCCACCACTCTGCTCCCGGCCGAATAGATTCCCCATGCCGCGGATGAGAAAATCCTCCTCCGCGATCCTGAATCCATCCGTTGTTTCCTCCAATACCTTCAGGCGCCGCCACGCCTCGCGCGTGTTGGGTTGGCCCTGCAGGATGCAGAAGGATTTGTGGGGGCCGCGGCCGATTCGTCCGCGCAACTGGTGCAACTGCGCAAGACCGAAACGTTCAGCGTGCTCGACCAGCATCACCGTGGCATTCGGCACGTCAACGCCGACCTCAATGACGCTGGTTGCGATCAGCACATCAATTCCGCCCGCGCGAAATTGCCGCATCACGCGATCGCGCTGCTCCGCCGGCATCTGCCCGTGGACGAGGCCAAGCCGCAGGCCGGAAAAGGGTCCCAGGCTCAACTGTTCCACCGCCGCGGTCGCCGCCTTCAACTGCAGTTGATCGGACTCGTCCACCAGTGGATACACCACATAGGCCTGACGGCCCTTCGCCACCTGCTTGCGCACGAAATCGTAGGCATCGGGCAACAGCTTCGCACTGATCACGCGCGTGACGATGGGTTGCCGGCCGACCGGCAGTTCACGAATCGTCGTGACGTCGAGGTCGCCGTACCACGTCATGGCCAGCGTGCGGGGAATCGGGGTTGCCGTCATCACCAGCACATCCGGCTGCAGGCCCTTCGTGTAAAGCTGGCCACGCTGTTCCACACCGAATTTATGCTGTTCATCAATGATCACGAGGCCCAGGTCGCGGAAGACCACGCGTTCCTGAATCAAGGCATGCGTGCCGACGGCGAGATGCGCGCGGCCATCCGCCAGTTGCGCGCGAGCGGCGATTTTTTCCTCGGGCGCGAGGCTGCTGGAGAGCAGCAGCACGCGAAGACCCAAGGGGGCGAGATACGCGGCGAATGTGCGGGCATGCTGCTGGGCCAGGATTTCCGTGGGGGCCATCACCGCCACCTGAACGCCACATTCAATCGCATCCACGGTGGCGCAAGCGGCCACGACGGTCTTGCCCGACCCGACATCGCCCTGAAGCAAACGATGCATCGGGTGCGGTCGCGCCATGTCCGTTCGGATCTCGGCCACGGCGGCCCATTGCGCCGCCGTCAGTTGAAACGGAAGCGAGGCGAGCAGACGGTCGCGCAGCGAGCCCGCCGGCTGGAGTGCGCGCCCCTTGAGCACATGCTCCATCTGGTGCTTTCGCGCCGCCAGGACGAGTTGCATGCACAGGAACTCCTCGAAAACCAGGCGCTCCCGCGCGCGCACGGCTTCCGACTCGGCGGAGGGAAAATGCGCCTGACGCAGCGCGTCGTGGATGCCCGGCAAGCCCCAGCGATCCCGGGTTACGGCGGGCAGCGCATCGGGCACGCGGGGCACATATTCCTCCAGCGCTGACCACAGGATCCGCCGCATGGTGCGCTGGCCCAGTTGTTCGGTGAGTGGATAGATGGGCACGATCCGTCCGGCGTGCAACAAATCGTCCTCCTCCTCCCGCACGCGTTCGACCTCGGGGTGGTCAAAGACCAGCCCTCCTTTGCGATGAGCCACCTTCCCGAAGAGGATGAGTCGCTCGCCCGGCGGCAGTTGGTCCTGCATGTACTGGGCGTTGTACCATCGGCATCGTGCCAGCGCCGTGCGATCGGTGACCAGCGCCTCCAGAAACCCCTTTCCGAAACGCGGCTGCACCCACTTCGCGCTCACCACCTCGACCTGCACCGCAGCCCAGGCGCCCGAAGTCAGTCGGGCCAGCGGCGCCAGCAGGCGGCGATCCTCGTACCGGCGCGGCAGGGTGAGCAACAGGTCACGGACGGTGTGGATGTCCATGCGAGCCAGCTGGGCGGCGCGATGCTCTCCGACCCCGCGGACGAAGCGGACGGGAGCGCTCCACTCACGTTCAGGCGCATCCGTCATGACGGCGAAAAAGTCATGCTGTAGTTTCCGCGCCATGCTGTATCATTCGCATTCGCATCATCCAATCGCGAACTCCGGCCGACATGAATCCGCACCTCTACGAGGAATATCGCCTGCGCCACCGCCGGTTTGGCGAGTATTTTCGGCGCACACTCATCATTGGGTTCGTGCCGCTGGGGCTGGCGGTCTGGCTGGCGTTCATCCATTTCCCGGCCGTGGGGCCCGGTTTGTTTGCGAATGCCGGACTCTGCGCGGCAGGGTTGCTGCTGCTCTGGGCGGCGCGCGCCATGCACCGCGTTCCGCCTCGCGCGGCGTGGGGGCTGCGGCTGGCGGCGCGTGTCGACGCCGTCATTCCGGCCCTGCTGATCGGGACGCAAGGCTGGTTCGTGCTGCTCACCGCCATGCTGATCTGGTTCACCATCATTGAGCTGGGCGTCAACGCCAATATGGTCCAACACATCCTGCTGGTCACCACCCTCGTACTCATTCCCGCGCGTCGCATCGTGGATGGGACCACCCCGCAACAGGCCTCGCCCTGGCGCATCCTGTTTTCGGAGGGCTTGGGTTACGCGCACGTGTGCTGCGCAACACTCTTCCTGGCGACCGTGTTCAGCACGGCGATTCTGCCGCCGGACAAACCGCTGACAGACAAGCTGCCACCCGGGGTCGTCATCGTGTGGATGGCTGCGGTCCTGACACTGCTGACCTGCCTGATCCTTTTCCTGGACCACATCGTGCGAAAAATGCCGTCGAGCCCGCAGACCGAGGCGCGCGACACGCTGGACTGACGCCGCTTCGCTCCCGCACGTTTATTCACGCCCGAACTTGCGACGCAGCTCGTCGAACCCCATGTAGATCAGGGTTGGACGCCCGTGCGGACAGGTATAAGGCATTTCGGATGCGGCCAGATCGCGGACCAGTTGTTCGATTTCCTGCACGGTCAGTTTGTCCTGCGCCTTGACCGCCGCCTTGCACGCCGCCATGGCAATTTGTTCCTCCGCCGCGCGCTCCACGCCGGAACGCCGCCCACCGCGCTCCAAATGACCGGCCACTTCCGCAACCAGCGCACGAGCGGAGACCGGGCCGAGGAACGAGGGCAGCGCATCCACCACAAAACTGTCGCCGCCAAACTCCGCGATCCCAAACCCCATGCCGCGCAACAGCGAAAGATTATCGCGCACGCGTTCCGCCAGCTCGGGCGGCAGGTCCAGTGCCTCGGGAGAAAGCAATCCCTGCACTTTCAGCTCGTGCCGGGCCAAATCGGCCATGAAGCGCTCAAACAACACGCGTTCATGGGCCGCATGCGGATCCATCAGGATCAGGCCATCCTCCGTCTCCAGCACCACATACAGGCCACCCGCCTGCCCCAGCACCCGGCACCAGGACCAGGGTTTTTCCGCGGGCGTCGCGGCAGGCGTCGCAGGCTCCACCGAAACCCTGGATTCCGAACCGCCCGCCGCATCGCCGCGCTCCGCCGACGGGACGGGCGCGGCGGGGTCAAGGCGCGGGTACGAGAAGGCCGGCAGCTCCGGCAGATCCACCACCTGCAATGCGGGCGTGGCACGCGAGGCCACGAACAGGGCGGACAGGTTGCGGTCGGCGCCGCCCTCCGACGCCGCCGGAAGGGCCACCGACTCGCGTATCGCCTCCACCAAGGCATCGCGCACACGCGACGCATGCCGGAACCGGACTTCCTTTTTCGTGGGATGGACATTCACATCCACCTCATCCGCCGGTAATTCAATGAACAGGAACAACACCGGGTGTCGCCCCCGTGGAATCAGCGCCTGGTACGCTTCGTTGATCGCAAACCCCACCACGGGCGCGGAAGCCGGGCGACCATTTACGAAGATGTACTGCTCCGAGCGGTCGGCGCGCGTGACCTGTGGCAAACTCGCCAGCCCGCGCACGCGCACGCCCTCGCGCACCGCATCCACGGAACGCAGCCCCGTCAGCACATCGCCGCCAAACAACTGGCGCACACGCTCCTCCAGTGTCGCGCCAGGCGGCAACTGATAGACCTCGCGGTCATCGACCCGGAGGGTCCAGCCGGTCTCCGGGTGCGCGAGCGCATGCACAAGGAACACCTGTCGCGCATGAGCCAGCTCCGTCTGCTCGCTGCGAAGGAATTTGCGGCGTGCCGGCACATTGAAAAAGAGGTTGCGCACGGCGATCGACGTGCCGGGCGCGCAGCCCGTCTCACGGACCTCGAGGATACGGCCGCCGGAAATCGTCAGTTCCGTTCCAGCCTCCTGACCCGCGGGACGCGTTGTGAGCGTAAAACGCGAGACGGATGCCAGCGCGGCAAGGGCTTCCCCGCGGAATCCGAGTGTGGCGACGTGCTCAATGTCATGGACGTCACGAATCTTGCTGGTGGCATGCCGCTCAACGCTGAGAAGCGCATCGTCACGGCTCATGCCAACTCCGTCATCCGTCACGACAACCGCCTGGCGACCACCGCCCGTCAATTCCACGCGAATGGACGTGGCGCGCGCATCCAGCGCGTTTTCCACCAACTCCTTCACAACGGAGGCCGGGCGATCCACGACCTCCCCCGCGGCGATCTTGTTGATCACCTCGTCAGGCAGAACATGAATCTTCGGACCGCGCGACATGCGAAGAAGTTACCACGAACCCGGCTGCGCGGGCGGTTTATTTGTGGCGCGGAAGCGTGAGGCGGGGATCAGATGATCTTGATCGAGACATCATCGGCGGGCGCAGACTCGTCGGCCTCCACCGCAATGGCCTTGTAGGTCGGCAGATTGCGGTAATACACCTGAAGCGTCAGCGCCGCGAGGGTCGTCGAATAGACCGGTCCATAGTTGGTTTCCTTGCCGTGTCCATCGCCCTTCAGATTTTGTCCTGCGGAGGTCCAACTGCCGTCGTCGTTCTGGTTTTTCGTAAGTTCGGGCGCAAATTGATTGTTCCACGAGTCCCACAGTTGGCCGCCCGTGTGGAACTTGCTCTGGGTGATGTAGTACCACGCATACATCGGCCAACCAGGGGGATTGCGATAGTCACACTTTGCGCCTTGCATCGCCTGGAGACCCGCGCGGGCCTCTTTACTGCGGGCTTGCCCGAGCAATTGAAGACTCAACACACCAACTGCGGTAATTGAATCCGTCTGGTGGCTGCCGCGGGCCGAGTAGAAGAAACGGCCGGTCTGCACATCATGGGCGGAGGTAATGTCCTTGACCGCAAGGTCCATCGCCTCCTTGATGCCCGGCGTTTCCGCTCCCGCGATGTAGGCCGCCTTCAGCGCCTGAATGTGCCATCCCGCCACCGATGTATCCCGCCGGGCGCCTTTGTTGTACGAGTAGTCCCACGAGCCGCCGGGCTGCTGACCCTTAACGATCTGGTCGATCGCCTTCTCCATCGCGGGCTTCAAATCAGGAATGCGCGTCAGACCGTAGGCTTCACTGATGGCATAGGCCGCGATGGCGTGCGCGTAGACGCCGGGTTGGTTCTTTTCGGCGAACATGCCATCCGGCTTTTGGTTGGCGAGCAACCAGCGGATCGCCTTCTCCACCGTAGCCCCATACTGCTTGGACGCCGTCGTTTCACCGTGCGCCAGGAAGGTCAGCAATCCCAGGCCTGTCATTGCCGGTTTGTTCGGGCCCCACGAACCGTCGGCCGCCTGGTTGCGTTTCAACCACTCCAGCGCCTTGATGACCGCCGCGTCCACCACTTTGGCCCAGCGTCCGGCATACTGGCCCAATCCGGCCGATCGACCTTCCGCGGAACGGCCCGCGTACAGGTTCTTCATGATCAACGGACTGCTGTCGCTCAGGATATTCAACTCCGCGATGTCCATGCTGACATCCTCGGACGGAGCCGGTGAATCGGACGGAACCGGAGTGTCCATTTCGACCGGTATGTCGGACGGCATGGCCACATCCGTCAATTCGGTCAGGTCCTCCATTTTCTCCAGCTCTTCCTTGAATTCCTCCAAGTCGGCGGTCTGGACTTCCATCATCGTCACTTCGATCTCCGGGGCCTTTTCGGCCGCATCGAACACCATGAAGTGAATCGCCAGATAAACGACCAGGATGTGGAGCAGGACGGACCCAATGGGGCCCGTCATATGCTCCACCAGCTTCTTGAGCTTGTACTTGCGAAGGAACTCGTCTCGTTCTTTTGCGTCCATGAGAGAAACCTCGCGCTAGTTGGTGCTGACCACGGACAGATTCACCAGTCCGGTTTTGGCGCACAAATCGAGTACACGGACCAGGTCTTCGTGTTTAGACAGCGCCGTGCACATGATCATGATCGTCTGGTTGCGATCGATTCCCGCCAGCCGCGCCATGAGGCCTTCCATCTGGGAGAGCTGCACGGGGCGGTCGTTCATCGTGAAGCCATCCGGATAGATCTGGATGCGGATCATGTTCGGCGGCGTTTCCATCTGCTCCTGTTTTTTCTCGGGAGACGGTCGGGAAACGTCGAGGTTGGCCATCGTGTCGATGGGTTTTTGCGTCACGAGGAAGAAAATCAGCAACTGGAACACGACGTCGATCATCGCCGTCATGTTCAACTCGCCGGATTCACCGCTATGATCGCGTTTGCGTTCGCGTGCCATGGGTCACGTGGCCCTTTCCTTGATGGCCGAGAACTTGACCCGCCACAGGCCCGCGCGCGTGCAGGCATCCATGGCCGCGCGCACAGCCTCGTGTTTGGTGGCGCCATCGGCGCGAATCACCACCGGAACCGTCTGGCCGTGATCAGCCACGGTCTTGCGCATCACGGTGTAGAGGTAATCCGGCGACATGTAGACGCGCGCGATCGAAATGCGACCGTTGCGGTCCACTTCAATCGTCACCTCGCGAGGATCCTTCTGTTCGACGGGTCTCGCATGCGGCGCCATCGCCAGCTTGATGCTTTCGTCGATGGCCTTCTGCTGCATGTCCGCGGTCACGACGAAGAAGATGATGAGCTGGAACACGACGTCGATCATCGGCGTCATGTTTGGCCCGGGCTCTTCTGGACGTTTCTTCATGTTTGGAGAACCAGACGCGGACTATTCCGAAACCACTTCCACGTTGCGCAGCGACTTCACCATGTCCGTCGTCAGCGCTTCCATGCCGAGGATGATCCGGGTCGCCTTGTTGCGGAAGAAGAAGTAGAAGCCCACCGCCGGAACGGCGGCGATCAGACCGCCCGCCGTGGTGTAGAGGGCTTGCGCGATGTTGACGGCCAGCATCTGTTGCTGGGCGGCGCCCGCCTGCGTGGTCGCCAGGTTGGCAAAGGCGAAAATCATACCTTGCACCGTACCGAGCAGCCCCAGCATCGGGGATAGGTTCGCCACCACGTTGAGATAGGTCACGCGCTGGAGCAGCTTTTCGCTTTCGAGGTCCGCCGCCACACCGACGGCTTCCTGGACCGCCTCAAAGCCTTCCGACACATTGCTGAACCCGGCGGACAGGACATTGGCAAGCGGACCCGGCTCCTCTTCGCAATGTTTCAGCGCCTTCATCACATCGCCCTGCTCAATGGCCTCGCGCGCCTTCTGGACCAGCGTTTCCGGCACAATCTTCTTCTCTTTCACCGTGATAAACGAGTCGATGATCAACCCGAATCCGGCCACGGAGCACGCGCCCAAGCCAAGCCAGAGGATGACGCCCATCCAGCCCGAGCTCAGCACGACATTCACGAAGGACATCGGATCGGACTTCGGCGCCTTGGCCGCCGCAGCCGCCTCGGGCGCCAGCTCCATTTCCTGCGCGAACGCCGTCCCGAAACAACCCAACGCCATTGCCGCCAGCAAACCGCCCAACGCCAGTTTCTTGACCATCGACATGTTCGTGCTCCTCATGTTCATCCTTCCGACCGTTTAGAATTTACCCTGCGCGCGCTGCGCGAACGGGGTGCCCGCGAATTCCTGCGCAACGCGACGGTAGTACTCCTTGTGCCGCGGGTCGCGCAGCTTCTCCAGCCCTTCCGCCGCCTTGAACAGCGCCTCGGGCAGGGTCGTACGTTCCGACTCAAACATCAGCGCCGTCCGCAGGTAGTCCATCACGGCGCCCTCCACCTGCCCCTGCGACATTTTCAAATCACCGCGAAGCAGATAAGCCCGCGCGGCGTCGGCGCGCGCGCCCTTCGCGATCATCGTATCGAGCAGCGGATTCAGTTTCTCAACCTGCTTCGACTCCAGCAGCGCGGTCATATAGCCCGACAGCACGGCGCTTTCATTCCGCTGCTCCGGCGACGCCTGGAAGAGCCGCTCATAGGCGGTCGCCGCCCCCGCGTGGTCGCCCTTCGCGGAAAGCACCTGCGCGGATACGATGCGCGCCTGGATATCCCAGTCGAGGAAGCGGTTCGCCTGGATCACCTGCTCCAACACGCGGAGCGCCTCGTCGAAATTGCGCTGCTGCGCCAACTGGCGGGCGCGGTCGAAATCGGCCGGGCGCGCGGCCACGGCCTTGACATACTGGCCGCGCGGAAACTCGCGCTGCCCGTTCGGCGTGGTCAAAATGACCGTGCCGTCGGAACGCGCCCGGATGTCGGTGCCATCCACGCGGCTGCCATTCGAGAGGAGCACATGCGGTGTGTTCTGCGCCCACACGGCGCCCGACGCCAGCAGCCACAGGGCGGCTGCCGTGATCGCGACTGAAAAACGATGGCGAAGAGCTGTCATGGTCCTGATTCCCCTCACGGCGTAACGCCCGCCGGCGCCGCCGGGGCGGCCGTGCTGGCCCGGAGTTTGGCATCCGCCTGCCAACGCCTGACTTCCGGTACTTTGTCACTCGTCGGAAAGAGCTGCAAGTATTGATCGCAATTTTCGAGCGCCTCGCTGAACTGGCCGAGTTCAATCGCCAGCGGAATGCTCCGGTAGAGGGCTTCCTGGATGAACGGACGCTGCTCGGGCTTGCTCGGATCGGTCAGGAGCGCGATGCGCTGGAACGAGGCGAGCGCGCCCGCCTTGTCGTTCGCCTTGATCTGGATGCCCGCGAGCGTGAGGCTCGCCTGATTGATCTGCATCGGATCCTTCGACAGGCGGAAAATTTCGCTCATCGCCTGGCTGGCATTCAGGAACTGACCCAGCTCGGCGTAAGCCTGGCCCAACAGGAAGCGCACCTCATAGAAGAGCCCGCTGCGCGGATAATCCTTCAGCAACTGTTCGAGCGCCTTGATGGCCTCCTCGAAATTCTTGCGCTCGAAATTCGCGCGTCCGACGCCAAACAACGCACGCTCCAGCAGGGCCCGCGACTCGGGCGCATCCTTCGTCTGCTGGATCTGCGGGTTCTCACTGACAATGCGGAAGGCCTGGAGCGCCTGGTCGAACAGCTTCGCATCGATCATCAACTGCCCGATGCGGGTGAATTCATCCGGTTTGTAATTCGCGGCGTTGCCCACCATCTTGTCGAACGCGAGCCGCGCCTGGTCGAATTGCCCGATCTCCATCGCGCTGCGCGCCAGCGAATACAGGGCGTTCTTGCCCTCCTCCGACAGCGGATACTTGGCGGCCAGCTGGTCGAACGTCTTTGCCGCGGCATCGAACTGCCCCAGGCTGAGCTGAATCTGCCCCTGCCCCATCATGGCCTTGGGCGCGAATTCCGACTGCGGGAACAGCTGGAGGAACTGCTCGTATCCGCGCATGCCGCGTTCGCGGAAGGAGGCCACCTGGTCGGCGGGCTCCGTCATCCGCGCATAGCAGTTGGCGCGCTGGAAGACGGCGCGCTCCAGCAGGTCGCGATTGCGTTTGCGATCGTCCTCGGAAACGGCATAGGGATTGTTCTTCGGCACCAACCAGCTGATGAGCGTCTCCAGTTCGGCGGCGGCCTTGACCCAGTCGCCTTTGCGCACATGGCAATCCGCCAGGCTGAACTGCGCATTCGCGCGATCCGGGCTCGGCGGGATGTCCGCGACCAGTTTCGAGAAGGCGGCAATCGCCTCGTCGTATTGCTGGAGGTCGTAGTAGCTGCGCGCGATCAGGCGCAGCGCCTGCGGGTAGAACTGGTCCTGCGGCAGGTTGTCCACGATCTGCTGGAAGTAATGATTCGCCCCCTCATTGTCGCCCGCCTTGCGGCGCTGGCCACCCAGGAAGAACAGGATCTTGCCCGCCTGGTCATGCTTCGGGAAACCGCGCAGGAACTGCTCGTAGATTTCAATGGCGAACGCATCGTCCTTCTTCGTCGCCGCCGCGCCGGCGACACTCAGCACCGCCGTGGCCGCCACCGGACGACCCGGGAAGCGCTCGACCACATATTCAATGAGCGCGCGCGCGGTCAGCTTGTCGCCCTGCTCCATGTAGCACTGGATCAACTGACTCATCGCGCGGATCGACGCCTCCGCATCGGGATAGGCGTTCACGACGCGCAGATACTCGACCGACGCCTCCGCAAACTTGCGCTGGATGAACAGGTTGCCCGCCAGCCGAAGCTGGGTCTCGGCGATTTTTTCAGAGTGCGCGCCCAGATCGACGTCCACCTTCTTGCCCAGCCCCTCCAGCTTGGCCTTCACCTCGGAGGCGCGGACGCCGGCGCGCGGGCCCCAGTCGCTGGAACCGTATTTGACAAACACGTTGTAAAACTCGCCAATCGCACGCCCGTAGGCCGCCACGGCTTGGTCCTTCTTCGCCGGGTCCTTCACAATCGCGTCGCCATCCTGCTCGTACATCTGGCCCACGAGGAAACGCGCGCCGGCAAATGGATTCAGCGCGACCGGCAGGTTCGGGTCCTCTTTAAACATCTTGTCGATGTCGCGCAGGATGTCGCGATACTGGCGGTTGATCAGCTCCTCGGCGCGCGGGCGATTGCCCTTCACCAACTCGATGTTCGCCAGCGTGATGATGGACTGCCCGAACCAGAGGTCCACCCCGCCCCATTGGATGTCGGCGCAAATTTTCGCCGCATCCGCCAGCGCCTTGTCCCGGTCCGCGCCCTGCGCCTTCTGCGCAAAATCCACCAGCAGCTGCGCCTGCTCCGCGCGGAGCGAGCGCTCCACCTCGCGGCCGGGATTCGTCGAAAGCACGCGCCCGATCGCATCCGCCGCGCCGCGCAAATCGCCCGCCTGCTGCAACATCTGGGAGAACTGGAACGACGCCTCGCGATAGAACTTGAGGAGGTCCGCATCCGATGGCGGCGTCTTGAAGCGGCTGAAGAAGTCCGTGTACGTCTGCCGGGCCTTCTCCATGTCGCCGATGCGGTAATATCCGCGGCCCAGCGCAAGTCGGATCGCGTCGCCTTTCGGATCCCCCGCGGGAAATTCGCTGATGACCGCCTCGGCCTCGGCAAACTTGCGGGCGGCGATGAAGCCCTCGGCCTTGACGATCTTGGCGCGGCCCGCCTGGTCCGGATTCTTGCGGACCACCTCGTCCATCAACTTCTTGGCGTAATCGGCGAACCCGATCTCGACGAGTTTGTTGGCAAACTCGAACTCCTGGTCCACCGTCTGCGCGCGCACCGGCGCCGCCCACCACCCGGCCGCAAGTGCAGCGCCGCACAACAATACACGACCGCGAGGGGTAAGCAGGTGATCCATCATGTTGATTCTCAAGCCTGATGCGCAGGTGCACTGCACGTGCAAGTGAAGTTAGGTAAAAATGGAGACAGCGTCAAGCGAACCGCTGTTTTTTTCACTCCAACACCAGCACCGGCGTCCCGATCGACACCATGCCGAGCAATTTGCGCGCATTCCAATTCGCGAGACGGAAGCACCCGTGCGATTCGGTCCTCCCGATGTCCTCCGGATGCGGCGTACCGTGGATGCCGTACCCGGGACGGTCGAGACTCAACCACGCCACGCCCACCGGATTGTTCGGCCCCGGTGGAATCAGCAGGCGCCGCCCGATCCCCGCCGCCGCCGGATCGTCGGCAAACAGCTCCGGGTCGAACGTGTAGTTCGGCTCGTCCGCCGCGTTGACAATCTTCAGCTCGCCCACCGGACGTTTCTCGACCTGCCGCGCGATGGAGCACGGGAAGTGCGCCGCCAGCCGGCCCTCCGCGTCGAACACCTGCAGGTACTTGCCCGCCAGGTGAATTTCCACCCGCGCCGCCCGCTCGCGCGCCGTCGTCGCCACCCGCGGCACGCGCACCACCGCGCCCGCGGCGGGATTCGGCCACGCCACATCCGGGTTCAGCTCGCGGATCGCGCGCTGCGTGCAGTGATACCGCTCCGCGACCAGCTCCAACACCGACACATGCCCGAGCCGGTCGGCCTGCGCCTTCTCGCGCCAGCCCCGCGGCGCCGGGCGCAGTTCCGCATGATCCTCCGCGGATACGGTGTGGATCGTGAACGCCGTGTCCGTCGGCGGCAGCCGCGCGCGCAGCGCCTCGTCCCACTCCCCCGTCGCCGGCAGCCCCTCGCGCGCCTGCCACGCGCGCAACGCGTGCCGCGTCTGCGGACCCCACCGCCCGTCGAGGCATCCCGGCGACAGGTGCTGGCGGTCGAGAAAGAGCTGGAGCCGCAACACCTCTTCATCCAGTCGTGCGGGTCGCGGAGGCGCCGGCGCGGGCGCGGGCGGCGGCGGCGGGACACGAGGGGCCCACGGCTCCGCGCGCCGGGTCGGCGGGGATTTCATCTCCGGCCCGCCAACCGGCACCGGCGGCAAATCCACCCCCGGTGTCGCGCACCCCGATGCCAGCGCAACCAGCAGCACGGCTCCGAAAAAGTTTTTACAGACGTTGCAAGTCGGATGGGACATGTTTTACAGACGTTGTAAATTTTTACGCCGGAAAGCGAGTCCCTTTCATGCGACACCTTGCGTCGAACCTCTATTGGCTGCCCGCCGCGGGTTGGGCGGGCACGTTGTTCTGGATGAGCCACCGTCCGGCGGGGCCGGGCATCCCGCCGTGGTTCCTCGCGCACGACAAGATCACCCATGCGCTGGCGTTCGGGATCCTCGCGCTGCTCGTCTATCTCGCGCTGCGGCGCGCGCACCGGGCGCCCATCGGCCTCGCGGCGGCGCTGGCCTGGCTGGCGGCGACGGTCTATGGCGGCACGGACGAAATCCACCAGATGTTCGTCCCAACGCGGCAGCCGGACTGGCACGACTGGCTCGCGGACACCATCGGCGCCGCGCTGGCCGTCGCGCTGGCCGCGGTCGCGAGCCGCCGCCGCGCATCGCGGCAAACTTGAACCTTGGGCACCCCGCCCCTTTCCCGCTACACTTCCGCCATGACGCTTTCCCAGGCCCGTGCGCGCGCGGCGGCGTTGCGCGCGGAAATCGAACGCCATAACCGGTTGTACTACGTGGAGGCGGCGCCGGAGCTTTCGGACCGCGCCTACGACGCGCTGTACGACGAATTAAAGCGGCTGGAGGCGGAGCACCCGGAACTCGTGACGCCGGACTCCCCCACGCAACGCGTGGGCGGACAGCCGATCGAGGGTTTCGAGCGCGTGAAACACCGCGCGCCGATGCTGTCGCTGGAAAAGAAGGAGGACCTGCGCGAACTGGAATTGTTCGAGAAGGAAATCCGCAAAAAGATTCCGGGCTTCATCCCCGACTACGTCGTGGAGCCGAAGATCGACGGCGTCTCCATCGCGCTGCACTACGTGGACGGGGTCCTGCATCAGGGCGTCACGCGCGGCGACGGGGAATACGGCGACGACATCACGTCAAACCTCCGCACGCTGCGCGACATCCCGCTGCGGCTCCATCTGAAGGGCGCCGCGCCGCGCCACATCGAAATCCGCGGCGAGGCGTACATGCGCGAGGCGGATCGCATCGCGCTGAATGAGGCGTTGCGCGCGAAGGACGAGAAGACGTTCGCGAACACCCGCAACGCCACGGCGGGCTCGCTGAAGCAGCTCGATCCGCGCATCGCGGCGGAACGCCCGCTGCGCGCGGTGTTTTATGCGCTCGGCCACACCGAGGGCGCGGACTTCGCGACGCACACGGATGAACTTGCAGCGCTGCGGGCGTATGGCCTGCCCACGCCGCACGACTGGCGGCGCGCGGACAGCCTCGCGGCGGCGGAGGCCGCGGCGCGCGACATGAAGGAGAACGAGGGCGCGCTGCCGTATGAAATCGACGGCTGCGTCATCAAGGTCAACGACAACGCGGTCTGCCGGCAACTGGGATTGAAAACCAACGTGCCCGCCTATGCGGTCGCCTACAAACGGCCCGAATGGTTCCACGAAGCGCAGACAAAACTGGAGCGCATCGTCGTGCAGGTCGGCCGCACGGGCGTGCTGACGCCGGTGGCGGAGGTGGCGCCGGTCTTCCTGGAGGGCACGACGATCTCGCGCATCACGCTGCACAACGCGGAGGAGATCAAGCGGAAGGACATCCGCATCGGCGACACGATGGTCATCAAGCGCGCGGGCCGCGTGATCCCCGCGATCGTGCGCGTGGTGGATGACGCGCGGACGGGCGGCGAGCAGCGTTTCGCGATGCCGTCCCGCTGTCCATCCTGCGGCGGACCGGTGGTCCGGCGCGCGCTGTCCGGCGACGAGCGTGAGGAGGTCGCGCTGCGCTGCGAGAACGCGGAGTGCCCGGCGCAGCTCGCGCGCAGGATCGAGTATTTCGCCAGCCGCGGCGCGCTGAACATCGAGGGCCTCGGCGAAGTGGTCGCCGACAAACTCGTGGAGCGCGGACTCGCGAAGTCGGTGTTCGACCTCTTCCGCCTGGAGCGCGAGGCGCTCGCGAACCTGAACCTCGGCACGGCGGAGGAGCCGCGTCAACTGGGCGAAAAAAACGCGCAGCGGATGCTCGACGCGCTGCGGGCGGCGCGCGAAGCGCCGCTCGCGAAGTGGCTGTTTGCGCTCGGGCTCCCGAGTGTCGGCGAAACCATCGCGCTGAAGCTCGCGGGCTGCCACCGGCACCTGGCGGACCTGGCGTCGTCCCCCCGCCTCCCGTTGATCCTCGAACTGGTGGAGGTGGACGCGTCGATCAAGGAACTAAACCCGAAGGCTCGCGCCAACAAGGGACGGACGGAAGCGGAGAAGCAGGACCTGGAGCGGGCGCATCAAGCGGCGGTGGCGCGACGCTCTGCCGTCGCCGCGGAGATCCAGCGCGCGGGCCTGGACGGGGTCGGGCCCGTGGTGGCGCGCGATGTGATCGCGTTTTTCGCGTCGAAGGCCGGCGCCGCGCTGCTCGCGGAATTGAATGCGCTCGGCATTGATCCGCGCGGGGAATCGGCCCCGTCCGCGCCGGCGGCCCAAACCGCGTTCACCGGAAAGACCGTCGTCGTCACCGGCACGCTGGAACACTTCAGCCGGGAGCAGGCGCAGGCGGCCTTGCGGGCGGCCGGCGCGAAGGTGGCGGACAGCGTGAGCGGGAAAACGGATTTCCTCGTCGTCGGCGCGGAGGCGGGCTCGAAGCTCGACAAGGCGCGGAAGCTCGGGGTGCGTACGCTCGACGAGGCGGAGTTCAGGACCCTGCTGGCCGGGACGCCGTAGGCGCGTCAGACGCGGGCGGCGGCGGTCGCGGTGCTGCGGTTCCGCCATTCCTGCACGGCGGTCGCGTGATCGAGTTCGCGACCCAGACGCTGGCGCTGGTCGCGGCGGTAGAATTCCACGTGGCAGACATCGACGACGAGGCGCGCGTGGGAATACGGGTGTTCTTCAACAAATTGGACGCCGGCAGCATAGGAACCGGCAGTCTCGGCGGGCTTGCACCACACCACCTTGCCGACAACCGGCTCGGGATACTCAAGCAGTCCGAACATCAGGCGGCACGTTTCGCCCGGCTGGAGGGGCTGCTTGCTGACGAGGCCCACGCCGCCCTGCCCGATATCGCGCAACTGGGTGCTGGCATCAACCACCGGTTCGGTCCGCTCCAGACGCACAGGCATGGAACTGGCGTGACGGATATTCCGCCTGCCATCATCGCTTCGCCATGCCTCCCTGCGGACCATAAAAACACCCCTGAATGTGACTGCCACCCGATGAGGGAGCTTTAACCCTTAACACCGGGCTTCACAAGTAAATTTACACGAAAATTAATCTGGCTGTGTAGGTCATTTTGACGCGCGTTCTCACGGCAATCGAACAGTCAGCCGGAAGAGCGCGCCGGTTGCCGGGACGGGCAGGACAACGGTGTGCGTCGTGCCGCTGCCCGGCACGTCCACGAGGCCTGTGATGTTGCTCCAGGCCGGCGCGGCGGCGGGATCGGCGGCCTGCACGCTGTACAGGCGAAAGGCGGAGGACGGGAACTGCAGGGTCAGCGCCGGATGGGACTGGAGGGCGGTGATGCGGAAGACGGATTGCGCGTTGGTCGGGTTGGTGTCCGCGACATACTCGCTCCAATGGTCCGCCTGGTCTTCGTCGGGATCGCCACCCGCGCCGGCGAATACGTTGGTGAGCCCCGGGTCATACCGGTCTAGCCCGTACAGCGTCTCCCAGTAGTCCGGCAGCCCATCGCCGTCGACATCCGCCAGTGTCGGTTCCACCGCACCGAGGTCGATCCGCGGCCCGATAACACGGGGCATGCCGCGCTGGTCGGTCGCCGGGGGCGGGGCAAAGGAGGGATCGCCCGCCTCGCGCACGGGGCTTTCGTCTCCCGGCATGTGGGTGCGCGTGAAACCGCCGTTTTCGGCCAGCGGCGCCAGGAGGGCGGAGACACCGGTGAGGTTGCCCGCCGCGACGTTCGTCAGCGTGAGTCCGTCATCATCGCTGACGAGATTGTAGCCGAGCGAATTGAAGTCCCCCTCCCCATCGGGTCCTCCGCCGTCGGCGAGGTTGTCCGACAGGATCACATGGCCCAGCGCGGTAAACAGTCCGGCGGAATCGAGGCCGCCCGCCGCGCCGCCGGGAGCCTGGGCTTCGTTGTACGCCACGGTGGAATGCAACAGCGTCAGCGCGCCTTCGTTGGAGATGCCACCCGCGCGACCGCCGGGACCGCTGCGGTTGCCGCTGACGGTGAGGTGGATCGCGGTCATGGTGTCCTCATTAAAGAAGCCGCCGCCGCGCCCCCCGGTCCCGCCCGGCCCGCCGCTTCCCGCGGTATTGTCCGCAAACGTGGAGGCGGCCACCGTGGCCACGCCGCCGTTGGCGAACCCGCCGCCATGCCCGCCTTCTTCGTTAACGGTCCCGTCACCGCAGCGGTTATGGGCGAACTCGACATCCGCCATCTGCGCCTGCGCCGCGTTGTACACCGCGCCGCCCGAGCCGCCGGGCGCGCCCGCGTCGCCAGCGTTGCCCGCGCGATTGCTGACAAAGCGGGTCTGGTCCACCCACAACAAACCGTCACTATAAATCGCGCCGCCGCGTCCGCCTTCCCCGCCATCGTGCCCGCCGTCGCCGGCCCGGTTGTCCCGGAACTCGCAAGCCTCCACATACAGCGCGCCCTCGTTCAGGATCGCGCCGCCGGAGCCGCCGGCCTCCGCATCGACCCCATCCGGCGCGCGCCCGTGTCGCAGGGTTAACGCCTGCACCGTCACCGTGATTCCGGACGGGATCGCCAGCAGGCGATCCGTCGCCGATGGAACGTCCGCCGCCGCCTGCCAGATGGAGACCGTCGCGCCGTTTCCCATGAGAGTGAGCGGGCGATCCAGTTCGATGCCCGCTTCGGTCAGCGTGCCGGTCGTGATCACGATCGTGTCGCCGGGCAGCGCCTGCGGGATGGCATGGGCCAGCGACGCGCACGGCGCATCCGACGCGCGGCATTCGTTCGTGCCATCCGTCCCCGTTTCCGACACATACGACACCGCTGGTTGCAGTTCATAGGCGCCGAGGTCGATGCGCCCGCCCTGGATGCGAGGCGCGCCGCGCTGGTCGGTGTCCGGCGCATTCGTGATCGCAGGGTCGCCCGCGTTGACCGCGGGACTCAGCGGTTTCAGCCGGCGAACCGGCGCAAAGCCACCGAGCATGGCCAGTTCGCCCAGCAGCGGATCCTGCCCGCTGATCACACTGCCCGTCTCGCCGCTCAATACGGCGTCGTTGGTGACGGCAAGCAGCGAGGGACCCGCCACCTCCACGGCGCCCGCCAATCCGCCGGCGACGACCACATGCGAGGCGGTCACCGCCGCGCCATCCGTGAAGAGGTCATCGCCCCCGCCCGGCGCCGAGTTGCCCGCGACGGTCGCGTGCGCGAACAGGACGCCGCCGAACACCGCGTTCCAGAGCCCGCCGCCCTGGCTGTCGAGACCGGGCACGCCGTTGGTGCCCGCGCCGCCGAAGCCGCCCGTATTGTCGCTGAGCGTGGAATTGATGAATCGGAGGTCACCCGAATTCCAGAGCGCGCCGCAACCCGCGTCGCCTCCGGTGTCCGCCGCCGCGCCGCCATCGCCGCCGAGGTTGTGATGGACCGCGGACCCATACACCCGCAGGGTCCCGGTGTTGTGGATGCCCCACCCGTTGCCCGCGCGCGAGCCCTCGTTGGTGGCCGCACCGCCATCGCCGGTCCGGTTGTACGCCACCACGGAATTGCTCACCACCAGCGTGCCGTCGTTGTAGATGCCGCCGCCATCGCCCCCCCGGCCACCGCCGTCTCCGATGCCGCCGCGCCCCGTCTGGTTGCTGACCACGCGGCACGAAACCAATTCGAGCGTGCCATTCACCAGCAACCCGCCGCCATTGCCGCCAGGCGCGGCCTCGGTGCCGCCGTCGGCGCCATCCGGCGTCCGCCCGTGGCGGATGGTCAGGCCGGTGAAACGGCTGGATGCGCCGCTGGAAACGGTCGCCACGCGATCCGTCGCGCTGCCCGCGGCCGCCGCGGCCTGCACGATGGTGACGTCCGCCCCCGCGCCCGCCCAGTCGAGGTCGCGCGTGAGGACGAGGCTGGATTCCGTGTACACGCCCGCCGCGAGATGCAGTGTATCGCCCGGCTGGAGGGAATTCGTTTCGACGCGGGTCAGCACATGCGCAATCGTCGCGCACGGCGCGTTGGAATCCTGGCACTCGTTGCCGGCATCCGATCCGGACGGAGCGACAAACCAGTGCCGCTGCGCCGATGCGGAGAGCGGGCACGCGGCCAGCAGCAACCCGGCGACGGTGCATCCCAAGCTGGAGGAAACGCGCTTCATGCGTACGGCGCGCAGCCTAGCCGCAACGCGCCCCGCGCGCGACCCTATTCCGCGAACGATTTATCCGTCACCGCGCCCTCGGAGGCGGAGGCGACGTGGTCCGCGTACTTCGCCAGCACACCGCGCGTGTAGCGCGGCTTGGGTTTCTTCCACGCCTTGAGACGGCGCGCGATTTCCGCCGCCGGCAGTTCAAGATTCAGCAGCCGTTTCTCCGCGTCGATCGTGATCGGGTCGCCGTTCCGCACGATGGCGAGCGGCCCGCCGGCATACGCCTCGGGCGTGATGTGGCCCACCACGAATCCGTGGCTGCCGCCGGAGAACCGGCCGTCCGTGATAAGCGCCACGTCCTTGCCCAGGCCCTTGCCCATGACCGCCGACGTCGGCGACAGCATCTCGCGCATTCCCGGACCGCCGCGCGGACCCTCGTAGCGGATCACGATCACATGGCCCTTCTTCACCGTGCCGTCGAGAATCGCGTGCAGGGCGGTTTCCTCCGACTCGAACACCAGCGCGCGCCCTGAAAACTTCAGGCCTTCCTTGCCGGAGATCTTCGCCACGGCGCCCTCGGCGGCCAGGTTGCCGCGCAGGATCACAAGGTGGCCGTCCTTCTTGATCGGGTTGGAGAACGGACGCACGACCTCCTGCTTCTTCGGATACGGCTTCGCGCCGCGCACGTTTTCCCACAGCGTTTTGCCGGTGACCGTCAGGCAGTCGCCATGCATCAGGCCTTCCTCGATCAACATCTTCATCAACGGCACCGTGCCGCCGATCTTCACGAGTTCGGCCATCACGAACCGCCCGCTCGGCTTCAAGTCCGCGAGCACCGGCGTCCGCTTGCCGATGCGGGTGAAGTCGTCGAGCGAGAGTTTCACGTCCGCCGCGTGCGCCATCCCCAGCAAATGCAGCACGGCATTGGTCGACCCGCCGAGCGCCATCACCAGCGCGATCGCGTTCTCGAAGGCCTCGCGCGTCATGATGTCGCGCGGCGCGATCCCGCGTTTGATGAGATTCAGCACGGCGCGGCCCGCGGCGCGGCAATCCTCGCGCTTCGCGGCGGAAACCGCCGCCTGCGCGGAGCTGTTGGGCAGGCTCATGCCGAGCGCTTCGATCGCCGAGGCCATCGTGTTGGCGGTGTACATGCCGCCGCAGGACCCCGCGCCGGGAATCGCCACGGCCTCGATCGCCTTGAGTTCCTTGTCGTCGATGTCGCCGCGCGCGTGGGCGCCCACGGCCTCGAACACCGAGACAATGTCCACCTTTTTGCCCTTGTGCACGCCGGGCAGGATCGTGCCGCCGTAGACGAAGACGGACGGACGGTTCAGGCGCGCCATCGCGATCAGGCAGCCCGGCATGTTCTTGTCGCACCCGCCGATGGCGACGTAACCGTCAAACCCCTCGCATCCCACGACGGTCTCAATCGAGTCGGCGATCACCTCGCGCGACACGAGCGAATAGCGCATGCCCTCGGTGCCCATCGAAATGCCGTCGGAAATCGTGATGGTGTTGAAGATCACCGCCTTGCCGCCGGCCGCGTCCGCGCCCTGGGCGGCATAGCGGGCGAGCTTGTCGATGTGCATGTTGCACGGCGTGACCATGCTCCACGTCGAGGCAATGCCGATCTGCGGCTTCTTGAAGTCGCGATCCGTGAAGCCGACGGCGTGAAGCATCGCGCGGCTGGCCGCCCGCTCGGGGCCGTCCAGCATGATCGACGAGTGGCAGCGTCCGCCGCAACCGGCGGGATTGGAACAGGATGACGTGGCTTTCATGGGAGCTCCGGGATGAAACGTGGGGCCAAGTAACAACAAAAATCTTTTACTGCGTCGAGCGTTTTGCTGAAGTCCGTTCATGAAATCATGCGTTCGGCCACTGGCCGCCCTGCTCCTCGCCGCCACCCTGCTTTCCGGCTGCAAGGAACCGCCCCCCCCGCCTCCGCCGCCCGCCCCGGTGGACACGACGCCCAAACCCGCGACGGAATATCCCGACGGCGTCCTGCAGGGCGAATATGAGGCCGCGTGGCGCAGCTACTTCGCGCAATTCCAAGCCCCCGAGATCGGCGACTACATCTGGCTGCAACGCGCCAACGGCATCCTCGCCGGCGGCGAGGTCAAGGAGTGGACGGCCGACGCGGTCACGCTCAAGGACGGCACCAACGAAACGACCGTGACCCGGGCCGAGATCGCGGAATCCAGCCTGCACGATGTGTATGCGGACGCCTTCGCGCGCAAGCACGCGCTCGACGAGGTGAACGCCTCCTTCAGCTTCAACATTTCGGCGCTGACCGGCTCGGTCTACGTGGGCACGCAGCGGTACAGCGTGAGCGAAACCCTGCAGCCGCGTGCCGGACCCGGCGCGCGCTTCGCCGCCGTGCCCGCCGGCGACCTGGGACGCGGCGCCTTGCTGGATGTCATTGAGGAAAAAGGCCTGTGGATCAAGGTGCGCCCCCAGGGCCGGACGGACACGTTCTGGATCGAAAAACTCGCCACCAGCCCCTCGCCCGGCACCCCGCCGGAAAATGCGGCGCTGATCATCCAACAATTGCTGATCAGCGGCTTCCTCGCCAGCTACCTGCCCGATCAAAGCGAGGCGCGCATATCACGCGCAGTCTGGGCCGGCACGCACCCCGGCGTGCGCGAGGGGTTGAGCCGCATGCTCGCGGCGCACAGCGCGAAGGTGCGAAAAGCGTCGGCGGAGTGGATCGAAATCAAGGACGCCGACACCGGCCGCCGTCTCGCCCGCTATTCCCAATCCCAGGGCTTCCGCTCGCAATAGCGGAATCAGCACGCGAGCATTTTGCGGAACGCGCGTACGCGCTGTTCCACGTGGGGCTTCTTCAACCGCGCGAGGCGGTCTAGGCTGAAATCCTCGACGCCGAAGGAGGCCAGCACGCTGCCGTAGAGCATCGCCTGGCGGATGGCCTTTTCATTCACCGTCCCGCCGCGCGCCAGCGCGCCGAGGAAGCCGCCGGCAAAGGTGTCACCCGCGCCGGTCGGATCGTTGACGTCCTCGAGCAGGTAGGCCGGCATCAGGAACGTCGAGTTGCGGGTGAACAGGATGCTGCCGTGTTCGCCCTTCTTCACGACCACGTATTTCGGCCCCATCTCGAGCAGGTGCCGCGCGGCGACCGCGAGCGCATGGCGTCCCGTCAGGTGGCGGGCCTCCGATTCGTTCAACGTGAGCATGTCCACGCGGCGGATGACCTTCACGAGATCCTCGCGGGCCGTGTTGATCCACAAATCCATCGTGTCGAGCAGCACAAAGCGCGGGCGCTTGACCTGTTCGAGCACGTGCAACTGGAGCGCCGGCGAAATGTTGGCGAGAAACAGGAAGGGCGCGGCGCGGTAGGCCTCCGGCAACTCGGGCGAAAAGGAGGCGAAGACATTGAGCTCCGTGCTCAGCGTCCGCCGGTTGTCCATGTTCGCCTCGTAGACGCCGCTCCACCGGAAGGTCTCGCCGGGCACGATCTGCAAGCCGGCGAGATCGATGCCGAACCGGCGGTACAGGTTCAGGTTCTTTTTGGAGAAATCCGTGCCGACGACGCCGACCATGCCGACCTTCGCGAAAAAGGACGCGGCGGCGCAGGCGTAGCTCGCGGACCCGCCGAGCACGCTCTCGCGGCGCGCGCGCGGCGTTTCGATGGTGTCGATCCCGACGGAGCCGACGATGGCGACATCCACGGACGGGCGGCTGGGCTTGGCGGGCATATCAGGCGGTCTCCATTCGTTCTTCAAGCAATTCGCACAAGGCGTGGAAAATCAAGAGGTGCCCTTCCTGGATGCGCGGCGTGTGCCGCGTGCAGGACACGCAGAGGACATGGTCCGCCGCCTTCGCGAGCTCGCCGCCCGTCCCGCCGGTCAGCGCCACGGTCACCACGCCCTGGGCGCGGGCCGCCGCGACGGCGCGCAGCACGTTGGCCGCCCGCCCGCTGGTTGAAATCGCAATGAGCACGTCGCCCGCGCGACCCAGCGCCTGAACCTGCTTCTCGAACACCTGGTCGTAACTGTAGTCGTTGCCGATCGCGGTCAGCACCGAGGTGTCGGTCGTCAGGGCGATGCAGGCGTAGGGCTTGCGCTCGCGCAGGAAACGATTCACCAGTTCGCCGGCGATGTGCTGCGCATCCGCCGCGCTGCCGCCGTTGCCGCACACAAGCACTTTGCCGCCCGCGCGCAGGCGTCCGGTGAGTTCATCCGCCAGCCGCTCGATGCCGGGGCGCAGGTCGTTGAACACCTGGTCAACGACGGCGAGGTGCTCCACCGCGATGGTATCCCAATTCATGGCCCGTTGACTCCCGATGCGCGTGTGAAGCCGGTTCCGTGTGTACAGGACACATCCATCAGGCGGTGAAGGTGTCCGAACGGTCCGCCGGCGGCTCGGCGGGCGCGGTGCCGACGATTTCCTGCACGCGCACGCGCACTTCGCCGACCTCGGACAGGCCGACTTTTTCGCGGAGCACCGCGCGCGCGCGGTCCTGCAGCATCCGGCACAATTCGGGGATCTGCGCGCCGGCCTTCACCTTGACGTCCAGCTGCACATCGACCCCTGCGTTGCGCACGCGGAGCGTCGGCTGCAGCGACTCGACCGCCGCGAACTCGTCGGACAGCCGCGCGAGGAAGTCCTGCACGGCGCGCAGGCTGATGCTGACCGCGCTGCCTTCGATGTCGTACGCGATGTACTGGCTCTTGTCCGGCAACCGGAAGCTCGTCAGCACAAAGAGGATCAACAGCAACGCCAGCGTCAGCGCGGCGAAGGCCGCTTCCATCGCATAGCCCTTGCCCGACTCCAGCAACGTCGCCCACGCGTCGGCGCCCTGGAAGGCGCTGGACAGGACGAACAGCGAGGCCGCGAGCAGGCCCGCCAGCAACACGAGGCCGATCAGCAAATGCAGCGCCTTCACAACGTGGACTCCTCAGGCGTGGACGGCGGGGCCGCCGGGGGCATGCGCACACTCTGGATCACCACGTTGACCGCCTTGACCGGCTTGCCGGTCATCTGCTCGACGGCCTTGCGCACTTCCGTCTGGATCTGCCACGCGACATGCGGGATGCGGACGCCGAAGGCGATGACCACGTGCATCTCGAGCGACACGGAATTCTCCTCGAACTCCACGCGGATGCCCCGGTCGCCGGATTTTTTCCCGATCATGCCCGCGAGCCCGTCCACCAAGCCGCCGGACAATTCCAGCACGCCCGCCACCTTCAGCGCCGCCACCCGCGCGATCGCGGCGATGACGCTGTTGTGGATCTGGACCGTGCCCAGTTCGTTGGAATTCTCGACATGCTCCGCCGACAACTCCGGGTGATCCGGCGAGAGGGCTGCATCCTTGTCCTTGTGGCTGCGTGCGGTGTCGCTCATGGCGCTCTCCTACTGATTGTTCAGGAAGCCTTCCTTGATGAAGTTCTCGAGGAAGGTCGTGGTGTAGTCGCCGCGCTGGAAGCGCGCGTCGGCGAGCAGGGCCTGCCCCACCGGCACGGTGGTGGAGACGCCCTCAATCATGAATTCACCCAGGGCGCGGTTCATGCGCGTGATCGCCGTGGGGCGGTCGTCCGCCGTCACGATGATCTTCGCAATCATGCTGTCGTAGTGCGGGGAGATGTCGTAGCCGGTGTACACGTGCGAATCGACGCGCACGCCGATGCCGCCCGGCATGTGCACAAACTGCACCTTGCCCGGCGACGGCGCGAACTCCTTGTAGGGGTTTTCCGCGTTCACGCGGAACTCGATCGCATGGCCCTTCACCTTGAGGTCCTTCTGCGTGAACGAAAGCTTCTCGCCCATCGCGACACGGATCTGCTCCTTGATGAGGTCCACGCCCGTGATCTGCTCGGTCACGGGATGCTCCACCTGGATGCGCGTGTTCATCTCCATGAAGTAGAACTCGCGCGCCTGCTGGTCGAACAGGAACTCGATCGTGCCGGCGTTGTGGTAGTCCACCGCCTCGACCGCCCGCAGCGCGGCCTTGCCGAGCCGCTTGCGCAGCTCGTCGTCCAGCACGGGCGACGGCGCCTCCTCCACCAGCTTCTGGTGGCGGCGCTGGATGCTGCAGTCGCGCTCGAACAGGTGGCACGCGTTGCCGTGGTGGTCGGCGATGACCTGCATCTCAATGTGGCGCGCCTGGTCCACGAATTTCTCGATGTACACCTCGGGATTCGAGAACGCGCGCTCCGCTTCGGAGCTCGCCATCATGAACCCCTGCGCGACGCTGACATCGTTCCGCGCCACGCGCATGCCCTTGCCGCCGCCGCCGGCGACCGCCTTGATGAGAACCGGATAACCGATCTCCTGCGCGATCTTGATGGCGTCTTCCTTGGATTTCACCACGCCTTCGCTGCCCGGCGCGATCGGCACGCCCGCCTTGCGCATCGTGTCGCGCGCGACGGACTTGTTGCCCATCATGCGGATGCTGTGCGGGGAGGGACCGATGAAGGTGATGTTGCAGTTCTTGCAGATTTCCGCGAAGTGCGCGTTTTCCGCCAGGAACCCGTAGCCCGGGTGGATCGCGTCCACATCCGCCACCTCGGCGGCGCTGATGATGTTCGCGATCTTGAGGTAGCTGTCCTTCGACGCCGCCGGCCCGATGCAGATGGCTTCGTCGGCCATCTGGACGTGCATCGACTTCGCGTCGGCGGTCGAATACACCGCGACGGCCTTGATGCCCATCTCCCGGCAGGCCCGGATGATGCGCACGGCAATTTCGCCGCGGTTGGCGATGAGAATTCGTTCAAACATGGCGGCTTATCGCGGTTCGACGAGGAACAGGGGCTGGCCGAACTCGACCGGCGTCGCGTTCTCGACGAGGATCTTCCGGATCACGCCCTTCGTCTCGGCCTTGATCTCGTTCATCACCTTCATGGCCTCGATGATGCAGACGACGGACTCGTGGTCGATGTCCTTGCCGAGCGCGACAAAGGGTTCCGCCTCCGGCGTCGCCGCCCGGTAGAACGTGCCGACCATCGGCGACTTGATTTCAATGAGATTCGAGGGCGCGGGCGCCGGGGCCGGCGCGGCCGCTGCGGGAGCCGCCGCGGGGGCGG
>CALKUH010000007.1 GCA_937996795.1 uncultured Verrucomicrobiota bacterium | reverse complement strand
CGCCACCACCAATGCCACGGATGCAGACTTCACTCATGACCTCCACTTGGTTGACTGCACGCCAACAGACATGAACGTGTGCCAGCGAGGAGCAACGATGCGGCAAAGTATGGGGAACACGGTCTACACAATCAAGCGAGCGGATGCGGGCCGACCATTCGAGACGGTCGCTCCCTTAATGCATGATGTCCGACGGGCACGGATCGTAATGCGGGTGCGGCACGCGCGGAATCCGCATTCCGCCAGTTTGATACAGGACCGGAGCCCGGTCGCATTCCAGCTTAAGCACGGGGCACACCGGGTCGGGCGGCGCATCCGGCAGGCCGCTCACCACCAGACGACTGCCCTCCTGCCGGAAATCGACTGCGCGGTTCGCGCCCAGCAGCACTGCCGACTTCACCTTCATCTCCAACCCGCCCAGCGCAATCGAACCGCCGGTCCAGCGCCGCATCAGCCAGTACAGCGTGTTCCCGCGGGCCGTGCAGGGGCCGATGTGGTTCCAGTCGCCGCGATGCGCGCCGCGCTCCTGAAGGTGATAGGTAAATAGATCCGTGTCGTAGATCGCCTCGCCGCCGCACCGCGTGAGCCAGGCGCCAACGGTCTCCAGCACCCGCACCGTGGCCTCGGGCACGGAACCGTCCCCGCGCGGACCGATGTTCAGCAGCAGGTTCCCCCGCCCCTGCGCCGCCGTCGCGAGCAGGTCCACCACCTGGCCGGGTGTCTTCCAGTCGTGGTCGCCGGTGTGGTAGCCCCAGCTGTTGTTCATCGTCATGCACCCCTCCCACGGACGCCATGGCTTCGGCGCGCCCATGTGGCCTTCCGGCGTCGCGAAGTCGCCCGCAAGTCCGTTCCGCCCGTTGAACAGGATGTGCGGCTGGATCGCCCGCACCATCGCGTTCATCCGCTCCGACTGCCACTGCTCCGCGTTGAACGGCCACCAGCCGTCGTACCAGAGCACGTCGATCGGGTTGTAGCGCGTGACCAACTCCTTGATGCGCGCGAACACGCCGTCGATGAACACCTGGTACGCCGCCGGATTCTCGAGGGCCTCCACCGCATCCGGCTTGCAGGTCCAGTGATTGAGGCTGTGATAGAGCCCGATGCGCAGGCCGCGTTTGCGCGCGGCGGCGACGAGTTCCCCGACCAGGTCGCGTTTCGAGTGGAACGGACTCAGCTCAGTGGGATAAAGGTGATACCCCTCGTGGTGCATCGTCGTGAGGACCACGTAGCGCATGCCCGAACGGACAGCGAGGTCGCAAAGCGCCTCGGCGTCGAATTTCTCCGCCGTGAACCGGTCCGCCAGCTTGCGGTACTCCTCCACGGGAATCTCCTCGCGATTCATCACCCACTCCGCCCGTCCCAGCAGGCTGTAGAGGCCGTAGTGGATGAACATCCCGTAGCGCGCTTCTTCAAACCAATTGTTGTTATTCATCGTGAGGAATCCGATTTGACATTAACCGCCGCCTCGCTAGTATCCGCCGACATGCTATGCATACGTATGAGTATGTGATCGTTCGGCGGATGTCGAACGAAAAAGCATCGGCGGGCGACAGCGCGCTGGCAACCCATGACGGACTTCTGCGATAAAAAGGGTGTAACAGACACAATATGAAAACGACCATGGACGCGGCGGTGATCGGGCTGGGGGCGATGGGCGGGACGCACGTGGGGGCCTTGCGGGCCTCTCCCTATGTGGGCAACATCCACGGCTACGAGCCGGACCCGGCGTTTGCCGCCCTGCGCGGCAAGGAACTCGGCGTGCTCGCCACCCACGATTTCGAGTCGCTCCTGCGCAATCCGGCGATCAAGCTGTTCAGCATCGCCTCGATCAACGCGGTGCACTCCGAGCAGGCCATCGCGGCGCTGCGCGCGGGCAAGGCCGTGATGTGCGAGAAGCCGATGGCGGAGGATCTGGCGGGGGCCCGCGCGATGGTCGATGCGGCCCGCGAAACCGGCGGGTTCCTGCAGATCGGATTCGAGCTGCGCTACTCGCGCATTTACCAACTGGCCAAGGAGTGGATCGACCAGGGGCGCATTGGTGATGTGGTGATCACGCACTGCCGCTACTACTGCAGCGAGTTCCACTCGAAGGGCACCTGGCGCAGCGAGAGCCCGGGCTCGCTGATCGGCGAAAAGCTCTCGCACTACATCGATCTCCAGCGCTGGTTCACGGGCAACGAGGTGGAGGAGGTGTTCTCGATGACCGCGCCTAACGTGGTGGACTACTTCAACCACCCTGACAACCACCAGATCAACATGCGCTTCAAGAACGGCGCCGTCGCGGATCTCAACTTCAGCATGTACATCGCCGAATCCGACCACCGCGACCCGCTGCTGGAAATGCTGGAGAAACAGGCGGACGACGGTCACTGCCTGCAGTACCACATCATCGGCACCAAGGGCGCCATCGAGACCGACGTATTCCGCCGCCGCATCCGGCGCTGGGAATTCAGCGACAGCCCCGAACGCCTGGTCAGCAAGCTGGTGGAGAAGGTCACCTACACGGCGGCCGAGGACAACGAATGGATCCACAACGTGCACGGCCAGAACCTGCGGATCATCGAACTCGTGGCCAAGGGGCTGCCGCCCGAAACGACGCCGGAGGATTCGTATGAGACCATGAAGGCGGGATTCGCGGCGGAGCTTTCCGAGCGCGAGCGCCGCGTGGTCAAAATGAGCGAAATGGAGGAGTCGTGCCCCACCGCATAAAGCGCCTGCGCTACATCCTTCCCGCGACCGACAACCTCCGGGAAGTCCGCCCGACGATCTGCTGGGAGCACATGTATGGGTGGATCGACGGCTATGCGCTGCTGTTCGATCCCGCGGTGTGGGCGCGCACGCAGATACTGCCGGAGTGGGAGAACGGCTGGAACCGGAAGTCGGCCCCGGGCGATTTCATCATCGCTTCCTGCGCACAAGCCACGGCGCAATTCCCGGACCTGACCCGGCCGGGCCTGTATGTCCGCCCCGCCGGGCTGCCGGCGATCCTGCAAGCGGACCGCGTCTCCGAGAAGGAATTGCTGGCCACGCCGGTTGGCGCGATGCCCTACCCCTTTGGGTACCGCTACGACGTCTACGACGGGCCGGCGGGGCGCTGGGAACTGGGCGAGCGTCCGGCGGTGCGCAAAACGGGTCGCGCGGTGGCCGTGGCGTTCGAGTTTTTTGCGATGGTGGGAAGTTTCCGCTCTGAAATCCCAGAGGACACGTATCTGCGCGGCGCCGCGATGCTGGATGAACTGCTGGCGGAGTGCGGCGTGACGCGCCGCGCGCCGACGCGGAAGATTGATCGCGACCTGCGTCTCGATTTCCAAGCCTACGGGCTCAATCGTTTCCTGATGCAATGGCTGTTGGACCTCAAGGGGCGCGACCGGTCGGAGGTCGGCCCGGCGGATGCGTGTTTCCGTCAGGCGATGACGGCCTGTCTTGCGGGGCGAGACGCCGGTGCGCGGCGCGAACTGGCACGAGCATTCGAGCAATTGGCGGACCTGCGCCGGACCCTCTCGCCGATGGACCTCGTGTTCCTGGAGCACCCGCACATCGGCATCCTGTTCGAGGACAAGGGATTTTTTGAATTCGAGTGGCCGCAGGGCACGCGCGACATGCTGCAATCCTACATCGAGCAGGTCCGGACGCGCGGCTACAAGGTGCATCTGGAGGCGGGCGCCGACAGCTGGCGCAACATGGCGACGCGCTATCCCCGCCTGATTGAAAGCATGGCGGCGCTGTGGAAGCAGGGGCGCATCGAGCTGACGAACGGGACGCATTCGCTGCCCTATGCCCTGCTCTCGCCCCTGTCGCTGCAGTACCGGCAGTTCCAGGTGGGCACCGAAACCTTTGCCTCCGTGTTCGGGAAGAAACCCGAGGTCTACCAGTGCCAGGAAAATTCGTTCACGCCGCAGATGCCCGAGCTGCTGCGGCACTTCGGCTACCGGCAGGCGCTGCACATCGTGCAGAACCGCGGCGCGATGCCCGCCGAGTCCACCCCGTTCATCACGTGGACCAGCCCCGCCGGTCACGGGTTGCGCGCGCTGACCACGCCCTACCCCGCGCTCGCGCGAAAGGGCGCGAACTTCTTCCTTGATGTCCCGCTCGTGCACCACGAGTTCGGAGCGCGCGAGCCCTCCATGAACTACATGAACTTCCAGGACATCGGCTACGTGCCGTTCCGCCTGCACATGATCCGCGCGCACCACTACGCGCCGGTGTGGGGGCGGTTCGCGCTGGATGGCGAGCGCATGGCCGAGTCCGCCGACGCCCCGGCGCCGGTGCGGACGTACTACGCGGATGACTACCGGCTCTCCGAAAAATATTTCTACCCCAACGAAAGCAACGTCGACCCGTTCAGCCACATGGAGCGGATCTACACGCTGAGCGGACGCCTGCGCCAGCTGCGCACGGCGGGCGCGCAACACCCGCGGCGCAAACGCCTGTACGACCTCCTGGACCGCTGCAGCGACACGCTGTGCCTGCTGGAGTCGCACGATTGCATCTATTGCATGGGCTATCGACGGGGCGAATTCTACGCGGGCAACGCCTATCAAGTGTCCCCCTACGCGCGCGAGTCGCTGGCGGATAAGGTGCGGGAGATGGAGGGCGAAGCCGGGGCGATGCTTGGGAAAGCAGCCGCGCTGATCCAGCCGCGCACGCCCGGGCGCAAGCTGTTCAACGCGTCCGAAGTGCCGCTGGCCTTCGCGCGCGTGCGCGACGACGCGCGGTATGCGCTGGGCCCGTTCCCCGCCTTCGCGGCCCGCGCGCCCGCAAACCACGCGGCCACGGCCCGCGCCTGCAAACTGCCGGTTGACCACGGGCACTGGCGCGTGGCGGTCGACCGGGACGGCCGGCTCTGCCTGACGTATAAGGGACAGACGATCCGCGGTCGTCCGGTGGACCGGAAACTCGGACCCTTCTCGCACATCGCGACCCGCGCGGAACGCCGGGGCGGGCTGTTGTTCGTGACCCTGCAATACCAGCGCCGAGACCGCGAAATCCAAACCGTCGATCTCGACCTCGTCCTCGCGGAGGCGGGGGACTATGCGGAGATCAACGTGACCTATGCCCCGCGCACGGATTTCGATGTGGTGCGGAAATGGGGCGATTTCCTGGCGATTGAATGGATCCTCGACGCGGCGCTGGACCGCGTGTGGCGTTTTAACCCGAACGTCCGTTCCGAAACAAAAGAAGAACGCACCGCGAGTTCGTACTATCTCGGCCTGGAAACGACGGTGGGCGCACAGCTCAGCCTGATGAATGAAGGCGCGATGCTGTACGAACTGGAGCGCGAGCGCGGCGTGGTGCGCTGGCCGTTCCATGTGCAGGACGAACGGACGCACACCCGCCGCATGGGCGTGGTGTTCGGCCGCAGCGAGGCGTTCCAACTGGCGCGCGCCTGGAGCCAGGGCGTATTCGCCGCGAATCCCACGCTTCCGCGTCTGCTCACCGACCTCGACTGGCGCGGCATCAGCGTCGAGGACTGGGTGGCGCCCGGCGCGCTGCTCGTTTCCAACCTCGAAAACCAGGCACGCACGATCCAGGTGCCGCGTGGCGCCCTGCGCCGGGCGAGCAATCTGCCCGGGACATCGATCTTAAAGAGCGGACAGCTGACGCTGAAACCGATGGAACTGGCGCTGCTGCGGATATAAGAATCTTTTCGAAAACAACAGCACTCGATTCGCACCGCCGAGAGGAGCCCCACCATGTCGCGCATTCATCCGGTTGTCCGCCTCGCGTTGGTGCTGCTGCTCGCGAGCCGCGCCAGCGCCGTTGACTATTCGCTGGCCGATCTCGGCCCCGTGGGAACGCCGGCGGAGGTGGAGGCCACGCTGACTGCGGCGGTCGCGCGCGTGATCGCGGAAGGCGGCGGATTCCTCCACGTGGACGGACGCGTGGCGGCGGACTGGGTGGCGCGGAATCCGGCGCCCTCCTCGACGAAGCGCGGCTCGCCCACCGTGACGGTGGTGGATCGCCGGTTCGGCGTCGAAAAGGTGTACGTGCCGGGCAACGGGCAGGCCGACGGCGCGGCGTGGACGCCGCGCCAGGTCATCCGCAGCGTGACGGAACCGATCGACATGACCTTCGGCGTTCACTCCACCGAGACAATCGACACGCGCATCGCCGGCGGCACGGCGTCGTACGACCAGCCCATCGTGGACGCCGTAAAGGCGGGCAACGATGTACGCATTTACCTGCCGAGCCAGCGCGGGCTCGCCGTCGGCACGCACTTCGTCGTGTCGGGCGTTCCGCGCGGGTACGGGGAACCAGTCGACCGCGGTCCCATCAAGGCAATGGGTTGGGACAAGGCGCGCGGCCTGCCCTACGTGGTGATGGACCTCAAACACGATCACCCGGCGGAGGCGCTGTTCTACAACAAGCATGTGGTCAACTCGCTGACACTGGTGGACCACTCCCAGTCGGACAACCAGTCCATGGGCCTGAACGTCGCGCGCTACAACTATGGACAGGGCGACAGCTTCGTGATCGCCGCGCATTCCCGCACAATGGGCAACGTGATGTCCGGCGCGGGCGACGAGGGCGGGCTGACCTATGCGTCGGACATCTACAACGACCTGCGCCCCTTCCGCAGCAAGGTCGTTTCAATGAACCCGGCGACGGGCGAGCTGGTGTTCGAGCATGGGCCGGCCCGCATTCACACACTGGGCACCAGTCGGCCCCTCATCAACTTCAACACGTCCAAATGGGTGACCGCGGGCAACGTGCACATCGTCGCGCCGGGGTATCCCGATCCGTGGATGCCGGCGACGAACAAAGCCGACGTGCATCACAACGGCGCGATCATCGGGAGCAAGGATTGCGGCTGGACGCGCGAGGTGATCGGCCGCTTCTTCGCGATCGACGAGCCCGGCGAATACCTGGACCCGGCGAACGATCCCGACGCGGGGTACACCGCCGCGCCCGACATCCGTATCCATCGCTGGTACCAGATCATGAATGTCGAGGACCGGCCGGACGGCACGAAACGCCTGTACATCGAGCGCACGCGCTGGTGGGCGCGGCACGACGCGGCGCCGACGCTCTACGACCGCGGGAACATGACGTGGAAGGGCCATGAACGCCCGCTGAAGTACATCATCGCGCCCGGCGCGCAGGTGGCGGACGTCTCGCGTGGATGGAAGGAAACGCTGGCGTCGGGCGGCTACGCGGAGAAGACGTATCCGCGCACGCTGCTCCTCGCCCCGTCGCCCGACAACGGCACGGTGTTCGATTTCCAGCCGGGCGACCCGATCGCGCAGGCCATCGGCAGCGACCCGTGGAACGTAAGCGGGATGCGAATCCGCCACTTCAACTACGTCCCCAGCACGATCGAGGATTCCTCGGTGCAAGCGGTCAACATCGGGCGCGTCGCGGTGCACTCGGCGTTCACCGTCGCGGGCGAGCCCTCGCTTGAGAAGGCGCTGGCAGACCAGAAGGACCGGAACCCGTACTTCCTCCATGGCTTGAACATCCTGACAGCGACTCGGGTGGGCCTGCGGTTCGCCGGCGACACACAGGACGCCGCCATCCACTTCGTCCAGCGCCACGGGAAACCGCAGCCGATGATGTGGAATGTGAAGGGATTCCCGACGCACCGGTTGACGGTGGACCCGGAGCGGGGCGGCTTTGCGCTCGTCGGCGGCGCGACGTCGGTGGACGCGCTCAACGTGTCCGCGGCGGGCGGCATCAGCGCGGGCGCGCTGCCCGCGCGCAACCTGCGCGGCATCGGCGTGGCGGTGCGCGAGAACCGGACCGAGCACGCGGTGCAGTTCCCGCAGCCCGAGGCGGACGCGGCGTATGCACTGCACGTGCAGCCGTCGTGGTTCACCGCCGTCACTACGGAGAAGACGCCGTCCGGCTTCACCGCCCGCTTCGAGCAGCCCGCGCCCGCTGATGCGAAGTTCGACTGGATCCTGGTGCGCTGAACACGGAGGTTGCCATGACCACGCGCCACACGACACGTCAGCCCGCCTTGCGGAACGACGAGCTGGTTCTTTCCTCCGACACGGTTACGCTCCACATGACGATGGAGGGCGGGCACATGGCCCCGGTGGTGTTCTTCCCGGATTCTCGCCGCCCCATCCAGCCCTACTACATCAGCCCCTGGCAGGAGGAGCCCGGCGAACCCGACGAACCGGTGCTGCGGAAACTGCGCGGCGATTTCTTCTGTTTTCCCTTCGGAATGAATCCCACGTGGAAAGGCGAGCGCCATCGGGTGCACGGCGAACCCGCCTACGCGCGCTGGACCCGTCCGCAGATGAGCCGGAAGAACGCCGTCATCGAGCTTTCCGCCACCATGGACACACGCGTGCGCCCGGGCCGGATCACCAAACGGCTGGCGTTGCGCGATGGCGAAAGCGTTGTGTATTCCCAGCATACGCTGGAGGGCTACCGGGGCCGGATGCCGCTCGGGCACCATGCGACGCTTGCCCCTCCCCCACGCGGCGCGCTGCGCATCAGCACCTCGCCGATCCGCTTCGGATACACGGCGCCCCGCGCGCCGGCTCATACGTGCGCGGGCGAGTATTATGCGCTCGCGAGCGGCGCGCGGTTCTCCCGGCTTAAACGGGTGCCCACGATCTGGCGGGACGAACCCACCGCGGATTGTTCGGTGTTCCCGGCGCGCGAGGGCTTCGTGGATATCCTGAGCGTGTACGCGGCCGCATCACGCGTCCCCGCGTGGACGTGCGCCGTGGCTTCAGAATCCGGCTATCTCTGGTTCTCGCTCAAGGATCCGTCCGTGTTACCGACCACCACGATGTGGATGGAGAATTGCGGACGGCACAATTCGCCGTGGAACGGACGGAACTGCTGCATCGGGCTCGAAGAGGTCTGCGCCTACCACGGCGAAGGCCTCGGATCATCGGTTCGGCCCAACGCATTAACCGCCCTCGGGATTCCAACCAGCATCGCCCTGGACCCCCGGCGGCCGACCAGCATTCGCTACATCCAGGGCGTGGCGCGCGTTCCCCGTGCGTTTGACCGGGTCCGCAAGGCCCTCTTCGGCAAGGACCGGGTGACATTTGTAGCCGACTCCGGGGCGCTGGTGGAGGTGCCGGTTCGCCACGCGTTCCTCCACGACGGTCAGCTTCTGTAGCCGCGACCGCTGGTCGCGGCATCCAGTACCAAGACTCCGCGTTCAGCGAACGCGGCTACAGATGATGCAAAACCGCCTTCATGGCGTCTGGTATCAGGCGCGGGCCAACTGCGATCGGAACGCCGTCCACTCCGGCTCGTTCTCGTAGATCCAGCGGTAGTAGTCGGTGCCGTCGAGATGCATCGCGGCGGCTTCGTCGGCGATGACCACACAGCTCTCGTGCAACTGGATCGCGGAGGCGGAGACCATCGACGTGATCGGGCCCTCCACCGCGCGGGCGAGGATGTCCGCCTTCTCCGACCCCGTCACCAGCACCACCAGCCGCCGCGCCTCCAGGATCGTGCCCACCCCCATCGTGATCGCGCGGCGCGGCATCCGGCCGATGTCCCCGCCGAACATCGGCGCGTTCTGCTTGAGCGTCGCCGGCGTCAGCGCCTTGTCGCGCGTGCGCGAGCGGATCGCCGAGAGCGGCTCGTTGAACCCGATGTGGCCCGACACCCCGATGCCCAGCAACTGCAGATCGATCCCCCCGCACGCCGCGATCGCCCGCTCATACGCGCGGCACGCCGCCTTGATGTCCGCCGCCACCCCGTCGGGCAGGTACGTCTGCGCCATCGGGATGTTCACCCGGCTGAACAGGTGCTCGTTCATGTAGTACCGGTAGGAATGCGGGTCCTCCGGCGGGATGCCGATGTACTCGTCGAGGTTGAACGTCCGGCACGCGGAAAAGTCGAGGCCCGCCTCCCGGTGCAGGCGCGCCAACTGCGCGTAAACCCGCTCCATCGTGCGGCCCGTCGCCAGGCCGAACACCGTGTCCGGCTTCTGGCGCAGCTGGTCCGCCATCAGCAGCGCCGCCAGTCGCGCGGCGGTATCCGCGTCGGGTTGGATGATCACTTCCATGTTCAGGCTCCAAACAACGCCGACAGATCGTCCGACCCCGCCACCACGCGCCCGCCCTCGTAGGCGGGTTGCAGTTCCGTGCCGGTCCAGCGGCTCAACCGGTAGAGCGTCGCGAAGGCGAACGCCGGCGCCGCGCCGCCCTGTCCGCCGACCACTTCGCCGCCGCGCCGCACGTTGTCCTGCATCCACGCGGGCAGCCGCAGGTGATACGGGTTGCGCTGGACCTCGCCGACGTGGAACGAGAGCGCGGCGACCAGATCGCCGAGGTCGCGCGCGTTGATCTCGACCATCAGGTTCGGCTGTGCCATCGCGCCCCAGAACTCGGTCTCGACGACCGCGGGCTGATAGCCGGCGATCTGGCGCAGCGCGTCCATCACAAGGTGGTGCGTGCCGATGTGGGAGCTGTTCCAGTCGGCCGCGTGCGGAACGAGCAGGATGCCGGGCCGGTGTTCGCGCAGCAGGCTGGCGATGACGGCGACGGACGCGGACCACGCGTCGGGCTGCGCGGTGCGGGTCTTGAGGTTCACCCCTTCAAGTCCGCAGGGGCCGGTGGACAAGAGCTCGAAGCCGAGGAACGAGCAGGCTTGCTGCAGTTCGTTCCAGCGCGCGGCTTGGCGGTCCTTGCGGCTGCCGAGGGTGACGGCGACGTTGGTGACGGGCATGCGCTGCTCGCGCAGCAGGCGCAGGGCGAGGCTGCCGATGATGCACTCGTCGTCGGGGTGCGGGGAGAAGATGAAGACCTTGGGCGTGCGCTTCTTCGGTTTCGGTTTCCGCAGGGGCGCAAAGCCGCCGAGCGGCAGCGCCGCGCCGCGGGTCTGGGTCTTGAGCACCTGTTGGATCCAGCGTTGGTAGGGATGTCGCATGGGAGTACTATACCGCAGGCAGGCTGGCGGCGGCGACCGCCTGGCCGACGCGGCGTGATTTTTCATCGGGCACCTGGATACGGAACGGGGGCTCCGCATCACCATACAGCTCGGCGAGCACACGATGCGCCTCTTCAATGAGGATTTCCCCGCCGCGTCCGGACGTGACGCGGCCGAGGACCAGCACGTCACCAAAATCGTAGAACAGGCGATACAGCGGCAGCGTGTGGCCCAGGTAGCAGCCGATGCTCGCGAAGATGCGCTCGGCGCGCGGGTCGCCCGCGGCGGCGAGCCGCTGCACCTCGACGAGCCGCTCGGGAACGGCCATGCCGGCGGGCAGTTCGATGCCGGCGGCGGACAGGAGCCGGTTGACGGCCTGCTGCGAGAAATACTGCGCGCCGACGCCGGGCGCGCCGGACCACTCGTCCTTCGGCGCATCGGGCCGCGCGTCCACCGGGGCGAACGCCAGTTCGTTGAGCCATCCGAGTATGCGGCCCTGCCGGTCCACGTAGCCGGCGGCCTCGCTCGAACCCATCGCAATGCCAAGGATGCCGTTGCGTTCCAGCGAGAGTGCGCCCGCCAGCGCGGTGACGTCGCCGTCATTGGCGACGGCGAGCGGGACGCCCCATTCGCGCTGGAGTCGCGCGAAGAGCGGTTTAACGTCGCGCTCGAAACGGTCCGCCGGCACGGCCCGGAAGAGCGACGCAACCATGATCCGGTTCTGCACGATGATGCCGGCGGAGCTGCCCCCGATGGCATCCACGCGCGGCAGGTGCGCGGCGGCTTTCCGCAGGCCCTCGTTCAGGTAGCGGTAATGATAATCAGGGTCAGGTTCGGTGACCGGGTTCCAGCGATACTCCGCGCTGAACACGGGCGTGCCATCGCGCACGGCGGCGACCTTGTAATCGCTCGCGCCGAGGTCGAAACCGATCCGGCATCCGTCGAGATGTCCGCCGATGCGTTCACCGCTGTCAGCGTCCGCAGGAAGTGCATCCGGCGCACAGCCTCGCACGGCAAACGGACGTTCATAGGCGCGCGCCATGAGGCCGGCATCGAACGCGAGCGGGCCTTCCGGCGCGAAAAAGGACTCGATACGGCGGACCAGTGCATCCGGCGCCGCGACCTGCACCGTGGCGCCGCCGCGCATCCACAGCAGCAGTTTGACGAGGTGCCGCAGATACGACGCGGACTCCGGCGAGGTTCCATCCGGGGCGCCGGGGGCGCGGCCGCGCCAGACGCTGACCCGACCCGGTTCCCGTTCGAGCGCGAGGGCGAATTCAACGCCGGATTCCTCCCGCGGTCGGTGCGCGGAGCGGAGCAACGGCGCCCACAAGGGCTCGAAAGCGGGATCCAGCGGCGGGCGTCGCGCGGAGAGGCGGGTCGGTGTGTGTGGATCGAGCTTCATCGCATTTCCTTGATCTATTGCGGATCGCCAACGGTGAACATCGCATACGCGTCAGAGGCTTCGCCCGGAGTCGTCCCTTCCGGCGGACGGGGCGCAATGACCACCTCCGCCTCGCCGCGTCGCAACAAGGCGCGGGCATCCACCGGCTCCGCGCAGAATACGAGCATCGGAGGGCGCTCGCCGCGCGCCACCGGCTGGACCGGCGGTCCGGCGAAACTCGCGATCGCGGCGGCGTTCGGATGTTTCTCCCGCATGGCGGACAACGTCCAGGGTTCTTCCCGCACCTCGTTCGCCGGCCCCGGGAGCGTGACGCGTTCGCGCGCCGCGATCGACACGCCGGCTTTGCGCAGGGCGGATTCATACGCGCGAATCATCGCCTCCATCGCCGGCGCGGCATGGCCGTGAAGACGAGGCTCGATGACCAGCACCGAACCGCCGCGCTCCACGAATGTCAGCGTCTTTTCCGCCGCCTGGCCGCCAAGCCGGGCATACAGGCTCGTGTCCGCGGGTGGCTCGGGCGGAGGCGACGGGCGCAGAAGGCTCCACAGGCTCCCCGCGAGCAGCGCGAGCGCGAAGGCCACCAGCATATAACGGCGGGGGACTCCGGACGAAGATGCAGTGGTCATGTCTATTTCTCCACCGGCACGACAATGCCGCGCAGGATGATGTTTTGGCAGAACACGAATACAACGAGCGTGGGCAGCGCGGCGAGGACCAGCGACGCGAAGATCACGGGGGTGCCGAACTGTTGCTGGAGCTGGTAGATGTAGACCATCAGCGTCCACATGGATTCCTTCTGGCAGACGAGCAGCGCAAACATGAACGCGCCGTAGGCGGCGGTGAACGCGCCGAGCGCGATGACCGCGAGGATCGGCGTGGAAAGCGGCAGCGTGATCGTGAAGAACATCCGCAACTCGCCCGCGCCGTCGATGTCCGCGGACTCATAGAGTTCCTTCGGCAGGCTGTCGAAGAATCCTTTGAGGAGGAAGATCGAGTAGCCGTTGGCGGCGGCGGGGATGATCAGCGCGGCGAACGTATTCAGCCAGCCCAGTTCGCGCAGCATCAGGAACGCGGGGATCTGCGTGACCTCGGCGGGAAACGCCATGGTGGCCATCAGCAGGAACAGGGCCTTGTAGCCCCATCGCGGCTGGAAGCGCGAGAGGCCGTAGGCGGCCAGCGGGTTGACGATCAGCGCGGTCAGCACGGCGAGCAGGCAGAAGACCACAGTGTTGCGCAACGCGCGGCCGTGGCCGGCGAGGTAGTCCCACACGATGCGGTAATTGCGCGTGAGAAACTCGCGGACGATCGCGCCGCGATGCTCGCGCAGCAGGTGGGCGTCATAGGCAAACACCGGCATCGCGACCTCGGGCGCGCCGCGCGCCGCGCGCCAGGCGTTCCAGCGGAACTCCGGCCCATCGAGCGAGATCCCTTCCGGTCCGGGCCTCGCTTCAAGGAAGGCCTCGAGTTCGGCCAGCAGCGCCCCCTCCGCGTCGGGATCAGGCAGGTCGGCGTCGGCCCAGTCCGCGTAGGCGCGGCCGTGCGCGGCGCGCAGCGCCGCAAGATCGCCGTAGCGTTCGCGCAGGAAGGCCTGGTAGTCGCCGCGCATCGACGGATCGAGACGGACGAAGCGCCCGGAGAGCATGCCGCGCACATAGGACCACCAGTCGTCGCGGAACCCGGCGTGTTCGGGCGCGCGGGCGGGCAGGCGGATCTCCTCCAGCGCGCTGTAGGAGGCATCCCACGCAGCATTGATCCGGGCCACCGCCTCCGGGCCGCGCCCGTAGCGGGGCACGAGGTAGTGCGTGACGAAATAGCCGCTGACCGGCGTGGGCACGAGGTAGCGGCGCGGGAGGCCGGCGCGGAACCCGGCGTAGGTGTCGACAAACGGGCCGCTCAACGGCTGGTAGGAACGCTCGGCCCAGCGCTCCAGCGGCAGGCGCGAGGGCAACTGGTGACGGGCGACGCCGGGGTGCTCGCGGCGGAGCATCGCAATGTACGGGAACAGCAGTTCGGGCATCGTCTTGAAGCCGAAGGCGTGTCCGACCTGCGTGAACGCCGCGGGCCAGCCGCGCGCTTCGGCGTCGAGAAATTCGTTCCACGCGTGCAGCGCCGCATCGTCCTCCGCAGGCGGCGGCTCGATCTGATCGAAGGCGTAGGCCGGCTGCCCGTCGCTCCCGCGATAGCCGGTCGCCGCGGAAAACCAGTCGAGCTGCCCGCCGTAGCGCTGCTCGATGAATTTCTGGAACAGCAACGTGTCGTCGCGCAGGAAGCGGGGCACGACGTCGAAGCGGCGGATGTCGAGGTCGCTCTTCACCGATCCGCTGAGCATCAGCAGGAACGGGTACACCATCCACACCGCGCCGAAGATCAACAGCGCATACATCGCCGCGAGGAGCAGGCGCCCCCGCCACGCGCGTCGTCCAACCTGGTGCAGAATCGGCATGGGTTAATGTTTCGCGGTCCGGAACTCGACCTTGTTCAGGATCTTCAACTGGTACGCCGTGAACGCGAGCAACAGCACGCCGAGGATCCACGCCATCGCGGTGCCCTGCCCGAACTGGAGATAGAGGAAGCTGCGCTGCCAGATTTCATACCCGGCGACATGCGTCGCGAGGTTGGGTCCGCCGCCGGTCATCGCGAGCACGGCGTCCACCGACTTGAACCCGAAGATCACCGCGCCGACCGCGTTGATGACGAGCAGCGGACGCAGGTATGGAATGACGATGAACCGCACCTTGTCCACGAACGACGCGCCGTCGAGGTCCGCCGCCTCGTAGAGGTCGTCGGGAATCCCCTTCAGCGCCGCGAGGTAGATGATGCAGCCCGGGCCCAGGTTCGCCCACGCCAGCGGGAAAACGACGCACAGCATCGCGAGCTTCGGGTCCTGCAGCCACGTCTGCGCGGGCAGGTCCAGCGCGATGAGCAGCCGGTTGAGCAGGCCGTCGGGTGAGGGATCAAAGAGACCGCGCCACATGAAGAGGATCACGACGCCGGAGACCACGGCGGGCAGGTAGAACAGCACGCGGAACAGCATCCGTCCGCGCGGGATCTCCTGCAGCAACACCGCCAGCAGCACGGGCGGGAAAAACCCGAGCAGCAGCCACAGCGCGCAGAAGTAGAACGAATGGCCGAGCGCCATCCAGAAGCGGGCGTCATAGATCACGTCGGCGAAATTGCGGATGCCGACCCAGGCCGAGTCGCCCATCACGCTGTAGTCCTGGAACGCCATCGCGGAGCCGCGCGCGAGCGGGTAGTACTGCCACATCAGGATGAGCAGCAGCGCGGGCGCAACGAGCAGGACCGCCGCGCGGTCGCGGTAGGTGACGCCGCCCCGGATATCCGCCGCGCGCCCGCCGCGCATGCTGCGGAAAACGAATCGCACCAGCGCGGCAAAGGCCAGTGCGATCGCGGCCGCGGCGCCCCACGCCGTCCGGTTGCGCGAGTTCCGGGTCTCCGGCGGAAGCACGCCGAGCATCTTCTCGTTCGTCTCCTCCACCGCCGCGCGCAGCTCGGCGCGGATGCGTTCGCGCCGCGCCGCCTCGTCCAGGCCGGCGACATCCGCGTGCGTGATGCGGTCCAGCGGGCGCGTGAGATAGGCGTACACATACTGGCAGTTCCGCCCATACGGCTCGGGCGTGCCGTTCGCCAGCGCGGATTGGAAGGCCTCCTCCAGCCCCGGAGGCGCGAGGCGCGCAAGGTGTTCGAAACCGAATTCGCGCAGCCACGACGGACTCAGCATCCGCCACGCGCCCTGCTCCACCATCGTCTCGGTAAAAATCTGGCGCGCCTCGCGCCCGCACAGGAACCGGATGTAGGCCCACGCCGCGCGGCGCACCTTCGGGTCGCGCTGCCCGGCGAAGAGGCCGAACATCCGCGCGTTGACCTCGGCGCTGGACAGTCCGTTCGGCCCGCGCGGCACGGGGGCCACGCCGATGAGCTGGGGATTGATCGCCGCGAGTTTGCCGCTGCCAAGGTAGCCGAAGAAAAGGCCGAGCTGCCCGTTTTCCCATCGCTCGACGATATCCGCCCCGCGATAGACGACGGGCCCCTCGCGCCCGTTGCGCGACACCCGGTCGCGCTGCAACGCATCCACATAGGCAAATGCATCCACCGCCGCCTCGGAATCGAACGCCGCGCGCCACGCGCCGTCCGCGTCCTGCTCCACCGCGCGCGCGCCGGCGCTGCAGAGGAAGGTGTACATCCCGTAAGCCGCCTGCGCACCGGTCGCCAACCCGAACGCATACACGCCCTTCGATGGATCGGCCAGCCGGCGGGCGGTCTCGCGCAGTTCATCCCAGTCGCGCGGCGGCCGCTCGGGATCCAGCCCGGCCGCGGCAAACAAATCGCGGCGATACATCATCACGATCGCGAGTGTCTGGTAGGGCATCGCCCAGGTCCGCGTGACCCCGTCCGGACCCGGGCGGCGCACCACCGGCTCCAGCACGGGCGGAATCATCTCGTCGAGCTCCCCGGCCGGCACCTCGTCCAGATACTCGTCCATCGGGGCGAGAAACCCGCGCTGGATGTACGTGTCCGACTGGCGGAAATTCACATAGATCACATCCGGCGACGTGCCGCCGGCAATGGCCATCAGCGGCGCGGCATCCATCACGTCCCCCTCGATCCGCAGCGCCGACGCGCTTTCGAGGCGGATGTCCGGGTGGCGCTCCAGGAAGCGCTGGTGGATGCGATGCTCCGCCACCTCCTCCGGGTTGCTCGCTTGCGCACGCGGCAGCGAAAACACCCGCACGGTCACCGGGTCCCCGGCCCGCGCCGCGGCCGCCGACAGCACCAGCGCCGCCATCATCGGGAGAACCGTTCGCATGCCGTGTATACGCACGTTCACTTCCATGCTTGCATGATGAAGACCGTCCCGGCAGTATGCAAGCTCATAGGTATGAGATGCAACAATTTGTCACGCGCGCCGGCGATCACCGCCCGCTTGCGGAGCACCTGACATGCTGACCCTGCACAGTCTCTTACAAGACCACGCCGTTGTACAGGCCGGACGCCCGATCCGCATTTCCGGTCGGAGCCGGCCCGGCGCGATGGTGGAGATCCGGCTCGCGGACGCGGCGCAGCGAACGAGCGCGGACGCGGCGGGCGCGTGGGCCTGCGAATTCCCGGCGCGGCCGGCGGGCGTGTCGCTCGACCTCGATGTGACCTGCGAGGGCGAGCGCCTGGCGCGCCGCGACGTGATCACCGGCGAGGTCTGGATGTGCGGCGGACAATCGAACATGTACTGGCCGCTTGCGCAGCTCAAGGGCACGGAGGCCGACATCGCACGCGCGGACGATCCGTGGATCCGATGCTTCACGGTGCCGCAGGTCGTCGCACAAGCGCCCGCCGCCTCCGTGGAGGGGCGATGGGAACCGGTGCATCCCGGCAACGCGGGCGCCGTGTCCGCCACAGCCTGGTATTTCGCCGCGGCGCTGCGTTCGGCGCTCGACACGCCGGTCGGCGTGGTGGTGGCGGGGTGCCCCGGATCGAGCATCCTGTCGTGGACGCCGGGAGAAGCGTTTACGCACCGGCCCGAAAACACCATCTTCGCGCGCACCGCAATCGGGGAGTGCGTGTCGGACGGGGATGCGCCCCACCCGTTCGCGCCGCGCACGGCGGCATCCGACGGGTGGGAGCGCCCGGAATTTGACGACCGGGACTGGGACACCCTGCTCGTGCCCGGCTACTGGCAGGAGCAGCGCTGGTGGATCAGCGGCGCGGTGTGGTATCGCACGCGCGTCCCGCTGCCCGGGCACTGGCGCGGGCGCGCGCTCACCTTGGATTTCGGGCCCGTGGATGATTTTGACGACACGTATGCCAACGGCGTGCGGATCGGAGGGCTCGGCGAGGAGACGCCCGATGCGTACTTGAAGCCCCGCCGCTATCGCGTGCCGCCCGAAGCGACGCGCGCCGAGAGCCTGACCCTGGCCGTGCGCGTGTTCGATCGCGGATGGGTCGGCGGAATCCTCGGCGCCGCGTACCTCCGCCCCGAAAACGACCCGTCGGAATGGCTGGCGCTGCCCATGGCATGGCGCGCACGCCCGGAACTGCCCATGCCGACGCGCACGCCCCAAGGTATGATCACGCCCGGCAATATGTACAACGGCATGATCCACCCGCTGACTGGATATCCAATCCGCGGCTTCCTCTGGTACCAGGGCGAGGCCGACACGACCCGCGCGCAGCGATACCGCCGCCTGCTGCCCGACTTCATCACCGCGTGGCGGCGCGCCTGGGGCCAGCCCCACGCCCCGTTCGGCGTGGTGCAAATCGCATCCTATACGGCGACGAAGCCCGAGCCGGTCGAGGACGACTGGGCCGAGTTGCGCGACGCGCAAGGACTCGCGGCGCAAACCGTGCCCGGCGTGGGCCTCGTGTCCGCCATCGATCTCGGCGAGGCCGACGACATCCACCCGCGCCACAAACGCCCCGTCGGCGAGCGCCTCGCCGCCTGGGCGCTGGCCGACGTGTACCGGACCGGCGAGCCCCCCTGGAGCCACCCCTTCCTCGCCGAGGCGCTGCCGATGGACGACCGGATCCGTCTCCGCTTCGCGCGGGTCTCCGGCGCGCTGCGCACCCGGGACGGCGGCCCGGTGCGGAGCCTCCAGATCGCCGGCGCCGACCGGCGCTGGGTCTGGGCCACGGCAACCATGCCGTGTTTCGACACCGTGGAAGCGCAGCATCCCCACGGCCTGCGTCCGCTGGCCGTTCGCTACGCGTGGCAGTGCAACCCCGACGGCAACCTGGTCGACGACCGGGGGCTGCCCGTCCTGCCGTTCCGGACGGACGACTGGCCGCTGACCTCCGCCCTGTAGCGCAGCCGGCGGCCTGCTTTTGTCTTGCCCCCCGCGCGGGCGGGGAGTAATTCTTGTCTCATACCTATGAGTATGGATACCGTTCGGATCAGGGTGTCCGGCGCACGGCATACGCAGGCGCCCGTCGTGGGTACACTTGGAGACCGATCATGAAAAGCATCTGTCGCACGGTCCGTCTGCTGGCGCTCGCGGCGCTGGCCACGCTGTCGCCCCGCGCGGAGGCGGCGACGCTGACGTTCAAGGAATCCGGCTTCTTCTTCGACAACCCGGCCGCATGGGATCTGGGAGTTATGCCGGGGCCCGGCGACACCGCGCTGTTCACCAACGCGCCGGGAGGAAATTACCTGGTTAATTTCACGAATATCTTTCACGAGGTGAACCGCATCGAAGTCAAGACCTTCTCCAGCAATGGCTATGCCCGATTCTTTTCCAACCCGCAGTTCGGCGCTTCGCTCCTGGTTACGAACCGGATCGACATCTATACGGACGGCACGACGAGCAACGACGCGGCCTGGATGACGTGGGAGTACCTCAAGCTCGTTGACGTCACCAATGGCGCGGGAACCGCGTTGATCGAGGTCGGGAACCGCGCCCGGCTGCGGGTTTTTATGGGCACGCACGACAACATGGGCACGGCCCGGGTGGATCGGATCGTCTCGACCAATGTGGGATCGTTCGTGGAAATTCTGTGCGGGGAGCTTCAGACCCGGCGGGGCGTGGAAATCCGGCAGGGCAGCGGGAACTTTGAAATCGGCAATTCGCCTTTTCCCGCGCGCTGGCGCATACAGGGCGGAACCAACACGCTCATTCTGGCGACAAACTCCGTCCTGCAATTCGGCGTGGCAGCCGCGGCGAGCAACTCGCTGTTCGAGATATCCGGTTCGGGCACGGTGTACTCAAACCCGGTGGGCAGCACCGTGATCGGCTCAGGCGCGGCCGACAGCCGGATGGTGATCCGGGACGGGGCGCGCGTTTACCTGTCGGATCCGGCCGGATACTTCCGGGTGGGCAACAGACCCCGGGGCCGGCTGGAAATCACCGGATCCAACACCCATGTGCAGTTGATCAACGGGTTTGAACTCGCCCAGAACAGTCTGGGCTCCAACGCATATTGCGAGATTTCTGGAGGCGCAGCCGTCGTCGCCACCGCCGTGAATGTCGGTGATTTCCAGTTGGGCACCTCCGGCCCGGGATCAACAACATTGGTGACCGGCGCGGGAACGTGGCTCACCGGCAGCAACATGAACCTGCAGGTCGGACCCGGTGCGTCGTCTAAAAACAACCGGCTGCTTGTCTCCAGCGGGGCGGTGGTGGTGACGCGAAGTCTGTTGGTCAGCCAGGCGACCGGCTCAAGCAACAATCACGTGGAGGTGCGCGATGGCGGCGTCCTCCGGGTCAACGCCCTCTCCACCCGCAGCGGCGCCGTGGTCGGCTTCGGCACAATCTCCAATATCAGCGGCGTGTACCAATTCCGCATTTCGGGACCGGGAATCAGCCCGGGCGGCGGGCCGATTTCCATCGAGAACGGGACGATCTCCTTCTTCGAAGTCAACAACGCGCCGCTGCGCGCGGAAGGGTCCGAACTGACCAACCTGACATGGGCGGGCGACAACACGTATGAACTGGTGCGCTCGACCAACGCGGCGATCAGCGCGTACTCGTTCGATTCAATCGCGAACACCGGCGACCCGGCGAACTACCAGGCGCTCGCGCTCGACGACGGCGAGGTGCGGGTGACCAACCTGGCCATCGGCGCCGGGGGACGCCTGCGTGGAAGCGGAACCATCAACAGCGAAACGGTCGCGATGGATGGACTGCTGACGCCGGGCCGCTCCGCAGGCGCGCTGACCTTCAACGGGGATCTGGCCATCGGTTCGTCCGCGGACGTGGAAATGGAAATCGGCGGGCCGACCGACGCGGACTATGACCGCGTGGTCGTGCTCGGCAACGTGGCGGTGGATGGGACACTGGACGCCTTCCTCATCAACGGCTACGAGCCGAACCCCGGCGACGTGTTCACGCTGATCGACAACCAGGGCGGAAACCCCGTCACCGGCACCTTCACCGGCATGACAAACGAACATGTGTTTGCCGCGGGCAGCGGGTTCTTCCGCATCCGTTACGACGGCGGCGACGGAAACGATGTGACGCTGGAGTTTGAGTCCGCCGGGGACGCCGATACGGACGCGGACGGCATTCCGGATTGGTGGGAGACGCTGCACTACAACGGGCCCACGAACGCGAATCCCTCCGCGCTCGCGTCGAACGGCGTGAATACCGTGCTGGAGGCGTGGATCGCGGACCTGAATCCGACCAACGCGAGCTCGATCTTCCCGCCCATCGCGCTGTCGAACGCGCCGCACGGCCAGTTGTGGATCGTGCTGAATCCCACCTCGACGGCGCGGCTGTACGAGGTGTCGGCGACCACGAACCTGATCGGGACGCCCGCGGCATGGTCCGCTTATGGTTCCGCGCAACCCGGCAGCGGTGCGTCCGTGCTGTTCGCGACCACGAACGACGCTCCGCAGCGAAGCTATCGCGCAGCCGTCCGCCTCCCGTAATACAATTTCTGCCGAACTGTAGCCGCGACCGTTGGTCGCGGTTCGCTGTTCCACAACAGGCGTTCCGCGCTCATCGCGCGCGGCTACAGCGCCAACGCGGCTCAGGGCACGAAGTTTTCCCACAACGCGCGGGCACGCGCCGGCTCCGGAACAAACAGGAACCGGTCGTGATCCTGCTGGAATTGCCGGTAGAGCGGCACGGCGGGATCCACGCCAAACTCCGCGTAGATGCGCGGCGATTTGCGCTCGAGCGTGGAGGATTGGTACGCGGGGTTGGCCTCCCACCGCAGGGAGCCGTCCGCCTCGAGCAGCGGGAACCAGGCCAGCCCGCCGTGGGCGCGCACATCATCGTACAGGAATCCGTAATCGCGATCGCACCATGCGCCGAAGGTCAACGGGCGATCCGGATCGGCGCTGATCGTGGCGTGGGCCCACCCGGGCGGCACGAGTACGACGTCGCCGGGGCCAGCCTCCACAGCAAAGCAACGGCCCGGATGATCCTGCGCGGTTTCCTGCATCAAGATCACCGCGCGCCCGCTCCAGATTTCATACAGCTCGGGCGTGGACCATCCGTTGCGCGGCGAAGGCTTGTGGATGTGGCCCTGCGACCGCACGGGCTCACGCCCCAGGCGGCCCGCCGCATACGTCACGACGCCGAACAGCAGGTTGCGCTTGAGCAGGGCCGGCCGGTCGGCGGGATGCCCGACATCCATCGCGATGGCGTACACCTCGCGGGGCCCGGTGCATGCGGGATCGCGCAAGCTGGGCCGGATGCTGTCGAGCGTGCGGATTTCCACCGGCGGGCCAAAACAGTCCGGGCCATAACGAAAGCCCAGCGGCGCCGCGACGGGTTGCAGGTCGAGTCCGGTGTTGAACGTCATGACCATTTCCCTCTCAGGTGCGCACGAACGCCTTGAGCGTCGCGCATTCCCGGCCGACGGACGGGCCGTGCGGGCGGATGGTGTAGGCGCCGACGGCGGCGGGCACGATAAACGTTTCCGCGTAGTGCACGACAAAGGGCGCAAATGCGCCGGACGGGCTCTCCACGACGGCCTCCTCCCCCTCGACGAGATTCAGGACATTCACGCCGCCCTGAGTGTCGTGCGGCACGACGCCGGTGAACCAGTGACGCCGGGTTTCGATGAACTCGCGCTCGTGCAGCCCCGTGCGCTCCTCGCGCCACCCCTCGCCCTGCCCGACCGGCTCAATCCGGTTCACGAGGAGCCGGGTCACCCACTCCGTGTCGCGGTCCCACTGAATGTTCGGGATGCCGTGCTGGAGGTGCACCGGGCGCGGGCGACCGTCGAGGCCGAGGCGGCCCCAGTCCCACATCTTGAACGTAAAAATGTAGGGCGTGGCGCTGATTTCCAGCACCATGCCGTTGCGCCCGGAGCAATGCACCGTGCCGGCCGGGATGAGGAAATGATCGTGCTTGCGGGCCGGGAACTGGTTGATGTGCCTGTCGGCTTCGAACGGCTGGTCCGCGTTTTCCTGGGCCGCGTGCAACTCGCGCACCATCGCCTCGCGGTCCACGCCGGTCTTGACCCCGAGGAACACCGTTGCCCCATCGGTCGCCTCCAGCATGTAGTAGCTTTCGTCCTGCGTGTAGTGCATGCCGAAATGCTGCTGGATGTATTCGGTCAGCGGATGCACCTGGAAGCTCAGGTGACCGCCGCCGATGGTATCGAGGAAATCGAACCGGATCGGGAACTCGCGGCCGAAACGCGCGTGCACCTTGTCGCCCAGCAGCGCGACGGGATGGCGGTGGACGAGATCCAGCGACGGAATCTCGACGCGCGTTCCATCGAGGTCGAACAACAGGCTGTTCTCCTCGGGCACGCAGTCGAAACACCACCCGTAGTTGGCCACGCCCCGGTCAAGGTCGCACTGTTCCTTCATCCACTGGCCGCCCCACGGCGCGGGATCGAAAAACGGAACGACACGGAAGGGTTGGTTCGCCGCCTTCGCGAGTCCGCGGTGGAGGGTTTCGGCGGCGAGCAGCTTCGGCTGGCCCGCGGTGTTCGTATCGAGCAGGAAATCGATCCGGTCGAAGATGGAAAACTTGTGGCGGTCGGCCGCGCGCCATTCAACGAAGAATCCGCGCTTGTACTTGCGGAAGAAATCCTCGCCGCCGTTGCCCGCACCCCAGTTGCCGGCGCCGCGCCGGAAGCGCAGCTGAATCTCCCAGCGGGCCATGTCGGCCAGCACCAGCACATCGCCATGCGCGACGAGCGCCGCGCCCGCGCCGTACACCAGCAACAGGCCCTCGCTCCACGCCTGCGCCGCGCACCGGGCTTCCGCGAGTTTCTCCCCGTCGAGAAACTCGTGCCACTGGTGGCAGCCCAGCACGCCGAAGATGCGGTCATCCGTCAGGTTCCGCCCGATCAGCGCGAGCACCTCCGGCTCGGGCTTCCTGAGGTCGAGCATGTTGATGACCCGCGCAGGCTTGAGTCCGCCGGTCAGGGCAGCCAGCACCTCGCCATCATCAACGCCGGGATAGGTGTCGACGACCAGGATCTGGCGCTTGGGATTTTTCTCCCGCAGTGATTTTTCCAAGGCCTGTAAAATGTCCGGCCAGGAGTTCCAACGATTGGAACGTTCACCCGGCAGGGGCACGGCGGGAAACTTGTCATAGTTCGGTTTTCTGCTCATCGGCTTCCTTCCACGGATTGCTGGACCAGCACCTCGCAGCCGAGAAGGGCCATGAAGTCCGGTTGTTCGGCGGAAACGATCTCCACGCGCCCCCACGGCGTATTGGCATGGCGCGCGACGAATGAACGAATCGGTTCGAGCACCTGGCCGGCATTGGTGACCACGCCGCCGCCCATCACGATGCGATCGAGATCGAACGCGTGGATCATGTTCACGCAGAGCGCGCTCCAGAGATTGACGGAGCGCTCCAGCAGGGCGGCGGCCACCGGGTCGCCGCGGGCAGCGCATTCGCACACGGTGCTGTACGCAAGCGGATCCTGCCCGGCCAGCGGGCTGGCGGCGTAACCGGGCAACCGGCGCGCCCGGGCGGCAAGGGTCGCGCTCCCCGTCTCGGCCTCGACACAACCGTCGACCCCGCACGTGCAGCGGTTTCCATGTTCGGTGACGATCAAGTGCCCGCACAGGTTTCCGGCTTGGAAGTGAGGTCCGCGCAACACGCGGCCCTCCAGGATGACGGCGGTGCCGATGCCGGTGCCGAGCGTGACGATCGCGAGGTTGTCGCTGCCGCGTCCGGCCCCGTAGCGCCACTCGCCGAGGAGCGCCACTCGCGCGTCGTTGTCGATGGCGAGGGGCAGGTTGAAGGATTCCCGCGCCCACGCGCGCAGGTCGATCCCGGGGGCGTCGCGATATTTGCCGTATTCGTTGATCACGCGCCCTTCGCGGCTGTTCACCAGCGCCGGGAACCCGATCCCGAGGCCGAGGCAGGAGGCGATCTCCACGCCGGCGCGGCGGCACAACGCGAGCAGGGCGTCGCGCATCCGGGGCAGCGCCGGCGCGAGCCCGAGGTGGGAGTCCGCGGGAATCATGTCCGTCGCGAGCAGGCAGCCGTCGCGCACGACGCCCAACTTGATGCGCGTCCCGCCGGCATCGCACGCGAGCACGGTCATGGCGCACCCTGATCGAGGACTATGAACAATGGGACGGACGGAATCATGGCGTCTTCGCGGGGACGAGCGCTGGCTTCCCGTTCACACACTTGGCGCGCGCGGAAAAGCCCTCCTTCTCGATGGCGGCATAGTCGTGCCCGGACTCGGACAGCCAGCAGGCGCCGACGGCCAGCACCTCGTCGCCGGTGTTGGCCAGGCGGTGGGCGACCTTGCCGGGGATGTAGTGCAGCGATCCGGGAAAGACCTCCTCGGCCCAGCACACGCGCTGCTCGTCCATCAGGATCAGCAGGCCGCGCCCCTGAATCCCCCAGTAATATTCGCCGGTATCCCGCTTCTCATGGAAGTGGCCCTTGGTCATGAAATACTCATCGCCGACGCGGCCGGGCATCACATACGACGTGCCGAAGAACAGGCCACCCTCCCGGCCCTGGGGGACGTCCATGTGCGCTTCAACACGATACGCGATCGTATCCTGCGGCAGCGCGCGGCGCGCGGCTTCATCCTCAAACAATCCGGGCAGGTCGCGAATCACGCGCTGCGAGGTCGTGACCTTGGCGCCGCGCAGATGCCCGCGGGCGGGGTCGAGAAGAACGGAAGGCGGGTTGATGTGCGGGGGCATGGGACAGGTCTCCTTTTCTGATCAACATGTGTTTCGATATCCGCGCGCACCACCGGGAACACATTCACGGAAGCGGAATCGTGGCAATCTGCCAATCGATGGTGCCGCGGTGGAACGAGGCCACATGGCCGTCCAGGAACAACACGTTGGAGCGGTTGGCGTGCGGGTCGGCGATGCTGTAGGTGACCAGCGTGGGATCGAAATAGCCGGACCACCCCGTAATCGTGTAGCCGCTCCTGTAGGCGGGCCACCCGAAGGGATTCCCGCCCTCGAACAGGACGCCTTTGTCGGAGACCTTGTCGATGGAGGAGAGCCGCACCAGCGGACGCGCGCCGCCGGCGGCGGCATTGCAGGAGGCATCGTAGCCCATCTCGGCGTTGTACAGGTAGTCGGGGCTGCCGTTCTTGAAGGTGGTGTTGCCGGGCGTGGATCCCGGCTCCGGGTAGTAGCCGTTGACATTGGCCGGACAGTCCAATCCACGCGCCACAAAACCCCGATTTCCAGCTGCATTGGTCCACCCGGACAGGTAGCCATCCTTGACAAGCGTGGTCTGCCAGATGACCCAGGTGGTCTGGTTGCAGGCCGCTCCGGGCTCGGGCGGATTGAGGACACCGGGGAACAGGCCGTCGTGGTCGCCCGCGTACTGGAGGAACGCGTTGTAGTGTTGCCGCATATTGCTGCGGCAGGCGACATCACGCCCCTTCCCCAACGCGCTTTGGACCACGGGCGACAGCAGCGCCGCGAGCACCATGATGATCGCCGCCACCACCAGCAGCTCGATCAGCGTAAAGCCGCGCGCCGAGGCGGATGGGTGTCCTTTGCTCATACGTATTACATTACACATTTGCCGCTATCCGTCAACGAGGCAACGTGCTATATCCATGAATCGTGGTGTTCACCCGGACAGGGTACAGGGATTCTGCGGCGGTGGCGCCACCCAACACAGAGGGGAGATCGGCGATGAATTCCAAGGAGCGCGTCGAGGCGGTGCTGCGGGGCCGCATGCCGGATCGGGTTCCCGTCTGCCTGCATAATTTCCTGCCGGCCGCGAAAGAGGCGGGCATCCCGTTGGAGCGGTATCTGTCCGATTCCCGGGCGGCGGCTGATGCCCATCTGCATGCGGTCGAGAAATACGGGCACGACTGCATCCTGCTTGATTTGGATACCACGATGCTGGCGGAGGCCATGGGGGCGAAGCGGAACTGCACCCCTGGAGCGCCGGGCCATGTCGAGGCGCCCGCGATTACAGGACTCGAGCAGGTCGGCCGGCTCAAGGTGGTTAACCCCGAGCGCGACGGCCGCATTCCCGCTTTGCTGGAGGCCGTGCACCGGCTGGCGGAGCGCGTCGGGAACGAGGTGTCGATCCGCGCCAACGCGGACCAATGCGCCTTTTCGCTGGCGGGCCTGCTGCGAGGCACGGAGGACTTCCTGGTGGACCTGATGAGCGACCCGGATGAGCCCGCCCTGCGCGACCTGCTTGAGGTCAGCTACCAGAGCCATCTGGCCGTGCATAAAGCGGTGTTCAAGGCCGGCGCCCATTTTACCTCGATGGGCGACAGCCCGGCAGGCCCCGACGTGGTCTCTCCGCAACTCTTCGCGCAGTTTGCACGGCCGTACGAAGAGCGCCTCGTCAACGATCTGGCTGCGGACGGAATCTTCACCACCATCCACATCTGCGGGAAAACCGACGTCATCCTGGATCAACTGGCGGCGTACTCGTTTTGTGGTTTCGAGTTGGATTACAAGACGGACGCCGTCAGGGCCAAGTCGACAGTCGGCGCCGGTCATGTGCTGTTCGGCAACATCGACCCCAGCGGCGTGGTGGCGCGGGGCACCGCAGCCCAGGTCCGTGCGGCGGCGGAGAAACTCATCGCCGTCTGGAAGCCGGGCGGGCGGTTCATCCTCAACGCGGGCTGCGCAATCCCGGAATCAACCCCGCCGGAAAACATCGCTGCGCTTGTCGCAAGCGCAAAGGAGTTCGGCCGCTACGACGGATAGTCCCGAGACGACCCGCGCGAAGGAACGCGGCGCGTCAGGCGCCCGCGCGTTGCTGGAGGCGGAGCTCCCTGCGGAGCCTGCGTAGGAAGAGGGAGCCGAGGAGGAGCAAGCCGAAGGAGTTGGCCTCGGGGATGGCGGAGGTGTTGATGGGGAGCGGGTCGTCC
>CALKUH010000006.1 GCA_937996795.1 uncultured Verrucomicrobiota bacterium | reverse complement strand
CCCGATGCCGCCCATGGGAAGCTCACGATTTTTACTTCGCGTCCATCCTGCTTGGCCTGGAGTTCCGTCAGGCCGCACCATGCCATTTCGGGGTCGGTGAAGACCACGGCGGGGATGGCGCGCGGATCGAACACGGAGGGGTGGCCGAGGATGGCTTCCACGGCGACACGGCCTTCATGGGAAGCCTTGTGCGCCAGCATCGGATCGCCCGCAACGTCGCCGATGGCGAAGATGTTGGGTTCGGCGGTGCGGCGTTGCTTGTCGATTTTTACGAAACCCTTGGGGTCGAGCTGGACCCGAGTGTTTTCGAGGCCGAGGTCCTCGGTGTTCGGGCGGCGTCCGACGGAAACGAGGACACGGTCGAATTCCTGGATCGGGTTTTCGACATGGAGGCCCTCGAAGCGAACTTCGATTTTGTCGCCCTTCTCCTTCATCTCGACCACTTTGGTCTTGAGCATGATCTTGTGGAATTTCTTCTCCAGGACCCCGCTCAATACATTGGCCAGATCACGATCCGCGCCCGTCAGGAGCGTGGGGAGCATTTCCACGACGGTGACTTTGGTGCCCAAGGCGGCGTAGACACTGCCGAGTTCGCATCCGATGTAGCCGCCACCGACGACGAGCAGGCTGCCCGGAATGTCGGGAATGTTCAATGCGCCGGTGGAGTCCATCACGCGATCGGATGCCAGCTTCATGTTGCCGGGCACCACGGGACGTGAACCGGTGGCGAGGATGCAGTGGTCAAATGTGATGGTCTGGCTTGTGCCATCCTTGCGTTCGACCTGCACACTGGTGTTGGAGACAAAGCGCGCGCGGCCCTGCACGAAATTTATTTTTCGTTTCTTCGTCAGCACGCCGAGGCCGCCGGTCAGCTTGGAAACGACCTTGTTCTTCCACTCGCGCATGCGATCGAGGTCGATCTTGGGCTCCGCGTAGGTGAGTCCCCAATGCTGGGCTTCGCGCGCCTCGGTGATGACGCGTGCGACGTGCAGCAGGGCCTTGGACGGGATGCAGCCGCGATACAGGCAGACGCCGCCGGGGTTGGCGTCCAACTCCACGAGCGTGACCTCCACCCCGAGGTCGGCTGCGAGGAAGGCGGCGGGGTAGCCGCCGGGGCCGCCCCCGATGACCAGCAACGGTGCGTGATGCGATGCGGTACTCACAGAATCAACCCTCCAGGGAAAGCAGGACCGGATTTTGAATGGCTTCGATGATCCAGCGCAGGAAGCGGGCGCCATCCGCGCCGTCGACCAGGCGGTGGTCGAAGGAGAGCGAGAGCGGCATCATCAGGCGCGGCTGGAAGAAGCCGTTGACGAAAACCGGTTCATGCGCAGCGCGACCGACGCCGAGGATTGCGACCTCGGGGTGATTGACGATCGGTGTGAAGAATCCGCCGCCAATGCCGCCGATGTTCGTGATGGTAAAGCATCCGCCCGTCATGTCGTCGGGACTCAGCTTCCGTGCTTTGGCGCGTTCGGCGGCGCGCTGCATCTCGATCGCGATCTGGATCACATTGCGGCGATCCACATCGCGAAGGACCGGGACCATCAATCCGCGTTCGGTATCCACGGCGACGCCCACGTTGTAGTACTTTTTGAAGACCTGCTCGCTGCGCGCCATGTCCAGGCTGGAGTTGATCTTCGGGTGGACCTTGAGCGCCGAGGCGACAATCTTCACGAGGAAGGCGGTCATCGTCAGCTTCGCGCCGGCGGCTTCCGCCTTGGCTTTCGACTCGTTGCGCAACTTCTCCAGCTCGGTGATGTCCGCCTTGTCGTGCAGGGTGACGTGCGGAATCGTGTTCCAGCAAAACGACATTTGCTCGGCCGTCGCGACGCGCACATTGTTCAGCGGCTGGCGCTCGACTTCGCCCCAGCGCGAGAAATCAGGCAGCGGCGTGGCCGCGGATTTGCCGGGCGCGCGGACGAGGCCCGCATTCAGGGCGCGGGCAAAATTCTTAACATCGTCCACCGATACGCGTCCGCCGGGGCCGGTGCCAGGAACGGCATTGATATCCACGCCGATTTCGCGGGAGAACTTGCGTGTGGCGGGCGAGGCGGCGGCTGCTTCGCCGGTGGCGATGACGACAGGCGTCGTTGGCGGCGGCGGCGGCGCCGTGCGCGCTGTTGCCGGGGCGGCGGGAGGCGCCGACGGGGCAGGGGCGGGTGCCGGCGCCGCGGGGGCGGGCGCTGATTCCGGCGCCTTGGGCGAGGCGGATGCCGGGGCCGGGGCCGGAGCGGCAGCTGCGCTGTCCACGGTCAGGATGACCTGGCCGACCTTGGCCTTGGCGCCTTCCTTTACGTGAATCTGCTTCACCACGCCGCCGACGGTCGACGGGATTTCGACCGTCGCCTTGCCGGTCTCCATTTCGAGGACCGGCTGGTCGTTCTTGATCGTGTCGCCCACCTTCACCAGCAGGCGGACCACGTCACCCGTATCCACGTTTTCGCCCAGCGAGGGCAGTTTGAATTCAATGGCAGCCATGTTCGTCTCCAGGTTCTAATCGGTAAGCGGGTTCGGTTTGGCGGGATCAATCTCGAGATCAACGACCGCCTTCGCCAGCACATCAGGCTTCAACTGCCCGCCGCGCACCAGCTGGGTCAGCGTGGCGAGTGTGACGTAACGCGCATCCACCTCGAAGAAGTCACGCAGTTTCGCGCGTGTTTCGCTGCGTCCGAATCCTTCCGTGCCGAGGTTGTACATCGGGCGGTCCACCCAGCGCTGCAACGCGTCGGGCAGCATCTTCACGTAATCCGAGGAGGCAACGATGACACCCTCGGTCTTGTTCAGGCATTGCGAGACGTACGGCGTCTTCGGCGCGGCGCCGGGATTCAGCAGGTTGAAGCGGTCGGCTTCCATCGCGTCGCGCCGCAGTTCCTTGTAGCTCGTGACGGACCAGACGTCCGCCGCCACGTTGTACTTCTCGGCGAGCAGTTGCTGCGCCTTGAGCACCTCGTTCATGATCGTGCCGCTGCCGAGCAGCTGGGCCTTCAGCTTCGCGCCCTTGAGATCGGACGGCTTGAAGAGATACATGCCCTTCAGGATGCCCTCCTCCGCGCCTTTCGGCATCGGAGGCATCGCGTAGTTCTCGTTGCAGAGCGTGAGGTAGTAGAAAATGCTCTCGCCCTTCACATACATGCGGCGAATGCCTTCCCGGATGATGACGGCCATCTCGAAGGCGAACGCCGGGTCGTAGCACATCAGGTTCGGAACGGGGTAGGCCAGCAGGTGGCTGTGTCCGTCCTGATGCTGGAGCCCCTCGCCGTTCAGCGTGGTGCGCCCAGCGGTGCCGCCCAACAGGAAACCGCGGCAGCGCAGGTCGCCCGCAGCCCAGACGAGGTCGCCAACGCGCTGCATGCCGAACATCGAGTAATAAATGTAGAACGGGATCGTGTTCACCCCGTGGTTCGCGTAGGCGGTGCCTGCCGCGATGAAGGAGCTGATCGAGCCCGCTTCGTTGATGCCTTCCTCAAGGATCTGCCCGTCGAGCGCTTCCTTGTAGTACAGCAGGCTCTCGGCATCGACGGGCTCGTAGAGCTGGCCGACGTGCGAGTAGATGCCGATGGCGCGGAAGAGCGACTCCATGCCGAACGTGCGCGCCTCGTCGGGCACAATTGGAACGACGAGCTTGCCGACATTCGGATCCTTCACGAGTTTCGAGAGCAGCCGCACGAACGCCATCGTGGTGGAGGCTTCGCGACCATCCGTGCCCTTGGCGAATTCGGCGAAGACGTCGTCCTCCGGCGGCACAACCGGTTTCACCACCGTGCTGCGTTTGGGCAGGAATCCGCCGAGCGCGCGGCGGCGTTCCAGCATGTACTGCACTTCGAGGCTGTCCTTCGCCGGCCGATAGAACGGCGCGTCGCCGATCTCGTCCTCCGAAATGGGAATGTCGAAGCGCTTGCGGAACTCGCGGAGCTCTTCCTCGTTGAGCTTTTTCTGCTGGTGCGTGATGTTCTTGCCTTCGCCCGCCTCGCCGAGGCCGTAGCCTTTGATCGTGCGGCACAGGATGACCGTGGGCGTGCCCTTGTTGTTCATCGCCGCGCGGTAGGCCGCGTAAATCTTTTCGGGATCATGGCCGCCGAGGCGCAGGCGCGTGAGTTCGTCGTCGCTCAGGTGCTCGACGAGTTTCAACGTCTCCGGATATTTGCCGAAGAAATGCTTGCGGATGTAGGCGCCGGATTCCGTGGCGTATTTCTGGAACTCGCCGTCCACGATTTCGCCCATGCGCTTGACGAGGATGCCGGTCTTGTCGGCGGCGAGCAGGGGATCCCAGTCGCTGCCCCAGATGACCTTGATGACATTCCAGCCGCAGCCGCGGAAGTTCGCCTCGAGTTCTTGGATGATCTGGCCGTTGCCGCGCACCGGGCCGTCGAGCCGCTGCAAATTGCAGTTGATGACGAAGATCAGGTTGTCGAGGTGCTCGCGCGTTGCGAGTGAAATGGCGCCGAGCGACTCGGGCTCATCCGTCTCGCCATCGCCGAGGAACGCCCAGACTTTTTGGTCTGATTCCTTTTTCAGGCCGCGGTCTTCGAGGTAGCGGATGAAGCGCGCGTGGTAAATCGCCATCAGCGGGCCCAAGCCCATCGACACCGTGGGAAACTCCCAGAAGTCCGGCATCAGCCAGGGATGCGGGTAGGAGGAGAGGCCGCCACCCTTGGCCAACTCGCGGCGGAAGTTTTGGAGGTGTTCGCGCGAAATACGCCCCTCCAGGAACGCGCGCGCGTAGATGCCGGGCGAGGCATGGCCCTGGAAGTAAATGAAGTCCGGTTCCTGCGTCTCGCTGCGCCCGCGGAAGAAGTGGTTGAAGCCGACTTCATAAAGCGTTGCACTGGACGCGAACGTCGAGATGTGGCCGCCCAGGCTGCTGTCCTTCTTGTTGGCCCGAACCACGGTGGCCATCGCGTTCCAACGCACGAGGCTCTTGATCCGGCGCTCCAACTCGCGGTCGCCCGGATAGGCCGGCTGCAGGTTCGCCGGGATCGTGTTGGTGTAGGGCGTTTCCGAGGTGACCGGCAGCTTGACGCCCAGCTTCTGGGCCTGCAACTGCAAGTCGGTCAGCAAGTTGGCCACACGGTCGGCGCCCCGGGAATGATACACTTCCGAGAGCGAGTCCAACCAGTCCCGCGTTTCCAAAAGATCCACGTTCTCCGGCGTCAAATCAGCATCCGTCATAGCGTGAGCACCCCTGATAGAAGTGACGAACCGTACGGGGTGAGTTCAAAAAACGCAAGTCCTAGTGAACGAATCCGGCGCTCGCCGCTAGGGATTGGGTGCGACACCGTTTTACCGCTATAACAAAGCTGTTATGCGTGAGATCGCCAACCCCTTGGGGATATCCCCGACACGCCTGGTCGGTGCGCGCGGGGCGGGTGATTGCGGGTCAAGGTTGTCTCGGCTTTTTCGCGTCGAATAGCGCGGTCATGGACGAGTAGCCCAAGGTGCGCGCCCAGTCACGGGCGGACCGGCCGGAGGCGTCCTTCACGTCGGGGTCGGCGCCGACTTCGATCATCCGGCTGGCGATATCGCCCCAGCCGCTGATGACGACATGATGGAAAATGGTGAATCCGTCCGACTGGACGCTATTCAAGTCCTGGGCACTGAGCCGTCCTTCGACCAGCAGTTGCTTGAAGCGCTGGCGCTCGCCCTCGATGAGGACGAATTGCTGCTCCCGAACTTTTTTCTGCTCCAGAAAATTTTGCTTCGCACCCAAATCGCCAGATGAAGAAACCATGGCGTTCAGGCGGTCCGTCGCCCGCTCCTCCAGCGTGATTGTTTTCACCACTTTGGCCGTGGTTGAGATGACTTTGGGGCGGCGCTGGCCGCCCCCCTGATTATTCCGATTGTTCCCCTTCCGGTGTTTCTGCTTCGGCTTGCCTTTGTTCTTGTTCGGTTTGTTGACCTTCTTCTGGTCCTTGTTCACCTCAAACCGAAGCCCCTGAGCACCGTCGGTTGAAGGCATCGGCCCAAATCCGGCAAGAGGCGATTGGGCAATCAGGAAGCTTAGAATGAACTTTGCAATCATTTGATAAATCCTTAATTTCCTGCCCGCAAGAGTCGTCTCAATAAGCCTAGATTACGCGAACACACGGATAATGTTAGCAGAGTCACCGGGTGTTGCAATTAATTGCAAACAAATATAATCGCATCCACAAAGGCGTCGGTGAGGGCGTCGAGTTCCGTCTCGGTGATAATGAGGGGCGGCATCAGGTACAGGACGGGGCCGAGGGGACGCAGGAGAATGCCTTGCTCGTGGAGGCGCAGGCGCACGCGGTGCGCGCGGGAGAGGGGCTGCGGCGTCGGATCGGACGCGAGTTCAACCGCGCCAATGAGGCCCAGCGTGCGGACCTCGGAAATGCCCGGCGTATTGCGAAGGGGATCAAGCGCCGCGCGCAGGCGTCGACCCAGCGCTTCGGCGCGCGCGGGGAGGGCGAGTTCCGCATAAAGCGTGAGCGCTTCATTGGCCGCGGCGGCGGCAATGGGATTCCCGCAAAACGTGTGTCCGTGTTGCAGCGTGTGGTCGACGGGCCGGTCGGTGAACGTGTCATAGACGCGATCCTTCGCGATCGTCGCGCTCATGGGCAGCGAACCGCCGGTGAGGGCCTTGCCCACGCAAACGAAGTCGGGATCGATGCCGGCATGTTCATACGCGAACCAGCGGCCGGTTCGACCGAACCCCATTGCGATCTCGTCCACAATGAGCAATACGTCGTTTGCCTCGCACCACGCGGCCAGTTCGGCCAGGGCGTCCGGCGCGTACATCCGCATGCCCGCCGCGCCGAGGCACAGCGGTTCCACGATCACAGCGGCGAGTTCGTCGCGATGCGTGCCGAGGGGCTCCTGCCAGTGACGGAAACCCGCCTGCGCGTTCAGCGTCAGCTGGATGGATTCGGGCAGCAGCCGCTTGAAGGGCCGGTGCCATTCATCCAGATACCCCACCGACATCGCGCCGAGCGTGTCGCCGTGGTAGGCGCCATGCAGACACGCAAAGCGGCGTTTCTCCGGGCGTCCGATATTGCTCCAATACTGCACGGCCATCTTGAGCGCCTGCTCCACCGCGCTCGCGCCGTCGCTGGCAAACAAGACATGACGATCCGGGGTCGGCATGAGGTTCGCGAGGCGGCGCGCCAATTCCTCCGCGGCGGGGTGGGTGAGATTCGCGAGAATGCTGTGCTGTAGCGAGGCGGCCTGCCGCTGGATCGCCGCGACGATTCGCGGATGGCTGTGTCCGAGTGACGCACACCACCACGACGAGATGGCGTCCACGAATCGACGTCCCTCCGCGTCGATCAGGTGGATGCCTTCGCCGCGAACGATGACGGGCGGCGGCGTATCCACAAGTGTCGAGCGTCGGGTGTACGGATGCCAGACATGCGAGCGCGAGGCCGGTTCTTGCTCATTCCGTTGCATGTCGCGGGGATTTTCTAGCTGGCTTGCCAGCCGTGGCCTTTACAGCGGCCCTCCGTCGCGGCGAACACGCCGCTATGGAGGGCAGCCTTCGCCTTCGCTGCGCTTCGGCGCTCTTGGCTGGCTTGCCAGCCGTAGCCTTTACAGCGGCCCTCCGTCGCGGCGAACACGCCGCTATGGAGGGCAGCCTTCGCCTTCGCTGCGCTTCGGCGAAGGCTGGTGGAGGGTAAGGGAGTCGAACCCTCGACCTCGTGAATGCCATTCACGCGCTCTACCAACTGAGCTAACCCCCCGTTAGGAAGAAAGGCGAACGTATCGAAGCCGCTCCCGACCTGTCAACCTCGGACGCGCGGCGACGTCATTTTTACGGCGTCTCCTCGCCGTGTGTGTCGGCAGTTGACGCCTTGCGCGCAGCGTGCTAGTGGGAAGCATGCGATTGACGTCACACCTTCTGATCGTGTTTGCGCTCGGCGGGGCCCTGCTGGCGGGGGCCGGTTGCGGGTCCACCTCGCTTCGCGACCAGCGCGAGGAACGCGACCCGCTCCTCAAACGGGCACGCGAAAAAAAGAATGCCCAGGACATTCCGGGCGCGGTGGAGGCGTACTTGCGCGCCATCGACAAGCGGCCCCAACTGGCCCGCGCGCACCTGGAACTCGCGTGGATCTACGACCATGATCTCGAGGACTACGTCCGCGCGATCTATCACTACCAGCGCTATCTCGAATTGAATCCAAACGCGGAAAAACAAGATCTTGTCCGCGACCTCATCGCACACGCGCGCATTTCCTTCGCGGCCTCGCTTCCGGATCAGCCGAGCGAAGCCATCCGCCGGATTTCCATGCTTGAACAGGAAAACGCCACGCTCCGCGCGCAACTGGAGTCGACACCGCCCGCGCGCGCGACCGCATCCGCCGCGGCGCCCGTCGCTGTCGCACCGACGCCCGCACCCGTTGCGCAGCCCGCCGCACCAGTCGCCGCCAAGCCTGCGACGCCGAGCGCCCCCGTGACCATGACGCCTTATGTGGTGCAGCCCGGCGACACCTTGTCGCGGATCGCCGGCAAGGTGTATGGCGATTCCCGGAAGTGGCAGCAGATCTATGACGCGAATCGCAGCGCGCTGCCCGGCGGGCCGCAGAGCGTGAAGGTGGGCCAGACGCTGTCGATTCCGAAGACGGAGACTCGCTGAACATCGCCCGGTGGCGGAGGGGGAGGAGCTATCATGTCGGACTTTTTTGACGATGACCTGGTGCGGCAGCGCGACAGCGCAAAACGCATAAAAATGGGCCCGGGCGATGAACCGGCGGACTCCATCGGCGATGCGCCCGCGGGCAGCGATGTGCCCGTCCGCCCGGTCTCCGACTTTAATCTCACGCGCATGGCGCGCCACCGCAAGGAAGTGGATTCGCAGTCCGCGATGGCTGCGCAGGAGTTGGAGCGGCTCCGCAAGCGGCAGGAACAGTTGGAAAGCGAGAAGCGCGAGCTGGAGGAACTTCGCCGCAAACAGGACGAATACGAGCGCGGGAAACGCGAGATGACCGAGCTGCTGAAGCGCAGCCTGATTTCACTCGAACGCAAGGAAGTGGATGCGCAGCGTCTGGTCGAACTGCTGGATGCCACGCGCGGACGCTTCAAGGAAATCCTCGCGCACGTCGAAACCCTCCAGGAGGAAGGTTGGCCCGAAGACCGCATTCGCGAGGAGCTGGCCCGCAGCCTGGCGGTGTTGGAACAGGCGCGGATGGAGTACAGCAAATCCATCGCAAAGATCGAGGCGGTCAAGTCCGACGGTCCCGCGGCCGCAGGTGGACAGCCCGCCGTCGTTTATGACGAGCGCTCGTCCATCCCCGATGACGAGAAGACGTTCGGCTACTGGATGCGCATGGGCTTCGCCGTCAGCCTTCCGCTGATCGTGGCGCTCGTGCTGCTCGGGTTGCTCTTCTTCTTCGCGATGGCGCAGGGAATGATCTGACGCCATGCCCCCTGCGGAACGAGAGGGCCAGTTGGGCCGGCGCCTCCGCCAGTTGGAGGAGGAGGAGAAGCAGCTTCGCCAGTCGATGAAGCAGCTTAATCGCGAGCTGCGCAAACTCGAACGCGGCGCGACGGATGAGATCGACCCACGCCTGCTGAAGCGCACGCCGGCGCCCGAGCCCGAACCGGAGCCCGCATCGTCAGCATCACCTCCCGCGTCCGCGGGTCTGCCGGTGCGCTCGATGCCGGGCTCGCGCAAGTCCGCCGCGCCGGAGGACGAACGCTTTGTCACCTATTTCGCCAGCGGCTTCGAGCGCCCGCCCCGCGCGGTCGGTCGTGCGCGCCAGGTCCAGCGGAACAAGGCCATCTTCATGCTGATTTTCGTTTTGCTGGTCGGCTATCTCGTGTATCGCCTGACGTTCTAGCCATGCCCGCCGCACCGTCGAGTCACGCTGTCATCGAAACCACCTGGGGCCCAATCCGCCTTCTTGCGCGGGATGGACGCCTCGTTTCCTGCGAACTGCCGATGCTCTCGCAAGCACCGGGCCGAGCGTTGGCGGTGGAATCGATTTCGCAGCGCGCGGAGTCGGCGTCTGATCGCGCCGTGCTGGCGCTCGCCATCCCGTTTGTAAAAGCCGCGTTGCGCGGACGCCCTGCGGTCATGCCGGCGCTGGCCGAGTGTCACGCGCCGTTTTTCCGGCGCTGCCGGGCCGTGATGCAAGCGATCCCCGCGGGCAAGACCATCGGCTACGCGGAACTGGCGAGGCGGGCGGGCAGTCCCGGGGCGGTGCGCGCGGCCGGGCAGGCCTGCGCGCGGAATCCGCTGCCGCTATTCGTCCCGTGCCATCGCATCCTGGGCGCCGGCAACCGGCTGGGCGGATTTTCCTGCGGGTTGCCATGGAAGGAATACCTGCTGGAGATCGAGGCCGGGCGATGAACATTGCGGTGGCCTGCGGCGGTACTGGCGGACACATTTTTCCCGGCCTCGCGACGGCGGATGAGCTGGTGCGCCGCGGCCATCGCGTCACGCTCTGGATGGCGGGCAAAGGCATTGAGGCGGCGGCGGCGGGCGGATGGACCGGGCCGGTGGTGACGCTTCACGCCTCGGGATTCAGCACGCGGTTTTCCATGCGCGCCCTCGGCACCGCCTTGGCCCTGCTCAAGGCGGGAAGGGAAGGCCGTCGCCGCATGCGCGAGAATCGTCCGGATGTCCTGCTCGCGATGGGCAGTTACGCGTCGGTCGGCCCCGTCCTCGCCGCTCTGCACCTGCGCGTGCCGGTGGTGCTTCACGAGGCGAACGTGGTGCCGGGTCGCGCGATCCGCCTGTTTGCGCGTTGGGCGAAGGCCGTCGGGATCGCCTTTGATGCATCGTCCTACTATTTGCGCGGCGCGCGCCTCACCGTCACCGGCATGCCGATCCGCCGCGAATTGGAGGAAGCTGCGGGGCGGATGCCCCGGCGCGAATACGCATCGGACCGATTCACGCTCCTCGTGATGGGCGGCAGCGCCGGCGCGCAGCGGCTGAACGAGGAGGTGCCGCAGGCCCTCGCGACCATGGGCCTCAAGCCGCCACGCCTTCGCGTGATCCATCTGGCCGGAAAAGCCGGCGCCGAATCCGTGCGCGCCCGCTATGCCGCGCTCGGCCTCGATGCGGAGGTCATCGCCTTCACGCACGACATGGCCGCCTTGTACGCCGCCGCCGATTTCGCGATCTGCCGTTCCGGCGCCGCGACCTGCGCGGAACTCTCCGCGTTCGCGCTGCCCGCGTTACTCGTGCCATATCCGCATGCGGTCGCCGACCACCAGATGGCGAATGCGCGGGCCGTCGAGCGCTCGGGCGCCGCGGATGTGGTGGGAGACGCGGACCTGCGTGCCGCGTGGCTTTCTGAGTATTTGAAGGAGCGCATGCGACAGCCCGAGCGCCTGCAACAGATGAGCCGCGCGTCGGCGGCGCGCGCGCAGGCACAGGGCACACGCGCGCTCGCCGATTTGGTGGAGCGCTCCGCCCCGTGAACGACGCGCAATGGCGGACGATGCTGCGGGCCTATGAGGAAGCCTCGGCGCTGCTGGCCCGGCCGTCGGGCGCGCTGCACCTGCTCGGCATCGGCGGCGTGGGCATGGCCGCACTGGCGGTCCAATTGCAGGCCCGGGGATATGCCGTCACGGGATGCGACAGCCAGCCGGGCCGCGTCGCGTCGGCGCTTGTGGCGCGCGGGATTCCCGTCCACACCGGCCATGCGCCGGTGCACCTTTCCGGACGCGAACAGGCTGTCATCCGCAGTCCCGCCGTACGCGATGATGAACCGGAATGGGTTTCCGCGCGCATGGCGGGCATTCCATCGCTGGACCGGGGCGTCGTCCTGCCCGCGTTGTTGCGCGGCCGTCCCTCCGTCGCGATCGCCGGGAGCCACGGCAAAACCACGACCACCGCGATGCTGACCCACATCTTCCGCGCGACGGGGCGGCCCGCCGGATTTTGCATCGGCGGCGAAATTGATGACCACGGCACCGTCGCCGCGTATTCCGCCGAGGGGCCGCTCATTGTGGAAGCCGACGAAAGCGACGGCACGCTCGCGTTGTACGAGGCCGGGCAGGGCATCATCACGAATGTCGAGTGGGACCACGTCGACTTTTTTCCTGACGAGACGGCGCTGCACGCGTGCTTCCGGCGCTTCGCCATACGCACGCGGGGAACGGTCTGGTACTGCGCCGATGACCCCGGCGCGCGGTTCGTGATGGCGTCCCATCCGCGGGGCCGCTCGTTTGGCTGCTCCTCCGAGGCCCAGCTCAGGGCCGCCGACGTCCGCGAGGAGGGCCTTGGCATCGTCGCGGATGTCCTGCATGACGGGCGCCCGCTCGGTGTGCTTCGCCTGCAGGTGCCCGGCGTGAGCAACCTGCTCGACGCGCTGGCGGCGCTCGGGGTCGCGCTGGAACACGGCATTCCCTTTGGAGAGGCCGCTGCGGCGCTTCGCTCGTTTCAGTCCGTCCACCGCCGCTTTGAATGCGTGGCGCAGGCCGGGGGACGCACGGTTATTTCCGATTACGCGCATCATCCCACCGAAATCCGCGCGCTGATGGCGCAGGTGAAGCGCCTCGCGCCCCGCCGCGTGCTCGCGGTGTACCAGCCGCATCGCTACTCGCGCACGGCGGCGCTGGCGAAGGAGTTCCCGCCCGCGTTCGCGGGGGTCGACGACCTGCTGCTCGCGCCTGTCTACGCCGCCTCCGAACGACCCGTGCCGGGCGGGCGCAGCGAGGATCTGCTGCCGCACTTCGGGTCCGGTACGCCGCCCGTGACATTGGTGCAGTCCTTGCTTGAAGCATGGGAACTGATCCGCAACAAATGGCGCGAAGGAGATGTCCTGCTCGTGATTGGCGCCGGTGACGTGGAGCAGATTGCCGCGTGGGCCGCTCGCGAGCTGGGCGAATCGCGAGCCGCGGGTCCTCATCCATGAATAAACGCTTTCAACACATCGCCGTCCTGAAAGGCGGTCCGTCCGCCGAACGCGACGTCTCGCTCGCCTCCGGAGGCGCCATTGCCTCGGCCCTGCGCGCGCGGGGCTACACGGTCGAGGAAGTGGACGTAACGCGCCCGGCGCTCGACCTGCCGTCCGGCATAGAGGCGGTATTCATCGCGCTGCACGGCACCTTTGGCGAGGACGGCGGTGTCCAGACGCTGCTTGAGCGGAAGGGGATTCCGTTCACCGGCTCGAATGCCGCGGTGAGCCGTGTCGCCTTCGACAAGGCCGCCAGCAAACGCGTCTTCGAGCGGCACGGCATCGCCACGGCGCGCTACGAGGTCCTCAAACGCGGCGAGCCGCGCACGCTGCGACTGCCGGTGGTGGTCAAGCCGCTTCGCCAGGGCTCCAGCATCGGCCTGACAAAAGTGTTCGAGGAGTCCGCGTGGGACGCGGCGATGGAGACCGCGCTTGCATACGATCCCGAGGTGCTCGTCGAAGCCTTTATTCCCGGCGCCGAATTGACCGTGGGCGTGGTCGGCGAGCAGGTGCTGCCGGTGATCGAGATCCGCGCGCCGGACGGCTACTACGATTACCGCGCGAAATACACCAAAGGCCTGACCGAATATCTCGTGCCCGCGCCGCTGTCCGCGGATGACACGCGCCTCTGCCAGCGTCTCGCGTGGCAGACCTTCGCCGCCCTCGGGTGCCGCGGGATGGGACGTGTCGACATCCGGATGACGCCGGAAGGCCACGCCTATGTGCTCGAAATGAACACGATTCCCGGCTTCACCGAGACCAGCCTCCTGCCGAAGGCCGCGCGCGCGGCGGGCCTTGAGTTTGGGGAATTGTGTGAGATGATCCTCAACCTTGCCGCCTGCTAGGGAACGAAATGGGAATCTTCCGCAAAAAAGACAATCGCCTGAATCAACGCCGGACGCGTTCTCGCGACCCGGTGCTGCAGGTGACCGCGCGCGCGAATGCCAAGGGGCGCGACAACGCGCACAAGATCGGCGCGCTGGTGCTCCTGCTCGCGGCGCTTGCGGGCACGGTCTGGGCCGCCGTGTCCGGCGTGAGCCTCGCGGGCGAACACCTGTTTGCCCAAAACGAACGCTTCATCATCCGCCGCATTGAGATCACCTCCACCGGCTCTCTCACGCCCTCGCACCTCCGTGAATACGCGCAGGTCAGCGAAGGACAGAACTTGTTTGCGATCGACCTGCAGCAGATCAGCCGGAATCTGGAACGCACGCCGCGCGTCCGCTCCGCCAAGGTGCGCCGCGTTCTCCCGGATGCACTCGAAGTGCGGGTCCAGGAACGCACGGCGCTCGCCCGGATGGCGGAAGGCGCGGGCGGGTTCCCGATGGCTGTGGATCGCGATGGATTTATTCTCGGCCCCAGCGGCGGACGCGGCCTGCCGCTGATCAACGGAGTCGAGGAGCGCGGCCTCGCGCCGGGCAGTGTGGTGCGCGAGGAGAAGACGCTCGACGCGCTGGAATTGCTGGACCTGTGCGAGCAAAGCCGCCTCGGCGAACTCCTGCGCATCCAGGTCGTGGGCGTCAAGAATCCGGATTACCTGGAGCTCATCCTCGCCTCCGGCGCGCGCGTTGATTTCGGACGCTCACGCCTGAAATGGCGCCTCGACAAGCTGGCGGAGCTGATCACGACCAACCGGCAGCTCGGCCAGGAGATCGAGTACGCGGACCTGACGGTGGACCAGAATTTCCCGGTTCGTTTCAGCCCGGTTGCGGAGGCGCGCACGCGCTGACCCATGGGATTCCGCGACCAGCCGCCCGTCGTTGCCCTGGAACTCGGCACCACGAAGGTGCGCGTCCTCGTGGGCGAGGCGCGCGAAGACAACCACCTCATGGTGCTCGGCCTCGGCGAGGCGCCTTCCCGCGGCATCCGCAAGAGCGAGGTTGTTGATTTTGACGCCGCGCTGGAATGCGTAAAAAGCGCGCTCGCGCAGGCGGAGGAGAACGCGGATGTCGGCATCCGGCAGGTCGTCCTGCTCGTGTCCGGCGCCAACATGAAAACGCTCGTCAATCGCGGCAGCATCCCGCTGCTGGATGGATCGGGCGAGGTGGATCCCTCCGATATCGAGCACGTCCTGACCACCGCGCGCACGGTCAATTTGCAGGGCGACTACCAGATCGTGCATTCGATCCCGCAGCACTTCGAGGTCGACAACCAGAAGGGCATCATCAATCCCGAGGGCCTGGAAGGCAGTAAGCTCGCGGTGGACATGCTGATCCTGTATGCGTCGTGCACCTGGCTGCGTAACCTCGTCAAGGTGGCGAAGAGCGCGGGGGTCGATGTCCTGAACGTGGCGTCCTCCGGTCTCTGCGCGGCGCTTGCCGTGCTGTCGCAGGAGGACAAGTCGCAGGGCGCGCTGGTCATCGATCTCGGCGGCGGCAGCACGAACTACGTGGCCTATGCGGGGCAGGCCATCGCCGCGGCCGGCTCGTTCGGCGTGGGCGGCGACCATCTCACCAACGATCTCGCGAGGGGACTCAAGATCACGATCGCCCAGGCGGAACGCCTCAAGGAGGAGTTCGGCAGCGGGCTGATCGATTTCCAGCAACGCACGCAGCATGTCGAGCTGACGCAGGAAGCCGCGGGCCGTGGGCGCTTTGTCCGTCTGGGCGACCTACAGGCCATCACGCATCACCGGATGGACGAAATCTTTAATCTCGTTCGCGCCGAGATGGAACGCCTCGACTTGCTCCCGTACCTCGGCCGCGGGGTGGTGTTGACCGGCGGCGGGGCGTATTTGCCCAAAATCACCGAACTGGCGGAAAAAGTTTTTAATCTGCCGTGCCAGTGCGGACGTCCGAAGGATGTGAGCGGAATTGCCGTCGCCACCGACGGACCCGAATATGCGAGCACGATCGGCCTGCTGCGCTATGCCATCCGCACCGGGCAGGCCAACCGCCGCAGCCCGTGGAAGATGATCATCGACAAACTCCTCAACCCACGCTGATGCCCACGCGAACGTCCAACCAGTTGTTCCCCGCCACGGACCTGAAGCCGCGCAGCCGCGTGCTGGTGCTCGGGGTCGGCGGTGCGGGCTGCAATGCCGTCGCGCGCATGGCGGCGGAGTGGCAGGAGGGTCCGCCCGTGGCCGGGTTGAACACCGACGCGCAGGCGCTGGCGGCCTGCGGGCTTTCCCGCACGCTGCTGCTGGGCGAAAAGGCGACGGGCGGACTCGGCGCCGCGGGCGATATCAATGCCGGGCGGCTCGCAGCGGAGGAAAGCCTGGCCGCGATCCAGGATCTTATGGCCGGCACCGACCTGCTTGTCCTTGTGGGCGGGCTGGGCGGCGGCACGGCAACCGGCGCGTTCCCCGTCATCGCAAAGGCGGCGCGCGACCTCGGCATCCTCACGATGGCGTTCATCTCCCTCCCGTTTTCGTTTGAAGGCGATCGGAAGCGCCGCCTGGCCGAGGAGGGGTTGCGCCAGTTGCGACGCGTGGCGCGCGCGGTCGTGGCGCAACCGAATGACCGGCTGCTGAAAGTGGTGGACCAATCCACGGGCTTGGAAGAGGCCTTCGGCGCTTCCGACCGCATGCTCGCGGAGGGCCTGCACGCGATCTGGTACCTGCTGTCCCACACGGGCGTCATCAACATCACGTTCGCGGACATCCAGGAACTTGCCGAACGCAGCGGCGGATCGCTGTCCTATGCGCATGCCGAGGCGGAGGGCCCCGCGCGTGTGGCCAGCGCCCTGCGAAACCTGCTCGACAGCCCGCTGCTGGAGCGCGGGCGGCTCCTGTCCGAGTCGCAGGGTGTGCTGGTCAACATCGCCGGCGGTCCGGATCTGACGCTGTCCGACCTCCAGGGCATCATGGGGCAAATCACGTCCACGGTGCGGGAGAACGCGCACATCAGCATGGGCGCGCTCGTCGATCCCGGACGGCGCGAACGCGTCACGATCACGCTGCTTGCGGCGGAGTCATGGGCCGAGGATCGGGTGGACCAGGGCGCGGCGCCCGCGGGCGCCACTCGCGCGGAGAAGCCGCGCGGGGCCGGCGACACGCAGGGTGAGTTGCCGCTGGGCGAGCTCGTTAAGGATCGCGGCCCGTTCGGCAAATCATCGCCGACCCTTATCAACGGCGAGGACCTCGACATCCCGACCTACATCCGCCGTGGCGTTAAACTCTCGTTCGAGCGCTAGCAACCGCCGCCGCACCACGAAAAATCGCGAAGATACGGATTCCGGCGGCGCTCCCGGCCAATGGTCGTTGCCGGACCGTGCCCGGGATACACACGCGTTTCGTCGGGCAGTTCAAGGAGGCGCTTGAGCGTCCGTCCAAGCACGGACGCATCACCACCCGGCAAATCCGCGCGCCCGATGGAATCCTGGAAGAGCACGTCGCCCGCAAACAGCATCGCGTGATCCGTAAAATGAAACGCAACGCTGCCTGGCGAATGGCCGGGCGTTTCCAGGATCTCGTAAGAAAGGCCGGCGTCCGTCCAGTGCTGTCCCTCCGCCCACGCGCGGTCGATGGCCACCGATCGAGGCGCCTCCGCATAGTAGGGCGGCATGGTGTTGCGAAGGGTGAAGGCCCAGGATGCGTCGCGCGGATGGAGCCCCACCGGCGCCGGAAACACCGCCGCCACCTCCGCCAGCGCCGAGACATGGTCCATGTGGCCGTGTGTCAGCAGATAAAACGCCACCGGCCGTCCGCGATTGCGCAGGCTATCGATGATCAGCGGAGCATCGTCACCCGGATCGACCACCAGCGCATGCGGCGACGAGGCCGGATACAGCAGGTGGCAGTTGGAGGCAAAGGGGCCCACCTCCAGGCTGACCACGTCGAGGGAACTGGACGCGGGATCGCTCAAAAAAGCGTGTAGATGAACGGCGCCACACTCGAACCGGTCACAATCAAACCGGCGAGGACCAGCAGCACGAGGACGATCGGGATGATCCACCACGCCTTGTTCTGCCAGGCAAAGTCAAAAAATTCGCCCAGCAACCGACCGATGTATTTCAATGTCCGCATGTGGCATCCCCTGAATAAGGCCTGAAACACTAGCGGCAGGCCCGCTCCGTTTCAAGAAGCGAAAACATGCCCGGGCGGCTTGCGCTTGCGCTCGCCGGGGATCGGGGTTAGGTAAGAACCAGGAGAAATGAGATGGAGTGGTTGAACGCACTGAATAACACCGTGGTGGCCGGCAACGAATTGTGGCGGATCCTCGCCCTGTTCATCGCGCTGCTGGCCGGGCTGGGTGGCGGACGGGCGGCGCAATTCGCCATGCACCGCAGCGCCCGTGTACTCGAGTCGCGCGGCCGCTCTTCAGCCGCTGTTGCGACCCGCTCCGTGTCCAAGGTGCTGCTGTTCGCCGGTTTTATCATCGGCTTCAAACTGGGCTTCGCGTTCCTGCTGGCCAGCGAATCCGCCGCGGCCCTGGCCTCGACGCTGGTGAGCGTGATGATCAGCGTGCTGGTGGGCTTCGCGGCCTACTCGCTCGTCGATGTCGTGGACCATGCGCTCGTGCGCGCCGTGCGCGCGGAGCGCGGCACGCTGGGCGACATGATGCGCCCGATGGTGCGGACCAGCCTTCGCGTCACGATCATCATTCTCGTCCTGCTGCAAATCGCGCAGCTGCTGACCGACAAGCCGTTGACCTCCATCCTCGCGGGCCTCGGCGTCGGCGGGCTCGCGATTGCGCTGGCCGCGCAGGATACGGTGAAGAACTTCTTCGGGTCGCTGGTCATTTTTGCCGACAAGCCGTTCCAGATCGGCGAGCGCGTGGTGGTTGATTCCACGGATGGGGTGGTGGAGGAGGTCGGATTCCGCTCCACGCGCATCCGCACGCTGGAAGGCCACCTTGTCACCATTCCAAACGGGGAGCTGGCCAACAAAGCCATCCAGAACATCGGGCGGCGCCCACACATCCGGCGCCTCTTCAACGTGGCGATCCCCCTCGATACGCCTCCGGAAAAGGCGCGGCGCGCGACGGAAATCATCCGGGAATTGCTGGCGGACCACCCGGGACATCACCCCGACTTCCCGCCGCGCGTGGTTTTCAATGATATCACCGCGACGGCGCTGAACATCCTCGTGATCTACTGGTTCCACCCGCCCGATTTCTGGGCGTTCCAGTCCTTCAACGAACAATTCAACCTGCGCTTGATCGAGCGTTTCCGCGCGGAGGGCCTTGCATTCGCCTATCCGACGCAAACGGTGCATCTGGCTCATGCTGCCGTCCGTCCGGCCTGAGGGCGACGCCTACTTCGCGAGCCCGGTCATCTCGCGCGCCGTGGCCGGCCAGCCGGTGGGCGCCTGCGGAAGATCGATCCGGAAATATCCCCGTCCTTGGTGGATCGCCCAATCTTCGCTGCGCACGGAAAACGACTTCGACCCAAAGAGGACGAAGGCGTTGGGAATGCTGCCGATGAACGGCGCGTCCGGGGTGCCGCGCAGTTGGTCGGGATTCGGCACCAGCTTCCACTCCGTCTTGCCCGGCGCCACGGCGTTCCATCCCTCCGCGACGCGACGGGCGCGTTTGGTGCCCAGCCCGGTGCCGGCGAATCCTGCGTGCGTCCGGAGGCCCATCTGAACCCACGGTTCCTGCCGCACCATGATCGCATCCGCGCAGAGCGCAAGCGGGCCATCCTGAAGCTCGACACCGACGACGGCCCACGCGAGCGGGTGTTCCGCGCGCGCGAGCGGCTGCCCGTTCAGGTACAGTTGCGCCTGCGCGTTCGCGTTGAGCCCCACCAGCGCGCGCCGCGGGTCCGCATGGAACCACACCAGCAGCTTCGCCTGTTCCGCCGCCTCCGGCCCGCGCTCGCCCGCGAGGAACGGCGCATAATCGGCCTCGCCAACGGCCTCTCCGAGCAGCCGCCGGTACTCCAGCGCACGCAGCGCGTACACGCCGTTCTCCGCCGCATCCGGATACCGCTCGCGGTACTCCTCAATCAACGCCACCGCCCGCGCGAAGTTGTTCATGCGCTCAAGTTCCGTGAGCTGGACCATCATCGTTTGTCGCGCGAGGCGATCCTCCACCGCGCGCCGTTCCTCGCGCACCGGCAACACCGGTTGCACCGGAACCGGCTGTTCCAGGTAGGCGTACGCCACGCTCTGGAAATACGCGCGGCTCACGTTCTGGTCGCCGCGCTCAATCGTCATGCGCAGGGAGCGCTCAAAGCGGGTGGGGTCCACCAGTTGGTGCCGGTACTGCGCGACACGGAACGGTGACCGGTCGAAAATGCCGTGCAATCCGGAGAACGCCGCGCTCCGGTAATACCAGCCGCCATTAAAATAATCCTCCAGCCCCGTGCCGCGCCACGACGGCGTCGCTTCGTCGTCCACCCAGATCGACTCGTCGCCCTCGATGAGCCACCAGCTGTCGTCCTGCTGCGTGCCCGCCACGCCGGTCACCCCGAGGAACGCCCCGGCCAGCACGCCGCGTCCCTGGAATGAGGCGATGGTGTGCGGAATGCCCGCATCCGGCCCCGTGCGGCGCCATTCCGCATGCAGGTGACGCACCGTTCCCGGCGGCAGCGGTTGCGGCGCGCCGGCGAAGCGCGCGCGGACCGGCCGTGCGCTGGCGTTGAACAGGCTGACCTGGATCGAGGCGGCGTAGGCCAGCGGCAGTCCGCTTCGGAACGTCGTGGGGCCGCGTCCGAGCAGAAGCGCCCCGTAATCGCGATGCCGCCACGCGTTGCCGAAAAAATCGCCCAGCGTCGACTCGACACTCGCGTCCGCCTGCCCGTTGTAGCGGATGCGCAACACCACATCCTGCAACAGCCACTCGCGTTCGCGCGCCGACCAGTCCCCGGGCGCCGCCGGTTGAACATCCAGGTGCCACTCGTGCACATAGCCCGGCGTGTCGGACGACCAGACCACCGCTTCCTGCCCGGCGCCGATTTCGAGCGCGGGCGACTCCGGTGCGGGAAAGACCGGCCACTCCACCGCGCGGTCCCACGCCTCCGCGACCGCCGCCAGCGCCGCGTCATCCTCCGGCGCGCGCTGCGCGGGGAATGTCTGGATGCGCCGGCCCGCCGGCAGGTCCTCCACATTCAAGTGGAAGAAAAAGCGGCGCGGACCCCAGTGCGGATGCACCGGCGGCGCCTGCGCCTCGATGCGGAGCGAACGCTGGTAGGTCAGCGGGATGTAGCTGTACCAGCACAGGTTCATGTATTTCGCCAGCGGGGGCGTGAACGGCGCGCGCCCGCCGAAGAGCGCGTCGATCTCGCCCTCCACGCGCGGCGTCTTTTCGCCGTCGAAGTAAAAGCGGAACAAATGCCCCGCCTCGACACCCGTCGTCCAGAAACGCCGCACGATGCCCGGCCCCTTCAGGTCCGCAAGCGTGACCCAGCCCGGCTGCGAGCCCGGCCCGTGGAACTGGTTGAAATCATCATTGCCGCCGCGCGGATCGGCCGTGGAAATCAACCGCGTGCCGCCGATCTCGCCGACCGCGAGCCGCATCGTGTTCGTCAGGTCCGACACGACGTCGCGCCAGGCGAGCTCCGGCCCGGACGCCCTCGGCGCACAACCCGACCCCGCCGCGCACAACGCGGCCAAAATAAAAACGCGCATCACATTCACGGGAACCTCGTTTGCAGGGGGTGTAATTTACAGACGTTGCACGCCGCCCACATTGTTTTTACAGACGTTGCAAAAAATCGGGATGAGCGTCGAGCCATTGCTCCAGCGCGCGCAGACCGTCCGGTGTGCCCATGTCGAGGAGGGGCGGCGCGGCGGGGACGACGCCCAACCGGCCGTCGCGCGCGAGCGAGGGGAATACCTCCTGCTCGAGGGACACCGGCGCTCCGGGCGCGAGTGCGGCGATGACGGAACGGCGCAGGCGGTACACGCCGCCGTTGACCCATCCGCCCGACGGACGGTCCGCTTTTTCGAGGAAGGCGCGCAGGCGGCGGGTGTCATCGAAGTCAACCGTGCCGTAGCGGCCGGGCGCATCAATGTGCGTCACGGCGAGCAGGCCGTCGAGTCCGGCGGGCAGCGGCGCGGCGAGAGTCTCGCGCAGCGGGAGCGCGGGCAAAAAACTGTCGCCGTTCAGCACGAGCACTTCGTCGCCTTCGACATGGTCGAGCGCGTAGCGGAGTCCGCCGCCGGTACCGAGGGGCTGCGGTTCTCGGGAATGAGTGAGGGCCGGGTCCGACTGGGCGGCGCACCAGTCGGCGACCATGCCGGCGAGATGGCCGGCGGCGAGATGGATGCGTTGGACGCCATGCGCGCGCAGCCAGTTGAACATCAGCGCGATGAACGGCGCGCCCCTGACCGGAACGAGCGCCTTGGGGCGGTCGGGATACAGCGAGCGCAGCCGGGTGCCGAGTCCGCCGACGAGGACGATGGCGGGCGCGGGGTTCATGCGCGGGCGAGCTCCATCAGCGAGCGCACGGTTTGCTGGACGACCGTGTCGATGTCGAAGCAACGCTTCGCCTGCGCGAGCGCGGCGTCGCCCATGCGCTGCCGCAACGCGGCGTCGGCGGCGAGGGTTTCGAGTCGGAGGGTGAATCGATCCATGTCGTCCGGAGGGAAAAGAAATCCATGTTCGCCGTCGGTGACGACTTCGGAGACGCCGCCGAGTTGCGCGGCGAGGATGGGCAAGCCCGCCGCCATGTTGTGAACGAGCGCGCCGGTCATATGGAAATCATCCGAGGCATGGCCGACGCGCATGACGAGGCCGATGTCGCCCGCGTTCAACGCCACGTTCACGTCGGACGGTTTCGGCAGCCAGCCGGTCATCTTCACGCGATCCTCAACGCCGAGCTCGCGGGTGAGCGCCTGGAGTCGTTCAAACTCCGGCCCGTTGCCGACCAGCAGGTAGCGCACGTGGGGGAGCCGTTCGCGTGCGGCGGCGAGCGCGCGGATGATCCGGTCGTTGCCCTTGTTCGGATGCAGGATGCCGTGGTGAACGAGGACGATCTCGGACGCGGTGTAGCCGAAACGTTCACGCGCCGCGGCGCGGTCGGCGGGATGGTAGAGCGTCATGTCGCACGGGTCGTAGATCGGATGCACGCGCGCGGGATTGATGCCCTGCTGCGCGAGGAACTCGCGCGTGTTTTTTGCGCGCGTGATGATCAACGGCAGCTTGCGCCACGCGGCCCAATCGATCCGCCGCACGAGCGACGCCAGCGCGCGAGCGGGGCCGCTGCCGGCAAGGTAGATGTCGGTGAAGAAATCGGCGATGGTGATGGCCACGCGCGGGCCGAAGAACAGGCGCGCGAGGGGCGCGGCCAGCGGCACGGTTTCATCGATGTACACGGCGTCGATGCCCAGGCGGCGGCAACGGAGGCCGAGCCAGGGCAGACAGAGCAGCCAGAGGATGTACTTCAGGATCTTGTCGGCGTGTCGCGTGCGATCCACGCGGAACGGGAGGCGGTGGACCGTGGCGTGGCGCGCGATGGAGTCCGGGGTCGGGCGCCGTCCCTCAAATCCGAAGTAGTGCACCTCCGCATGTTCGGCGAGCGCCTCAATCAGGCGCGGGAGGGCGTGGTAGAGCTCGGTGTGCTCGGCGGCGCCGTAGCGGAACCAGAACGCGATGCGCGGGCGGTCGTTCATGCGTCCGTGGACCGGAAGATGATCTGGCTGCCGGTCTCGCTGAACTGGAACGGAATTTCCGTCAGGCGCGAGAGCGCGGCGCGCAGGGCCGCGTGCTGGGACGGGTCGGCATACAGGAGGAGGAAACCGCGTCCACCCGCGCCGAGCAGCTTGCCGCCAAGCGCGCCCGCGCGCAGGGCCGCGTCGTAGGCGTCGTCGATGGCGGCGTTGCTGATGCCCGAGGAGAGCGAGCGCTTGTGCATCCAGGCGGCGTGGAGCAGGCGCCCGAACGAATCCAGTTCGTCGGTCCCGGTGAGGATGCGCTCCGCGAGGTCCACCATCGCGCGCATTTCGCGCAGGGCCGGGAGATTGCGGGCGGTGTTTTTTTGCTGCTCCTGCAGGATCTGCTCCGCGGAACTTTCCACGCCGGTGAAGAAGAGCAGGAGGCGGTCGCTCAGCGCCTGTTTGCGCGCGGCCTCCACGCGCAGCGGGTGGGCGGTGATGCCGCCGGCCGTAAACTCAAAGCGGCAGAGCCCGCCGAAGGCCGCGGCGTATTGGTCCTGGTGCCCGCCCGCGTCGCCCACACGTTCGCGTTCCACGGCGATGGCTTCCTGCGCAAGTTGGTCCGCGTTTGCCGTTTCGCCGCGGAACGCATGCAGGGCGTTGAGCAGTCCCACGGTGAAGGAGGAGGAAGAGCCCAGGCCCGTGCGACCCGGCAGGTCGGCGACGTGGTTGATTTCCATGCCCGCGTCGAGCCCGAGCAAGCCGAGGCACTCGCGGACCAGGGGATGCCGGATTTCATGCGGATGGCTGACCGTTTCGGTCTGCGCGTAGCTGACGCGGAGACGATGTTTGAAAAAAGGGCCGAGGGAGTGCACCGAGAGGTAGCAGAATTTATTGATGCTGGTCGCGAGGACGGCGCCGCCGTGTTCGCGATAGTAGTCGGGAAAATCGGTGCCGCCGCCGAAGAAACTGACGCGAAACGGTGTGCGCGAAATGATCATGAGAGGGTCTCCCGCCCCGCAAGGACGTCGTCGATGAATCGGCGGACGGTATCAACGGTGGACGCCACCGGCTGCCGGGCGGCGAGCTTGTCGATATTGATCTCGTAGTGTTCCGGAGTGGAAGGCACGGCGTCGGGCAGGCGGGCGCCCGGCACCCACGCGGCCATTTCGCGGACGCTGATGGTTCCGCGTCCGGCGATGTTCCAGATGTCGCGCGTCGCGCCCTCCGCCAGCAGGTCCAGCGCGGTTGCGGCCAGCACGCGTGTGTGCTGGTACTGGTAGCGCGAATCGGGGTGCACGCGAAGCGGCGCGCCGGTGAGCAGGTCGTAGATCGAGTTCTTGCGCAGGCCCGGGCCGACGAATCCGCCCATGCGCAGCACCAGCCACTCCGGGGCATGGTGTCGGACGAGGTCCTCGGCCATCAGCTTGTGCAGGCCGTATGCGGAGAGGCGGTCGCGGCGGATGATCGCGCCCTCGGTGTTGGCCGCCGGGTCGCGGACGTTGTCATAGACATCAATCGTCGAGAGGAAGACGTAGCGCTCGAAGCGAAAGTCGTGCAGCGACTGCATGACCGAGCGGACGGAGAGATCGAATTCGCGCGCGGGCTGCTCGCGGGCGAGGAACTTTTTTGAGTTTCCATTGGCGTTGATCAGCCAGCGCGCGGCGAGGCCAGGCTGATAGGTGTCCCGCGTGACGGGGAGCACGGACAAGCCGCGCGCGCGCGCCTCGGCCACAAGCGCGGAGCCCACAAATCCGGCCGCGCCCAATACGAGGACATCCGCGGTGCTGGCCCCATTCGCCGGCACGGCTACAGCCTCACGGCGCCGGTGCGGCGCGCCTCGCGGAACCATGCGGTCGTGCGCTGGAGACCCGCCTCCAGCGTCGTATCGCAGGAAAGGCCGAGCGCGTTCAGGCGGCGCACATCGAAAATCTTGTCGATCTGCCCGTCGGGTTTGGAGGTGTCCCACACGATCTCGCCGGGGAAGCCGGTGGCCTTCTTCACGGTATCCGCCAGTTCGCGGATCGAAATGCGGCGTCCGGCGGAAATGTTGACCGGTTCGCTGGAGTCGTAGTGCTCAAGGAACCACGGGATCGTGGCCGCCACATCACCCGCATACACGAAGTCGCGCGTGGGACGACCCGTGCCGAACGCCGTCATCGTGGGACGCCCCGCCTCCTGCGCCTCGACGTATTTACGGATCATCGCGGGGATGACGTGGGCCTGCTCCAGATTGAAGTTGTCCCATTCGCCATACACATTGCCGGGGATGAGGACGACGGAGTTGAATCCATGCTGCACGCGGTACGCCCACGATTGGATCAGCAGCATTTTTTTCGCCGTCGAGTAGCCGGCGCTTTCGATCTGCGGCAGGCCGTTCCACATCTGGTCCTCGCTGATCGGCGATGCGGCGTTCGAGGGGTAGGAGCAGCCGCCCATGAGCGTCAGGAATTTCCGAACGCCCGCTTTGAACGAGGCGTCGAACACCGCCGTGTTCATCGCGAGGTTGTCGTAGAAATAATCCGCGGGCCGCTTCTTGTTGTCGATGATGCCGCCGGATTTCGCGGCGAGGTGCACGACGGCGTCCGGCTGGATGTCGGCGAGCATGCGCGCCGGCACGCCCGGCGCGAGCAGGTCGTAGTCGGCGCGGGTGGGGCAGACAAACTCCGCCTCAAACGTCTTCCTGAGTTCCGGCACGATGTGGTGCCCGAGAAAGCCATGCGCCCCGGTGACAAGGATTCGTTTATATCGGCTGCTCATCATCAGACATTCGCGTACTGGTTCCGGCGGACGACCTGGTAGCCCTTGATCAGCTCCGCGATGCCCCATTGCAGCGAGTGGGCGGGTTTGAAGCCGGCGCGTTCGATCTTTTCGTTGCTGACGATGTAGTTGCGCTGGTCGGGGTCCTTGCCGACCGGGGCTTCGAGGATCGTGAACTCGGGGACCTGCTTCTTGATTTCGAGACAGAGTTCCATCTTCGAGAGATTGGCCTCGGTGAGGCCCACGTTGTAGGCGTGGCCCTTCATGGCGTCCCAGTTGTCGATGGCGTGCAGGAAGGCGCGCGCGACGTCGCGCACATGGATGTAGTTCCGCTTGAAATGCGCTTCGAAGAGGATGACGAAACGATCCGTCACGGCGCGATACGTGAAGTCGTTCACCAACAGGTCCACGCGCATGCGCGGGCTGATGCCGAACACCGTCGCGAGGCGGAAGGTGAGGCCGCGTCCGCTGGCGAGCACATATTTCTCCGCCTCGACCTTGGTGGTCCCATAGACCGAAATCGGATTGAGCGGCGATTCCTCCGTGCAGAACTCGCCCGCCTTGCCGATGCCGTACCCGCTGTTGGTGTTGGGGTAGAGGATGCGCTGGTCGGGTCGCGAAAGGTCCACGATCATCTTCACCGCGTCGCAGTTGATGGCCTGTGCCTCCTGCGGACGCTGCGCGCAGATGGGCGCGCCGACGAGGCAGGCGAGGGGGATGGCGATGTCCGACTGGTCGAGGTGTTTTTTGATGAGCGCCTTGTCGCGGGCCTCGCCGCGCACGATCTGCAAGCCTTCGTAATGGCAGCAATCGAGCAGTGAGGATTGGTTGAAGGAGAAGTTGTCAATCACCGTGACCCGGAAACCGCGCTGCAGCAGCATGGGCACGAGGATGGAACCGATGTAACCGGCTCCGCCGGTAATCAATACGCGTGGAGATGATGTCGCCATAGGCGGAAAACCGTACCCGCCCGCGCGCCCCACTGTCAATCGCGGCGGGGCGCGGGAAAGGCTTGGAAATACGTCGGGGGGGGCGTAGCATGTCGGCTCAATTTTTTCCTCACTGGAGACTTCGAGATGCCCACACTTGCAAAATCATCCGCCTTCGCCGGGCCGCGTGGCCCGGTTGTCCTCGCCATCATGGACGGCACCGGGATTGGGAAGTACGCGGAAGGCGATTTTGTCGCCTCCGCGTTCAAGCCGAATTGGGAGTGGCTCAAGCGGCACGCGGTGTACACCGAGTTGAAGGCGCACGGGACGGCGGTCGGCATGCCGAGCGACGAGGACATGGGGAATTCCGAGGTCGGGCACAACGCCATCGGCGCCGGGCGCGTGTTTTCGCAGGGCGCCAGCCTCGTTGAACACGCCATCAACAGCCGCGCGCTCTTTGGCGGGGCGACGTGGAAGGAACTTCTCGAGAACGTCGTGAAGCACCAGACGCAACTGCATTTCGTCGGGCTGCTTTCCGACGGCAACGTGCACAGCCACATCCGTCATCTCATCGCGATGCTGAAGGAGGCCAAGGCGTCCGGCGTGAAGAAGGTGCGCTGCCACATCCTGCTGGATGGACGCGATGTGCCGCCGCAGTCGGCGCTGGTGTATGTCGATCAGCTTGAAGCGGTGCTCAAGGAGCTGTCGGAGGGCGGAGCCGACTTCGCCATCGCATCGGGTGGCGGTCGTCAGGTCATCACGATGGACCGCTACGAGGCGGACTGGAACATGGTGCGCAAAGGGTGGGAGATCCACTGGAAGGGTGAGGGCCCGCAGTTCCCGTCCGCGCGCGCCGCGATCGAAAAGTATCGCGCCGACAACCCGGCGGTCATCGACCAGGATTTACCGCCGTTCGTGGTCGTCCGCGACGGGAAGCCGGTCGGCAAGCTGCACGAGAACGACAGTGTCATCATGATCAATTTCCGCGGCGACCGCGCGCTGGAGACGTGCCGCGCGTTCGAGGAGGAGCAGTTCACGAAATTTGAGCGCGGGCCGCGCCCGCGCGTGAAGTTTGCCGGCATGATGGAATATGACGGCGACACGCACACGCCGAAGAAGTACCTCGTGTCGCCCCCCGCGATCGACCGCACGATGGGCGAGTATCTGACGTCGAGCGGCGTGAACATTCTGGCCGTGAGCGAGACGCAAAAGTACGGGCACGTCACGTACTTTTTTAATGGCAACCGGTCCGGCAAGTTCAATGAGGGATTGGAGGACTATGTCGAGATCAAGTCCGACCGCCTGCCGTTCGAGCAACGCCCGTGGATGAAGGCGGCGGAGATCACCGACGTTGCGCTGGAGTCGATTCGCGCGAACAAGCACCGGTTTATCCGCATCAATTATCCCAATGGCGATATGGTCGGCCACACCGGGCATGTGCAGGCGGTGCAGATTTCGGTCGAAGCCACGGACCTGTCGGTCGGGCGCCTGATGGATGCCATCCGCGAGGCGGGCGGCATCCTGGTGTTGACGGCGGACCACGGAAACGCGGATGAGATGTACGAGCGGAACAAGAAGGGCGAGATCGTGATGGACCCGCGCACGGGGCAGCCGAAAGCGAAGACCAGCCACTCGCTCAATCCGGTCCCGTGCTTCGTGTGGGACCCGTCGGGCAACGCGAAGGTTCGTCTCTCGGAAGCAGCCCGGAAAGGCGGCCTGGGAATCACGAGCCTCACCGCGACGTGCATCAAGCTGCTCGGTTTCGAACCGCCGGCGGACTACGATCCGGCGGTGGTGGACGTGGGCTGATTCGGCTGGGTTCCCTAGGCGGGCGGAATAACGCCCAGCGCCGTCTTCAGGGCTTCGAGGCGGGTGGGGCGATCCAGGACTTGGGCATCCGCCCCCAGCAGTTTCAATCGCTCCAGGCGGTCGCGTGCCTTGCCGGTGGCGCCGGCGACAATCACCGTGACTCCGCCGGCAATGGCATCGCGGATGACGTTCTCGATGGAGAGGCCCGCGGTCGTTCCGAAGATGGTCACGTCGCTCAAGTCGAGGATGAGCACGTTCGCATCCTTCATCGCGTCCTGCTGGCGGGCGATGGCGTCGGCCACGCCGAAGATCATCGGACCGCTCATGTGAAAAATGACCACACGTCCGTGAGCGAGCTCGAATAGCGTCCGCTCTTCCGGGGTGAGCAGGACGCCGCTGTCAGAAGCGGGGTCGATAGTCTTGATCTTCGACTCCTGCACCTTGGAGAGGTTGTCGATGGTCAGGATGTTCGCGATGAACATGCCGACGCCCACCGCCACGATTACATCCACCAGCACGGTGAGCAGCAGCACGCCGTACATCAAATAGGTGGAGGTCATGGAAACGTGATGCGCGCGCCGCATGAAGCTCCAGTCAAGAATGCTGACACCCGCCTTGACGGTGATCGCGGCGAGCACGGCAAGGGGCACGTTTTTCAGCAGGGGCGCCGCGGCGACGGCAACGATCAGGAGGATCAAGGCACGGATGATCGCAGCCATCGGCGTGCGACCGCCGCTCTGGATATTTACGACCGTGCCCATGGTGGCGCCAGCGCCCGGCAGGCCTCCGAACAGGCCCGACATCATGTTGGCGACACCCTGGCCGATCAGTTCGCGATTCGAATCGTGGCGGGTCCGGGTGAGGCTATCGGCAATTTTAGCGGTGATCAGGGCGTCCACGCAGCCCAGCAACCCCAGGATCATGCCGTCGAGCAGGATCGTCATCACGAGTTCAGGCTTCATCACCGGGAAACGGAACGACGGAAGCCCCATGGGAATCTCCCCGATCCGGCGCAGGGGTTCATCGGCAAGGAATAGCGTGGCGGCGATCGTGCCGAGAAGGAGCGCGGTAAGCTTCGGGGGGATCCACCGGCGCCACGAAACGGGTTGGAGCAGGATCACAGCCATGGCGCCGACCGCGAGACCAAGCTCAGGCCAGCGGATGGACTCGAAAAGGCCGGGCACCCCCTTCAGGACGCCGAGTGCGCCTCCACCCGGTGACGGCGCGCCGAGAAATGCGGGAATTTGCAGCACGATCAGCAGCACGCCGATACCGGACATGAAACCCGACACCACGCTATACGGCATGAGCGTGATAAAACGGCCCAGCTTGAACGAGCCCACGAGGATCTGCGTCAAACCGGCGATCACGACGGTGGTGAATCCGAGCGCGAGCGCGTGCTCGGGGTGCTGGGCCGCCAGGCTGGTCAGCACCGCCGTAAACATCAGGGTCATCGGGCCGGTCGGTTCCGAAATCAGCGTGGAGGTCCCGCCGAACAAGGCGGCGAAAAGGCCCACGAGCACGGCGCCGTACAACCCCGCTTCCGCACCGGCGCCGGATGCCACGCCAAACGCCAGGGCCAGCGGCAGGGAGACGATTGCCGTTGTGAGACCTCCGAACAGGTCGCCCTTCCACGAATCCCGGTTCCAAAGCCTGCTGAAGAATGTCGCTTCCATGGAATTTGCGTGCACGCTAGCAAAAGCGCCTTTGCGATGCCAGTGAAGCGTTGTCGGAAGGGTCGCCGGTGAAAATGAGCGAAAGAAATCGATCAATTGTAAAACATTAAATTAATGGCGCGGGGACCCATTCCGCCCTCGCAACAGCAATCTTCATCCGCTATATGAAATAACCAAAGGACCGAGCAATGGCGCAGGTAGCGTTTGGCGAGTGGGTTGCATTGGCGTGCGCCAGAAGGGACCGCGGGAGTGATGAAGAGCGCGAGATGGATTGGGATCTGTCCCGGCGCTTTGAGCTTATGAAAACAGACAAGGTTTTTGCCGCCTTCTTCAACAATGGTCACGTACACTGGCTTCCGACCTGTCCGATTTCGGCGGTGTATGGGCGCGGGCGGCGCGAGCAAATCGAGCGACTGACGCGTCTGCATCCCGTCGTGGTGGGCGAGTCAAATTTCGATGCGGAAGCGGACGCCCTGCGTGACTTGCAGGTGATCTTCACCTGCTGGGGCATTCCGATGCTCACGCCCGAGCAGTTGGACCGGCTCCCGAATCTGCGGGCGATTTTTTATGCGTCGGGCAGCGTGAAGCGCTTTGCGATGCCTTACCTGGAGCGCGGGGTCAAGGTCATCAGCGCCTGGACCGCAAATGCGGATTCCGTGGCGGAGTTTTGTCTGGGCCAGATACTCCTTTCCATGAAGGGGTACTTCCGCAATACGCGCGACTGCCGGGATCCGAAGCGAAATCGCCAGGACGTGGCGTTTCATGGGAAGGGTGTGTACGGCGAGACAATCGCGCTGATTGGAGCGGGCAAGATTGCCCGGCGACTGATCCAATTATTGATGCCCTTCAACGTGCGCGTGCTCGTGGTCGACCCCTTCCTGCCGCCGGAGGAAGCTTCCGCGCTGGGGGTCAGCGTCGTTTCGATGGAAGACGCCTTTCGCGAGGCCTATGTCGTCAGCAACCACCTGCCCGACCTGCCGGAACTGAAACGTGTACTCAACGCGCGGTTGTTCCGCACCATGCGCAACGATGCAACCTTTATAAACACGGGTCGCGGCGCGCAGGTGAATGAAGCGGAGTTTATCGAGGTCCTGCGTGAGCGGCCCGACCTGACGGCCTTGCTCGACGTGACGGAACCTCAACCGTGCGAACCGGACTCGGCCTTCTATTGCCTGCCCAATGTGCAACTCACCAGCCACCTGGCCGGCGCGCATGACGACGAGTTGGTGCGCATGGCGGATATGGTGATCGATGAGTTCCAGCGCTGGCGCAGCGGCGAGCCGTTGCGCCACCAGATCACCGCCGACATGATGTCGCGCATTGCCTGAACCGAAGCGCGAGGGCTGACGCACCCCAGGCGATGACCAACACGGCGGTCTGCAACAGTACCGTTACCTGAGCGGGCGGATAGTCGCCGGCGTGGGCAAGCAACAGGCCGAGGAGGGTGGTCAGCGCCGCGAGGGCGGGCGCGAGCATGAAGAGCGTTCGCATTTCGCGGGCAAGCCTGGTGGCCGCCAGCACAGGCAGCAGCAAGTTCGCGAAGGTGAACAGCAGCCCGCTGCTTTGGATCGAGGCTCCAATGATGACCGCCGCCGCGAGCGCGGTGCCGCGTTGCCAGCCGACCACGCGCAAGCCGGCCGCTG
>CALKUH010000005.1 GCA_937996795.1 uncultured Verrucomicrobiota bacterium | reverse complement strand
CGTGCTCGTGCTCGCGGTGTGGATGGACGTGGTGTTCGCGCCGCGCCGCGCGTAGTCCTGTCCATGTGAACTCCCCGGAAGATACGCTGGCCATATGAGTCATTCGCAGGCGCCGAGTATTGTCTGTCCCCGTGTGGACCCCGTCTGGTGGGACGCGCCCGCCGACTGTGCGGGGTGGCCGTCCCTCCAGATGAAGCAGGCTTGGCGCGAGGCGCCGGATGCGGCGTTTGCGCCCGCCACGGTGCAGGTGGCGTGGGATGGCGCGCGCCTGCTTGTGCGCGCCGCGTTGGTGGATCGCGACATCTTCAATCCGGAGCAGCGCTTCAATGCGCCCGCGTTCCTGGTGGGCGACGCGTTCGAACTGTTCATCCGTCCGGCGGACCAGGATGCGTATTGCGAGTTCCACGTCACCCCGCACAACCAGCTCTTCCAACTGCGGATTCCATCGGCGGAACAACTCGCCGCCTGCCGGGGGGCGGGGATCCAGGAGGCGTGGAAAATCAGCGCGTGGCGCATTGAATCCGCAGCCTTCATCGACGCTTCGGAAGCGCGCTGGACGGTGGCGGCCCGGCTCCCCCTTGAACGCATCTGCGAGCAGTCCCGGCCCCGGACGGGCTCCGAATTCCTCGTCTCCTTCAGCCGCTACGATTACACGCGCGGACAAGCCCAACCGGTCCACTCCTCCACCTCCGCGCACGCGAAGCTGGATTTCCACCGCCAGCAGGAGTGGCGGCGGATCGTGCTGGGCTGATGGGGGCGCGGTGCGGCGCGGGCCAGCCTACCAGTACATCCGCGGCATGATGTCCGGTGGCAGCGGGTTGGGCGGGGGCGCTTGCATGCGGAGGAGCGCGCGGCGCGTCTCGGTGGGGGATCGCCCGTAGACACGCGTGAAGCAGCGGGTGAAGTACAGCGGGTTCCCGAAGCCGCAGCGATCGGCGATCTCCTTGATCGCAAGGTTGGACCGGCCCAGCATCGCCATTGCCAATTGCAGCTTCAGCAGCAGGTAGGTCCGCATCGGCGGGTGTCCAAGATGGGCTTGGAAGAGGCGGCAGAGATGCTTGTCCGACACGCCGGCGCGGCGGGCGATTTCGCGCAGCGGCAGCGGTTGACGCGCGTGCTCGTCAAGCCGCTGGCGCATCACGTTCAGCGCCTGCTGGATCGGTTCGGGCCACTGGCGGTTGGAACTTTCGGGTCCCTCGACGGGATGCAGCAGGACGCGCAACAGGCATTCCACGATGCGGCACTCGTCAGGTTCGGGGCTGAACGTCGGCCACTCCGGGTGCGCGGCGATGCGATGGATCAGGTGCCGGATCAGCGGCGACATGAACAGCTCCGGTTGCAGGATGATCGTGGGCCAGCGCTCGGGCGCCGGCAGATCCCCGGGCAGGTGCTCAATGTCGAAATGGAAGTACGCGTGGCGCGTCAGACCCGACACATCCCATATGTAATGCTCGCGCACCCCCGGCCGCCCGAGGATCACGCTGCCCGGCGGCGCGCGATGCTCCGCGCCGTCCGCCACATAGGTGGCCGTGCCCTCGATCATCAGCACGACTTCGAAATCCGGCAGTATACGCGGGGCCAGCCGGTCGCCCGGCCGGTACTGCACGATGCCCCCGTAGAGATAGCGCAACAGCAGCGGGTGCGGCGTGGAACGATGTTTCTTCATGGCCATGCGGTGAATATCAAGGCAATACCGGCAAAACTGCAATCATTATGCGAATATTGTGCATATAATGCGGAAGCCGGGGCATGTACGGTTCAGGGGGCGCGGCACACTCTTTAACGATCAATGCGCATCTGGGGGAACCGCACATGACCGTCATTGCCGAGCCGGAAAAGAAAACGCTTCAGTTGTCGGACTACAGCCTGGTGGGGGCGGATTCGAAGCGCGCCGTCGAGATGGGACTCGCCGAGGCCGACTGGTACCAGTCGCCGGTCCCGCGCGACACGATGCGCCAGTTGCTTGAGCGGCGGGATGGTCCCGCCCTCCGCGACACGATCCTCTGGTTCGGCCTGCTCGGCCTCTTCGGCTACCTGGGGTTCCTGTGGTGGGGCACGTGGTGGGCGATCCTCCCGTTTGCGGTGTACGGCATGCTCTACGGATCGTCGGCCGATTCCCGCTGGCACGAATCGAGCCACGGCACGGCGTTCAAGACGGACTGGATGAACAACGTGCTGTATGAAATCGCGTCCTTCATGGTGACACGCGAGTCCACCGTATGGCGCTGGAGCCACACGCGGCATCACAGCGATACGATCATTGTCGGCCGCGACCCGGAGATTGCCGTGCCGCGTCCGCCCAACCTCAAGGATTTTGTGCTCAGCTTTTTTGGCATCCCGGCCCTGCTCGCCTATTGGCGGAAGGTCCTGCTGCACTGCACGGGGCGAATGGACCCGGAAGAGGAGACGTACATCCCGGCCTCCGAGTACGGAAAAATCTACTTCAAGGCGCGGATCTATGTGCTGATTTACGCCGCATTTTTCGCTGCGTGTTTCGTTACGGGCAGCATCCTACCGCTGATGTACGTGTTCCTCCCGAACCTCTACGGCTCGTGGCTGATGCCGGTCTTTGGTTTCACGCAGCACGCGGGCCTCGCGGAAAACGTGCTCGATCACCGCATGAACTGCCGCACGGTGTACATGAACCCGATCAACCGGTTCCTGTACTTGAACATGAACTACCATGTGGAGCACCACATGTTCCCGCTGGTGCCCTACCACAACCTGCCGCGGTTGCACGAGGTGGTGAAGGCCGACATGCCCACGCCGTACCGCGGCTTGTTCCACGCGTGGAGCGAGATCATTCCCGCCGTGCTGCGCCAGGTGAAGGACCCCGGATATTTCGTGAAGCGCCAGCTGCCCACGCCGTCCGTGCGCGCGGCGTCGAACGTGGCCGCGAAGACGATCGTGTCCACCGGGCTCGCCGACGAGCAGGGGTGGGTCGACGTGGGTGGCGCGGATCTGCTGGAGCGCGAGGACGTGCTGCGCTTTGACTATGCGGAGCACACGTTTGCGATCTACCGCACGGCGGACGACCGCTATCACGCGACCGACGGCATTTGCACGCACGGCAACACCCACCTCGCGACGGGGCTGGTGAAGGGCTCGCTGATCGAGTGCCCCAAACACAACGGACGTTTCGACGTGCGCGACGGTTCGCCCGTGCGCCCGCCGGTGTGCGTCGCCCTGCGGACGTATCCCGTCAAGCAGGAGAACGGCCGCCTGCGGCTCAACGTGCTGCGCGCGGGCGGCGCGGGCGCGGCCCAGGCGGAGACGACGTATCGCTTCCGCGTGGTCAGCAATGAAAACGTCGCCACCTACATCAAGGAACTCGTGCTGCAGCCCGAGCCGGGCTCGCCGCGCCTCGCCTACAAACCGGGCCAGTACATCCAGGTCAACATTCCGCCCTACGGCCGGATCGGGTTCGACCAGTTCGCCGTTCAGCCTCCGTACGCTGACGTGTGGGCGGCGAACCATGTGTACGACTACAAGACGGAGAACCACACCGAGGTGCGCCGCAACTACTCGCTCGCCTCCAATCCCGACGCGGAATCGCAGCTCCGTTTCAACATTCGCATCGCCGCGCCGCCGCGCGGGCAGGAGTGCCACGCGGGTGTGGGCTCGTCCTACATGTGGCGCCTCAAGCCCGGCGACGCGGTCAGCGCGATCGGCCCGTTTGGCACGTTCCTGGTCAAGGAGACGGATCGCGAGATGCTGTACCTCGGCGGCGGCGCGGGCATGGCGCCCCTCCGCGCGCACCTGTCGCACCTGTTCGAGACGCGGAAGACGAACCGCACGGTCAGCTTCTGGTATGGCGCGCGCTCCCGGCAGGAGGTGTTCTACCAGGACTACTTCGAGGGCCTGTCGCGCCAGTTCCTGAACTTCAATTTCAACGTCGCGCTGTCGGAGCCGCTGCCGGAGGACAGCTGGACGTCGCACACGGGGCTGATCCATGAGGTCGTGTTGCGTGAATACCTGTCGAAGCATCCCGACCCGAAGGCGATCGAGTATTATCTGTGCGGCCCGCAGCCGATGATCCAGGCGGCGCGCAAGATGCTGGAGCAGCTCGGCGTGCCGCCGGACCAGGTGGCGTTCGACGAGTTCTGAGCCCGGTCCGTCAGTCCAGATCCCGGTCCGCGAGGTCGTCCTCGTCGAGGCCGAGGTAGTGGCCGAGTTCGTGGAGCAAGGTGCGTCGAACCTCCTCGCGGAAGAACTCCAGATCGTGCCCGGCATAGTCCCAGATGTTTTCGAGATAGAGGATCACCTGCGCCGGCAGGTCGTGCGCGCCGGCGTACGCATCGCGGAAGGTTTCGCCGACGAACAGGCCCAGTGTGTCGGGCGGGACATCGTCCGACTGGACGTCCGGCGCCGGCGCGCGCTCGTACACCACCGGCACGGCGAGTGCCTTCTCGCGGACAGGCCGCGGCAGCGCGCGCAGGGTGTGCTGGACCTCCTCCGCGGCGGTGGCCAGCAGGCGTTGGAAGGGTTGGCGGTCCGTCGGCATGGCGCGCAGGATGGCAGACGGGCGCGCGCCGGGAAACCAGATTTCGCTCCGCGTATTTCTCCTTTTCCGCCGCGCGGGCGGGCGGTATGGTGCCGGCGCAAACAGGGCACGGAACGACATGCCGACCGGTCTAAAATTCGCGCACAAAATCCTGATCCTGGGCATCACGCTGATCCTGCTCTCCGGCACCGGCATCACCGCGGTCACCGCCTACCAGTTCCGCACCCGCCTCTATGAGCGGGAATTCAACGGCGCCTTCACGGTGTACCTCGCGGCGGTCAACTATCTCTCCGCGCACTACAAGTCCAAGGGCGAACGGTTCGTGCCGCAGAGCCTCGACTATGTGTTCCGCCACAAGTTCATGCGCCTCGACGGCGCGGAGGAACAATCGGCCGCGCACACGACCGACGGCCTCGCGTTGTACGACCTGCAAGGGGCGAAGATCTACGCCTTCACGCCGGGCGCCTCGAACGCGGTGCCTGCCGTCATCCCGCCCGCGGCCCTGCCCGCGACGTATGAACAGTCGTATGACAAGCGCTTGCGCAGCCTGCTGGTTTCGGGGCCGCTTTCCATTGATGGCGAGACGCTGGGCTATGTGTTCATGCGGTTCCCGAGCAACATCGAGGCGGAGACCGGCGCCCTGTACCGGCAATCCTTCCGCGTGATGCTCGTGATTTGCGTGGCCGCGATCCTGCTCTCGTTCCTCTTCTCCCGCCGCGTGTTGCGGCCGATCGAGGCGCTGACCCGGGCGGCCCGCCGCGTGCATGAAGGCGACCTCGACCAGCAGGTGCCCATCAGCACGCGCGACGAGATCGGGTTGCTGGGTGAGACGTTCAACGAGATGATCTCCTCCCTGGTCCAGCGCATCGCGTTGATGCACCGCATGCAGGAGTGGACCATCCGCATCAGCAAGCAGTTCGAGCCCGACCGGCTGTTCGACAACCTGACCGAGATGTTCGAGCGGATGACCCAGGCGTCGTTCAGCCGGCTGTACGTCGCCGACCCGCCCGGAAGCCCGCTGGTTCTCCAGCGCGAATGCGGCGAGCCGGGCGGCACGAACCGCACGGGCATGGCCCAGCAGGCGCACGAGAGCGGACGGACGCAATACCGGGCCGCCGACGGCGCGGTCACGGACCAACCCTGTACCGCGACTGAAATCGCCGTGCCGCTTTCCATCGGCACGAAACGACTGGGCTCCATCCACCTCGGTCCGCGGGCCGGTGGCGAGTCGTATGGCGATGAGACCGCCACGATGGTGGAGACGCTCGCGCAACATTCGGCCATGGCGATCGAAAACCTGCTGCTCTATCGCGCCGTGTCCGAGCGCGAGCGGGTGCAGCAGGAGATGAAGTGGGCGCGCGGCATCCAGCAGTCGCTGCTGCCGCACATCATGCCCGAAATTTCCGGTTACGAGATCTTCGGGGTCAGCGTGCCCGCCCTGGAAGTGGGCGGCGATTATTTCGACGTGGTGCCAAGCTCGACCGGCTGGAACTTCATCATCGGCGACGTGTCGGGCAAGGGCGTCCCGGCGGCCCTCATCATGAGCATCGTGCGGTCGCTCATCCACAGCTATGCGGAAGTCGCCGATTCGGCGGAGGACATCATCCGCCGGGTGAACCGGAAACTGACGCCGGATATCGAGTCGGAGATGTTTGTGACGCTCGCTTCGTTTTCAGTGGACCCAGCGACGCACGCGGCGCGCGTGGTCCGCGCGGGCCACGAACCGCTGTTCATCGCGCGCGCCGGCGGCGAACTGGAGCGGCTGCAGCCCGGCGGCACGGCCATGGGCCTCACGGATGTGCCGCTGTTCGAGGAGATGCTGGAGCCGGTCGCCTGCCGCCTGGACCCCGGCGACGTGCTTGTGATGTTCACGGACGGCATCACGGAAACCCAGAATCGCGCGCGACAGGAACTGGGTTATGACGGGCTTGCCGAGATGGTGCGCGCGTGCGCGGGCCGTCCCGCGCACGAGATGGTGGAACACATCGTAAAGGCTGTGCAGGTGTTTGCCGACGGCGCCGCGCCGGTGGATGACATCACGCTGCTGGTCGTGCGCCGGACCTGAACAACCAGGTCAGCTGCCTTGTGACAGCTTCCGCATCTCGCTGTCGTAACAGGTCTTGCACAGGCTGTGCGAAATGTAGTTCAGGTGTCCCGGTTTGACGTCCATCCACTTGCCGCACACGGAACACTTCACGTACATCAGTTCCGCGCTCTCCGGCTCGGAGGTGGCGTCGGACGATGAATTGGATGATTGCTGCTGCCCCATAAGAAAACCCACCGTTTTTGAGGCTACCAGTTGGAATGCCTTTATTCCACAAGAAAAGCGAGGGTCATCCGTGCCGGATGGGACGGAAGTGCACGCGGGTGGGGCGGTCGGCGGCGTCGCCGAGCAGGCGGCGGCGCTGCTCGTGGTAGCCCTCATAGTTGCCTTCAAACCAGGTGACCTTGCTGTCGCCCTCGAAGGCGAGAATGTGCGTGGCGATGCGGTCGAGGAACCAGCGGTCGTGGCTGATGACCACCGCGCAGCCGCCGAAGTTCAGCAGGCCTTCCTCCAGCGAACGCAGCGTGTCCACGTCGAGGTCGTTGGTCGGCTCGTCGAGCAGCAGCAGGTTGCCGCCGCCGCGGAGCAGCTTGGCGAGGTGCAGGCGGTTGCGTTCGCCGCCGGACAGCTTGCCCACCTTCTTCTGCTGGTCGGCGCCGCGGAAATTGAAGCGCGCGCAGTAGGCGCGGCTGTTCATCTGCTTGCCGCCGAGGTCGAGGAACTCCATGCCGTTGGAAATCTCCTCGTACACCGTCCGGTCCGGATTGAGCGAATCGCGGAACTGGTCCACGTAGGAAACGCGGACGGTCGGGCCGATGGTCAGCGTGCCGGCGTCGGGTTTCTCCTGTCCGACGATCATGCGGAACAGCGTGGTCTTGCCCGCGCCGTTTCCGCCGATCACTCCGACGATGCCGCCGCGCGGCAGGTCGAACGTGACCCCGTCCATCAGCAGGCGGTCGCCATAGCCCTTCGCCACGCCTTCCGCGCGGACGACGAGGTCGCCGAGGCGTTCGCCCGACGGGATCTGGATCTGCAGGCTGTCCTCGCGCGTGTCGACCTGCTGGCTGGCGAGCTCCTCGTAGCGTTGCAGGCGGGCCTTGTTGCGCGCGCGGCGGGCGCCGGGGTTCATGCGCACCCAGGCGAGTTCCTGGTCGAGCAGTTTTTTGCGCGACTGGGAGGCCTTGGCCTCGCGTTCCTGCAGCGCCTGTTTCTGTTCGAGCCAGGCCGCGTAGTTGCCCTTGTACGGATAGGCGTGGCCGCCATCGAGTTCGAGGATCCACTCCGTGACATTGGAGAGGAAGTAGCGGTCGTGCGTGACCACGACGATCGTGCCGGTGAATTTCTTGAGGTATTCCTCCAGCCACGAAACGGATTCCGCATCGAGGTGGTTGGTGGGTTCGTCCAGCAGCAGCACGTCCGGATTGGACAGGAGCAGGCGGCAGAGGGCGACGCGGCGCCGTTCGCCGCCTGAAATCTGGGACACCTTCGCATCCGGGGGCGGCAGGCGCAGCGCCTCCATCGCCATCTCCACCTGGTGGTCCAGTTCCCATAGGTCGTGCGTGTCGATGATCGTCTGGAGTCGGTCCATCTCGTCGCCGAGCTTGTTCTTCTCCTCCTCGCTCGCGTCGCCGCCAAGCAGCCCGCAGATTTCGTCATAGCGCTCGAGCACGCGGCGCGCCTCCGCGACGCCGTCCTGCACGTTGCCCATCACATCCTTTTCCGGATCGAGCTGGGGTTCCTGCGCGAGGTAGCCGACCTTGGTGTTCTTCGCCACCTGCATGTCGCCGATGAACTCGGTGTCGATGCCCGCCATGATGCGCAGCAGCGTGGACTTGCCCGCGCCGTTCCCGCCGATCACGCCGATTTTCGCCCCGAAATAGAACGCGAGCGTGACATCGTCCAATACGGTGGTCTTGTTGAACTGCTTGGTCAGGTGCTGCAGGTTGAACACATATTCGCCGGCCATGGGAACTCCTTCGTCGGGCCCGCAACGTTACGGAAGGCGCGGGCGGCGGCAAGAGCAAAGCGCGGTGCACAGAGCGGTCGGCAACCCGTGACGCGCGCCCTCCAACAGAAAATGAACCTGAAATGAGTGTTTGGACGGGATGGACGGGATAAGCGGGATTGGAGAGAAACGGGTTGTAGCCTGCGCATGCTTCACCCCATTGGTGAAAGCCTTGTTGGACACAATCCCATCCTGTACATCCCGTTGATCCTGTCAGCCGATGCTGAAAGCTCATTTTAGGATGAAGTGCGATTGGAGGGCGGTCAGAGGCGCTGGATGCGCAGGTCGCGCACGAGGATGTCCTCCGAGGGGATGCGTCCGCCCTGGCTGACGAAGCGAATTTCCTGGATGCGCGACCAGTCGAGGTCGCGGTGGATCCCGGCGGGCGTCTCCACATCGGCCTCCGCCGCCATCGCATCGGCCAGGGTCCCGCTGGGAAACGACGACAGCGGAATGCTCACCGTGGTCCACCCATCGCCGCTGGGCGGCGCGACGTCGAGCAGCCACACGTCCGACAGCGCGGGGGGGCCGCTGACCGGGCGGTCGAGCAGCGCGATGGAGAGGAAGCCGGCGAGCCGCGCGGGCCGGATCCGGAAGACCAGCCGCATTTCATTCCGGTAGGACGCGAGATCGATCGGACGTTTCAACACAAACGTGGCGTAGGCGTAACGCCGGGAGGGGAAGCGCATGTGCCACTCCATGCCGTCGCCGCCCCATACCAGCTTCTGCCGGGTCATCATCGGGGGGTAGACCGATTCCGTCTGCAGGTGGCGCGGGCTCTCCAGCAGGATGATTTTTCGCGGCTTCGCGCGATCTTCGGCGGACTCCAGCGAGGCGGAGGATGGCGCCGGCGGATGGGAAAACGTGGAGAGATCCGCCGGCAGGTGACTGCACGCGGACAACAGGGCGAGGCCCGGCCAGAATCGTATGAACAGTGAAGGTGGCACGCGGGTTCTTGGGCGCAGTCTATGGGATGACCCCCGCAAAGTCAGCAGCAGGCTGCGGCAAACCCGCCGTTTGCGAAAAACTGGATTGCCGTCTGCCGCGTGGTATCGTATCACCTTCGCCTCGCTTTGCGGCGCGGTAGCCAAGTGGTAAGGCGGAGGTCTGCAAAACCTCTATTCGTGGGTTCGATTCCCACCCGCGCCTCCATCGTTTTCGTTGTCCGGATTTGGGGGCCGGGACAGCGGGGAGAATGCGTCACCCATGCTGCAATACGGCCATACGGATCATGCTGTTGGCGAAACCCTCTTCCGCTTTTCGCGGTGCGCCCGGACGAACATCGTGGAGTTCACGGTTTTCCCCGCGGCGCTGGCAGGTCAACTCGCCGCGCCGCGCGAGCGGGATGTGGGCCCGCATATCGACAATCTGCCGGATCAGTGGCGGACGCAATATGCGCATCAGCCGGAATGGCTGGTGCAGTTCAAGCGGGCCGGCAGCCCTGAAGCGGGCGGGCACCAGATCGGCCGTTCCCTGCGCGGGGCGGTGGATCTTTCAGGTCTTTCGCTGAAGGCGCACCAGCGCCGCGAGTCGCCGGAGGGCGTTGTGGAATTCGTCACGGACCTCCAGCATGAACGCGGCTTCCTGCTCCGCCATGTGGTGCGCGCCCGCGCGGCGGATCCCTTTTTCCTGGTCCATGTCGAATTCCACAATCCGACCCCCGAGCCGGTCACCCTGGAATACCTGCCGTCCTTCTCCCTTGGCGGGATCACGCCGTTCCACGCCGGCGAAGCGCCGGAACAGTTGTACGCGCACCGGATGCGTTCAGCCTGGAGCGCCGAGGGTCGGCACGAGGCCCTGTCGTTGGAGGCGTTGGCGTTGGAGCGCCCGTGGATCGGCGTGGGCCGTCGCACCGAGCGCTTCGGCCAGGTGGGGTCGCTTCCCGTGCGCGGCTTTTTCCCGTGGGTCGCGCTGGAGGATCGCGGCGTTAATGTGTGGTGGGGCGCCCAACTCCACGCGCCGGGTTCGTGGCATCTGGAACTCTCCCGCGTGAAGGACCGCGTGACGCTGTCGGGCGGATTGCCGAGTCGCGATTTCGGCGAGTGGTGGAAAACCATCGCGCCGGGCGCGTCGTTCTCCACGCCGCCGGCGATCCTCGCGACGGTGCGGGGCGATCTCGACGACCTGTGCCACGCGCTCACGGCGGCCCAGGTCCCGGCGGTCGAACAGCAGCCCGCCGTCGAACGCGAATTGCCAATGGTGTTTAACGAGTGGTGCACGTCGTGGGGCAGTCCGACCCAGCAGAACATCGAGGCGCTGGCGGCGCGGCTGGCGGACACGCCGACGCGGTTCCTCGTGATCGACGACGGGTGGGCCGCCAAGCCTGAAGGGCAGGGCATCCAGAGCAACGGCGATTGGGTGGTGGACACGGCGAAGTTTCCGAACGGCCTGGCTGCGGCCGCTGCGGGCATCCGCAGCCACGGGCTGGTTCCCGGCGTGTGGTTCGAGTGGGAGGTCTGCAACAAGGGGTCCGCGGCGTTCGACCGGGACGCTCTGCATCTCCGCCGGCATGGCGAAGTCGTGCAGGTGGGCAACCGTCATTTCCTCGATCTGCGCAAGCCCGAGGTCGTCGAGCACCTGATGCAAAAACTCGTCGCGCGGTTGCGTGATGACGGGTTCGGCTATCTCAAGATCGACTACAACGATTCGCTGCCGTCCGGCGTGGACGGCGCCGAATCGCCCGGCGAGGGCCTGCGCCAGCACCTCGAGGCGGTGCAGGCTTTCGTGCGCCGGTTGCGGCGCGAGGTCCCCGGCCTGTTGATCGAGAACTGCTCCTCCGGCGGACACCGGCTGGAACCCTCGTTCATGGCCCTCTGCGCGATGGGGTCGTTTTCGGACGCGCACGAAACGGTTTCGATTCCCATTGTAGCGGCGAACCTGCACCGGCTGATCCTTCCGCGCCAGTCGCAAGTCTGGTGCGTGCTCCACGCGACCGATTCCCTCCAGCGCATGCGGTACGGCCTCGCCGCGACGATGCTCGGGCGCATGGCCCTGTCGGGCGATTTCCACGCGCTGTCCGACGAGCAGGTCGGCGAAGTCAAACGCGCCCAGGCGTTTTACGCGGCCGCGGCGCCGGTCATCCGCGACGGGCGCAGCCGACTCGTGCGCGACATGGGCCTCAACTGGAACGAGCCGCGCGGCTGGCAGGCCGTCATCCGCCACACCGCCACCGAGGCGCTGGTCGTGGCGCATGCCTTCGCGGGCCCGCGCCCGGAAGTGATGGATCTTCCGCTTCCGGCGGGCGCCTGGCGCCTGGATGCGACGTACGGTGATGAGGACGTCGCGCGTTGCGCGGAATCCCTGCGCATCCGTATGTCTTCCGATTTCACCGGCGCGGCATTCCTGCTGCGCAAAGCGTAGTCAGTGGATTCGCCATCCGTGATTCAATGATGGCCGACTCCGTTCCGCACGCTTCGTGGCCACACACAGGGTGTGGAGGACTGACAACATCCTTACGCCGACCACAAAGGGGCCTGACTGCCTACTTATGCCGTGCGCTGATAAAGTCAGCGCATGTGCCGGTGCGCGCGTTTGATTGCAAATAATCAAAATAGATCAGAGAGGCGTAATAATATCTGAATTGGCTGGCATTTTACCTTTTTGTAATTGAAATAAAATTGCATCAAATTTCCCTTTTACGCATGCCTCACAATCCCGTATCACTTGAGGAGGAAGTGCCATCAAACGATTTAAGTCATTTGGTGTTCATGGATGAGGGGATGGGGTTGAATTTTGTGGGCGACCTTGCGGGGTGGAGAAGGGGCCGTGTCAAGCGTGATCGTGACCCCGCGAATGCCCGGCAATTTTGGGGTGGTGATCTATGAATTCGTTCAAGACGATTGCGGTTGCGGCTGGTGTCTTCGGCGTCGTGTTTTCGGCGTTCGGTAATCCGCGTACGAACGGCGGAAATTGGCATGTGAACACCGGCTGGCAGCCCAACGGCCCCCTACTCACAACCAATTGGGTATTTAGAGTCACCACCGGCACGTCCACACTGAATGCCGACCTTGCCGCTGATTCCATCACGGTTCGACTCAACGCCGGCGGCACGTATGTGCTCGCCTCAGACGCCGCCGGGCCCTACGAAAACTGGTCCGTCACGTTCAACCAGACCGGGCTCGGAGGCGTGACGAATGCCATTACCGTAATCGGCACGGGCGCCGTCTTCCGCGTGGGTGATACCGCGGGCAGCCGGGGCCGGGCGTCCGTCATCCTTGGCGGTGCGACCACGGATGTCAGCATCCTCGTGGGTGATGGAAACACCCTCTGGCTTTCCGACGGCGCGGCTTCCTCCGAAGGCCGTCTCGAGGGCGCGGGCAAGAATCTCGCGTTGAATGGAACCGGGACCTACACCTTCGACACGGCCAACGCGTATGGCGGCGTGGGCAATACGGTCACGCTGAACGGCGGCACGCTGAACATCAACCACGCAAATGCGCTGGGCAACGCCAACAACACGTTCATCCTCAACGGCGGCACGATCGACAACAACTCCACGGGGGCGGTCACCGTTGCGGGCAACCCACAGACGTGGAACACCGACGTCGTCTTCACGGGCACGCGCAGCTTGAACATGGGCGCGGGGCGCGTGACCATGACCACGGATCTGAGCGTGGATGTGCAGGCAAATGCCCTGACCATTGGCGGCAACATCACCAACGACAATCTTTACCTGCACGAATTCACCAAAACCGGCAATGGCACGTTGATTCTCGATGGACCAAACACATACCGCTCGAAGTTGTTCATTGAGCAGGGAACGTTGAGCGTGACCAATGCGAACAACCAGAATACGACCGGCCCGCTGGGCAACAGCACGAACGTCATCACCATGGGCGGCGCGAGTTTGTTCGGCACGTTGATGCTGACCGGCACGACGGCTTCCGCGACGGACCGCTTGTTCACCATGGCCAGCAGCGGTGGCGGCGGCGGGCGGTTCAACGTGACCAACGGCGCCAATACACTGACGCTAAACAACACGGTGTCCGGCGGCGGGCAACTGGACAAGATCGGCCCCGGCACGCTGTTGATCCGCGGCACCAACACGTTTACCGGACGCATGACGATCAGCATCGGCACGGCTGCTGTGGAAGTGGTGAACAACGCGAGCGCCAATGGTCCGCTGGGCAATAGCGCCCAGGAGGTTCGCATGGGCGCCACGATTGGCAGCTCGATCGCGACGCTGAAATATCTGGGCGGCACGGCCAGCAGCACGAAGCCATTCGACCTCTTCGGGCTGCGCGGCATTTTCGAGGTCACCAACGCCTCCAGTGCGCTTACACTCAGCGGAACGATTACGAACAGGGGCGAACTCACCAAAACGGGACCCGGCACGCTTGTGCTGGCGGGCAACAACACGTTTACCAATCTGATCACGGCGAGCGCGGGCACGCTTCGGGCCGGAGTGGCCAGCGTGCCCGGCGTGAGTGGGCCGTTCGGCCTCAACGCGCGCCTCTACGCCGCGACGACGGTCGACCTCAACGGATATGATGTCACCATCGGATCCCTGGACGGGAACGGCAGTGGCAACGTGTTGATCGGCGGCAACACGCTCACGGTCGGCACGGACGACCGGGATAGCAACGACTACAACGGATTTGTCACCGGCACGGGCGGCAACGTCGTGAAGGTGGGGTCCGGCCTCGCGGCCTTTACGGGCAACAACCGCGTTTCCCTTGGCGGCGGCTCGCTGATTGTCAGCAATGGCACCATGAGCATCAATGTAAACCAGACGGCCCTCCCGATCATTGTCGCCGGTGGCACGCTATCGGGCACGGGGTCGGTCAGCACGATTACGCTGAGCGGCGGCAACTTGAGCCCCGACGGGACCGGCCCGATTGGCAACCGGCGCCTCACCGGCCCGCTCACACTGAATTCGGGCCGTCTGACCATTGAAATGACCAACGCGGCGGGCGTTCAGGGCGTGGATTGGGACATCCTCAACGTGAACAGCGGCGCGGGGACGGTGGCCATGGGGTCCGGGGTGGTGACGATCAGCTTGACCTACGCGAGCGCCAACCTGCCGGGCTTCAGCGGATTTGACAGCGAGAGCTGGCTGATCGTGAACGCGGGCACCGTGTCGGGGTTCAGCGCCAGCAAGTTCGCCGTGCGCACCAACGACTTCGTGCCGAACACCTACGAAGGCACGTTCTCCGTCAGCGAGAGCAGCGGCGACATCTTCCTCAACTTCACCCCGGCCCCGGCCATCGACCTGGTCCTGCAGTCCGTCACCGCCTCCTCACCCACGGTCCACGTCGC
>CALKUH010000004.1 GCA_937996795.1 uncultured Verrucomicrobiota bacterium | reverse complement strand
CGCCACCACCAATGCCACGGATGCAGACTTCACTCATGACCTCCACTTGGTTGACCAAACCCTTCAACGCTGACCTCCGAAGCGGATGGCATTATGGATTCAAGATATGACATGCCGAATAGAATCCAGTCATATATGCCGCGTGGCCAGCGGGCGAATTTCGTACCGTCGCTCACAGGGGTCGGCTGCCGATTTGATCTTCTCGCGCAACGATAGAAGCTCTTCCCTCCACGCACGTTCCTGTTTTTTCTGTCCGGGATAGGCCCGATATCGCTTTTCGATGCCCGCCGAGTGGGGGTTCTTCGGATCCAGCCGGGCGATGACATCCGCCAGCATTTTTTTCATCTGCTTCGGTTTGACGGGCCCTGGACGCAGACCCTGAACGCGGGACTCGGTAAATGCGATGTCACGCAACTTTTGTTCAATGGCTGCTTTCTGCATGACGAGTTCGGCAACGCGCACAGCCTGCGCGAACTGCGGCGTGTTCGTATTCGCGCCCAGTTCGAGCCCGATGGCAAGGACCTCCTCGGTACAGGTTGCGACCACGCGTCCGTCGATCCCGACTTCGTATACCGCGGGCGGCAAACCCGTCACGCGGAGTTCCTCGCGATTCAATTCTTCGTGAAACGGAACCAACGACCACGCGGGCTCCACGCCCGGCCACCCCGGAAACGGCAGGGCGTCCGCGCGCACGCGGAACTGCAACGCACCGCCTCCCATCATCAGGTCATGAACTGCGGCCCGGTCGGCAAGCGCCACACGAGCAGCCGCGGCATCAATCTCGATCCGGCTGACCACGGCGGTTGCCCGCTGGGCTCTCAAATAATGAAAGGCCATCACGAAATGGCCGGGCGGACCAGGATGCACACGATCCTTGCCCACGATGGTGAAGGCGGGATCGCGAGCCTGCCGGGCCAGATTCAATTCGAGCAACGGATTAAAAACATCCACCACGGGCACCCCGCGCTCCTCCGCCACCTCGCGGACGATCCGGACGCAGTGCGAAAGGCCATCATTGACGGATGAAAACACGGGAGGATCCGATATCATCGTGTCATCGTGCGGCGACGGGGTGGCCAGGATCACCTGCAGACCGCGCGACTGGAGCGTCTCCACCAGCGCCGCCAGATTGGCGCCATAGGCGCGCAGGCGCGCTTCACGCTCCATGCGTTGTTCTGGCGTCGGCTCGGGAGACAGGTAGAGATGCCGCCCGACATCGTTCATGCCGAACATGATGGACACGGTTGTCGGATGGTGCGGCAACACGTCCCACTCGAGGCGAGCCCGTCCGCCGGAAGCGTGATCACCGCCGATCCCGGCATTAATAAATGTGCGGGGTTCAGCCGGATAACGGGTGGCGTAGAACAATTCGATGTACCTGTGGAAATACCCGCCATGCGTGATGCTGTCCCCCAACCAAACCACGCACGCACCCGGCGGGAATGATGGTGCGCCGGCAAGAGCATGGAACAGCGGCACCAGGACGGACAGGGCACCGAGCAAATGCTTCATGGAGTCTCCCGACTGACCAGCGTCAGGATGGACCTCGGCTCGCTGGCGACATATGCGGTGCGGCCATCCAGGGTAAAATAGATCTGCATCGGCACATCCCCTGTATTCATCATCACCGTCGCCACTCTCCCGTCCGGATTTCGAAAGGCCGTCACGAGCAGCGCGTCCTTGTTCGACGCGGCGGCGATGCGCTGCGCGCCGGGGCGGATAAACTTCGAGAAGTGCCCGAGGTAATAGTACGAATTCATGTAGGTCAGCGCGCCGCTGCGGGTGTCGCCGATGATTGGCGCGTAGCAGAAGTTGCTCACGTGGTTCGGCCCGCCGGTTTCGTCCAGCAGGATGTTCCAGTCCGTCCAGCCGACCGCGCCGCTGTTCAAGTCGTTGATGATCGCCCTGCCGTAGCGCTCACCCCATTCCCACTCGTGCAGGCGGGCGCCGTCGAACTTCGTGATGCACCCCTCCGTGAACAACAGGTGCTTGTCGGGATACACCTGCCCGACCAGGCGCGCGTTGCCGAACGCCTCGCCGCCGTACCAGTGAAAGCCGACGCCCCAAACGTAGCGCGCCGCTTCCGGATCATTCAGCACCGTCGCCGCGCGCTGGTACATGTAGCCGCGGTTGTGATCCCAGACGATCAGGTTCACGTTGCTGTAGGCGGAGCGATGGAGCGTCGGCCCGAGGAAATCCCGCACAAAATCGCGCTCCTCCTCGGCCGTGTACATGCACGACTCCCACTTCGGCCCGGCGCCCGGCTCGTTCTGAACCGTCAACCCCCAGAAGGAAATGCCTTCGCGTTGATAGGCTTCCAGAAATCGCACGTAGTAATCCGCCCACACCTGCCGGTATTCGGGTCGCAGGCGGCCACCCATCAACATACTGTCATTGGTCTTCATCCAGGCCGGCGGACTCCATGGCGAGGCGAACAGCGTCAGCTTCCCGCCCGCCTTCGCAAGCGCAGCTTTGATCAGCGGCATGCGCAGGCGGCGATCGCGCTCAATGTTGAAGTGCTCAAGCGCGACATCGCCCTCCACCTCCGCATAGGCATAGGTCGAGGTGGAAAAGTCGCAGCTGTTGATGTGTGTGCGGCCAAGCGTGTAGCCGATGCCGCGGATGGGATCGTAATACGCCGTAAGCACCTCCTCACGCGCGTCATCCGGCAGTTTGTAAAACGTCTCCGCCGCGGCGTCCGTCAGCGCACCGCCGAACCCGAGTATACGCTGAAAGCGCGGCTTCGAATCCACGAACACCGCCGGCTCCTTCATCAGCGGCGCTTCGATCGACACCCACCCTCCGAATGGAACCGCCGACAGCCGCCGGCCTGAGTCCTTCGCGGTGACATGGATTTCAACGTCTTCGGCCCCGGCAAACCCGAAGGCCACCGCGCACAACACCGCAGCCTGACACAGTCGTCGCGTCACGGCCGGCCTCCGTTATCGACAGGCAGCAGGCCGATTTGCGCCAGGAAGGCATCCAGTTCGCGAATCACGCGGTTGAAGTTCGCGCCGTTGGCGCGCTTCGGGTGATAAAACCCGTGCCGTTCACCGGGAAATTCGGCGAACACGGCGTGGTTTCCGTTCGCCTTCATCTCGCGCACAAACGCGCGGCACACCTCGGCGGGACAGACGCCGTCCTTCGTCCCGCTCAAGATGATAAACGGCGGCAGGTTCGTGCGCACATGGGACGCCGGCGAAATCGCCACCGGATCAAGCCCGGCGGCGATCGCATGCTTCCGGCCCGTCCCCCAGCCCTTCACGAGGTCAATGGCCGGATTAAGCAGCAACACCGCTTCGGGACGCACGGATATGGCGCGGTCATCCGCGGGATCGTCATAGCCGTCGATCGTCGCAAGACTCGCGGCGAGCAGTCCGCCCGCGGACGTGCCGCTGGCGCTGATACGCGCGGGATCAATCTGGAATTGCGCGGCGTTCCTGCGCACCCAGCGCATGGCTGACCGCGCATCCGCGAGACAGTCCTGCGGCCCACGTCCCGTGCCGTTTTCTTCGCCCGGCAGCAGCCGATATTGCGCGTCCACCCCAATCACGCCGCGCGACGCCAGATAAATCAGCAACGGATTCGACGCGGACGGACCACCCCGCAACCAGCCGCCTCCGTGAAAATTCACAACCGCCGGCCTTTTCTGGCCCGGCGTCAGGTCTGCCGGAAGATACACAATGAGCCGCAGCGCCGTGCCCCCGACCACCTTGTAGGTGACGGTGGTGACGGCGGCGTAGATGCGGACGAGCGACGGGTCTTTCTCCGCGCGCAACATAAAATCCGCCATCGGCGCGGGGGCCGCGAACAGCGCGTGTGCGACCAACAACAGGAATGCGACAACAATCAAGCGTAGTTGATTCATAGGTCCCTCACCGATCCAACACGTCCCGCAACACGCGAAAAGAGAGCGGACCATCATAGCGAAGCACGGTGGAATGCCGTGGCGCAAGCTCATGCATGGCCACGCCTTCGACCACGGGAATCGCCGACCCGTCCGCTGCGGTCAGTGTTGCGCCGCCACCCAAACCGGACAGCCGTTCAGTGGCGGGCGCAGCGCCCCAATTGAATAACGCGAGATAGATCGCGTCGCCGCGACGCGCGAGCAGGCGCGTGAACGCATCGGCCCCATCCGCCGCATGCCGCCAGTAACCCAGCGGCACGACCTCGTCCATGAACGGGTGCGCCATCGCCGTCTGGATCAGGGCCTTGCGCTCGGGCCGCAGCAGGGTCAGGTTGTCGCTCGCGAGCCGCGCGTTGCCGAAGAGGCTGGCGAAATCCGACCACATCCGCGCCTCGTTCAGCGTGAGCGATCCGCCGCTCTTGCCCTTGTCCCCGCTCACGCGCTCGTCCTCGTCCTCCGCGGCGCGAAAGACGAGGTAGTCGCAATCGACATTAAACACGGCCTCCGCCAAATAGGCATGACCGGCATTGCCCAGCACACGTGGGGCGAAGTGATCGAATTGCGGGCTGATGTCCGCGCCCGTGCGCATGCCGTCCACGAATCCGATGGCGGGGCCGATGAACGCCGAGCAGCCGAGGAAATAGTTTTCGCGACCGATCGCCTCGCGGATGGTTTGCATGCCAAGCCGGAACCGCTCCAGGCTCGTCAACGCGGGATCGTGCGCCCGGATCGCGCCGGCCACCTCGACACTGCTGCGGATGCCCTCCTCCAAGCCGTAGCGCATGAAGTCGACCTTGAAGTAGCGGATGCCCCAGTCCTCGCGCATCACGCGGATGCATTCAGCGATGTGGGCGCGCGCGCCGGGATGCGAATAGTCGAAAAACGTGTAGCGCATCACCCGGTCGCTGCGCGGCTTTGTATCGACGATCAGGTTTCCGTTCTCATCGTGCAGGAAATACTCGGGATGCTGCTTGCAGATTTCCGCCTCCGCGTCGCCGCGGAAGCCGTCGAAATGCAGGCCGGCGATGCGCCCGCGGGCGGTGATCGACTTCGCCAGCTCCTGCACGCCGCCGGGGAGGTCTGGACGGGGACTGGTGTAGTCGCCGCGTTCCGTCCACCAGCCGCCGTCGATCTGGATCAGATTTGCGCCCGGGAACAGGTCCTCCATTTCGTCCATGTTGCTGATCACATCCGCGTGGCGAAACAGGCGTCCGTAGTAATCCCATGTCGCCCATCCGCGGAACGTGTCGGGTTTGACCGCCGCGATCCCGTTTTCAAGCGCAATGGCCGCCGCGTAGCGCCTGAGAAGTTCGTGGTCATCCGTTCCGGCGCCGAGCACCAGCGTCTCGACCGGCACCGATTCGCCGGATTGCAGAAGCCGGCGTTCGCCATCCATGCGCGCGACCCAGTTCGAGGCGGACACGTGCAGGTACGGCATGAACCGACGCCATGAAACAGCGCCGATGAATGGGAACGCCGCATCTCCGGTGCGCGCCATCACAAACATTGCGCTGCGCGCCTGCGGCGCATCCGCCCGCGAATGAACCGTGCGGAACATCGGCGTGCGCCCCATGCAGGTTCCGCCGAAGAGCAGCGGGGTGTCCGCCGTCACCGGGGCGTTGATCGGGATGCGCAGGACAATGTTGCGAATGCGGACCGGGACCGCGTTGCTGTTGTGAAGCGTCACCGCGAGGCGTTGGAACCCATTCGACCAGGGGGTCAGCGAAACCGACGCCCCGACGGGCCGGTCCTCCCACGTCCGCACCTCGGCCGTAATCTCCGCATGTGCCGCCGCCAGCGCAAAGCAGGCCGCGCCCACCGCTCCGAACAAGGCGGGGCGTGTCATCGCGCGCCCGCCCCTTCCATTGGTTTCGCGCGCGGGAAATTAAAGCGCGGGTCGGGCGACGGCGTGCGCGCGGTGCGCAGCAGTTCATCCAACTCCGCCACGCGTTGCGGGTGTGCGTCTGCAACGTTGCGGGACTCACCCGGGTCTTCCGCGAGATTATAGAGCTCCAACGGGCCGTTGGGGTCGACGGCTATCTGCTGGCGGATCGCCTTCCAGTCGCCGCGCCGCACCGCCACGCGTCCGTCGTTTTCGTGGAATTCCCAGTACAGGTAATCGTGCTGCCGCTGGCCGGACCGATCCAGCAGCGTCGGCAAAATGGAGAGGCCATCCGTCGCGTCGGGCGCGGGCCGGCCAATCAGCTCCGCAAACGTCGCCATCATGTCCCACTGGGCGCAGATGAGATCGCTGGCGCGTCCGGCGGGAACGCGGCCCGGCCAGTTCGCAATGAGCGGCACGCGGATGCCGCCCTCGTACAGATCGCGCTTGATGCCGCGCAGCGGGCCCGCCGACCCAAAGGTGTCCGGGTCGTGGCCGCCTTCGCGGTGCGGCCCGTTGTCGGAGCTGAAGAGGATGAGCGTATTTTCGCGCAGCCCCAGCGCATCGAGGCGCGCGACGATTTCGCCAACGTAGTCATCGAGCGTTTGCACCATCGCCGCGTAGGCTGCGCGCGGCTCGGCCTGCGAGCCGTACCCGTGCCGGCGAAAATTCGGTCCGCCGTCGACGCCAGCGTACGGCGTTTCAACGCCAAAGCGTCCGCGTGTCCGCGCGAGCCGTTCCTCCGGCGCCGCCAGCTCGGCATGCGGCTGGACCGGCGCGTAGTAGATGAAGAACGGCCGGTCACGCGGCTGCTCCATGAATGCCAGCACCTGGCGCTGGATCAGGTCTGGCGCGTACTCGCCGCGTTCCGTCCCGACATTGCCCCACAGGATCTCGCGCTGGTGGTCGTTCCACAAGAAGTATGGGTAGTAGAAATGCGCATGACGCTGGCAGTTGTAACCGTAGAAACGGTCAAAGCCCATGCGCAGCGGTTCGCTTGCGGTGCCGGGCGCGCCCAGGCCCCACTTGCCGAAGTGCGCGGTGGCATAGCCGGCGTCCTTAAAGAGATGGGCCAGCGTGCGCGTGTCCGCCGGCATCGGCTGCTGACCCTCCGGCTGCACCGCCGCATTGCCGCGGATTGGCGTGTGGCCGGTATGTCGGCCGGTCAGCAGCGCGGAGCGCGACGGGGCGCACACGGCGCTGCCGGAATAGTGCTGCGTGAAACGCAGACCGCCCGCGGCCAGCGCATCCAGGTGTGGCGTCTCCATCTGCCGCTGTCCGTAACAGCCGAGGTCGCCGTACCCGAGGTCGTCCGCCAGGATATAGATGACATTGGGGCGCAGGGCGTCGCCTCGACTCGCACACACGGCCACCACCAGCACTCCCACACACATCCAGAATCGACTCATCATCGTGCTCCCGTTCACCCCAGCCGCCCGAGCACCAGATAGATCGCCACCACGGCCAGGACAATCGCCAAACCAGCGGGTTTGGCGTACTTCCAGAACGTCAGGTCCACCTCGCCGGTGTAGTGCTGTACAAACGGCGCCGGCATCGGCTTCCACAGTCGTACCACGGCCATGATCGAGAGAATCAGCAGCAGATTGAGCCCCGCGACGTGCAGCCAGTGCACCGAGTGGCCCCACATGACGCCGTTTTGGTGAAAACCGAACCAACCGTAAAAGACGATGCCCACCGGCACGGCGATGTAGGCGCAGAGCGCGGACGCGCGTTTCGAGAGCACGCCGAGCAGGATGATCGAGAGGATCGGAATGTTGAAAAAGGCCATCAGTTTCCGCATCAGGGTGTAGAGGCCCTCCGGCGCGTGCGCGATGGACGGCGCCAGCAGCACGCACAGCACAACCAGCGCGCTGCCGAAGAGCCGGCCGGCCAGGACGACCTCGCGATCGCTTGCGCTCTTGCGCAACAGCGGCTTGTAGATGTCCACCCCGAAAAGCGTCGTCACGCTGTTAAGCCCGCCGTAGAACGAACTCAGGATGGCTCCGAACATCACAGCGCCAAAAAATCCGGTGAGCCAGGAGGGCAGCACGCTGGCCACCAGGACCGGATACGCCAGGTCGGCGTGACCCACCGTGATTTTACCCTGTGCGACGAGATGCCAGGCAATGATGCCAGGCAGGACGAGAATGCTGATGCCCACCAGCTTCAACACCGCGGCGAACAGCACGCCCTTCTGCCCCTCCGCCAGATCGCGGGCGCCGAACGCGCGCTGCACGATCATCTGGTTCGTACACCAGTAGAACAGGTTGATGATCAGCATCCCCGTAAAAAGCGTGCTGAACGGAATGTTGGCGTCGGGCGCGCCAACCGGCGACAGCAGATCGGGCCGGTTCTCGACCAGGATGCGGAAGGCCTCGCCGAAATGGCCGTCGCCCAGTTTCCAGAGGCCGAGCACCGGGATCAGCAGACCGCCGGCATACAGGCCGACGCCGTACAGCGCGTCGGAGATCGAGGTCGCCTTGAGCCCGCCCCAGATCGCGTAGGCCACCCCGGAGAGGCTTTGCAGAATCACCATCAGCCAGATGGACGCCTCCGGGCTGATGCCGAGCAGCTGATCCACATGGAACAGGCTGTTCATGCTAATGGCGCCGGAATAGAGGACGAAGGGGAGATAGCTCAGCGTCAACGCGACGAGAAACATGAGCGACACCATGCTGCGCATCTTCCGTCCGAACCGCAGCTCCAGGAACTGGGGAATCGTCGTGATGCCGCTCTTGAGATAGCGCGGCAGGAAGTACAAAGCCATCACCACCATCGCGATCGCGGCGACGGTTTCCCAGGCCATCACGCATGCACCGAACGAATACGCGTTCCCGTTGAGACCGATAAGTTGTTCCGTGGAGATGTTCGTGAGAATCAGCGAGGCCGCGATGGTGAACCACGTCAAGCTTCGCCCCGCCAGGTAGTACCCGGTGGAATGGGAAAGGTCCGTGTCCCGGGTTTTCCACCAGGAGACGACCGCCACGAGGAGGGTCACCCCAAAAAATGAGACAAGTGCGAGCAAATCCATGGCATGAATTCCTACTGGGGGCGTGGTCAGGCGTAATCCGGCACGTGTTTCCGGCGCGTGGCGTGGGTGTATTCGAGACCCGTGTCGTAGTCCAACTGGCGCGACTCGCCCGGCTCCGGCTCACGCTGGCGGGTGTAGCCAGTGAAGTCCCACGTGGGTGGCGGAGCATCGGTGCGCCACGGGCGGCGCAGCCAGTAGTAGCCGCGGAACGGGTCGCGCGTGTCGTTCATCCATTCAATGAGGCGGTCGTGCAGCCGATCACGTGCCGCCGCGTGCGCGGGATGTTCAATCAGGTTGACCAGTTCCCCGGGGTCCGCGTCGAGGTCATACAACTCGTCCGTGCACAGCAGGTTGATGACCAGCTTGTAGCGGGCGTCCCGCACGCAGCGCACCGGCTGGAAGCCGCCGAAACCGTCGTGGTCGATTTCGTAGCGTCCGAATTCGATAAAAATCTGGTCATTGAGGGGCCGCGCCGGATCGCGCCACATCGGCAGCATGCTGCGTCCGTGCAGCGTGGGCGGCCGCGGGATCTCGAGCGTGTCGAGGATCGTCGGCACGACATCGATGTGGGACACGAGGTTCTTCGACACGCTGCCCGGCGGGATCACGCCCGGCCAGCGGACGAGAAACGGGATACGGGTGATTTCCTCATACATCACCGGCCCCTTGTTCGTCAGGCGGTGGCTGCCAAGCATGTCGCCGTGATCGGAGGTATAGATCACCAGCGCCTCCGGTGCATGCCGGTCAATCGCATCCAGTACGCGCCCGATTTCGTCGTCCACATAGGAATTGCAGGCGAAATAGGTCGGGTATGCCGCGTCGCGGGCCTCGGGCTCCTGTTGCAGCGCCCTGCCCGCCCACGCGCGCTGGTGCTCGGGCTTGTCCGCGAGCGGATCGGCCATATTGGCGCGCCAGGGCAGCTTCGTGCGCGCGTGAAGATCGACGAACGTTTTCGGCGCAAGGAAAGGGCCATGCGGCTCATCGAATGACACCACGAGCAGGAACGGCTCGTCTGCGTGCGAGGACAGGAAATCGACTGCGCGGTTGGCCACGCGGTGGCCGAAGGTGAAGTCCGCGGAAATACCCGCCCCCTCGAGCATCGTCTTTTCCTGACGCGACGCCACGCGTTGTTCCGGCGTCAGTTCGTCCAAATAGCACTTCATGTCATACCAATAGCGCGGCTCCCAGCCGTCAGGGCAAATCCCCTCGCCGAAATAATCCCCCCCATCGAGATGCCATTTGCCGACGTACGCCGCCCGAATTCCGGCATCGCGCACGCGCTGCCCCAGCGAGCGGGTCCGCGCATCCAGGGCCATGCAGTTTGACCACCCATTGTTGATGTGGGGCCACGTCCCCGTGAACAAGGCTGCCCGTGCCGGGCCGCACACCGGCTGGCAGGTGTAGGCGCGTTCACACCGCAATCCCGCCGCCGCAAGTCGGTCCAGATGCGGAGTTTTCATCGCCGGGAACCCGTAGGCCCCAACCATGTCCACCCGCTGCGTATCCGTCATGATCAGGATGATTTGACGCTTGTTTGACATGTCAGCTGATAAAAATATTCATATATTTCAGTTTACACCAGCGTTTTCTTCGAGTATTTGACATTTCATTAGGCAGGGGTAAGGATTTGATCAGTGGGGGTCGTGAAATTCATGACGACAGGGGCACGAGGCGTCGAGGGGGCGGGGATTGTTCTCAACCGTTGGATCGTTCGGGTGCTGGGCATCGCCGCGGCGGCATGGGGCACCCAGGCGGCTTCCGGGATCAGCGTCACGCTGACCAATCACGATCCGTTTCCGTTAACGTCGTTTAATGCGGCGCAGAACTGGTCTTCGGGCGCCGCGCCGACGGCCGGTAACGATTACTTCACGGCGGGCTACATCCTCCGCACGCCGCAGGCGTCCGGGAACTTTACGTTCGCCGGAGATTCACTGACGATCGATGCGCTGCCGGGCGAACTGCTGTTTAAGGGCACGTCCGCCGGAGATACGATCACAATCAACGACCTGCGTCTTAACGGAGGCGACATCAAGAACGGATCTACCGTGTCGATCTGGATCCTGGACGGGCAGGCGACACTGGCGGCGGACAGTTACTTCACGTTTTCTGTTTCCGGCGCACTGACGACACACTGGGCGGGCACGATCAGCGGCGCCGGGGCGATGATTACACGCCAGTCCGGCGGCTCGCCCGCGTCGGAGGTCCTGCGTCTTTCAGGCAACAATACGTACAGCGGAGGCACAATCCTCAACACCGGGCGGATTCATTTTGCGCACGACAACGCATTCGGGACGGGTCCGATCACACTCGCCAGCAACGGCGTCACCCTGGCGTCCCATGGCGCGGCGCGGACGATCGCCAATCCGCTAAACATCCACGCCGACTTCATTCACGGCATTGGCGGCGTTGGCAGCTTTGTAAGCGCGTTTAACGGACCCGTATCGCTGGGTGCGGGCATCCGCTCCATCCAGCTCGTCAATAGCGTAAGCGTCGGCGGGCCGATCTCCGGTGCAGGCGGCATCGATATGTTTGGCGGCGGAACCTTGACATTGACCGGCACCAACACCTTCACCGGGCCCATCAAGATCGGGGCCGGCCTCTTCTGGCTTAGCGGAGCAGCTTCACTCGGCGGGGGAAGTTATTCCGCAGCCATCACGAACAACGGCACCTTCCGCTATCAGAGCAGCGTCAACCAGGCGTTGAGCGGCATTCTCAGCGGATCAGGAAGTCTGATGGCGATGGGCAGCGGAACCCTTACGCTTTCGGGCGTCAATACCTACACGGGCAGCAACACTCTTTCGGGCGGCAAGCTGTCCGTAGCGGCGGATTCCGCGCTGGGCGCGGCGCCCGGATCGCCCACCACGGGACGCCTCACCTTTAATGGCGGCACCCTGCAATCCACAGCCAGCTTCACGCTGCATGCGAATCGCGGCGTTAGCCTTGCCGGCAATGGCACGATCGAGGCGGCTTCGGGAACCACGCTCACGTATGGCGGCATCATCGCCGGATCAGGCGCGCTCGGCAAATCAGGCGCCGGCACGCTTTCGCTGTCGGGGAACAACACCTTCTCGGGCGTGTTCAGCGTGCTGGCCGGCGGGGTCCAGATCGGCACGGTCAACAACGTCAGCGCAAATGGTCCGCTGGGAAACAGCGCTTCCGCCGTGGTCCTGGGTTCGAGCGGAAACTCCGGGAGCTTGATCTACACAGGCGGAACCTCCTCCAGCACAAAACCGTTCTCACTCGCAACGGGCGGAACCGGCCGGTTCGACATCCAAACGGGCGCCGCCACGCTGACGTTGTCCGGGCTGATTGACGGAAGCGGCGGACTGACCAAGCTCGGCGAGGGAACCCTGGTGCTCTCCGGCGCCAACACCTACACAGGGGCCACAACCATTGATGCGGGCACGCTCCGGGCGGGAGTGGCCAGCGTCGCGGGTGTGAGCGGCGCGTTGGGCGTCAATTCCGCCGTCACGCTGGCCAACACCGCGGGCGCGGAACTGGATCTCGCGGGCTTCAACACCAGCATCGGCTCCCTGACCGGCGGCGGGAGCTCGGGCGGCAATGTCGCGCTCGGGGCGGCGACGCTGACGATCGGCGGAAACAACACCAGCCCCGCGGCGTATGCCGGGAGCATTTCCGGCGCGGGTTCCGTCATCAAGGTGGGTTCGGGCACGCTCGCGTTCAGCGGAAGCAGCACCTACGCCGGCGCCACGGTGGTCAGCAACGGCAGCCTGGTCGTCAACGGATCCGTCGTCCACAGCGCCATCACGGTGGCCGGCGGCACGCTCGCGGGCACCGGCAGCGTCAACCAGGTGACGCTTTCCGGCGGCGCGCTCAGCCCGGCGGGCGGCTCGGTGGGCCGGTTGCTGCTCACCAACAACCTGGTTCTGAACGGCGGGCGCTACGAATGGAACATTACCAATGGCACGGGTACGGCCGGCGTGAACTGGGATTTGATCCGCGTCAACGGCGGCGCGGGCGCCATCACCATCGGCTCGGGCATCATCACGATTGACGTGTCCTGTGCACTCGCCTCGCTGCCCAACTTCAGCGGAACCACCGCAACGAGCTGGATGATTGCCGAGGGCGGCTCCGTGTCCGGCTACGCCTCGAACAAATTTTCTTTCATCACCACCAATTTCATGCCGGCTTTCTATGAGGGCTCCTTCAACGTCAGCGAAAGCGGCGGGGATTTATACCTGAACTTCGCGACCTCGACGCCAATCGACATCGCCGTCGCCTCGGTTGCATCGACGCCCTCCACCGTCGATGTCGCCACCGCCTATGCCTACACCATCGCGATCAGCAACGCCGGGCCGGAGGCGGCCGGAACCTACCACGTCACCAATCACCTGCCGGCCGGTGTCGTATACTCCTCAAGCAGCGATGGCGGCACGCACAACGCGGGCGTCGTGCGGTGGACGCTGAACAGCCTTGCAGCCGGCGCCACCAAGACGTTGACGCTTAATGTGATCGCGCCGAACCAACATGGCATCATCACCAATCGCGTCACCGCGCAGCCCCTGCGCGTCGATCCGAATTCCGCCAACAACGAAAATACGACCCTTACCACGGTCATCTGCCCCGGCGCTCCCGCGCCGTTTCTGCAGGTGATTTCCGATCGCGTCGCGACGAATGGGCACCTGCTGGCCTTCTCGGTATTGAGTACGAATGTGGACTGCTCCACGCCGTTTATCAGCGCGGTCGTTCCGGCCGGCGCCGGATTCTCCACCATCGAAACACCCGCGCAATTCCGGACCGACGGAACCTTCACCTGGACGCCAGGCGCCGCCGGGGTCTACCAGATGCGCATCTACTCCTACAACATCGGCAGCCCTACGAGTTCCTACACCATGCTGATCTATGTTGGCGGCGCGGGCGAACCGAAGAACAGCGAGGGGATTCCGGTATCCCTGACCAACTGGTCCATTGCGATCACGAACCTCTCCGCCATCTCCAGCGGCAACAGCACGCTCACATGGGAAGCCGTCGAGGGCATCACGTATGATGTTTACCGAAGCACGGGAAATTTCGGAGACGGCGCCGTTTCCTGGAGCGCGGTAACCGCGGGCAAGCTGGCGGATGCATCACTCGCCACGCAAGTCGTAAGCACATCGGGAAACCAGATGTACTATCAGGTCGTGCCCGAAGGCCGCCCACCCACCTCCAACGGCGTGTGGGCGATCATCAAGCCGTCCATCGCGCCGGGGTTCAACTCG
>CALKUH010000003.1 GCA_937996795.1 uncultured Verrucomicrobiota bacterium | reverse complement strand
CCGAGCAGGAGTACTTCCTGATCGACCGCAACTTCTTCTTCGCCCGCCCCGACCTCACGCTGTGCGGCCGCACGCTGTTCGGCGCGAAGCCGGCGAAGGGCCAGGAGTTCGAGGACCAATATTTCGGCGCGATCCCCGAGCGCGTGCTCGCCTGCATGCTCGAGACGGAGCGCGAACTCTACAAACTCGGCGTGCCGGTGAAAACCCGCCACAACGAAGTGGCGCCGAGCCAGTACGAAATCGCCCCGGTGTATGAGAACGCGAACGTCGCGGCCGACCACCAGCAGCTCATCATGATCACGCTGCAGCGCGTGGCGCAGAAGTACGGGCTGGCCTGCCTGCTGACCGAGAAGCCGTTCGCCGGCATCAACGGTTCGGGCAAGCACCTGAACTGGTCGCTCGGCACCTCCAGCGCGAACCTGCTGGAACCCGGCAACACGCCGCACGACAACATGCAGTTCCTCGTGTTCTGCACCGCGGTCATCCGCGCCGTGCACAAATGGTCGAAGCTGCTGCGCGTCGCCGTGGCCCACGCGGGCAACGACCATCGCCTCGGCGCGAATGAAGCGCCGCCGGCGATCATCTCGATCTTCCTCGGCGACATGCTGACGGACATCTTCAACCAGGTCGAAAAAGGCGCGGTGAAGAAGTCCAAGGCCGGCGGCACGATGGAAATCGGCGTCGATGTCCTCCCGCCCCTGCCGAAGGACGCGGGCGACCGCAACCGCACGAGCCCGTTCGCCTTCACCGGCAACAAGTTCGAGTTCCGCGCGGTCGGCTCCAGCCAGTCCATCTCCGGCCCGCTCGTGATCCTGAACACGATCGTCTCCGAGTCGCTCGACTACATCGCGACCGAGCTCGAGAAGGCGACGAAGGGCGACGCGAGCAAGTTGAACGGCGCCGTCCAGAAGCTGCTCCAGGAGCTGATCAAGGAGCACAAGGCGATCATCTTCAACGGCGACGGCTACTCCGAAGCCTGGCACAAGGAAGCGGCCAAGCGCGGACTGCCGAACCTCAAGAACACCGTCGACGCCCTCGAAGCCGTCACCGGCGACAAGGAAGCGGTGGCCCTGTTCGAGAAGTACGGCGTGCTCTCGGCCCGCGAACTCGCGGCGCGCAACGAGATCTACACCGAGCGCTACTGCAAGGACATCAACACCGAGGCGATGCTCTGCCACGACATCGCCAAGTCGATGATCCTGCCGGCGGCCTACCGCTACCAGGGCGAACTCGCCTCCACGGCCGCGGCCCTCAAGGCGGCGGGCGTGAAGAGCCCCGACACCAGCTCCCTCGAGACCCTCACCGGCCTCGTGTCCGACCTGGAGAAGGGCATCGCGGCGCTGGAGCACGCGCTGGCGCACAAGAGCAGCGGCAGCACGCTGGACCACGCGAAGCACTACCGCGACGAGGTCCTGCCCGCCATGCTGAACATCCGGAAGATCGCCGACAAACTCGAGCTGATCATCGCGGACGACATCTGGCCGCTCCCGACCTACCAGGAGATGCTGTTCATCCGATAAGCAACGCCTTCAGCGAAGCAGCGGCGGGCGCGCGGCGTCCGTCCGGGAGCCCCTAGGAGGGCGCTCCTGCTTTGTGAAACCAGAGGCCCGGTTCCCGCAAGGGAGCCGGGCCTTTGTGTCTGTTCGCCGTCCTCGTCCTCGAAATTCGTGAACGTGCACGCGAACGTGAAACGACTATAGGGCAGGACTGCGGACGCACGAATCCACCGCGTCGAGCCACTCGCGCATGCGCACGCGGTAGGTATGGTCGCGCAGGGTCCGGCGCTGGCCGGCGGCGGCGATCGCGGCGCGGGTCGGTTCCCGGACGAGGTACTGTTCAATTTTCCGCACCGCCTCGTCCGCGTCGCAGAATGTATCGCATTCGTGGCCGATCTCAAAATGCGCGCCGAGCCCGGGCTGCGCTTCCGCCAGCATCAGCGCGCCCGCACCGGTGATCTCGAAGAGCCGCTTGGCGCCGGCATCCGCGCGCGCGTCGTCGCCGGGCACATGCAACACGATGCGCGCGCGGGCGAAGGCGCGGTACATCTCAAGCCCGAACAACGCGCGGCCCCGCCACGCGCGGCGCAGCGCGGACCCGTCGGGCAGGGCGTCGAACCCCTCGCCATACACCTCCACCGGCACGCGCCGCGCCACGGCCTCCAGCAACCCGGCGCGCTGGCGATGCTTGGGCGAGAGCGTGCCCACGAACACCACACCGTCGCGCGGGCCGTCGTGTTCCACCCGCTCCAGCACGCGCTCGTCGAACGCGTGCTGGACCACGCGGCTCGCGCAGCCCAGCCGTTTGAAGGCCGACTCGAAATTCGAGGCCGTCGTCACGACGAGGTCATAGAGGCCATAGGGATAGGCCGGCCGGATCGTCGAGGACCAGTGGCACACCCAGCGCGGCGCGAGCGGGCGCAACCGGCGAAGCATCGGCGCGGTCATGTGGACGCCCGAATACACCTGCACCACATCGGGCCGCAGCGCGCGCAGTTGCGCGGACAGCAGCCGCGCATGCCAGTGGTCGCGCCGCTCCAGGCCCGTCACCACGCGCCACGCCCGGTTGACGAAGGCCGGATTGCGCCGCCGGTAGGGCGGCATCCACAGCCGCTCCTCCCGCGCCCAGCGCCGCTGCATCGGGATGCACTCCGGCACCAGCGTGCAGGCCTCGTGCCCCAGCGCCCGCAGGGCCGCCGCCTGGCTGTCGGACTGGTAGAGGAATTCCCCGAACAGCCGCTCCTGCGCCGCTGCGAACGTCACCGTCCGCGCATCCGGGAAGGCCTCCCAATACCGGTCATATACGCGATGATAGTTTTCCGCCAAAAAGACAAATCGCATCCGGCGACCATACCCACCCCGCCGCCCGGACACCATCCCGCAGGATTCGTTCTTCCCCCACGCCGCGACTATGTTACATTTTTGTCTTATGCCAAATCTGCGCGCAACACTTGTGCAGGCCAATATGACCGTCGGGGCGCTCAACGCCAACGCCGGCAAGATCCTGCGTCTGGCGCACGAAGCGGCGGGGGCCGGCGCGGGCCTGATCGCGTTTCCGGAACTGGCGCTGAGCGGCTATCCGCCGGAGGACCTCGTCCTCAAGCGGCACTTCCTGGAAGACACGGAGCGCGAAATCGAGCGGCTGGCCGCGGAACTGCCGCCCGAGCCGCTGGTCATCGTCGGCGCGCCGGCGGCGCTCGGGCCCCGCGCCTGCAACGCGGCCTATGCCTTTCAAGGCGGCGCGGTGCGCGCGATCTACCGGAAAATGCTGCTGCCGAACTACGGGGTCTTCGACGAGCAGCGCGTATTCGCCGCCGGCACGGAGCCGGTCATCCTGCCGCTGGCGAACGGCCTGCGGCTCGGACTTCACATCTGCGAGGACTCGTGGGACCCCGCCGCCGCCGCCTGCACCGCGCTCGCCGGCCGCGTGGACCTCGTCCTCAATATCTCCGGCTCCCCCTACCATCGCGGCAAAGGCGCCCTGCGCGAACAGACCCTGCGCGCCGCGTCGCGCGCCATCGGCGCCCCCCTGCTCTACTGCAACCTCGTCGGCGGCCAGGACGAACTCGTCTTCGACGGCGCGAGCTTGTTCCTCGACGCGGACGGCGTCCGCGCGCGCGCGAAACAATTCGACGAGGACATGCTGCACGTGGACCTCCCCGAAAGTTCCAACGTCTGTAAAAACAGTTCCGAACGACTTTCAACGTCTGTAAATTCTCCTCCCCGACACCCGAAACCCAACACCTCTTCCCCGCCCCCGCCCCCCCTGCCCGACCTCGCCGAGGTCTACGCCGCGCTCGTCCTCGGCCTGCGCGACTACACGAACAAGAACGGGTTTAGCGGCGTCGTGCTCGGACTGAGTGGCGGGATCGACTCGGCGCTTGTCGCGGCGCTCGCGGTGGACGCGCTGGGGGCGGACCGCGTGCATGGGATCACGCTGCCGTCCCGCTATTCCTCCGCCGGCACGCGCGGCGACGCGCACCAGCTCGCGGCGAACCTCGGCATCCCCATCATGGAGACACCGATCCAGGGCCTGTTCGAGGCCTTCGTAAAGGACCTCGCGCCGCTCTGGCCCGGGCGCGCGCCGGACACGACGGAGGAGAACCTCCAGGCGCGCATCCGCGGGGTCATCGTGATGGCGCTCTCCAACAAATTCGGCTGGCTCGTGTTGACGACCGGCAACAAAAGCGAACTCGCCACCGGCTACTGCACGCTCTACGGCGACATGGCCGGCGGTTTCGCCGTGATCAAGGACGTGCCGAAAACCCTCGTGTTTGAACTGGCGAAGTGGCGCAATGCGCAGGGAGTTCACCACGGAGACACGGAGAGCACAGAGCGGTCCATTGAAACCGCCGCCCCAGTTGAAGGCTATCCGAGACCTCCGTGCCTCCGTGGTGAATTCCGCGAATTGATTCCCGAATCGATCATCACGCGGCCTCCGTCGGCGGAGTTGAAGGAGAACCAGACGGACCAGGACACGCTGCCGCCGTACGACGTGCTCGACGGGATCATCGAACGCTATGTCGAGCGCGACTGGGGCCTGGAGGCGATCATCGCCGACGGCTACGACGCGGCGACGGTGAAACGCGTGATCCGCCTGATTGATGTGAACGAATACAAACGCCGCCAGGGCGCGCCCGGCGTGAAGATCACGCCCAAGGCCTTCGGACGCGACCGCAGGCTGCCGATTACGAATTTATACCGGGAGAGAACCGGATAGGGCGAGGGACGAGGGGATCATATTCCCCACTCGTCACCCGCCCATTCAGGAGCACGAACATGAGCGACCGTGAACAAAGCGCCGTATTGACCGACGTGGGTTCGGAGCGCGAGCTGCAGTTGCTGTATCACATCAGCTGCCTGCTCGACACGAGCCTGGACTTGCGCGAGATCGTGAGCCCGGTGCTCGAGGCGATGGCCGAGTACATGGACATGAACTACGGCACGCTGACGCTGCTGAACCGGAAAACCGGCGACATCCTGATTGAAGCCGCGCACGGCCTGTCGCAGCAACAGGCGCGGCGCGGACGCTACAAACTCGGCGAAGGCGTGACGGGTCAGGTCATCCTGACCGGCGAGCCGGCGATCATCCCGCGCAAGAGCGAGTCGCCGCTGCTGCTGGACAAGACGAAGCGCGGCAAGGGCGCGGACACGTCGTTCCTGTGCGTGCCGATCAAGGTTGGCCAGGAGGTGGTCGGCGCGCTGAGCGTGGACACGCCGCACAAGCCGGAGGCCGACCTGCAGGACGACGCGCGCCTGCTCAGCATCATCGCCTCGCTCATCGCGCAGGCGGTGAAACTGCGCCGCGTCGCGCAGGAGGAGCGCGACAAGCTGGCGGAGGAGAACGAGCGGCTGAAGCAGGAGCTGCGCGAACGCTTCCGCCCGTCGAACATCATCGGCAACTCGCACGAGATGCAGCAGGTGTATGACCAGATCGCGCAGGTCTCAAAGAGCAACGCGACCGCGCTCATTCTCGGGGAAACCGGCACCGGCAAGGAACTCGTCGCGCACGCGATCCACTACAACAGCGACCGTGCGGACAAGCCCTTCGTGAAGGCACACTGCGCCGCGCTGCCGGAGAGCATCATCGAGAGCGAGCTGTTCGGCCACGTGAAGGGCGCCTTCACCGGCGCGGTCTCCGATCGCAAGGGACGGTTCGAAATGGCGCACGGCGGCACGCTCTTCCTCGACGAGATCGGCGACATCCCGCCCGCGATCCAGATCAAGCTGCTGCGCGTGCTGCAGGAGCGCGAATTCGAGCGCGTCGGCGACACACGCACGCTCAAGGTGAACGTGCGCCTCATCGCGGCCACCAACCGCAACCTGCAGGAGATGGTCGCGCAGGGCAAGTTCCGCGAGGACCTGTACTACCGGCTCAATGTCTTTCCGATCTACGTCCCGGCGCTGCGCAAACGCAAGGCCGACATCGTCCTGCTGGCGGACCATTTCCTCGGCCATTATGCGAAGGAGCAGCGCAAGAATGTCCGGCGCCTCTCCAGCGCGGTCATCGACATGCTGATGAGCTACCACTGGCCCGGCAACG
>CALKUH010000002.1 GCA_937996795.1 uncultured Verrucomicrobiota bacterium | reverse complement strand
GCCGTCCGCCGCTCGCGCGGCCGCCGCCGTGACGCGCGCGGCCCTCGCGCAGGCGGAGGGACGCACGCTGTGGATCGGAAACGGACTGCTGGAGCCGTTGCTGCAAATCGAAGCCCGACGCCTCGGCCTGCCGTTCGACTACGTGAACGTGTACCAATGCGAGGCGCTGACCTATCGGCGCTATCTCGCGTCGCGCTTCGCCGAGCCCCGCCTGCAAAGCCTCGCGATCGCGGGACTGGGTCCGCTCCTGGCCGCGTGGGTGAACGCGGGGGATGACGCGGCCCGGCGGCTCGCACTTGCGTGGAGCCCGGACCTCTGGTTGAGCGAAGGATGGGAACCTGTGCCCGCGGGCCTCGTCTTCCTTGCCGCGCCGGATCGCGACGCCCTGAAGCCGGAGGCGTGGATGGAGCGACATCGCTCCTTCTGGCGCGAGGTGGAAACCGCGCTGCCGCTCCTGCGCGCGGCGGGTCCCCGCTCGCGCGCGCTCGCGGACGCGCTGGCGCAGCAGGCGTCGCGGGTGGCGAATGACCTTGGCGTGGCGCTGGAGAACCTCGACCAACCCGGCTCCGCGCTCGCGGCCTACCGGCAAAGCCTCGCGCTCGAACCGCGCAACGTGAGCGCCGCGCTCAACCTCCTCGTGCTGGCGCGCACCCAGGCGCCCGACCTTGACCTTGCCGACGCGGAGACCCTGCGCGTGGAGGAGTCCACTCGTGCGGCGCCGCGAAGCCCGGGAGCGCTGGCGCATGAATACGGACACCTGCGGACGGCGGAGGCCGCCGCGTTGCTCGGCGCCGCCGACGGTCCTTCCGCTGCCGCGCTCCCGCCCGCCCTGCTGGACGTGATTCAAGCGTATCGCGCCGGGCGCCGCGACGAGGCGCGCGCGAAATTGGAGCGCCTGCTGCTCGACCAGCCCGGCCTCGCGGCCGGGTGGATTCTGCTGGCGTCCATCGCGTACGAGCAGGGGCAGCCCGATGGGATGGACCGCGCCGTGGCGCAGATGAAAAAAATGGGGCAGGAGTGGCCGCCCCTGCTGGTGTTGCTGGGCCGCGCCCGCCTGCAGGCGAACGAGCCCGCCGCCGCGCGCGCCTACCTAGAGCGCGCGGCCACGCTGCGCCCCGGCGATTTGACGGTGCAGCAGGTGCTGCTGGAACTCGATCTCAAGGACCGCGCGTGGAACGAGGTGGATCGCCGCCTGCAGCGCATCCTGGCCGTCCAGCCGAACCACGAGAAGGCCAACCTCGCGCTCGCGGCGTTGCTGCGCGAACGCAAACGCCACGATCTGGCGGAAGATGTGTTGCGGCGCCTGCTCCAGTACCGACGCGCCTCTGGCACGCTGGCCCAGCTCTCGACCCTCCTGCTTGCGCGCGGCGACACGGACGGCGCGCTCGCCGCGGCGGAGGAATCCGTCGCGCGGGGCGCAAACGATGTCGAGGCGCGGATGGCAAGGGCCCGCGTGCTCGTGGCGCTGGAGCGGTGGCCGGAGGCCGGACGCGAGTGGGAGGCCGCCCGCGCGATCGACCCATCCTCCGTGGCCGTCGCCCTGGAACTTGTCCGCTGGCGCTCCCAAAGCGGCGATGTCGCCGGCGCGGCCGCGCTTGCCCGCGAACTGCTCGCGGCGCCGCTGAAGCGCACTGAGGACGAGGAGCGCGAATTGCGGCGCTTCACCGAAAAATAGGGCGAAAGAACGGAAGCGGTCACCACGGAGCCCACGGAGGCGCGGAGAAGGGAATTCTAATCTTCCTTCCCAACAATCCTCTTCGTGCACTCCGTGCACTCCAGCGAAGCGGGTGGTGGAAAAAAGTTCATCACGCACCGCCTCACCTTGTCATGAGATGCACATGGAGGGCGGCAGGCCCTTGCCACCCAAAGCGCGCTAGCTGATGCCGAAGGCGCGGAGGGCCTGATACGTGACGAGGGACGCCGCGTAGGCGAGCACGGTCATGTAGATCAGCTGGAACGCGGCCCATTTCCAACTGCCGGTTTCCTTCCGCGTGACGGCTTGGGTGGGCAGGCACTGGGCCGCGAGGATGTAGAAGACGAGCAAGCTGAAACCGGTGGCCGTCGTGAAGACGGGCGATCCATCGGCGCGGCGCGCCGAGCGCAGGCTGTCGTGAAGCGAGGTGGGTTCCTCCTCGGCGCGGTCCGAACCGACGCCATACACCACCGCCAGCGTGGACACAATCACTTCGCGCGCCGCAAAGGACGTCACGATGCCGATGCCGATCTGCCAGTTGAACCCGAGTGGCGCGAGGACCGGTTCGATCCAATGGCCGATGCGCCCCGCGAGCGAGTGGGCCAGCGCGTGCTGGTCGGCCACGTATGTCGCTTCCGCCTCCAGTGCCGCCGCGCGTTCGGCGTCGCCGGTTTCCGCCACCGCCGCCGCCTGCGCCTGCAGCGCCTCGGCCTCGGGCGGCGCCTCGCTCTTCGGATACGTCGCCAGGCCCCACAGCAGGATGGAGATGAAGAGAATCAGCGTACCGGCCTGGCGGACGAACATGCGCGCCTGGTCGTACATGTGGAGGAACGAGGTGCGGATGCTGGGGAACCGGTAGTTCGGCAATTCGAGCACGAGCGCGCGCGTTTCGCCCGGCAGGATGGTGCGTTTCATCACAAACGCCGACAGCAGGCCCGCGGCGATGCCGACACCGTAGGCGCCGAGGAAGGTCATAGCGGCGAGGCCGGGACGCGAGGGGAACAGCAGGGCGATGACCATCGTGTACACCGGGATGCGCGCCGAGCACGTCATCAGCGGCGCAATGAGGATCGTGATGAGGCGGTCGCGGCGGTCCTCAATCACGCGCGTGGCCATGATCGCGGGAATCGCGCAGGCGTGCGCGGAGAGCAGCGGCACAAAGGCCTTGCCGGGCAGCCCGATGCGGCGCATCAGGCGATCCATCACAAACGCCGCGCGCGCGAGGTAGCCCGTGTCCTCCAGCAGCGCGAGGAAGAAGAAGAGGATGCAGATTTGCGGGAGGAACACGAGAATGCCGCCCACGCCGCCGATGATGCCGTTGACGACCAGGCTTTGCAGGTCGCCCTCCGGGATCCACGCGGACACATGGTTGCCGATGGTCACGAACAGGTGGTCGATCAGATCCATCGGCAGCGTGGCCAGTTGGAAGATCAGGTAGAACATCAGCGCCATCACGGAGAAGAACGCGACCATGCCGCCCACCGGGTGGGTGAGCACGCGGTCGATCGCCTCCGTTTTCCGCCCGCGCGCGGCGCGGTGCGACTTCAGGTGGCGGGCGGCGACGGTTTCCGTCCACGTGTAGCGATTCTGGAACGGGCACGAGGAGCAGGCCGTGCAGGCGAGCGCGTTCTGGATGATCGGGATGCGCGTGGCGCTTTTCTGGACCGCCTCATCGAGCGCCGCGAGCAGCGTGTCCAGCCCGCGACCCGTCCGCGCGCTGACGGGGACCACCGGGCAGCCGAGTTCGCGCGCCAGCCCCCCGGCGTCGATGTGCAGGCCTTCCGCCTCCGCGACATCGATCATGTTGAGCGCGAGCAGGACCGGGATGTCCTGTTCCAGCACCTGGCTGGCGAGGAAGAGGTTTCGTTCGAGGTTCGTGGCGTCGGCCACGAGGATCGCGACATCGGGCTTCGTGCCGTGGGGACCGCTCCCGAGAAATGCCTCGACCGCGACGCGCTCCTCGGGCGTTGTTGGTTGCAGGCTGTACATGCCGGGCAGGTCGACGAGGTGAAGCGAGCGCCCGCCCGATTCGATCGTGCCCATGCGGTGGGTGACGGTGGTGCCCGGGAAGTTGGCGGTTTTCGCGCGGAGTCCCGTCAGCGCGTTGAACAGCGTGGTTTTCCCGGCGTTGGGATTGCCCAGCAGGACGATTCGGGCGGGGCGACGCGCGGAGGGGGGCGGAGCGAGTTGGGGCGCTTCGGCGGACATGGGGGTTAGTGCGGGCAGGCCACGTGGTCACACACCTGCGCGAGGACGCGCGCCGCGAGCCGCCGCGAAACCCCGAGCCGGGTGCCGAACACGCGCAGGATCATCGGATCACCCCGCTGGATCAGCTCCAGGCGACGCCCCGCGCAGATGCCCAGCGTCATGAGCCGGCGCATGTCGTCATCCGACGCATCCACATGATGGACGATGGCGCAAACCCCGAGGGGCAGCGTGTCGAGCGGTATGGGAACCGGCGGCGCGGAAAGCGTTGTATTCATGAGGTGCTTTGATTAGCGAATAGGTGATTGATATATCGAACATCAGGCCCTGTCAAGTGGCGGCGGCGCCGGAGGAATCGATGCGCCGGTCAATCGCTTGACTCGCGCGCCCGGCCGCGCACGGAAATCCCGTGCCAGTGGCGGGGTGCGGCCCGAGTAAAAAGCGTGACAAGCGGCGGCTCCGCCGTTATCCATTGGCGCCGTTTCACATAACGAAGGAGTGGGCGTTATGAATTTTCCGCGTGAGAGTGGGATTTTGTTGCACATCACGTCGCTGCCGGGTCGCTACGGGATGGGGGATCTCGGGCCGGGCGCGCGCGCGTTTGCGGACACGCTGGTGGACATGGGCCAGCACCTGTGGCAGATCCTGCCGCACGGGCTGACGGGGTATGGTGATTCGCCGTACCAGTCGTTTTCCACCTTCGCCGGCAATCCGCTGTTCATCAGTTTCGACATGCTGGTGGAGGACGGCCTGCTGCACCAGTGGCATCTCGGCCGGTTCCCCAAGTTCCCCGAGGACCACGTGGACTACGGCGCGGTCATCCCGGCGCGCACCGCCATCCTCCGCACGGTCTGCCGCACCTTCGAGCGCCACGCATCGCAGGCCCAGAAGCAGGCCTTCACCGAATTCTGCGAGCGCAACAAGGACTGGCTCGAGGACTTCGCGCTTTTCATGGCGCTGAAGGAGGCGCACAACCTGGAGCCGTGGCATACGTGGGAACCGGAACTCGTCCGCCGCGAGCCGTCCGCGCTGGCGCACGCGCGCAAGCACTACCGCACCGCCATCCGCAACGCGAAGATCCTCCAGTGGATCTTTGACGACCAGTGGCACCGCTTCCGTCTCTACTGCCGCGACCGCGGCATCAAGATCATCGGCGACATCCCGATTTTCGTCGCGCACGACAGCGCCGACGCGTGGGCACACCCGGAACTCTTCTACATCGAACCCGACGGCCGCTGTTCCGTCGTCGCCGGCGTGCCGCCCGATTACTTCAGCGCCACCGGCCAGCTCTGGGGCAATCCGCTGTATCGCTGGGATGTGCACAAGGCGCAGGATTACGCCTGGTGGGCCGCGCGCCTGCGCAAGATCTTCCAGATGGTGGACATCGTCCGCATCGACCACTTCCGCGGCTTCGCGGGTTACTGGGAAATTCCCGGCGACGCGGAGACGGCGATCAACGGGCGCTGGGTGCCCGGCCCCGGCGCGGACCTTTTCCATGCGCTCAAGCGGCACCTCGGCGAGATGAACATCATCGCCGAAGACCTCGGCGTCATCACGCCCGACGTCGACGCGCTGCGCGACCAGTTCCACCTGCCCGGCATGCGCGTGCTGCAGTTCGCGTTCGGCAACGACGCCAAGGCGTCGGAATACCGCCCCGAAAGCTATCCGCCCAATTGCTGCGTCTACACCGGCACGCACGACAACGATACCACCGTCGGCTGGTTCCGCAGCGAGCCGGGCGAGGGGAGCACGCGGTCGCGCGAGGAGATCGACGCGGAGCGCCGCGCGATTCTCGAGTATCTCAAGAGCGACGGCAGCGAGATCCAGTGGGACCTTATCGCGCTCGCCCTCCGTTCCAACGCCAACACCGCGGTGTTCCCGATGCAGGACCTGCTGGGCCTCGGCACCGAGGCGCGCATGAATGTGCCGGGCACCAAGAGTGGGAACTGGCGCTGGCGCTTCCAGTCCGATATGCTCACGCCCGAGCTTAAGCAACGGCTGCGGCACTTGACGGAGGAGACCGGCCGCATCCACGACTGATTCGCTCGAATCAGCGCGTGTGCTGGGCGGGAAAGGACGCGCGTTTTGTTTCAGGCACCCCCGCGGGGAAAAGAAGCGCTGAGTTGGGCGCTGGTGGTGGTGTGGACGCTGGTGATCTACGCCACCGTTCCCTTTGCCCGCGCCATGCAGCGCTGGGTCGCCGGCCACATCGGCGCCGGTTCCGTCCGCTGGATCTGCATCGGCCTGATCGTCGCGATCATGCTGCTGTCGCTCTGGCGCATCTTCCATCGCATGCGCCGGCTCCCGTGGCCGCAGGCCGCGTCGCTGGTCGGCGTCGCGTCGATCTTCATCTACCTCGCGCTCGAGCGCATGAAGACCCCGGCCGAGGCCGTTCACTTCATCGAATACGGCGCGCTCGGCCTCTGGGCCTTCCGCGCGCTCGCGCACCGGCAGCGCGACCCGCTGATCTACCTCAATGCCGTGCTCATCTGCGCGCTCGCCAGCACGGTTGATGAGATGATCCAGTGGATCACGCCGGGCCGCTACTGGGACATTCGCGACCTGTGGCATAATGTTGTCGCCGCCGGATTGATCCAGGTGGCCGCCGCTGCCGGGTTCCGCCCTGCCTTCGTCACGCGCCCGATCCGCCCGCGCTCCGTGCGCTGGGCCGCGGCCCTGGCGGCGATCCAATTGCTCCTGATCGGCCTGGCCTCCTCCAACACGCCCGTCGCCGCCGCCCGGATCTCCGAGCGCCTGCCGGCCTTTTCCTTCCTGCTCGATAACGACCACGCGATGAGCGAATACGGCTTCCGCCACGAGGACCCGGATCTCGGCCGCTTCTATTCGCGCTTTACGCGCGAGGACCTGCAGTGGATCGACCACAAGCGCGGGCCGGAGGTCGGCGCGATTCTCGACCACTACACGCGGGTCGACGCCTACACCAATTTCCTGCGCCGCTTCACGCCCGGCCGCGACGCGTTTACCCACGAAGCGATGGTGCACCTGTTCCGCCGCAACCACTACCTCGACGTGCTGCCGAACCACATCAGCAAGCCGGACAGCTACCGGTTCCATGCAACGGTCGCCTATCGCGAAAACCAGATTCTCGAACGCTATTACTCCAATTCGCTCCTCCATGCCGCGCAATGGTGGACCGACCCGCTCAAAGAGGCGCTGCAGCCGCACATTAATCCCGGCCGCTACCGCAGCGAAGTCAGCCGCCACCTGATCCACCGCATCTCGGAACGCCACATCTGGTCGCTCATCGGCCTTGCCCTGCTGGCGGTCGCGGCCATTGGCTGGCGGTGGGGACGGGAACGCGGATGAACGCGGCGACGCGAGCCCGCGCGTTCGCGCGCGACTGGCTGCCAGCGGTGGCGTGGACGCTGTTCATCTATGCCACGATCCCGCTGGCCCGCGCGATCCAGCTCTGGGTGACGGAACACGCGACGCGCGCGCTGTTCTCGTGGATCGTCTACGCCGCCATCGCCGTCGCCGTGCTGTGGGCGGTGATTCACCTTCGCCGCCGCGCCATCGCGCTCACGCGCGCGCAGGGTCTCGTCCTGCTCGCGCTCGCCGCCGTGTTCGCGGCCGGCACCTGGTGGCTGCGCGCGAACGCCGAGGAGGCGATGCATTTGCTGCAATACGGCGTGCTCTCCGCGCTGCTCTTCCGCGCGTTCAGCCGCCGCTATCCCGACCGCGGCGCGTATGCCGCCGCGTTTTTCCTCGGCGCGCTGCTCGGCACGCTCGACGAAGTCATCCAGTGGGCGGTGCCGCGCCGCTTCTTCGATTTCCGCGACATGGGCATCAATGCCGGCTCCGTCCTGCTGGTCCAACTCGCCCTCGCGGCGGGCCTGTCCGCCGACGCGTGGCGCCGCCCCGCCACGCACCGCTCCGCCCGCGCGGCCTGGCGCCTCGCCGCCGCGTCCCTCGCGCTGGTCCTCGCCTGCATCTCCAACACGCCCGACGTGTGGCGCCCGTTCTACTCCTACCGGCCCGCGCTCTTCGTCTACGAGGAGGCGATGATCGAATACGGCCACCGCCACCAGGACCCGGCCATCGGCACGTTCAACTCCCGCTTCACGCTCGACGCGCTGCGCGCCGAGGACGCCGCGCGCGCCGAAGAGGTCGGCGCCTTGATCCGGCGGCGCGGGTCGGACGACGAATACGGCACGTTCCTCGCGCGCTACTCGCCCTACACCGACCCGTTCGCCCACGAGTTCCGCGTCCGCCTTTTCCGGCGGGACCGCTATTGGCAGGACGCGCGCGCGCATCGCCGCTCGCCGGAGCGGCACGCGGAGCGCATCACCGTCGCCTTCGGCGAACAGCGCATCCTCGAATCGTGGTTCGGCGCGAGCCTGCGCGCATCCGGCCGCGACTGGGCGCCGGACCTGCGCGCCCGGGCCGAGGCCGCCGCGCGGCCCGGGCCGTATCACAGTCCCGTCAGCCGCGAACTCGTCACCGCGTGGACCGAGCGACAGGCGCAGGCCGTGCTCGGCGCGCTGCTGCTTGTGACGTTGGCCGCCGGGGCGTATGATGTGCGGCGCAGGAAAACCGTGCCGTCCGCCGCGCCGCCGACATGATGAATCGACGCCAGTTCCTCGCCACGGCCACCGCCGGGGCCGCTTGTGTCAGCCTCGGCTGGCCGCGCCGCGCCGCATGGGCCGCGCCCGCCGCGCCGCGCGATCCGCTGCGCCTTGCTTTTTTCACGGACATCCACACCCGCGTCGAGTGGGATACCCCCGACGCCCTTCGGCTCGCGGCGGAGCGCATCAACGCGCAGCATGCCGACCTCATCATCTGCGGCGGCGACTGCATCACCGATGGGTTCCAGTCCACCCGCGCTGCCGTGGAACATCGCTGGCAGACCTACCGCGAACACCTGCACGATCGTCTCCAGCCCTCCGCCGTCGCCGTCGTCGGCAACCACGACCTCGTCGGCGCGATGCCGCAGGGCGGGGAAGCGCCCGAGCCCGACCCGCGCGCGGCCTTCCGCGAGGCGCTCGGCGTCACGCACACCTACCGCTCGTTCGACGCCGGCGGCTATCACGTCATCCTGCTCGACAGTGTGGAGATCACGCGGGACGAGTTGAAATACCGCGGCCACATCGACGCGGCACAGCTCGCGTGGCTGAAAGGCGACCTCGCCGCCGTGGACCCCGCGACGCCCATCGTGCTCGTCACGCACATGCCGCTGCTGACCTCGTTTTACCAGGCCACCGAGGGCCAGGAGAAGCCCGCCCCGCGCAATCGCGTCATTGTGAACAACCGCGACGTGCTCACCGCGTTCGAGGGACATCGCCTGCATCTCGTGTTGCAGGGCCACCTGCACGTCAATGAACTGCTGCGCTGGCGCGAGACGACGTTTATCACCGGCGGCGCCGTCTGCGGGAAATGGTGGCGCGGCGCGTGGCACGGCACGGAGGAAGGGTTCGGCGTCGTCACCCTGCGCCCGGACCGGGTCGAGTGGGAGTACGTGGACCTCGGCTGGACCGCGCGACGTCCATGAAAATAGTGGGGGAAAAGGTGTCAGGTGTCGGGGAGGAACCGCTCCTTCCTGACACCCGAAACCCGACGCCATCCGCCCCCTTTTTACAGACGTTGCAAGGCGCCCAAAAAGGTTTTACAGACGTTGCAAATCCGGCGGCATCCGCCGTGTGAATATCGTGAATAATGCGCCCCCAGAGCCGTCCAATTCCGATGAGGGCCCGCTGAGCCGGGAGGCGGTGGCGCATCTCGTCGAGCGGGCGAAGGGGGGCGATGAGGACGCGTTTGGCGAGCTGGTGCAGGCGTTTCACGGGCGGGTGTATGGCGTGATCTACCGGATGGTGAACAACGCGGAGGACGCGAAGGAGCTGGCGCAGCAGGCGTGGGTGAAGGCGTGGCAGCGGCTGGAGTCGTACAAGGGCGATGCGCAGTTCTTCACGTGGATGTATCGGATCGCGGTGAACAGCGTGCTCGACCAGGCGCGGCGCTCGGCGCGGCGGAAGGAAGTGTCACTGGACGAAACCCCGGAACGGGACCCGCGGCCCGCTGCGGAATGGCAGCCGCCGGATGACGGGCGGCCGGACCGGGGGCTTGAGCGCGAGGAGATCCGCAGGGCGTTTGATGCGGCGCTGGAGAGCCTGAGCCCGGAGCACCGGATGGCGCTGATCCTGCGGGAGGTGGAGGGCATGTCCTACCGGGAGATCGGGCAGGCGATGAAGTGCCGGGCGGGCACCGTGATGTCGCGCATCTTTTATGCGCGGCGCCAGGTGCAGGAACGGATGAAGGGTGTGCGATGAATCTGGGACGTCAGTTGAAATGGTGGAGCAGGCGGCGCGACGGTGAATTGGCGCCGCATCGTGCCGCGCGTCTGGATCGGGACGGCCTGCGTCCCGCGGTGGTGGACGAGGCGGAGACCGTGTGGAAGGGGTTGGGGGACCATCTCCGAAACCAGGCCATCCCGACGCCGCCGGCGGAGGTGATGTGGAACGACGTGCGGCGCGAGATCCGCCGGCACGCGCCGGAACACTGGGCCGAACAGCATTTGAAGCGCCCGTGGGATTGGGCGACGACGACCGCGATCGCGATCTTCATGGTCTTGCTGGGCTTTTTCAGCCTGCGCATTTCGATGCCGCCCGAGGCGCATGCGACGGAGCCGCGCGTGGCGTGGGTGGATGCGGAGTTGCCGGGGGCCACGGCGATGGTGTACGAAGATGAGCAGAGCGGCGCCGTGGTCATCTGGATGGTGACGCCGGCGGATGCCCCGGCGGACGGGGGAAAATCATGAAAGCACTGTTTGTCATCCTCGTGGGGTTGTGTTGCGTGGCGCCGGTGCAGCGCGCCTTCGCGCAACCGTCCGACGTGGAGGCCATGCTGATCCTCGCATCGAATGAGCCGGCCCCGCTGGACCGGCGCCTGGAGCGGGTGGATTACGTGTTGCGCCCGCTGCTGCGGTTCGAGACCTACCGTTTGCTGGGGCAGGGTTCCGTCCTGTTCAGCGGGTCCGGAAGCGCGTCGATCGCGCTCGGCGACGGCCATGTGGTGAACCTTGCGGGCGGCGGCAAGGGCCGGGTCGAGGTCACCTGGCTGCGCGGAAACGACCGCCTGCTCAGCACGTCGGTGACCCTGAAGAAGGGCAAGCCCACGATCCTCGGCGGCGTGCCGCAAGGTGAAGGCCGGTTGATCGTGACGCTGATGGTGAAGTAGGAGAAGGCACCGAGGGATACAGGGACAGAGGCACAAAGGAAATGCACTGTTTCCCTCACTTTGTGCCTATGTGCCTGTGTCCCTCTGTGCCTGCTTCATCGGAATAATCAATACCGGGCACGTGGCTTTGCGCAACACGCCTTCGGTGACGCTGCCAAGCAGCAGGTGATGGAGCGCGCCGTGTCCGTGGGAGCCCATCACGACGAGGTCGATCTGGAGCCGTTCGAGTTCCTGCAGGATTTTTTCCACCGTGTAACCCTGGATGACGAGGGACGTCACGGTGAGGCCTTTTGATTCAAGCTCCCGGTCGAGCGCGTGCAGTTTGCGGTGTTCCTCGCTGATCTCGCGCGCGACCGCCTGCCGCACGGAGGCGGGCCCCGGTTCGTAGGAGATGAATTCGGGCTCGGGCCTGGCGACATGCAGCAGGAAGAGCTCCGCGCCGAAGGCCCGGGCGAGGGTTTCGGCGGTGTTGAGCAGCGGGGTGGTGATCCCGGAAAAGTCGACCGGCACGAGGATGCGTTTCATGTCTCACCTCCGCGTTTTATTCTAGCGCGGATTCCGCCGGATGAGAAGCCCGGTCTTAGCGGCGCCAGAAGGCGGGGAAGAGGATCACGAGCATCGTGTAGAGCTCCAGCCGCCCGAGGAGCATGCAGTGGGACAGGATGATTTTGCCGGTGGCCGGAATGAAGGCGTAGTTGCCCATCGGCCCGACATCGCCCAATCCGGGGCCGACGTTGCCGAGCGCGGAGGCGACCGCGGAGACCGAGGTCTTGAGGTCCGGCACGAAGAACATCATCAGCCCGGACGCGATCACAAAGATGAGGATGAAAATGATCAGGAAGGCGCTGATCATGGAGACGATTTCGGTGTCCACGAGCTGGCGGCCCACCTTGACGTGGTAGATTGCCTGCGGCTGGATGAAGAGCTTCATTTCGCGTGCGACCTGCTTGAACAGGACGAGGACGCGAATCACTTTGATGCCGCCTGCCGTGGAGCCGGCGCAGCCGCCAATGAACATCAGCAGCACAAGGATGTATTGGGAGAGGGCCGGCCAGAGGATGTAATCATCCGTGCTGTATCCGGTGGTGGTGATGATGGAGACGACCGTGAAGCAGATGCCGCGGATCGCGGTGGCGGCGTCGTTGTAGAAGGCGGGCCCGGCGTTGAGGCCGATGAGCAGGAGGGCGGCGCCGATGATCAACACAAAGAGCTTCAGTTCCGAGTCGCGGAGCCAGACACGCCACTCGCCGCGCAGCAGGCGCCAGTGCAGCGCGAAATTGATGCCGCTGATGAACATGAAAATCGTGATCGTCCATTCGATGCCCGGACTCTGGAAGGCCGCGATGCTGGTGCTGCGGGTCGAGAAGCCGCCGGTGGCGATGGTGGCAAACGCATGGCAGATGGCGTCGAATACCGACAGGCCCTGCAGCCAGAGCAGGCCGAACATCAGCAGGTTGAGTCCCGCATAGACGCCCCACAGCAGCTTTGCCGTGTTGGCAATGCGCGGGGTCAGGCGGTCTTTGGAGGGACCGGCGGCTTCGGCCCGGTAGATTTGCATGCCGCCGGACCCGAGCAGGGGCAGGATGGCGACGCACAGCACGAGAATGCCCATGCCGCCGAGCAGGTGCGTCACGGCGCGCCAGAGCAGGATGCTGCGCGGCAACTCCTCCAGGTTGCTGAGCACGCTGGCGCCTGTCGTGGTGAAACCGGAGACGGACTCAAACCATGCGCCCGCAAAATCAGGGATCACGCCCGTCAGCATGAACGGCGCGGCGCCGAGCAGCGTGGCGGTGAACCATCCAAAGGTGACGATGCCGACGCCGTCCCGGCGGTTGAGGTCGACGGAGCCGCGCGTGAACGTCCACAGCATGCTGCCCAGGACCATCGACAGGGCGGCGGACAGGGCGAAGCCGCGGCGCGCCTCCCACGGGTCGCCCATATAGGCGCCGACAAGCCAGCAGACCAGCATGCTCAGGCCGAGCACGAGGGGCAGGAAGGACACCAGATGAAAGACAGCGCGGAAATTCACGGCGTGTTCAGCCCCGGAACAGGCCCTCCACCTTGCCGACCGCCTCCGGAACGGCGAAGAGGACGAGATGGTCGCCCTCGCGCAGGACCTGGTCCCCGGTCGGCGGAAGAATATCGCTCCCGCGCAGGATCGTGGCGATCAACACGCCGTTCGGAATCCGCAGGGTGCGCACCGGCTTGTCCACCCACCGGTGCCCGGGCGCGAGGGCGACATCCAGCAACTCGCCCGGCAGCTTGTGGAGCAGGGCGGCGGCCTTGACGTTCTTCCCGCGCACGAAGTGAAGAATCGCGTTGATCATCGACATGTGGGAGCTGACCGCACGGTCGAGCAGGCTCAGGCTGCCGATGATCGGGACGTATTCCGGCTTGGTGACCTGCGCAAGGGTGAAGGTCGCGCCCGCCTTCTCCGCAAGCAGGCAGATCATGATGTTGTTCTCATCGCTGCCGGTCGCCGCGACAAACGCGCTGCCGTTGATGATGCCCGCGTTTTCCAGCGTTTCCTGGTCGAGCGCGTCGCCCTTGATGACCAGCGCGCGGTCGAGTTGCAGGGAGCAGGCCTCGGCCCGCTCGGCGTTCCGCTCGATCAACACGATCGGCGTGCCCGTCTTGTCGAGGCGCATCGCCAGCTGCAGGCCCAGGTCGCCGCCGCCGGCGATGATGATTTTCTCGAATTTCTCGTGTTCGGGACAGGCCCACGCAAGAAATTCGGTGACGATGGCCGGGTCGCCGCAGAAGTAGATGTCGTCGCCGATCATCAATTGCGTGTCACCCTTCGGGATCAACAGCTCGTCGCCGCGCATGAGGCCGATGAAGCGGATGTGCTGCAGCAATTCGGGGCGGGGGAAATTTTTCAGCGTCTGCAGCACCAGCGGGCTGTCCATGTGGACCTTGACCCCGACGGCGAGCACGCGCCCGTCGAGCATGTCCACGGCCTCAATGGTGCCGGGCATGCGGAGGACGGTGAAGATTTCATCCGCGCACTCCTCCTTCTGGCTGATCACCAAGTCGATCCCCATCTTGCGCAGATCGAACGTCGAGTTCGAGTGGATGAAATCGGGATTGGATACGCGGGCCACTTTGTGCGGCACGCCCGCGGCTTGCGCGAAGGCGCAGGCGAGGATGTTGACCTCGTCCTTGTCCGTCACCGCGACGAGCAAATCCGTTTTCGCCAGCCCCGCCTTTTCCAATACGCGCGGGGAGGAGCCCTCGCCGGGCACCGTTTGGATGTCCAACTGGGACGCCACCTCGTTCAGCGCCACCTCGTCGCGGTCCACGATCACAATGTCGTGCCGCTCTTCGCTGAGCTTGGCCGCCAAGTGGCGGCCGGCGTTACCTGCACCAACGATCAAAATACGCATGTGGGCACCCCCCGGATGGGGAACGAAAACCCGATGCTCCTATAACAAGGTCCCGCCATCAATACGGAAGAGATGTTTTTCGACTAAATGTTGCGCAAGATGTTGGTTATTAGGCGAATACGACGGGAGAGCCTGATTTGCTGTATGCGCGGTGCTTGCGTTGTAAAATGCTTATTTATAGGCACTTGCGTTTATCTTGTCAGGCCGAGACGTTCCACAGGCATCGAGTAGATGGCGCCGGAAATATCCATGACATGGCTGCGCGAGGCGACGAAGACGAACGGCCCTGTGTCGTCTCCGGCGCCGGGTTGCAGGTGGCCGGCGAGGATGAGCAGTTCGCGCTCGGTACCGTCGGCGTCGACGCGTAGCGGGATGCGGAGGCTCAGGGTGGTCTGGGCGAGCAGGGCCTGTTGGCTGGCGGAGCGGTCCGGGGCGCGGACCTGGAGGCGACCGGTGGGCGTCAGGTGCACGTCCACATCCGCGCTCAACAAGTATTGCACGCAGCCGCCCGAGGCTGGCGCCAGCACCCCGCGGCATCCGGCGCGGAGGCGATCCGTGAGCCATTGAAGGTCGGGCTGTCGATAGCAAATAGAAGTGGCCGCTTTTCGTAGCAAGTGATCTGGCCGCTT
>CALKUH010000001.1 GCA_937996795.1 uncultured Verrucomicrobiota bacterium | reverse complement strand
TAAACAACACAACAAAAAATAAAAAAAAAATAATAAAAAAAAAAAAAAAAAAGAAGGGGGGGGGGGGGGGGGGGGGGGGGGGGGGCGGTTTCCGCGCGGGCGCGGCGAGACTGGGCGTCGATCAAGCGGTCCGCGTGCGGCGGCGCAGATAGAGCAGGGCGCCGCTGAGGGCGAGGAGGGCGAGGGTGCCGGGCTCCGGCACGACGGAGGCGTTCAGGAAGGTCACCTCGCCGGTGGTCGGGTCATACGAGGTGGAATCCGAGAGGCCGACCACCTGGAGCTGCGGCGCGTTGGCGCCGCTGTAGCCGGCGAAGTCGAGGACCTTCAGCGTGCCGCTGATCGGGGCGTCCACGGGGTTGAGGAACACGAGTTCCAGGATCCAGTCGGACTGATGGGTAAGGGTGGCGTTGGAGCCGAGGATGCGGTCGTAATCGACGCCCGGCGTCGTGGTGCCCGAAATTTCAATGGTTACCTTGCCGCCCGTGGCGAGCGTGAGGTTCGTCATGCTCAACTGGCCGATGCTCGCGCCGGGCGCGATGGTCGAGCCATTTCCGGCGGTGACCGCGCCGCGCACCGTGCCGTTGCCGTAGAGCGTCTGGCCCGAGCGAAGCGTCAGGCCGCCGGCCAGCGCGCTGACGTTGAAAACGGCGCCGTTGGACACCCCAATGGCCGAACTGTAGATGGTTGCGCCGCTGGCCAGCGAGAGGGTGCCCTGCCGCACCACCGTCTGTCCGCTGTTGGAAATCGATCCGCTCACCGTCATGACACCCGCGCCGGACTTGGTCAGGTTATAGTTGTTGCCGTTGTCGCGAATGACGCCGCCGACCAGCAGGTTGCTCTGCGACGCGGTGATGGTGACGTGGTTGCCGAGCGTGACCGCGCCGCTGCCCATGTTCAGGTCGCGCGAGCCGATGAAGGTGAAGTCGGCGTTCCATGTCTGCGCGTTGCCGGCGACGGTGACGGCTCCCGTCGAGCTGTTGTTGATCATGCCGCCGTTGATGATGAGGGTGTTGTTGGCGTTGCCCAGCGCGTTCGCGTGGTTAATGTTCAGCCGGCCGCCGTTGAGCGTGACGGTGTTGCCCACGCCGCCGAAGGTGTTGGCCGTGTCGAACAAATAGGCGCCGGTTCCGTTCAGCGCGAGATTCTTGCCCGCGCCTTCAATACGGCCCTCGGAGGAACCCGCGGAGTCGGAGAGCCAAAGCGTATTGCCCTCACCCACGAGGAAGCTGAAGTCGGTGTTCGCGCCGCCCAAGACGATGGAGGCTCGACCCCGGCTCCCCGCGCTATCGCCCACGCGGAAGACGGCGCCCGTGCCGATCACCGTGACGGCGTTCGTCAAGCCGCCGAGCCCGGTCTGGTTGACGGTTACGGCAAAGTCTTCGTAAACACTGGCGCTGTCTGAATTAAGCTGATAAGTGCCGCCGGCGTTGATCCGGATCGTCAGCGAATCAATGGTATAGTCCCCGTTCAGGGCCGCGCTTCCTGTCGAGACGCGGTACACCCAATCCGTCGAAACGGGAATCCGATTCGGTTGCCAGCTCGCCGTGGCCTGCCAGTTGCCGTTATTCGTTAGGGGCGCGGCGACGGCCGCGGAGGCCGCCGAAAGAAGAGCGGTGAGAACGCCGAAGGTGAGGCGACCGCGACTGAATGCGTTTGTGCGCTTCATACAATCCAAATCTACACCTCGCGCAAGAATTGCGAAGATTAAATAGCGCCCAAGAGTCATTTAATTTCACGTAATTACAAAATATCAAATGCGTGCTTGAAAGTTATTTTGCAACCTGTTTTGTGTACTGATGTTGTGTCTGCTGATTGCCATTGGAGCCGGGCTTTTGCCGGAGGCAATTCAATCGGTGAAAAATGAGCCGGATGCCGTTCGTCGCCGCCTGACCTGCCGCAGCAGGGGGTGGGTGGTGTTCGCCGGGAGGGATTCGTCATGACGTCAGAGGCCCAGGCGGTCGTTTCGCTGCCCGATACGATCACGCAGGACGCGGTGGACAACGTGCGCTGGTGGAAGCGCGCGCACCAGCCGCTGCAGGACAATGAGCACCTCGCCGTGGAGATCTGCACGGACCAGGTCTACCAGACGTGGCAGGGGTTTGGAGGCGCGGTCAGCGAGCTGGCGTGGCGCGCGGTGTCGGCGCTGCCGGAGGCGGAGCGTGCGCGGTTCTTTCGCGACGTGTTTGGGCCGGACGGGATGGCGTTTGATTGGATCCGCCTGCCCATCGGCGCGAGCGATTTCGCGCTCGATGCCTACAGCGCGGCGGAAACGCCGGATGATTTTGCGCTCGCGCAGTTTTCGCTGGAGCGCGACCGGCGCGCGCTGATCCCGTTCATCAAGGCCGCGCAGGCGGTGAATCCCAACCTGCGCGTGCACGCGAGCCCGTGGAGTCCGCCCGCGTGGATGAAACTCAGCGGGAAGATGGACGGCACGGAGCGGAGCGCGATCCGCGACGAGCCCCGCGTGCTGGAGGCCTACGCGCGTTACCTGCGAAAGGTTGTCGAGGGCTACGCCGCCGAGGGCATCCGCATCGAACGGCTCATGGCGCAAAATGAAATGGATTCCCCCGCGGGATTCCCGAGTTGCGCGTGGACGCCCGAGGCCTTTGTGCGATTCCACCTGGACTATCTCAAGCCCGAGTGGCAGCGCGCGGGGCTCGACACGGAAATCTGGGCCGGCACGTTCCGCACGATCAGCGGCCTGCAGGCGCACGACTGTTTCCGCGACGCAGCCTTCCGCGCGTTTGTTCGCGGCGCGGCGTTCCAATACAGCTACCCGCAGGCGATCGTCGACCTCCAGGTGCTCCATCCCGGCACGCGCGTGATGCACACGGAGTGCGTGTGCCACGGCGGCGGCAACTCCGTCCCCCAGGCGGCGAGTCAGTTTGAAGATGTGCTCGGCTATCTCGCGGCGAATGTCGATGTCTTCACCTACTGGAACCTCGCACTCGACACGACGCAGCGCAGCTCGTGGGGCTGGAAACAGAATTCGCTCTACATCGCGAACGCGGAAACCGGCGCGCTGGTGGAAAATCCCGACGTGGCGGTGTTCCGCCTGCTCTCGCGCGCCCTGCGGCCCGGCGCCGTCCGCGTCCGCTGTTTCAGTTTCCTCGCTCCCGCGGTCTGCTTCCGCCAGCCCGACGGCGCCCTTGTGCTCCTGCTGCGCAATTACGACGCCCCTCGCCGCGCCGCCGTCATCGTGGACGGCCGCCGCCGGCATGTGGACCTGCCCGGCCACGCCCTCTGCGCCGTGCGCGTGGAGGCGTGAAGCCTGTAAATTGTAGATATTTGGATTGCTAAAATCGTGTTTGGTCGGGCACGCTGTTCGCCGCTTGCTACGCTATGATTATGCATATCTGAAGCTGCTTTGCGGTGGATGCCCTGCATGAATAAAATTGTTTTGACCGCACTCCTATCCCTGTCCGCGGCAGTTGTGGGGCCGTTCACCTTCGCGGCGTCGAAGCCGAACGTCTTGTTTATCGCCGTGGATGATTTGCGGCCCGAGCTTGGGTGCTACGGCGTGAAGGAAATCCAGTCCCCGCGGATCGACCAGCTGGCGGCGTCGGGCGTGCGGTTCGACCGCGCCTACACGCAGGTGCCGGTGTGCGGGTCGGCGCGCGCGAGTTTGATGACCGGTCTCCGCCCGACGGCCCAGCGCTTTTCCGGCAGTTACGACACGCGGGCCGACAAGGAGACGCCGGGGGTGCCGGATCTCGCCGGCTGGTTCAAGCAGCACGGCTACCTGACGTTCGGCTCGGGGAAAATCTATCACCACAAAACCGACAACGCCGCGTCGTGGACGGCCTTCGGGCATCCGATCATCACGAAGCCGGATTTTTTGGACTTCAAGGTGAAGGAAAATTTCCCAGCGGAGGGCGAGACGGGCTGGGGGATGTCGCACGAGGCGGCGGACGTGCCCGACGCGGAATACAACCAGCACCAGCAGGCGACGGCGGCGATCGAGCGCTTCAAGGAAATCAAGGCGAGCGGCCGGCCCGGCTTCGTGGCGCTCGGCCTGACGAAGCCGCACCTGCCGTTTGTCGCGCCGAAAAAATACTGGGACCTGTACGACCGCGACGCGATCCCGCCCTCGCCAAACCCGTTCCGATCCAAGGGCGCGCCCAACCAGTCGGTGCACAACTTCGGCGAGTTGCGCAACTATCGCGACGTGCCGGACGGCAACACGCCGGTGCCGCCGGAGCTGGTGAAGACGTTGCGCCACGGCTACTACGCCTGCGTGAGTTTCGTCGATGCGCAAATCGGCCGCGTGCTCGACGCGCTGGAGGAACTCGGCCTGCGTGAGAACACGATTGTCGTCCTGTGGAGCGACCACGGCTACTTCCTGAACGACCACGCGATGTGGTGCAAACACGCGCTGTACAGCCGCGCGATGCGGGTGCCGCTGATCATCTCGGGCCCTGGCGCGACGCGCGGCGCGGCGAGTCCGGCGCTGGTCGAACTGGTCGATCTGTTCCCGACGCTTTGCGACCTCGCGGGCCTTCCGAAGCCGGGGCATCTCGAAGGCAGCAGCATGGCGCCGCTGCTCGCGCAGCCGGACCGCCCGTGGAAATCGGCTGCCTTCTCCCGCTGGTTCGCCGGCGCGTCGCTCATCACCGACCGCTACACCTACGCGGAGTGGCCGAAAGGGCCGCGTATGCTTTATGACCTGCAGCGCGATCCGTTCGAGACGGAAAACATCGCGGATACGCCGGACGGCCGCGCGATCGCCGATGAACTCAGCGCCAAACTCGCCGCCGGCTGGCAGCCGGTCGCCGCGGAGGTCCCGTGATGAGCGGTTACAGCGATTGTCCTGTAGACGCGGTCGCTGACCGCGTGCTTCTCCGGATCGCGCCCAGCGGGCGCGGCTACAGGGCGTTGGGTATGGCCCTGCTGGCTGGACTGGTCTCGTCCGCCGCCTTCGCGCAAACCACCCTGCAGCCGGGCCAGTGGGTCCCGGCGCAGCCGTATGTGGAGATGAAGGGCGTCACGCCGATTTCGGAAAACGGCGGCGTGGTGGGCTACATCGACGGCGGCGACTGGGTGAGCTACGGGCCGTTCACGTTTGCCGATGGTTTCACCGACCGGATGGAAATCGAGTTTGCGTCGCAGTTTTCGGTGGGCCGCATCACGGTGCATCTCGGCGCGACAAACGGGCCGCGCATCGCGGAATTCAACGTGATGGAGACCGGCGGCTTCCAATCGTTCCGCATCCAGCAGACGGATGCCGAGCAGGTGTCGGGCACGCACCGCCTCGTCTTCGTGTTCCACGAGGGGGACAATCTCGGCAACCTGCGCGCGTTCCGCCTGCTCACGCCGCAAATCGAAGGCTCGCCAAAGGCGATGCGGTACGAGGAATTCAAGAAAGCCGACGCATTGGCGCTGAGCGCGGTGGACGAGCGGATCGAGCAGCTCCTGGCCGCCCACACCCCCGCCATTCGCCAGCATCGCACGACGCTGCTGACGATCCGCGGACCGCCCGGCGCGACCGCCGCCGTGCGCCAGACGCGGCACGCGTTCCCGTTCGGCACCGCGATCTCGTGGCGGCCGTTCATCGAGGACTCGGGCATGCCGGAGGCGGATCGCAAGAAATACCTCGAGGTGCTCGAAGCGAACTTCAACAGCGTGGTCCACGAAAACGAACTCAAGTGGTACTACAACGAGCGGGAGAAGGATCAGGTTACGTACCTGCACGCCGACCGGATGCTGGAATGGGCGGAAGCGCGCGGCATGGAGGTGCGCGGGCATTGCGTGTTCTGGGGGCGTGAAACCAACGTGCAGGGCTGGAAGAAAACGCTCGGCGACGAGGAGCTGTTGCGCCGCATGAAGGACCGCGCCCGCTCGGTGATGACGCGCTACAAGGGCCGTATCCGCGAGTGGGACCTGAACAACGAGATGCTCCACTGCCACTGGTATTCGGATCGCTTCGGCTGGGACATCCACAACCAGATGTTCCACTGGGCGCGCAGCCACGATCCCGGCGCGGTGCTGTACGTGAACGACTACGGCATCCTCACCGCCGGGCGGACGGATGATTATATCGCGCAGATCCGCCAATTCCTCGCCGACGGCGCCCCGCTGGGCGGCATCGGCGCGCAAGGCCACTTCGGGGGGCGCGCGGACGCGGCGGAGATCAAGGCCAAGCTCGACAAGCTCGCCCAATTCGGACTGCCGATCCGCGTCACCGAGTTCGACGCGAACACCATGAGCGAGGAGCAAAAAACCCTCGTGCTCGCAACGGTGTACACCGCCTGCTTCGCGCATCCCGCCATCGAGGGCCTCACGATGTGGGGCTTCTGGAGAGGCGCGCACTGGCGGCCCAACGCGGCGCTGTGGAACCAGGACTGGACGGAAACCAAGGCGGCCCAGGTCTATCGCGACCTCGTCTTCAACCGCTGGTGGACGAATTGGAAGGGCGTGATTGGCGCGGACGGCACGGCGCAGGTGCGCGTATTCTTTGGCGACCACGAGGTGGAGGTGGACGGTCGCGTCATCAAGGGTTCGGTGCGAAAAGGCGCGCAACCCGTGGTGGATTTCACCAAAGCGCAAGGAGGCACGCATTGAGCGATACAGGATTTCCATACGGCAAGGCGCCGCTGGCGTTGCTCATCATGGCCGTGGTGTCCGGCCTGCTGATTGCGGCGCGCCAGCACTTCCGCGCCGAACACGCGCCCGACCTCGTGTTCGCCATCTTCGCGCCGAACCACGAGGAGGCGTACCGCTCCGCGATCCCCGCGTTCGAGCGCGAACACGGGGTGAAGGTGCAGCTCCAGGTGGTGGACCAGCGCGCGCTGCAAAGCCGCCTGCAGTCCGCGCTCCAGACCGGCTCGCGCGTGCCGGACCTGGTGGAGCTGCTGATGGATTCCATGGGCTACTTCACGCGCGGCCCGCTGAAGGACATGGGGTTCGTGGACCTCACCGACCGCCTGCACGCGGAGGGCCTTTATCACCGGATGGTGGAGTCGCGCTACTCGCTCTGGTCCAGCCGCGGCCGCATCTTCGCGCTGCCGCACGACGTGCACCCCGTGATGCTCGCCTACCGGCGCGACCTCGTGGAGCAGCTCGGCATTGACGTCAACGCGCTGAAGACGTGGGACGATTTCGTGGCGATGGGCCGTCGCATCACCGCCGACCTGGACGGCGACGGCTATCCCGACCGCTACGCGCTCGACCTTGCGACGTCGGGCGGCCACACACTGCAGATGCTGATGCGGCAGCGCGGCGGCCAGCTCATCGACGAGGCCGGGCGCGTGGTCTTCGATTCGCCCGAAGTCGCCGCGACGATCCTCTGGCACCTTGAACAGTCGGCCGGCCGGCAGCCGATCGCCTACGACGTGGGCTGGGGGCAGAGCCTCACGAAGGCGATGATGGACGGCCTGGTGCTGTTCTACTTCTGCCCCGACTGGCGCACGAAGCAGTTTGAAATGGATCTGCCCACGCTCGCGGGCAAGCTCGCGCTGATGCCGCTGCCGGTGTGGGAAGCGGGCGGACGCCGCACCACGTCGTGGGGCGGCACCGGCCTGGCGATCACGCGCAGCTCGCCGAACCAGGAACTGGCGTGGAAGCTCGCAAAGCATCTCTACCTGAACGCGGAGGACCTCGCGGATCGCTTCCGCACGATGAACATCGTGCCGCCGCTCAAGGACAGCTGGAACCTCGATGCCTTCAAGGAGCCGCGCGCATTCTGGGGCGGGCAGGCCATCGGCAGCTCGTTCGCGGAGCTTTCGCCGGAAACGCCGCCCATCTATTCCAGCCCCCACCAGGCGCTCGCGGGCGTGATGCTGGACCAGGCGTACATCACCGCCGTGCAGCACTTCAAAGCGAACGGAACAAACGGCCTTCGCGCCGTCGTGGAGGCGGAGTTGAAAAAGCAGGCCGACTACGTGCGCAGCGTCGCCGCCCGCAACGTGTTTGAGTCGACCGCCGTCGCGGAGGAGCGTCCATGAGCTTGTGGAATTATCTCACCCGCCGATCCGACCGCGGCGCCTATCCGCGCATCACCCCGTGGATGATGCTTGTGCCGTACCTCATCCTGACGGCGGCCTTCTTTTTGTATCCGTTTGTCAACGCCATCTGGCTCGCGTTCCACCAGACCAACGGCCCGCTGACTTCGGTGTTTGTGGGGCTGGATAATTTCCGCTTCGTGCTCGGCGACCCGATCTTCCACAAGGCGCTGAAGAACACGTTCATCTATGCGATCGTGTCGCTGTTCGTGCAGCTGCCGCTCGCGCTCGGCCTCGCGATGCTGCTCAACACGCGCGCGAGCCGGGCGCGGAACATCTTCCGCCTCGTGATCTTCAGCCCGCATCTCGTGGGCCAGATCTTCGTCGGCATCCTCTTCTCCGTGATGTTCATGCCGCGCTACGGCCTGTTCAACCGCGCGATCCAGATGGTCGCGGGGTGGGGGCTGGAGGAGCGCTGGCTGATGAACCCCGAGCTCGTGATGCCCGCGCTGATCATCGTCTCGATGTGGCTCTACGTCGGGTTCAACATGATCTACTTCCTCGCCGCGCTGCAGAACGTGGACCAGTCGCTGGTCGAGGCGGCGAGCATTGACGGCGCGAGCAAGTGGCAGAGTTTCGTGCACGTCACGGTCCCGCAGATCAAGCCGGTGCTGATCTTCATCGTGCTGATGAGCACCATCGGCTCGTTCCAGTTGTTCGAGCTGCCCTACGCGCTGCTGGGCGGTTTTGGCCCGAACAACTCCGGCCTCACGATCGTCGGCTATCTCTACAACACCGCGTTCGGCACCGGCGATCTCGGCACCGGCGCGGCGATCGGCTGGCTGCTCGCCCTGCTCATTTTCGCCATCAGCACCGTGCAAATCCGCGTGTCGCGCGCGATGGAGGATTAACCCGATGCCCCCGCTGAACGCCTCCCACTGGATTCTCTTCGGCCTCACCGCGTTCTATTTCGTGCTGCGGCACGCGCACCCGCGCGGGCGCGACCTCGCGCCGGCCTACGCGCGCTTCACGCTGCTCGCGATGGCGGCGTTCCTCATCCTGAGCCCGTTCATCTGGCTCATCTGCGCGGCGTTCAAGGACAAGGACGTGCTGATGCAGTACTCGTTCCTGCCGCCCCTTTCGGAGTGGTCGCGCGAGACGCTGAACCTCGACAATTTCAAGACGCTGTTCGCCGGCGAGTCCGCGGTCGAGGGCGTCGTGTATTTCTGGGAATACGTGCTGAACTCGCTGTTCCTCGCGACGGCGGGCACGCTGATCAGCCTGTTCTTCTCCTCGCTCGGCGGCTACGCGCTCGCGAAGTTCGACTTCCTCGGCCGCAAGTACCTGCTCGCGTTCATGGCGGGCTCGATGATGTTCCCCGGCATGCTGTTCCTCGCGCCGGTGTACAAGCTGATCTACCAGCTCGGCTGGATGGACACCTACTACGCGCTGCTGATCCCCGGCGCGTGCGGCGTGTTCGGCATGTTCCTGTTCCGCCAGGCGATGGCGTCGGTGCCGGACAGCCTGCTCGAATCCGCGCGCATGGACGGCGCGGGCGAGTTCCGCATCTACTACAGCATCGCGATGCCGCTGGTGCGGCCGATGACCGGCGCGTACTGCCTCGTCTCGTTCCTCGGCTCGTGGAACAACTTCCTCGGCCCGCAGATTTACATCCAGAGCCAGAGCAAGCTGACGCTGCCTGTCGTGCTCAACCAGTACATGGGCGTGTACACGCAGCAATACGGCGTCTTCCTCGCCGGCACGCTGCTCGCGATCATTCCGCCCGCCATTCTCTTCCTCGCCCTGCAGCGTGAATTCGTCGCCGGCCTGACCAGTGGCGCGGTGAAGGGCTGAGGCGGGGCGCTATGATGCCGATGCCCATCGATCCGCCTCAATTCGAGCGCGTGGCCATCGCCGGCTTCGAGGCGTCCGCGACGGTCATGCGCCGCGACCCGAGCGACATCATCCTGTCGGGCGGCCGCTATTACATCTGGTACACCAAGGGCCGGGTGGCCCATGGCTACGACAGCACAATCTGGTACGCCACCTCGGCGGACGGGCTCGCGTGGGAGGAGCAGGGCGAGGCGCTGCCGCGCGGGCCCGAAGGTGCGTGGGACGCGCAGAGCGTGTTTACGCCGAACATCCTTGTCGCGCAAAACCGGTACTGGCTGTTCTACACCGCCGTGCCCAAGCCCTTCATCAACGGCGGCAACCGCGTGACGAAAACGGCCATCGGCGTCGCCGTGTCCGATGCGCCCGACGGCCCGTGGACCAAGCTCGACACGAATCCCATCCTGCGCCCCAGCGACGACCCCGCCCGGTTCGACAGCATGCGCGTCGACGACACCGTGCTGCTCGTCCGCGGCGGCCGCTACTGGCTCTACTACAAAGGCCGCCAGTGGGATCGCTCGTGGCAGGAAACGAAGCTGGGCGTGGCGATCGCCGACCAGCCGCAGGGACCGTATGTGAAGTACGAAAAGAATCCGGTCGTGCCCGCCGGACACGAGGTCATGGTGTGGCCGGTGGGCGACTCGGTGATGGCGATGATCAACATCGGCCCGAAACCGTTCGGGCAAAGCCTCCAACAGGCACCGGATGGGGTAACCTTTACGAAGGTGCAGGACCTCGACCGCGTGCCGCATGCCGCCGGGTTTTATCTGCCGGAAGCCCACACCGACAGCGGCCAGGGCCGGCCGCCGGAATGGGGCCTTGAAATAATCGAAGCGCCGGGCTGTCTGCCGACACTCGGACGATTCAACTGCATCTGGAAATGAGATGATGAACCAAAAAATCATGCGTTTGGGTGGTGCGGTTCTCGGCCTCGCGAGTCTGGCAACGGCTGCGCCGATCACTTGGGAGGGTGCGTCTGACACCACCGGCGATGCGGCGCTGGATGTCCGCACCAACGGCGCGCTCGTCGCGGCGGTGAATTTCGGGCCGACGAATGTCCCCGCCACGACGCTGAACGGAGTCACCTTCACCGTTGCTACGAACAGTGTGCTGACGGTCACCTCCGCCGGGATGCTGACGAATGCGGTTTCGGTCCTGCCGCTGGCCTATAGCAACGTGCTCGGCACCGTCGCGCTCGGGGGCGGCATGACGAACAGTATCGTCATCGCGTCCGGCCGGTTGCTGCCCGGGCGGACCTATCTGATTCAGGCGTGGTTTGCCGACAATCGCGCGCTCACCAACCGGAATCACCTCGGCATGCGCCTCAGCGGGGAGGCCGCGACGAATTTCGTGACGCTGGCCAGCGGTTTCGAGGGACCGTCGTTTGGCCAGTATGCCGTGGGCACGTTTGTCGCCGACGGGGTGTCGCAAACCCTGTATCTGCGGACGGCCGATGGCCTCGCGTCCCCCCAGATGGCCAATCTGCACCTGAATGCGTACCAGATCCGCCAGCTGGACGGGGACCCGCCGGTGCTGCCGGCCTGGCGCTCGTTCCACATCGGCAACAGCCTGACCCAGCACAGTTATCCCGACGGCATCGAGTTGATGCTGGTGCAGCGCGGGTTCAGCAACGCGTGGGTGGGCTATCACATCAACTGCGGTTCCAGCCTCATCAATACGTGGAACAATCCCACCCAGTCGGGCTGCCCCGGCGGCCCGGTGCTCGACCCGGCGGCGGGGTTCTCCGTCGCGCTGACGAATTCGGACTGGGCGGCGCTGGCGGTCCAGCCGTTTAAACCGTTGGCCGGCAGCTCCACGCTCGGCAGCGACCGGCTGGCCATCACCCAGATGGTCGCGACGCTGCGCCGGCGCCCGCAGAACCAGAACAGCCCGGTGTACCTGTACGCGACGCACCACATGACCAACGACAGTATCAACAAGTCGTTCCCGGCCACCTGGACGCAAGCGGTCGTCGATGCGGACGCGACAACCACGATCCAAGCCCGCGCCTATTTTGACCTGCTGCACAGCCGCCTCGATCCGCTGCTGGAACAACCGACGCGTGAAATCCCGCTCGGCGAAGTGCTCTATCACTTCGATCTCCGCGCGCGGGCCGGCCAGATCCCCGGCTACACCAATGCCTACCAGCTCTACACCGACCACGTGCACCTGAACAATCTCGGCGCCTACATCAGCGGCTGCACGACCTTCGCGACGCTGACGGGGCAGGATCCCTGGGGCACAACCAAGCCGGCGGGCTTTTACGGAGCGGGGTTCCCCAGCGATGTGTTTGCCGCCGTCCAGGATCTCATCTGGGATGTGATCGAGGCGAACCCGCGCGCGCGGCCGATCTGGCATTCCGACCTCTGGCCGGAGGGCGTGCGCGCCATCGCTCATTTCGGCGATGCGGTCGTGCGCACGAACGGCATCCGCGTGCAGGCGCTGAATCTCGGGTCCACCTCCAACCGAACGGTCAACGGCGTCCTCTTCGAAGGTGGCACGAGCTACGCGGGCCTCACGAACAGCGTGGTCCACACGAACCTCTACACGAACGGCGTGGTGTCGGCGGAATTCGAAAGCATGCTTGATTCGATATCCATGGCCCACGGCTATGTGAGCAACATGCCGCACAGCGCCACGATCACGCTGACCGGCCTGGTCGCCGGCGCGCGCCACGAGGTGCAACTGCTCGTTTCGGAGATGCGGTCCACCGCGGGGGCGACGCGCCGCCAGCGCTTTTACCTGCGCGGACGCGCGCCGTTCCCGGTGGTATCCGGGATGGCGTACTCGCTCGTCGCCTCGTTCACCGCCACGGGCTCGACGGAAACCCTCTCGATCTTCGCCGAACTGGGCGTCGGCGAGACATTTGGCGGCGTCCCGACACTGAACGCATTCCAGGTGCGCCGCCTCGCGGATTACGACCAGGACGGCATGGAGGATGTGTGGGAATTGAACCAGACCGTCGGCGTGAGCACGAACGGCGTGGGCGACCTGGCGCTGCTGTCCGATGCCCCCGGCGCGGATTACGATGGCGATGGGATGTCGGACGTGGAGGAATACCGCGCTGGAACAAGCGCGGTGGATGGGCAATCCGTTTTCCGCCTGGCGTCGATCCAGGCGCAGACCGGCGGGCTGTGGCAGGTGCAATGGCAGGCGGTTCCCAGCAACGGCGCGGGCCGCCCGCTGCTGTATGAAGTGTTATCCGTGTCCCTGACCGGAGCGCCGATCTTCGATGTGCTTGCCGTGTACACGGCCGGAGCCCCGGAACTGGTTACGCTGTCCGTCAGCAATGACGCCGCCTCCAGCATCTTCGCCGGCCGCGTCCAGGAACCCTGAGGAATGATCCATGACTATTAATCCCAAAATCCGAACCCTCGCACTCGTGGCCTTGCTCGCGCTGACCGCAAGCCGAGCGGGCGCTGAGGAGTTGAAAGCGGAGCCGCTCGACGCGTATCGCGCGCGCATGCAGTGGTTCGCCGAGGCCCAGTACGGCATGTTCATCCATTTCGGCCTCTACTCCGTCCTCGGCGGTGAATGGAAAGGGCAGAGGGCCAGCTGGTATTCCGAGTGGATCCAGGCCACGAAAAAAATCACGCGGGAAGAATACGCGCCGCTGATCCACGATTTCAACCCCGTCGAGTTCGACGCGGAGTTCCTGGCCGCCACCGCGAAGAAGGCCGGGATGAAATACCTGGTCATCACGGCCAAGCACCACGACGGATTCTGCCTGTGGGACAGCGCGTACACGGACTTCGATGTGGGCGGCAGCCCGTTCAAGGGCCGCGACATCCTGAAGGAATTGAAGGACGCCTGCGCGCGGCACGGCCTGCGCTACGGCATCTACTACAGCATCATCGACTGGCATCACCCCACGCAGACGCCGTCCATGAAGGGGGAAACCCCGATGAGATCCCACGGCCAGACCATGCTCCGCGAGGGCGGCAAGGCGGAGTATGTCGAATTCATGACGCAACAGGTGCTGGAGCTGATAAAGAACTACGAGCCCGCCCTGCTGTGGTTTGATGCCGACTGGGTCAACTGGTGGACGCTGGACGACGGCATCGCGCTCTACAACACGATCCGCGCGGCCGATCCGAACATCATCGTCAACAACCGCGTCGCCAAGCGCAATGCGTTCGATCTGGACTATGTGACGCAGGAGCAGACCCACTTCAGCAAGGCCTTCAACAAGCACTGGGAAGGTTGCTACACGATGAACGGCTCGTGGGGCTATCACCGCCACGACCGCAAGTGGAAGAGCGCGAAGGTGGTCTACAACAAGTTGAAGGACATCAACGAGAAGGGCGGCAACCTGTTGCTCAACGTCGGGCCGGACGCCCGCGGCGTCGTGCAGCCGGAAGCCCTTGCCATCCTGCAAGAGACTGCGGAGCTGTTGAAGGCGAACCCCATCCGGAAAATCGTCCCGGAGATTAAGCAGACCCCCGGCACCCGTTGATCAGGGCGCAACCTCGGTCGCGTAGCGCAGATAGCCCGCCGGTTCCGGGCCGGTCATTGGCACGGCGACGGACGAGCCGTTGCCGATGATGGTGGTGAGTGTCGTCCACTGGGGCGGCGACAGGCTGGGTGAGCCCTCCACTCGATGGATGCGGCCGGAAGTCGTGTTCAGCGTGAGGTGGCCGTTCAGGATCGCCGGGATGATCGGAAACAGCAGGCCGTTCCCGGGATCCGTTCCGGCCAGCCACTCCTCGCGATTGGAAAAGCCGTCGCCGTCCAGATCCAGCTTCGGATGGGCGAGCGGGTTCGTCTCCGAGCCGAAGTGGAGTTCCTGCCAGCGGTCCGGCAAACCGTCGAGGTTGAGATCGATCCGGTCAATCGTCGTGGCGTGGCAACCGCCCGCATCCACGTGCAGCACGATCCCGGCCGGCGCATTGATATACATGAACGCCTCGGTCAGGGGTGGCGTGAAGGCGTAGTTCACCTCGCCCATCAGGCGCGTCCAGCCGTTGCTGCTCAACAGCGCATATTGCGGGAACTGATAGTGGTCGCCCGTCGCGTCGGTGATTTTGAGGACCAGCGACGCCACGGCGGACGGCGCGCCCTGGATGCGCGCGCGCGCCGAAAGCACGTAGCGATTTCCATTCGTCAGCACCGGGCCCAGTTGCTGGCGGATGGAGTGCCAGGTCTGCTGACGGTTGGAGACCGTGGCCATGTAGCGTCCCTCGAACGGCACGTTGGTCGTGATGCGAATCGTTGGACTTCCGAGCGCGCCCCAGCCTGCGGTTGTGCCAGTTTCGAAGCCCGGATTCGTCAACAGATTCGGCGGCGGTTCCGGGGGCAGGGAGCCCGCGACGGCTTTGTAGGCGGTTTGGATTTCCGCGCCCGCGAGCGGGCGCTCGTAGACGCGGACGGCGTGGATGAGGCCCGAGAAGGTTGTGAACGACGAGGCGTGCCAAACGGAGCCCGTCGCGGCGCTGCTTGCGCCGAGCACATTTCCGATGCCCCCGAGTCCGCTGTCGTTCGTGCCATCCCAGATCGCCACCCTTCCCGTGGCCACCGTCGAGGCGACGCCGGGCCGGCCCAGCGGATGCACATAAAGTTCCGTCACATTGGTTCGGAGCACGGCCAGCACCTGGATGAAGTCCGTGAGGTCGCCGGGCTCAAGCACGCGGGCCAGCACCACGCCCGGCGGATCGTTGTCGTTTTCCGTAATGCGTTTCAGGGCGAGGCGCAACTCGTTGTTCCACAACGTCAGCGACAATCCTTTGGTGGTGCCGCCGGTTTCGAAAATGACCTGCTTCCCGCCCGTCAACGAATCCGGTTTGATCCACCATTCGAATGTTGCCGCCGGCGCAAGCGGCGCCATGGAGGCGGAAGTGCCCGTGCGTCCCGGCCCGAAGCGAACGGCGTTCGTCAGGCCGGGCGCGCTGCTGCTCACGGGTTCCGGCGCCATCGCGCCGCCAAAGGTCCAGCGCTGGGTGGTGACCGTCGCCGGTGTGGACGAGGTCCATGCCGTGCCGGCGGCGCGGGACGCCGACCAGTTGAAGCGCAGTCCATCGAGGATTCCGCCAAAGGCTGCGGCTTCGGCGAGTACATTCGTCACGGCGTGGTACGCGCGCTTTGGCTGGGCGTCGCGGTCGAAGAGCAGGGGATGCTCCGTCCGTCCGCGAATCGGCCAGTTGTTCAGCCAGGAATCCAAATCCGTCGGGCCCCAGAAGGTGACGCGGTCCAACCGGTCGGCGTGTGAGGCCAGCAGGCGAAAAAGCTTTTCGTAGTCCGCCGCCAGTTGCGCCTCGACGTTAGGGGGCAGTCCGTTGGTGTAGGGGTCCAGCGTGTACTTCAGCGCGCCGAGGTCGTCGATGTGCTGGCCGGTGTAGGCGCTGCCGAGCGGAAGGACGCCGATGTCCAACTCCGTGATGGCGACCTTCAGTCCGAGCCCCGCGAAGGCGAGGATGCTTTCGCGCAGATGGTCGAACGGCACGCTGCCCATCCGGTAGTGGCCTTGAATCCCGATGCCGTCGATCCGCTCGCCCGCCGCCTGCAATTGGCGGACGATGTGTACCACGCCGGTCCGCTTGTTTGGGGATTCGATGTTGTAGTCGTTGTAGTAGAGCTCCGCATCCGGATCGGCCTGCCGCGCAAAGCGGAACGCGTGCACGATGTAGTCCGGGCCGATGATCTGGTGCCAGCGGCTCGTGCGATAGCTGCCGTTCTCGTTCAGCGCCTCGTTCACCACATCCCACGCCTTGATGCGTCCGCGATACCGGCCCGCCACCGCATGAATGTGATTGCTCATCCGGTTGAGCAACACCTCGCGCGTGGCGTTCGAGAAGACCCAGTCGGGCGTCTGGCTGTGCCACACCAGCGTATGGCCCACCGGCCATAAGGTGTTCGCCTCGGCGTAGTCCATGAACGTGTCCGCCTGGCCAAAGGTAAACAAGCCCGGCTGCGGTTCCGTCAGTTGCCACTTCATCGCGTTTTCCGGCGTCGCCGTGGAGAAGTGGTGGGCGATGAGTGCGCGGCGCGCGACCATCGCGGGGTCGGCCGAGCTGAGTTGCGTGTGACCGATCGCGGTGCCGATGCGCAGGGTCGGCGGCGCGAGCAATTTGAGCGGTGCGACGTTCGTGTCCGCCGCAACACCCGTGGCGAACAGGGCGGCGGCGAAGAGCATCCCGCGCCCGGCGTGCGCCCGCATGTTCGGAGTGAATTCCATCCGGAAAGAATGTACGCGCCAGCCGTGCAGCCCGATAGCGCATTGCGCCATTATAATAATTCGGAATTCCCGGAAATAGCCGCCGGTTGCGTGTGACAGATCCAAAACCCTGCAAAAACGGGCCATTTATAGGAATAAATTCCCGCAATGCGGGTCCGCTTGTTGCTTGAAAATAACGTGCAGCGGCGCATCATGGACCCCGTTTGAAGTGGCGCTGGGAGGCGTCGTATTGTGAAACATGCGTTGATCGTTTGGGGCGGGTGGATGGGGCATCAGCCCGACACGCTCGCCGGATTGTTCGCCGGCTGGCTGCGCGGCGATGGGTTTCAGGTGGACGTGTCGGCCTCGCTCGATGCGCTCAAGGACGTCGCCGCGCTCAAGCAGCGGGACCTGATCGTGCCGATCTGGACGATGGGCAAAATTGAAAAAGCGCACGAGGATGCGGTCAGTGAGGCCGTCGCCTCGGGCGTCGGTCTCGCCGGTTGCCACGGCGGCATGTGCGATGCGTTTCGCGAGAGCGTCACCTGGCAATTCATCACCGGCGGCAACTGGGTTGCGCATCCGGGCAACGATCAGGTCGACTATCTCGTGAACATCCGCCATTCCTCCAGCCCGCTCGTGGCGGGCGTGAAGGATTTCCGCGTGAAGAGCGAGCAGTACTACCTGCATGTGGACCCTGCGGTCGAGGTCCTCGCGACCACGCGGTTCCCGATTGCGGACGGGCCGCACGCCGTGAATGGTCCGGTCGACATGCCCGTCGTCTGGACGAAGCGGTGGGGCCGGGGCCGCGTGTATTATAATGCGCTTGGGCACTCCCCGGATGTGTTCGCGATTCCCGAGGCGAAGGAGCTTATGCTCCGCGGCCTGCGCTGGGCCGCTGACAGCCGCGTGTCGTCACCATGAACACTCATCGCCTACGCATCGGCATCATCGGCGCCGGCAACATCAGCGGCATCTACCTGAAGAACCTGACCGGGTTGTTCGCGGATCGCGTGCAGCTGCTCGGCTGTGCGGACCTCTCCGCGGAGCGCGCGGCGGCTGCGGCCGGGAAACACGGGTTGCCGAAGCGCTACCCGAATCCGGAGGCGCTGATCGCTGATCCGGAGATCGATCTCGTGGTGAACCTGACCATTCCCGCCGCGCATTTCTCCGTCTGCATGGCCGCGGTGGAAGCCGGCAAACATGTGTATGTGGAGAAACCGCTGTGCGCGGAAATCGCCGAAGCGGAGCGCCTGCTGGCCCGCGCGGAGGCGAAGGGTGTGCGTGTCGGCTGCGCGCCGGATACGTTCCTCGGCGGCGGACTCCAAACCTGCCGGAAACTGATCGACGACGGCGCGATCGGCGTTCCCGTCGCCGCCACGGCGTTCATGGCCTGTCGCGGTCATGAGGGCTGGCACCCTGCGCCGGAGTTCTATTACCAGAAGGGCGGCGGCCCGATGTTCGACATGGGGCCGTATTATCTGACCGCGCTGGTCAGCCTTGTCGGCCCGATGGCGCGGGTGTCCGGGTCCGCGCGGATTTCGTTTCCCGAGCGCACGATCACCAGCGCGCCGAAGCGCGGCACAAAAATCGCGGTCGAGGTTCCGACACATGTGGCCGGCACCATCGATTTTGCGAGCGGCGCGATCGGCAGCATCATCACCAGTTTCGACATCTGGGGCGCGAACCTTCCGCGCCTCGAAATTCACGGCAGCGAGGGCTCGTTGAGCGCGCCCGATCCCAATTCGTTTGGCGGGCCGGTGCAGCTCAAGAAGGGCGGCGGCGATTGGAAGCCGGTCGATCTTACGCATGGCTATGCCGACAACGCGCGCGGCCTCGGCGTCGTGGAGATGGCGGAGGCCATCCAGCGCGGGGGCGCCCACCGCGCGTCCGGCGCGCTGGCGATCCATGTGCTGGAGGCGATGCACGGCATTCATCTTGCCGCGCAGTCCGGCGTTCGCTACGAACTCCAACACACGGGTGTACACCCGGCGGCGCTGCCGCCTGCGTTTTGACGAATCACCGGCATCGAACGAAAGGATCATCCATGAGCATCTTCTTCAACGCGTTCCATGCGCCCATTGGCGCGCACGCCAGTTTCACCCTCGGCTGCATCGGCCAGAAGGGCGGGCTCGGTCTCGAACTCGGCGGGCCGTCGAACGAAAATCTGTTTATCGGTGTCGAGACGCGCAAGGGCGGCGAATACGAGGCGCTTCCGTTCTTCCGGGGCGCGGGCGACGAGGCCGCGCGCTACGACCATGCGACCGCCGCGACCCGCAAGGCGAAGCACACCTCCGCGCTGGCCAGTTTCGATCTGAAAGCCATCCGCCGCGCGTATGAACTGGGGACCGACACCTGGACGGCGGGCGACCTGACGCTCACCATCTACTCTCCCGTGGTGAGCGCGCCGGACCCGGAGCGCGCATCCCGCGCGGAACAGATGGCGGCCTATTGTCCCGCCGTCACGGCGGAACTCACCATCGACAACCGGAAGGGCACGCGCGCGCGCCGCGCCTTTGTCGGCTACCAGGGGCAGGGTTGCACCGATCACATGCGCTGGTGGGATGACGGCGCGCTGCACGGCGTCATCAAGGGGCAGCACACCGGCATCGTTTGCGATGAGCCGTCCGCCATCAGCGGCACCGCGTTCGCGCCCGACCAGATTCTCCAACAAAAGCACCCGGAAAATCACAAGGAAGGCCTCGGCGGAACCGGCCTGCTCCTCTTCGACGTGCCCGCGGGGCAACGCAAAACGTTCCGTCTCGCGATCTGCTTTTTCCGCGGAGGCATCGTTACGACCGGCATGCCGACGTCGTACTGGTATGCGCGGTTCTTCAAGAACATCGAACAGGTCGCGGCCTATGCGCTGAAAAACTTCAGCGCCATCAAGCGCCGCGCGCTGAAGTCGAATGCGCTCGTCGCGTCGAAGAAACTGAATGACGCGCAGCGCTTCCACCTCATCCACGCGATCCGCGCCTACTACGGGTCCACGCAGTTGCTGGACGACGGGCGCAAGCCGGTCTGGATCGTCAACGAGGGCGAGTACCGGATGATGAACACCTTCGACCTGACGGTGGACCAGGTGTTCTACGAGATGAAGATGAACCCGTGGACGGTGCGAAACGAACTGGACCTCTTCGTCTCTCGCTACAGCTACACGGACACGCTGCATTTCCCCGGCGGGAAGAACGAGTGGCCCGGCGGCCTGAGCTTCACACACGACATGGGTGTCGGGAATCACTTCTCGCGCCCCGGCTACTCGTCGTACGAGCGCTTCGGCCTCGACGGTTGCTTCTCGCACATGACGCACGAGCAGCTCGTAAACTGGGTGCTGTGCGCGGCGGTGTATTTCAAGGGCTCGGGCGACGTGAAGTGGATGAAACGCAACCTGGGCGTGCTGGCGAAGTGCCTGCAGTCCATGCTGCACCGCGACCACCCAAAGGCCTCGGAGCGCAACGGCGTGATGGGCCTCGACAGCTCGCGCACGCTCGATGGCGCGGAGATCACGACCTACGATTCGCTCGACGTCTCCCTCGGTCAGTCGCGCAACAATGCGTACATGGCGGTGAAGGGGTGGGCGGCTTACCTCGCGATGGAGGAGATCTTCCGCCAATTCAAGCGCGGGCGGGATGCGGACGTGTCCGCGGGCCAGGCGGCGCGCGCGGCAACGACCATCGCGTCCTCGCTCAACGACCGCGGCTTCATCCCCGCGATCATGGGCGAGAACTGCGACTCACAAATCATTCCCGCGATTGAAGGTCTCGTGTTTCCGCATGTGCTCGGCCAGCGCGATGCACTGCGCGACAAGGGTCCGCACGGCGCCTTGATTCGCGCATTGCGCAAACACTTCGACACGGTGCTGCGCAAGGATGTCTGCATTTATCCGGACAACGGATGGAAGCTGTCGAGCAGCGCGGACAACTCGTGGCTGTCGAAGATCTACCTCTGCCAGTTCGTCGCGCGCAAAATCCTCGGCGTGAAGAATCGCGCCACCGGCATCGATGCCGATGAAGCGCACCGCGCGTGGCTGTTGAAGGACGCGAACCTCTACTACGCGTGGAGCGATCAAATGACCAGCGGCGTCGCGAAGGGCAGCAAATACTACCCCCGCGGCGTCACCAGCATCCTCTGGCTGCAGGAATAGAGCCCTGTCGTCCAGCTACGCGCGGAAAAGGCTCAACAGCGTCCGCGCTGCGCCTTCGCGCATGGCGGGGATGTTCCACGAATCGCGCCGGTGTCCGGGCATCCATGCGCCGACATTTTTCAGCTTCCTGTGACGCCACGCGGCTGGGAAGGTCCCGATGGAGATGTCCGCCGTCAGGCCGGTGACCGTGGGCGCGGTTTTCTTGAGCTTCACGAACACCTCGTCCTTCGGCAGCCAACCCTCGCTCCAGCCGAAGCCGAGCGGATCGCGGCCCGCGGGTTTAAGCACCGTCGGCTCGTGGGGATGAACTGAAACGCCCCATTCCCAGATGTGGCCGCACCAGTCGGCATAGGTCTTCCACTTCGGCCAGGCGCCGAGCCCGGCGTGTACGATGAACAGGGGTTTGCCCGCCTTGACCCACGCGGTGAGCACGGCGCGCGTCGAGGCCGCGACATCCTTTTGGGTGTGATAGATCAGGATCGCATCCACGCCGGCCACGTCCGCCTTTACCAGCGGTTTCTTCGCGGCATCCACCACGGCGACGGCCTGGCCGGTGATCGAGCCGAACGCCTCGACGATGCCCTCGCGGCCGCCGGATCCAAAATGCTCGTCCGCATACAGCAACAGCTTTTTACCCCACAGTGCGGAGCGCACCGGATGCTGGGCGACTTCAAGCGGTGCGTAGAGGGCGGTGCAGGGCAGGGCCACTTTTTTGCCGGTGCGCGCCGATTCGTGCGCGGCATAGGCCATTTCCGTGGCGACGGCCGAGTGCTTAATCGAGCACTTGGGTTCACCCTTGCCGTCGAGGGCGGCGAGCACTTCCGTGGCGAGTTGCACGAAGCCACCCGGCGCGGCGGAGTCGAACGGCACGTGCGTCACGCTGTCCGCCGTGAGGACCTCAACGGCGCCCTTGCCGATCCGGGCCAGTCCCTTGTCGCCGACGACGCGGAAATCCGCGCCTGTGCGAGGCCCCGTCACAAACACGGCCTGTCGGTCTCCGGGGTAGTGGGCGAGAATGACCGAAGCATCCTCCACGGCCTGCTTGTAGCGGCGCGTGTCGCCGATCGCCATGCCCGCGAGCACCCATTCCGGGGCGCTGTCGAACATGAAGTTCGCCATGTCGAACCAGTGCGTCGTCCACGAGAGGATGTCCCACCCGTCGCCGACGCGGGCCCGCACTTCGAGATTCGCGCCGAGCGCGCCGCTCTGCACCACCTGCTTGAGCGCCTTGAACGGCGCTTCGAGACGGCGTTGGTGCGCGATCGCCACGATGGCGCCCTTCTTCGCCGCGAGGTGCTCGATCTCGCGCTGTTCGCCGACGTCCAGCGTGAACGGCTTCTCGCAAATGACGGCCTTTACGCCTTTTTGCAGGGCCTCCATCACCATCGGATGATGCAGCGCGGGCCAGGTGCAGACGCTTGCGCAATCGGGAATCCCTGCCGCGTAGAGCGCTTCGGTCGATGCGAACAACTGGTCCGCCGGCAGTTTGTATTTTTCGCCGAACGCCTTGAGGTTCTCGGGTGAGACATCAACGCCGAGCAGTTTCACCGCATGGCCGGACTTCAGGTAGCCGTCCGCGTGGGCATGGCCGATGGCCCAGCCTTCCTTGCCTTCGACAAATTTTCCGCAGCCGATCACCGCTACTGTTTTCATGCGCTCTTTCTGGTTTGTGTGAGTTATTTCGGGGGGAGATCAGGTGTTGATGAAGGGCGTCCATTTCGACGATGCGGACGCGGACGCCACGGCGGATTCGATGAACGCCATGCCGTACACGCCGTCGTCCACCGTCGGATAGTCGTATGCGCCGCCGGTCCTGCCCTCGATGGCGTCGCGGATGTGCGCGACGGCTTCGAGGTAGATGTTGGCGAATGCTTCGATAAACGCTTCGGGGTGGCCCGCGGGGATGCGCGTGAATTTCTTCGCCGCATCGCCGAGATAGGCATTGCCGCGGCGCAGGATGCGCGCGGGTTCGCCCTTCGGCTGGAACTTCAGTTCGTTCGGATGCTCCTGGTGCCAGAAGAGGGACCCCTTGGTTCCGTAGATGCGGATGTTCAGGCTGTTTTCCTCGCCCGCGCTGATTTGCGAGGCGTAGAGGATGCCCACCGCGCCGCCCTTGTATTTCACGAGCAGGTTGCCGTCGTCCTCCAGCAGGCGCCCTGGCACGAACGTCGTGAAATGCGCGCACAGGGCGTCAATCTCCAGCCCCGTGATGTAGCGGCCAAGATTTTCCGCGTGGGTGCCGATGTCGCCGATGCAGCAGGACGCGCCCGCGCGCGCGGGGTCGGTCCGCCACGCGGCCTGCTTCTGGCCCTGCTGCTCGATGTTGTCGAGCAGCCAACCCTGCGGGTATTCCGCGACGATTTTCAGGATGTCTCCGATCGCGCCGCTGCGCACCAGTTCGCGCGCCTGCTTAACCATCGGATAGCCCGTGTAGTTATGCGTCAGCGCGAAGACCTTGCCGCTCTTGCGCACTTCCTCGCGCAGCGCGATCGCTTCCGCGAGCGAGGCGGTCATCGGCTTGTCGCACACGACATGGAATCCCTTGCGCAGGAAGGCCGTCGCCACTGGCGCGTGCAGGTGGTTCGGCGTCACGATGGAGACGAAGTCGATGCGCCGGTCCGCCGGCAGCGAGGCTTCCTTCGAGGCCATGTCCGCAAAACTCGTATATACGCGTGCGGGGTCGAGGAACAGATCTTCGCCCGAGGCCTTGCTCTTCGCCGCGTCCGACGAAAAACACCCCGCGACAAGTTCGATCTGCCCGTCGAGATTCGCCGCCATCCGGTGAACCGCGCCGATAAACGCATCCCGCCCGCCGCCCACCATGCCCATCCGCAATTTACGTTTCATTGGCTCCTCCTTCCGTCAGCAATTGACCACCCGCTTCGCTGGAGACACGGAGTTCACTGAGATCCGTCTCCGTAATCTCCGTGTCTTCCGTGGTGAATTATTTCTTCGCAAAGGCCGCGTCAAAGGCGGCCTGGTTGGGTTTGAAGTCGAGTTTGCGCACAAAGGCCGCGGCTTCCGTCGCGCCATGCACACGGTCCATGCGGCTGTCCTCCCACTCCACGGAGAGCGGCCCGGCGTAGCCGATGTCGTTCAGCGCGACGATGATATCCTCGAAGCGGATGTCGCCGTGGCCGAGCGAGCGGAAATCCCAGTAGCGCGCGGGCGATCCGAAATCCGTGTGTCCGCCGAACACGCCCACCGTGCCGTCGCCGTGGCCCCACCAGACATCCTTCATGTGGACGTGGTGGATGCGGTCCGCAAACTGGCGGATGAACTTCACATAGTCCACGCCCTGGTAGCCGAGGTGCGACGGGTCGTAGTTGAAGCCGAACCGCTTGTGTCCGTTCACGGCCTTGATTGCGCGCGCCGCTGAGGCGATGTCGAACGCGATTTCCGTCGGGTGCACTTCGAGGGCGAAGTTGACGTTCTCCCGGTCAAACACCTCGAGGATCGGCATCCAGCGCGCGGCGAAGTCCTGGAACCCTTTTTCGAGATAGGCCTGGCTTGTCGGCGGAAACGCATAGAGCGCATGCCAGATGCTGGAGCCCGTGAACCCATTGACCACGGCGGGGAAGTCGTCCTGACCCGCCCGGCCCGGCTTTGCGTTGAAGAATTTGCGCGCCGCGCGCGCCGTGGCCTTGACCTCCTCCGCGGCCCGGCGGCGCACGCCCTCGGGATCGCCGTCGCCCCAGACATGGGGCGGCAGGATCGCCTGGTGGCGCTCGTCGATCCGGTCGCACACCGCTTGGCCGACGAGGTGGGTGGAGATCGCGTTGCAGTTGAGGCCGTGCTTCGACAGGAGCGCCCATTTTTCCGCGATATACGCGTCGCTCTTTAGCGCGGCCTGTGCATCGAAGTGATCGCCCCAGCAGGCGAGCTCGACTCCGTCGTAGCCCATGCGTTTGACCAGCGGGGCGAGTTCCGCGAGCGGCAGGTCCGCCCACTGTCCGGTGAACAACGTTACGGTGCGTGCCATGGATCGTTCCTTTCGGGTTAGCAGGCCGCCCATTTACGCAGGCGTTCCGCCGACGTTTTTACCGCATCCGCACCCGCGACTTCCAGCGTCGTGGGGCCGTCGAAGCCGATGGCTTTCAGCTCTTTCACAAGTTGTTCAATGCCGACGACGCCGTCGCCGAGCGGGATCAAGCCCATGCCGCAACCGAACTGTTTGCCGCGCTGCGCCTCCATCGCCCGCGGCATGTCCTTCCAGTGCACATGCTTGATGCGTTTGCCGAAGACCTTCACAAATTCGTGCGGATCGCCACCGCCGAGCCACGAATTGCCGGTGTCGAGGTTGATGCCGACCGTCTCCGGATGCCCCAGGACATCGAGCAGCTTGCGCATGCCCGGGACCGTGTCCGTGAGGATGCCGTGCGGTTCGAGCAGCAGCTCGATGCCGAGCTTTTTCGCCCAGCGGACCGGCTCGTACAGTTTTTCCGCGACGCTGAACACGCGCTGGTCGTCCGTGAGGTGGTGGCCGAACTCCGTCTTCGGGTCGCCTTCCGTGGTGATGACCTGGTTGACGCCGAGGAAGTGCGCGAGCTTGATCGCCTTGATGATTTCCGCCGTTCCGTAGCGGGCGGGGGAGGCCGGGTCGAGCAGGTTCGCATGCGCGCAGACGCTGGTCAGTGTCAGTTTGAACTCGTTCACCATGCCGAGGATGTCGTCCGCGTGGCTGTCGAGGGAGAACGACGCGGCGAATCCATACTCGGTGCCGAGCGTCGCCCCGTCGTGGTTGTCCGTCAGGTCGGCGTAATCGAACCCCATCGAGCGGATCACCTCGAACTGGCGGCGCATCGGGGTGAACGGCTCCATCAGCGCAAAACAACCGATTTTCATGTGTGCCTGCTCCTCGTGTCCGGGTTTTCCCAGCGGTCCGGTCAATGTGCCGGATTATTCACCCGTTGTCGTCCAACATTGTTTTGTGGTAAAAAATGAACATGTCGGCGCGTTATTCCAGCGGGCATTGGAAGGGGGAAAAACGCGCGCGCACGCTCGGGCCGCATCGCAATCCCGGGTTGGAGCTGGTGCTGGTGTTGAACGGCTCGGTCAGCTGGGATTACGAGGGGCGGCGCGTGGATGTGGCGCCCGGCCACCTGTCGTTCACCTGGCCGTGGCAGTGGCACGGCGGCTACAACAACATCGTGCCGTCGGTGGAGCTCTGCTGGGTGACGATTCCGTTCGATCGCCTTCCCGCGCGCGCGACGACGCGGGTCCGACTGCACGCGTCCCTCGGGCTGCGGCCCTCGGAAAACCGGCGGGTGATCCACTGCCTGGCGGGTGCGGGCACGCCGGTCATCAAGGCGTCGCGCCTGCTGCGCCAGTTGTTTCCCGTTGCGGCGAACCGGCTGCGGGCGGAGGACGGGGTCCTGTCGTTTGAAACGCGCGCGCTGCTCCTGCTGGTATTGTGGGAGTTGGTGCGCAGTGTCGAGGATACGCCGCCGGATCGCGCGCCCGATGCCCGTGTCCGCGTCGAGCAGCTGCTGCCCGTCCTGCGCGACCAGTGCGCCGAGGTGTGGACCCTGGAGCGGATGGCGTCGTCGTGCGGGATGGGCCGCACGCATTTCACGCGGATGCTGAAGGAGCTGACCGGGGACACGCCGGTGCAGTACCTGAACCGCCTGCGCATTGAGCGGGCGGAGGCGCTATTGGGGGCGTCCGGGCGCTCGGTGCTCGACGTCGCCCTGGCCTGCGGCTTCCAGTCGTCCCAATATTTCGCGACGGTTTATCGCACGTTTACGGGACGGGCGCCCCGGCGCGCGCGTCGATGAGTTCAAGCCGGTGATGAAGCGGAGGCCTCGTTTGCAGCGGGCTCGCTCTCGTCCCCGCGCACCAGCGTCGGTTGCATGACAAGGATGGAGCGAGGCAGGGTGGGGTCGGCGATGCGACGGCTCAAGAGGTCCACCGCCGCCTGGCCGATTTTCGTGGCGTGGATGTCGATCGTGGCCGGGCGCGGCGTCAGGTGATCGAGAAGGATCCGCTCGTTGTTGACGGACACGATATGGACGTCGATGCCCGGCCGGATGCCGCGCGCCAGCAACATGGAGTGCAGCGCGCTGGCAAGCTGGTCGCCGGGCACAAAAATCGCTTCCGGCTTGTGCGCGTTCGCCAGCAGCTGGTCCAGCATCTCCGACAGCTTGGCGGCATTCACCGTGTCGCGGTTGGCTGTGCGGGTAATGAACCGTTCATTGCCGGACGACAGCACACGCACGCCGTTATTCTCCAGCACTAGGCGGAACTGCTCCCCGCGCTCGCTCGTCATAAGGTCAAGGCTTTCGCTCATGACCGTGGGTCCGAGGAATGCGGCCGTCTTGCATCCCAACTCGAGGACGTATTCACCCGCCAGCCGGCCGATGGCGGCGTTGTTGTAGGTGACGTGGTCCCAAAATCCCACCTGGTCCACCAGCCCCATGACGCGCACGCACGGGCGCGACTGCAGCTCCCGCCACAAGGGGCCGCGCAGCGGACGCCCAAAAATGATCGCCCCGTCGGAGGCCCGCAGCGCAGTGCTCGTTTCCGGCGTCGACTCGGAGCCCATCAAGTGATGGATCGTGAGCGACTTCCCGATCCCGGCCGTCGCGTCCGCCACCGCGTGGAGGATGTCCGTGTAGACCGGCGCCTGAAGCAGGACGGTGTCGATCGACGTCATCACCATCGCGATGCGATGCGTGGGACGCCGGCTGTTCAGCCGTGGACCACGCCGGCGGCTCGGCGGCGGCGGGACATACCCCAGCTCCGACATGGCCGCCCGCACGCGCGCTTCCCGATGCGGCGACACTTTGGGCCGGTTGTTGATGACGAGTGAAACCAGCGACGTCGAAACGCCAGCACGCTGGGCGACGTCGCGTATCGTGGGGGCTTTGATGTCCATGCAATTACTATTACTAAAATTGCATCCAACACTCAATATATTACAACAGTCCAAAGCACTGCTTGGTGGTGTATCCGCTGTGCTGGCATAATCACCTGTTGTTCAGGATGATGCAGCGCAACGGGTCGATTGGGAGGTTGAGAGCCAGGCTCCCTCTCGATCGAAATGTATTTTCGCTTCCCCGTGTGAATTAATGGTGAACATCTGCGGCAGACGCTGCGTGTCGCGGACGACTCCCGGGAATCCGCGTCGAGTCGCGCTTCACACGAAGGGGAAGAGAGGGGGGATGGGGTGACCGACGGGACTCGAACCCGCGACATTCAGGGCCACAACCTGACGCTCTGCCAACTGAGCTACGGCCACCAACCAAGGAGCGATACCATACGAAATCACGGGCGGAAGGCAACGGTGATCTTCGCGTTTTGTCGGTAGCAAATGATATGGCCGGAGTGGTAGCAAGTGAAGTGGCCGCTGGAAG